>CAZUJU010000012.1:0-66679 GCA_964620675.1 uncultured Thiotrichales bacterium | reverse complement strand
CTCGCGAGGATCGGTCCTTCGGTGCGTTAGAATGCAGTCCTTGGCCAACGAGGCTGAATGAGGATGATCGAATGCGCGTGCGTGGGTTCTGGAAATGGTTGGCACTGGCGGGTGCCAGTCTGGTGATCCTCGGCTCCTGTGTCGGTTGCGGCACGTTGGGGTACTACACGAACAGCGCGCGCGGCCACCTCGACCTGATGAGCCGGCGCGTGGCGATAGATGAACTGGTGCAAAGCGACGCGCTGGATCCCGAGCGGCGCCAGCAATTGGTCACGGCGCAGGAGGTCCGGCTGTACGCCACGCAGCGATTGGGTTTGCCGGATAATCGTAGCTACCAGAGCTACGTCGAGCTGGGACGGCCGTTCGCGGTGTGGTCCGTGGTCGCCGCGCCCGAACTTTCGCTCGATCCGAAAGAGTGGTGTTTCCCGATCGTTGGCTGCGTTAGTTATCGCGGCTATTTCGACGAAGCCAAGGCCGAGGCGTTCGCCGCAAGTCTGCGCGAAGCCGGTTATGAGGTATTCGTTGGCGGGGTTCAGGCGTATTCAACACTGGGCTGGTTCGCCGATCCTTTGTTGAGTTCGATGGTCGACCGTGGCGAGGTTTTGATGGCCGAGGTCGTGTTTCACGAACTTGCGCACCAACGGCTCTACTTTGCCCACGACACGGAGTTCAATGAGGCCTTCGCGACGGTGGTCGGCGAGCAGGGGGTGCGACGCTGGCTGTCCGAGTCCTCGCCCGAAGACCTTCATAAGTACGAGGACTGGTTGCGCCATAAGGACGATTTCATCGGCTTGCTTAAATCCACCTCGGACCAGCTACGCGCGGTGTACGATGCGGACCTGCCTGAGGCAGACAAGCGTGCAAGCAAAGCCGCGATCTATATCGACCTGCGGACCCGCTACGCCGAACTCAAGCAACGGTGGGGCGGTTTTGCGGGTTACGATCGCTGGTTTGAAAAGCCGGTCAATAACGCGCGCCTAGCGTCGGTCGCGGTCTATCGCGATCTGGTGCCGGAGTTTACGCGCTGGCTCGCAAGTTGCGATTACGATTTCGAGCGCTTTTACACCAAAATGGCGACGTTCAAGACGCTGGAAAAAACTGCCCGGCACGAGCGGCTTAAGCAACCCGAACGCTGCGGCGGTGCCGAGGCGTCCGACCTTACGGTGCCCAAGTTGGCCGACGCGGATTAGCTACGGACGGTTTCCCGATCGCGTTGCATCCGCAAGTCGCGCGCCGCGTCGCCGAGGTAATGCGGCACCACGGCATCCATCGGGGTGGGGCAGTGACCGCCGCCGCGACAGACGCTATCCACCTGCATCGATTGGTAATTATCCAGCGTGAACGGCTTTCCGGGCGCGAACGCCATGACGCGCGCCTGGAGTTTCGAGGCCCAATCCGGCAGCCCGATGATCCAACGCTTGCGGTTGATCATCCTTGCCGCATAGGCGACCAGTTCGCGCAGGGTATAGCTCTCGGGGCCGCACAGTTCGATGCGCTTGCCGGCGTGGGTCGGATCGTCGAGCGCGGCGATAAGGGCGTCGGCCACGTCGCCGACATAGACCGGCGCAAATCGCGCGCCGGGACAGGCCAGCGGTAATGCGACCGGTATGCGTCGTAATAATCCGGCGAACAGATTCAGAAAACCGTCGCCCGGCCCAAAGATCACGGATGGGCGGAAACTGGTAACGCTCATGAACGGCGCGCCGGCCGCGTGGACCTGATTTTCCGCTTCGCCCTTGCTGCGCAGGTAACGGCTGGGCGCATCCGGTGCCGCGTTCAGTGCGCTCATGTGCAGCAGGCGTGCGACACCCGCATCGCGGCACGCTTCGACCACGGTTTTTGCGAGGTCGACGTGCGCGGTCGCGAAACGTCGCGTGCCTCCGAATTCATTGAGAATGCCGACCAGATTGATCACCGTGTCGCAGCCCTGGAAGTGCTGCGTCAGTTCCGCCGGGTTGTGCACATCACATTCGATCAGTTCGAGCAGCGGGAGCACAAGGAGTGCGCGGTGACGGTGGCGGTGGCGGGTCAATACCTTGACGTGATGGCCGCGATTGACCAGGCGGGAGGCGAGGTGGCTGCCGACAAATCCGGTGCCGCCAAGGATGCAGACGCTGTGTGAGGTCATCGTGTTAGGCGCGGGCGATGGTGTAGGTTGAGTCGCGTAAGTCTATTGCAATCGGCGAAGCGAGCAAACCACTGAAAGGGCCGTCGACCCCGGCTGCGCCGAAGCCTTGGAAATTCCGGGCCGTCAGAGTAAAACGAGCGGGCCATCAATCATTACGGAGGCGTCGAGATGAATCTAGGCATGGTAGGGCTGGGGCGCATGGGGGCGAACATGGCTCGCCGTCTGCGTCGTGCGGACGTGCCGCTGGTCGCGTTCAACCGTAGCGAGGGGGTGACGCGCCAGTTGGCCGACGAAACTGGCGTTGCGGTGGCGACCTCGCTGACCGACTTGGTTGCGCAGTTGACGCCGCCGCGCGTGGTCTGGTTGATGCTGCCGGCCGGCGATATCACCGAGGCTCACGTTGGCGAAGCGGCCTCGTTGTTGGCGCCGGGCGATGTTCTGGTGGATGGGGCCAATTCCTACTACAAGGATTCCGTGCGGCGCGGACGGATGCTGGAGGCGCGCGGATTACAATTCGCCGATGCCGGCGTTTCAGGCGGCGTGTGGGGGCTGGAGAATGGTTACGCGTTGATGGTGGGTGGGTCTGCCGCGGCGTTCGCGCAGATCGAGCCGTACGCGAAAGTGCTGGCGCCCGGGTCGGATCAAGGCTGGCTGCATTGTGGTCCGGTCGGCGCCGGACATTTCGTCAAGATGGTCCACAACGGGATCGAATACGGGATGATGCAGGCGCTGGCGGAAGGTTTCGCGCTGATGCAAAGCAAGCGCGAGTTCGGGTTGGATCTGGCGGCGATCGGGGAGATGTGGCGCCACGGCAGCGTGGTGCGGAGTTGGTTGCTCGATCTGACCGCGGATTTTCTCAAACAGGATCAAGCCCTTGATGCCGTCAAGGCGTATGTCGCCGATTCTGGTGAAGGGCGCTGGACCGCGCTGGAGGCGATCGAACTCGGGGTGCCGGCGCCGGTGATGAGTCTGGCGCTCATGGAGCGCTTCGCCAGCCAGGGCTCGGCGGACTTTTCCAACAAGGTGCTGGCGATGATGCGCAAGGGCTTCGGCGGCCACGCCGTCCAGGGGCAGGAGTAAGCCGGATATGATTCAGGACTCGCAGGAACCGTGTTATTTCGTCATCTTTGGCGCCACCGGCAATCTGATGATGACCAAGCTGTTGCCAGCTTTATATCGCCTGGAAGAGGCCGGGCGCCTTGCCGAGGGGCTGCGTTTCGTCGCTTTTGCCCGCCGCGAATGGACCGACGCAATGTGGGGCGAGGAAATGCGGCGCGCGTTGGCGGAGCGGGTGGGAGATCGGTTCGAAGAAGCCGTCTTCAAGCGGTTCGCGGCCCGCTTTACCTACTTGCGCGGCGACTTGCGCGACGACGAGGCTTATGTCCGGCTCAAGGCCGGGTTGCGCCAGCCCGAGAGCGGCGACGGCGGGCGTACTGTATTTTATCTCTCGATCAAACCCGGAGACTTCGGTGATGTGGTGACCCGCCTGAGCGCGGTCGGTCTTGGTCGGGCGGGCCAGCATCGCATCGTGGTCGAGAAACCGTTCGGCGAGGATCTCGACAGCGCGCGGCAGTTAAATAACCTGTTGCATCAGCATTTTGACGAAGAGCAGATCTACCGGATCGATCACTACCTCGGCAAGGAAACGGTGCAGAATCTGCTGGTGTTTCGCTTCGCCAACACCTTGATCGAGCCGATCTGGAACCGAAACTACATCGATCACGTACAAATCACCGTGGCGGAATCGGACGGCATCAGTACTCGTGCCGGTTACTACGACCAGACCGGCGCGCTGCGGGATATGCTGCAGAACCATTTGATGCAACTGTTGACGGCGGTCGCGATGGAGCCTCCGGCCATACTCGAAGCGGACGCATTGCGGGACGAAAAGGTCAAGGTATTGCGATCGATACGCGCGATACCGCGTGAGTCCGTCAACGCCTACGCCTATCGCGCGCAGTACGCCGGAGGACACAGCGAGGGTCGCAATGTTGCCGGCTATGCCCAGGAGGCGGGGGTTGCCCGAGGGTCAGCCACTGAAACCTTCGTTGCGGCGAAGTTTTACATCGACAACTGGCGTTGGCGCCATGTGCCGTTCTATCTGCGGACCGGCAAGCGCCTGGCGCGAAATCAGTCGCTGATCGCGATCCGCTTCAAGCACCCGCCGCAACAGCTGTTCCGTGAGACCCCGGTTGAGCACATCGCGCCGAACTGGGTGTTGTTGTCGATCCAGCCCGACGAATGCATGCATGTGGAGTTGCACGCCAAGCAGCCGGGCTTGGGTATGGAGACCCGCGTGGTGCGACTCAACGCCTCTTATCGCGCGCCGGACGAACGTCGTCTGGATGCCTATGAAACCTTGTTGCTCGACGTCATCGAGGGGGATCGCAGTTTGTTTATTCGTTTCGACGAGGTGGAATGGGCCTGGCGGGTGGTGGATCCGATCATGCGGGTGTGGGCGCGTGACCAAGATTACGTCGCGACCTATCCGGCCGGTAGCTGGGGGCCGCGCGGGGCGGAACGCTTGTTCGATGCCGAGGATCAGCAGTGGCGCAATGAGCTCTGAAGCAAGCGGGTTTCCGGCCCCGATCTGGCGGGTGTTTGCCGACGAAAGCGCGGTCGTGGCGGCGGCGCGCGATACGATTGCCACGACTGCGGAAGCGGCTATCGCCGCGCGGGGAGCGTTTAGAATTGTGCTCGCCGGCGGCCGTACCCCCGAACGGCTCTATCGTGAGCTACGTACGTTGCCTGCGGATTGGTCGCGTTGGTACATCTATTTTGGTGACGAACGATGCCTGCCAGCGGGCGATCCCAACCGCAACGATACGATGGCCGATACCGCCTGGCTTGATGCGGTCGACGTACCGCGCGGGCAGGTCAAGCGCATCCCGTCCGAATTAGGGGCGTTGCGTGCGGCGCGTGCATACGCGCAGACCTTGTCCGAAGTCGGTCGTTTTGATCTGGTGTTGCTCGGGCTCGGCGAAGACGGGCATACCGCGAGCCTGTTTCCCGGCGACGAGGCTGGATTTGCGCCGGATGCACCGGATGCGATTGCGGTGTTCGCAGCGCCCAAGCCGCCGCCCGAGCGCGTGAGTATGAGCGCGGCCCGCCTGGCCGCCGCAGAGCGCGTGATATTTCTGGTGCTAGGCGCCAATAAGCGCATACCGGTGGCACATTGGCGCGCCGGCGATGCGTTGCCAGCGGCACGCATTCTGGCCCCGAAACGCGAAGTCTGGAGCGACCCGACTGCATGCGATTCCTGAAAAAATGGCCCCTGAATGGGGCCAAACACGGGGTATTGACGATCTTCGGCATCCTCGCCGCGCTTGCGTCGCGCGATTAGGGCGGCAGAGGCCTCACACAGGTTGCAGTGCGGCTGCGGCTGCGCCATATTTCATAGGACGTCTCGCATGCTGTTTTTATTCCGCGTCGGGCGGCTCGTCCGCCAGCGCTGTCATGGCGATCGATATGGCACGGAATGAATGGCGTGTGGTTCGCGTCTTAACCTTAAACCAACAACATTGACCGCAGTCGCGAGGCGATTGCCGTCGGCGCTTTCGGGCTGTTGCCCGGGCAAGCGACGCCGTAGGTCGAGAGAGCAGTACCACGATGGGATTGATTTCGTTTGTCAAGCCGGACTCAGGTCTGGAACAGCAGCGACCGCGCCTTTACCGCTTGGCGTTCGCTTGGTGCCACGATGCCGCATTGGCTGACGACTTGGTGCAGGAGACGCTCAGCAAGGCGTTGGCGCGACGGGCGCAACTGCGTGAGGAAGCGGCGCTGGTGGGCTGGTTGGTCGCAATTCTGAACAACTGTTGGCGTGATCATTTGCGCCGCGCGGGTAGTTTTGAAGATATCGACGAGTTGCACGCGAGTCTGCCCAATCCCGATGTGAGCCCGGAGGAGGCGTGTAGTCGGGGTCAGTTGATCGAATGCGTACGCGCCGCGGTTGCGCGCCTACCACTCGGGCAACGGCAGGTATTGACGCTGGTGGACCTTGAGGAGATGAGTTATGCCGAAGTGGCGCAAACCTTGAACATTCCCGTTGGTACGGTCATGAGTCGGCTGTCGCGCGCGCGCGCGGCATTGAAGGCCTGCCTCGCCCGAGCCCAGAGCAATCAGGCGGCCGCGGTGTTGCGGAGGGTGAAATGAGGCGGGAGATCTCCGATGAGATGCTAAACGCCTTTGTCGATGGCGAGCTGGACTCGCCCGAGGCCGAGCAGCTGTTCGAGGCGATGCAGCTCGACACCGAGTTATCAAATCGAATCTGCCTCTTGCGCGGTATGAAGGGGTTGACGCGGCTTGCCTACGGGCATCCGCCTCAGCGCGAGCAACGCCGGGTGGCGAAGAATTGGGCCCAGATCGGTGCGGTCGCGGCAGCGGTGCTCGTCGTATTCACCCTCGGATTCGGCGGCGGCTGGTGGCTCAAACCGCTGCCTGCGGAGTCCGGTTGGGCGATGGGGCTGCAGGGTCTGACGCCGGCGCAGTTCAGGCAGGCGGCCCGTTCGGGCAAGGTGATTTTGCATATCGATTCGGGCGACGAGGAGCGTCTCACGATCGTACTCGATAGCGTCGAGAAGTTGCTGGCCGACGCGGCCGCGGCCGGTCGGGACCCCGAGGTCGAGGTGGTCGCAAATAGCTACGGACTTGACCTCCTGCGGGAGGAAAGTTCGCCATTCGCCCGGCGCGTCACCGATCTGTCACTCCGTTATAGTCACCTGAGTTTCGTTGCCTGTGGTCAAACCGTTGCGCGCTTGCAGCGCGAAGGCGCGGTCGTCAAGCTTCTGCCCGAGGCGCAGATGGTGCCTTCCGCAGTCGGACAGATTGTGAGCCGGATGCAACAGGGCTGGATTTACATCAAGGTTTGAGCCTCGGTCCATGGAGGTCTATCAGTCGGCAACTGCTCAAGCCCGGCAGTCCTTAGACGACCGCCGGTCGCACACCGCCGATCGGCCACCAGTCGCTACCCGCAGGGAACGAGCGCGAGTACAACAGGGTTAGCCCAGGGCGTAATCAGAAATCGACTTAACCAGGCGCGGCGTTCACTCGGTGTTTTCCAGCACAGCAAGGTTTCGACGTTGTAGAGCACGATCCCCTTCTGAAGCGTGAGATTGGCTATGATTTCATCGAGTCGACTCAGGGTCAGGAAGTACGCGTCACGACCCAACGCGAGTGCAATATGTTGTTGGTAGTCGACAAAATCGTAGTCGAATTTTCTGGCAAGCTTCAGCGCGAGGTCGGGGCGCGCATCGGGGAGGTAAAAAATGAATCCACCCCGCTGGTCATAACTGCTCAGCCGATTTTGGAGCGCGGATTCCCACTCGTCCAAGGTTGATGCTTTCATCGTGTTCATGCGGATTATCGCTCTATAGCGGGCGTGAGAGCGGAAGGGATCGATTCAATCCCTGTGCGCAGTACCCTCCGTGCTTTCGCCACCACAGACAGTTGGCGAACGAACGCGAATTCGGAGCGAATTGCTCTCGTCTATTCCACCCGATTAAACAGGTCCGCCGGTTCGCTTCGAACCCGGCAGACTGCCAAAAAGCCCGTTCCTGAGGGCTTAGCGATGTCCGCTTACGGTTTGATTGTGTTTGGATTTGTGCTCGTGATCCAGCAGTGTGCCGCAGGAATTGTTGGCGCGGCATGCCCGGATCGTCGCCACCAGTGCGGCAATTGCGGCTACAAAGAACAGTGAGAGCATTAGAACTGCAAAACCTTCCATCAAAATCCTCCACACGCACTGCGTGCCTAACGGCATTTGTAATAATCGAGTCTCGACGCGTTTGGTCAAGACCTCGGTTGCGTACAGGGAGAGGTGGGGCGGAAGCGACGCACGATCAAGCGGTTACAGCTAAAACAAAAACGCTCTAACGTAATTATCGCGCAACTGCCGCAAAGATCCGTCGAAAAACGAAAGATCGTATTCCCGTACCTGACCCGTCAGTCGTCAGAATCGCTTTATCTATATTAAAACCAGCTTCTTCTCAACGACTTTGTTGTCTATTTGCCACAAAGAGCCCTTTTGTCTACAGACATTTACGGGACTTCTTGTGCGAATCACCCTCTCTACCCTCAATGTTATTTTAGGTTTGATTTTTCGCAATGCAAGGTGTTTTTGATGAATGCACGACATCCGCCCCCAGGGTAGGTCTGGGGTGGTGCGCTAACCCCCGGTCATCGACATGAAGCGTAAGACTTTTTGCGGGTTGTCGCGGAATTCGTGGCGCTCGGGTTTAAGCGCGATCGCATGGAGGATGGCTGCACGGAGTTCCGCGTCCGACGCCCCCCGGCGCAAAATCGGCCTCAACGAGTAACTGTCTTCCTGGCCGAGACAGAGATATATCGTGCCGTCGGCGCTGATTCTCACCCGGTTACAGGTTTCGCAGAAATGCTGGCTGATCGGTGTGATGAAGCCGAGTCGCAGGCGCGTGCCGGCGACACTGTAGTAGCGGGCCGGCCCACCGCCTTGCATGACGGTGGGGATCAGGTCGTAGCGCTGACCTAGCCGCGCGTGAACCTCCTGCAGACTCAGATATTGCTGGCTGGCGATGCGTCCGGTGTCGCCCATCGGCATGGTTTCGATAAAGCGGAGAGTGAAATCGTGCTCGAGACAAAATTCGACCATCGCCTCGACTTCGTGATCATTGATCCCTTTCATGACCACCATATTGATTTTGATCGGCGTGAAGCCGGCGGCTTTGGCCGCCATCAGACCGTTCAGAACCTTTTCCAGCTTGCCGTGTGTGACGGACTTGAAGACCTCGGCGTCAAGCGAATCAAGGCTGACGTTGAGGCGGGAAACGCCGGCTTGGCGCAAGGCTTGCGCGTGCCGGGCAAGTCGGGTCGCGTTGGTGCTGAGCGAGAGGTCGGTGACGCCGGGCAACGCGGCGAGACGTGCCGCCAGTTCGGGAAGATCGCGGCGGGTCAGAGGCTCGCCGCCGGTCAGACGAACTCGTTTGACGCCGAGGTCCGAAAACGCTCGCACAATGCGCTCGATCTCCTCGAAGGTAAGCCACTCGTCAGGTTCCTCGAAATCGTGAAACCGCTCGGGTAGGCAATAGGTGCAGCGAAGATCGCACCGATCCGTGACGGACAGGCGTATATATTCGATGCGGCGGCGAAAGGGGTCGATTAATTCGGTCATAGCCTAAAAGTATAGTCAGGCTTGCGAATTTTGCGATTGATTTGGGATAAGGATTCGCGTTTCGCCGGCGGGGCGGACCGGCACAGATGGCGATGGATAGCGAGGGATTCGGCTGGCGCGTCCCGGCGCCCGGTCAGGGCGTCGGTAAGATAGGTGGGTCAGGTCGGGGGCTTAGCCTTGGCGGCGTGGCGGGCGGGGACGACGGGCGTTGGTATTGCCGCGTTCCTGGCCGTGACCACCACCGCCTTGCGGTGCCTGTCGCGGGCGCGTTTCGGCGTGGCGGGCTGGTTTCCTGATTTCGCTGGCGAGGTACGCCTCTGTTGGTAGGTAATTGATTTTTTGACCAATATACGTCTCGATTTCGGGTAGCGAATAGGCGTAATCCTCGCAGGCGAGGCTCATGGCCTTACCTGCGGCACCCGCCCGAGCGGTGCGTCCAATTCGATGAACATAATCTTCAGCGGCTTGCGGAAGGTCGAAATTAAAGACGTGACTGACGTCGGGGATGTGGAGGCCACGTGCGGCAACGTCGGTCGCGAGCAGGACTCGATATTGTCCTTCGCCGAACTCGCGCAAAAGACGCTGACGCTTCTGTTGCGGTACGTCCCCCGAAAGCAGCGCGACGGTAATATCGTTGGCTTCCAGCCAGCGCTCGACTTGTTCCGCCGTGCGTTTGGTATTGACGAAAACGATGCTCCGCTCCGGTTGTTCGCGTTGGATCAGACCGATCAACAACCGGATTTTTTCCTGGTTGGACGGGTAGAAGATACATTGCTCGACGCGATCGGCCGTGACCTGCTCGGGGGCGATCTCGACCCGCTCGGGATTGTTCATGTGTTCGTACGCGAGTTCCATCACGCGGTACGAGAGCGTCGCCGAGAACAGCATGCTGAGCCGCTTATCGGGGGGGGGCATGCGCCGCATCAGGAAACGCAGGTCGGCGATGAAGCCGAGGTCGAACATGCGGTCGGCCTCGTCGATCACGAGCACTTGCAGCGCTTTCAGATTGAACACGTACTGTTTGAAATAATCGATCAAGCGACCCGGGGTGCCGATCAGGATGTCGATTCCGTCGCGTAACTGCTGGCGTTGCTTCTCGTAATCGACGCCGCCATAGACCAGGCCGAGAACGAACCCGGTGTGGCGGTTGAGTTTCACTGCATCGGCATGGATTTGTATCGCGAGCTCGCGGGTCGGGGCGAGCACCAGCGCGCGTGGCTGATTGGGTTGGCGCTGTGACGGTGCCGGATGGTCGATCAGGTGCTGAATCAGTGCGACCAGGAATGCCGCAGTTTTACCGGTTCCGGTTTGCGCTTGGCCGGCAGTGTCACGCCCGTGCAACGCAATCGGTAACGTGCGCGCCTGGATTGGGGTGCAGTGGGTGAAGCCGGTTTCACGTATGCCTTGTTGTATGGCTTCGTCGAGTGGTAGGTCGGCGAAGGCGATTCCCGTCAAGTGGTCGTTGTTCATCCGATATAGCATACCTAAGTTCGCTTCAAATATGGACTCGACGCGAACGATGGTCTAGTCTCTTTTTCCCTGATAAGAACTGACCTTGCTGGAGAGGAGCACGTGAGCAGTATTCTCAAAGTTAGCGATGACAGCTTCGAAGCGGATGTGTTGAAGTCGGTCGAGCCGGTATTGGTGGATTATTGGGCCGAATGGTGTGGGCCGTGCAAGATGATCGCGCCGATCCTGGAAGAAATTTCGAAGGACTACGATGGTCGGATCAAAATTGTCAAACTCAATGTGGATGAAAACCCGCAGACGCCCCCGAAATACGGTATTCGCGGCATCCCTACGTTGATGTTGTTCAAAGGCGGTAATGTCGAAGCGGTCAAGGTCGGCGCTTTGTCCAAGTCGCAATTGACTGCCTTTCTGGATCAAAATATCTGACGAAGTGGTCGGACTGTCCGGTTTAAAGGCTGGACGGTCCGAGCAATTCGGATTATAGTTGCTTATCGTCCCGCGACGATTTGCCGTTCTGGCACACCTTCCATCATTCGAACGATAAGCGCCTGCGGCGTCCCTGAACGCATTCCGATTGTCCTTCGAATCTTCCAAACCCAATTAGTATTGTTCTCGCGCTCGCCATGAATCTAACCGAACTCAAGAAAAAGCCCGCGGGCGAACTGCTCGATGTCGCCCAACAGATGGGAATCGAGGACGTCGCTCGGCAACGCAAGCAGGACTTGATTTTTGCAATCCTCAAATCGCGTGCCAAGAACGGTGAGGATATTTTCGGCGACGGGGTGCTCGAAATCCTCCAGGACGGGTTTGGCTTCCTACGCTCCGCTGACAGCTCCTATCTCGCCGGCCCGGATGATATTTACGTGTCACCGAGTCAGATACGGCGTTTCAGCTTACGCACCGGCGACACCATTGCCGGCAAGATTCGTCCGCCGAAAGAGGGTGAGCGCTATTTCGCGCTACTCAAGGTTGATCACATCAACTTCGAGCCGCCGGAGAACGCCAAGCGCAAGATTTTGTTCGAAAATCTGACGCCGTTGCATCCCGAAAAGCGGATGCGGATGGAGCGCGGTAATGGCAGCACCGAGGACATTACGGCTCGCGTCATTGATATTGTGGCGCCGGTTGGAAAAGGGCAGCGTGGCTTGATCATCGCTCCGCCAAAGGCGGGAAAGACGATCATGCTGCAGAACATTGCGCAGAGCATCGCATCCAATCATCCCGACGTTTACCTCATCGTGCTGCTGATCGACGAGCGTCCGGAAGAAGTCACGGAGATGCAACGGATGGTTCGCGGCGAGGTGATTTCTAGTACCTTCGACGAACCCGCCACGCGCCACGTTCAGGTCGCGGAGATGGTCATCGAAAAGGCGAAACGGCTCGTTGAACATAAGCGCGATGTGGTGATTCTGCTCGATTCGATCACCCGACTGGCGCGGGCCTATAACACCGTGGTTCCAGCGTCAGGTAAGGTGCTGACCGGCGGTGTGGACGCCAACGCGCTGCAGCGGCCCAAGCGTTTTTTCGGCGCGGCACGCAACATTGAGGAAGGGGGTAGCCTGACCATTCTTGCGACCGCGTTGATCGATACCGGGTCGAAGATGGATGAGGTGATCTACGAGGAGTTCAAAGGCACGGGCAACGCCGAGATTCATCTCGATCGTCGGATCAGCGAGAAGCGCGTATTTCCGGCCATCAATATCACCCGGTCCGGGACGCGGCGCGAAGAATTGCTCTGTGACGGTGATGAGCTGCAAAAACTCTGGATTCTGCGCAAGTTCCTGCACCCAATGGAGGATCTCGACTCGATGGAGTTCTTGCTCGGGAAACTTCAGTCTACCAAGACCAACAACGAATTCTTTGACTCGATGCGCCGCGGCTGAGCGCGGCTCAGGTGGTCATCGATCACAGCAGGGCTTTCAGCAGCAGAATGATGGCCACGACGACGAGGATGATCACCGCCTTGGCGGTGACCAGCAGCGCCAGTTGACGTGCGGTATCGGCGCCACGCTTGGGTGCCCGCGCCATCAGCTGGCGTTGTCACGCTCGCGCGCGATTGCACGATAGCCAATGTCGTGACGATAGAACATGCCCTCCCAGCGGACTGATCGTGCAGCTGCATAAGCCGTTTGCTGCGCTGCAGTCACGGAGTCGCCGAGTCCAACCGCGCACAGCACGCGACCGCCCTGGGTGATGATCGTGCCATCGTCGTGATCGCGTGTTCCAGCATGGAACAGCTTGGCCTGGGTCGGGTCGAGTGCGTCGAGCCAATGAATCGGGTCGCCTTGGCGATAGGCGCTTGGGTAACCCCCCGCCGCGAGCACCACTCCGACCGCTGCGCGGGTATCCCACTCGGCCTCGACCTGATCGAGCTGACCTGCCAGTGCCGCGAGTACCAGTTCCACCAGATCCGATTTGAGCCGCATCATGATCGGTTGGGTTTCGGGGTCGCCGAAGCGGCAGTTGAATTCGAGCACCTTCGGGCTGCCATCCGGCGTGATCATAATTCCAGCGTAGAGGAATCCGGTATAGCGGATGCCGTCCGCCCGCAGGCCGGTCACGGTGGGTTCGATCACTTCACGGAGGATGCGTTGGTGCATGTCCGGGGTAACGACCGGAGCTGGCGAATAGGCGCCCATGCCGCCGGTGTTGGGGCCTAGGTCGCCGTCGTCACGGGCCTTATGGTCCTGCGAACTGGCCATCGGCAGGATATGTTCGCCGTCAACCATCACGATGAAGCTTGCTTCCTCGCCGCGTAACAGTTCCTCGATTACGACTCGATGCCCGGCTGCGCCGAAGGCATTGCCAGCGAGCATGTCGTCGACTGCCCGAATCGCCTCTGCCTCGGTCGACGCAAGGATGACACCCTTGCCGGCCGCGAGACCGTCGGCCTTGACCACGATTGGCGCGCCTTGCGCCCGGATATAGTCCGCCGCCGCCGTTGGGTCCGTGAAGTTGCGATAAGCCGCGGTCGGTATCCGGTGGCGTGCGAGGAAATCCTTGGCGAAGGATTTGGAACCCTCGAGTTGCGCGGCCGTTTGGGTCGGGCCAAAGCACTTGAGGCCAGCGGCGCTGAATTGGTCGACGATCCCGAGCACCAAGGGCGTTTCCGGACCGACGATGGTCAGGTCGATCGCTTGGGCGCGCGCGAACTCGACCAGCTCGGCGACGTTTTCCGCGGCGATTGGCACGTTGTGCACTTTGTCTTCGCGCGCCGTCCCGGCGTTTCCGGGGGCAACCATGACTGCGTCAACGAGAGGCGATTGCGCGATCTTCCACGCGAGGGCATGTTCGCGACCGCCGCCGCCGATAATCAGAACCTTCATTGGGATTCCCGCGTTAAAAGTGAACCGGAATTATGCCGCAGCAAGCGGCATAACTGAATTGCGTGCGCGATCGCCGCACGGCTCGGACGTTGTGGGGTTTGCGCAATTAGTCCCGCCGCGGAGCATGTGAAGTTGCGACGCGTCGAACGCAGGGTGATTCGATCGCCCAGCGCCAGCGAACCCTCGGCACCGCGAGTGCTGATCTCGTTAGGGGGTGATTGCGGTCGGTTTAAAGACGGGTCGCGCCGGGCAACGCTCGAACAGATGCCACGCCGATGTAGGGTGATTGCAAAGCAACCGCCCGGTAGGGCGACTGCTTTGCCGGTAAGCCGCGCGCTTGTTACGCCTCCATGGCGGAACGAAGCTTTTTCATGGCGTTGTTTTCGAGCTGCCGGATGCGTTCGGCGGAAACCCCGTACTCATCCGCCAGCGTCTGTAGCGTTTCCTTCTCTTCGCTGATCCAGCGCCGATTCAGGATGTCGCGACTGCGCTGATCAAGGCTCGCCAGCGCGGTTGTGAGGCGCGCATGACTGTAGTTCTGCCAGTCGCTCTGCTCAAGGGTTTCGGCCGGATCGGAGTCGTCATGCGTTAAATACGCGGCCGGTGAGAACCGTGGCGTGTCATCGTCCTCATCCGTCGTCAGATCGAAGCCGATATCGTGGCCATTCAGCCTGAGCTCCATCTCCTCGACGTCTTCGGGCTTGACACCCAGATCCTTCGCCACATCCTCGATCTCATTGCGGTTAAGCCAGCCGAGGCGCTTTTTGCGACCACGCAAATTGAAGAAGAGCTTGCGTTGCGCCTTCGTCGTCGCCACTTTCACGATTCGCCAGTTGCGCAGGATGTATTCGTGGATTTCGGCGCGAATCCAATGGACGGCGAACGATACGAGTCGCACGCCCATGTCGGGATCGAAGCGCTTAACGGCCTTCATCAGACCGATGTTGCCTTCCTGGACCAGATCGGCCAGTGGCAGACCATACCCCAAGTAGCCACGGGCCACTTTTATGACGTACCGTAGGTTGTGCAGGATGAGCTGCCGGGCGGCCTCGATATTCTCGTTTTGCTGGAGATCCTTCGCCAGTGCGTGTTCTTCTTCCTGGCTCAGCACCGGTAGCTGATAAGCGGCGTAAATGTAACCCTGCAAGTTACCCGTTACGACCGGCAGTTCGGTGGTGTTAGGCCGAAGTTGAAGTTCCTTGGTCATCGATTCTTGATCTACCTCGTAGGATGAATGTTCGAATTACTAACGATATTTTAGCAGTCTTGCTGCTGGAGTGCTAATCACTATAGCGAGGTCAAATCGACTTGCAAGATAAGCGGATCACAATTCGGGTTTAGACGGATCCGGCACGAGGGCTGCACCGTTCCGCAATGGATTTCACGACATCAGACTCGCGGTGCGCGCCTCTTGGGTACAGCGCAGCATCAAGGCGTTCGTCAATGCCGCAATACCGTCTTTTTTATTGATGACCGCGCTAATGCCCAGTTGGCGAACGGACGCCTGCATGTCGAGCGTGCTGCCGGATACGACGATGATCGGGGTGCTGGCATATCCTGGCAAGCGCCTCACCGCGAGGATGAAGGCGAGTCCACTTTCATCGGGCAGGTCGAGTGCCGTGCTGATCAGGTCAAACGACTCGCGTATCAGCTTGGCAAGCGCCTGATTCGAGCTTCCGGCAGTGACGACCAGCCGGTCGGGTCCAGCCAAGCGTTGGCCCAGAACACGGCGAACCATCTTGGAGCTGTCGACGATCAAAATGCGTTGGGGCATGTTCGGCTCATCCGCGGAGGGCGGAAACGCCGCCCGTCGATTCAGATCGCCTCCGTGCAGATACGGTCGAGTCTCGGTGAGAGTTCGCGTACGTCCATGGATTTGGTGAGCTTAGCGCTAAAATCGCGGAAATTTCAGAAAATCTGTCACAATAATTAACTTTTGTTGAGCGGGGAGGGCGGACATCGCGCGAACGGGGCGCGGTCAGTTCGGCTCGATCCGCCACAACAGGAGCTTCATCGCGGCCCAAGCCGCGATCAGGCTGATGAGCGAGGTGCCTGCAATCAAGGTTAGCCCGACCTGAGCTGGCATTTTCAGCGCGATTTCTCCGCCGTACAGCGACACGAAGTGTGACAATGGACCTTCCAGCGCGTCGAACGTGAACCAGGCGATGGCGAGCGCGAGCAACGCCGCAGCGAATCCCAGCAACAGCGCGGCATAAAGGAACGGCCGTTGAATAAAGGCATTGCTGCCCCCGACCAGCTTGGTGACTTCGACCTCCTGGTGGTGTCGGACCAGTTCCAGGCGCAAGACCAGCGTAATGACAAGCGCGAGCAGCACCGTGAAAAACAGTGCGATCACCAGGATGACGCGTTCGATCGTCACCACCAGCGCGAACAGCTTTTCGAGCCATTCCTGATCGAGCACGACCTGATCGATTTCGGGGAGCTGACGCAGATCGTCAGCGAGCGCGCGCAGATCGAGCGCGGCCTGAACCTGCGCGTCCGGCATCACCAGCAGTACCGCGGGGAGCGGATTTTCATCGAGCAGATCGATTGCGTCGCCGAGCCCGCTGGTGCGGCGAAACTCCTGCAGTGATTGGTCACGGGTCATCACTTCGGCTTTGGCGATGTCATCCCGTTCACGCAGCCGAGCGGCGAGCGTCGGGAGTTGTTGATCGGTCACGTGCTGCTTTACGAAGAGACTCAGTTGGCGTCCTTCCCAGTGTTCGAAGGCCGCCTTAAGGTTGGTGACTGCGATATAGAGTCCGGTCGGCAACGCCAACGCGATCGCGAGAACGACCAACGTCACCAGATTACTCAGAGGCGCCCGCGCGAGGTTTTGCAACGCGCGGCGCAGGGCCTGCGCGTGTTGGCGCAGATAGGCTTGCAAGCGGGCGCTAAAGCTGCGGCGATGCAGTCGGGTGCTCATAACGTGAGATCGGTTTTCAGGCGACCGTAGTCGAGTTCGAGGATGCGTTCGCCGAAGCGATCGATGAGTTGCGGGTCATGGGTGGCGATGATCACCGTCACGCCGACCTGATTGAAGTCGACGAACAGCTGCATGATCTCCTCCGACAAACCCGGATCGAGGTTTCCGGTGGGCTCGTCCGCAAGCAGCACCGCGGGTTTGTTCACAATCGCGCGGGCCACGCCGACCCGTTGCTGCTGCCCGGTCGACAGCGTCATGGGCAACGCGCGTTCCTTGTGAAGCAAGCCGACCTTTTCGAGCGCGGCGTGCACGCGTTTGGTGACGACCCGTGTTTCGAGGCCGGTGATTCGCAGGGGCAGCGCCACGTTTTCAAACACGCTGCGGTCCGGCAGCAGGCGATGATCCTGAAAGATGATGCCGATATTTTGGCGGTACCGCGGCACGGATAGCGCCGGCAGTTTCGAGACTTCATGCCCATTGACCTTGAGGCTGCCGCGGGTCGGCCGTTCGATCAGCGCAAGCAGTTTGAGCAAGGTGCTCTTGCCGGCGCCGGAGCGTCCGGTCAGGAACACGAACTCACCGCTGTGAATGTCGAGATTGATGTCGAGCAGGGCCTCGTGGCCGCTGGCGTAGCGTTTGCCGAGGTGGCGCAGTTCGATCATGCGGGATCCTGTTCCAATCCTAGTAGCGCCTGTACAAACTCGGCGCTACGAAACGTGCGCAGATCCTCAATGCCTTCGCCGACGCCGATCAACCGTATCGGGATTTTATGCTTCTCGGCGATCGCGAACAGGATGCCGCCCTTGGCGGTGCCGTCAAGCTTGGTGACGGCCAGTCCGGTCAGGTGAATCGCGGCGTGAAAAGCTTCGGTTTGGCGTAGCGCGTTCTGTCCGATTCCGCCGTCGATCACCAGCAAGGTCTCATGTGGTGCCGAGGGGTCGCGTTTGGTCAACACGCGCTTGACCTTTTTCAGCTCTTCCATGAGGTGGTCCTGGGTATGCAGGCGCCCGGCGGTGTCGGCGATCAGGACATCGATGCCGCGCGATTGGGCGGCCTGCAGCGCGTCGAAGATCACCGAAGCGCTGTCCGCGCCGGTGCCCTGGGCGATGACCGGGATATGATTGCGCTCACCCCAGACCTGGAGTTGTTCGACGGCGGCGGCGCGGAAGGTATCGCCGGCCGCGAGCATCACGCTCAGGCCCTCGGCCCGGAGCTGGTGCGCCAGCTTGCCGATCGTGGTGGTCTTGCCGGCGCCGTTGATGCCGACGACCAGAATGACGAACGGCTTGCGGCTCAGGTCGATCTGGAGCGGGTGTTCGCAATGGGCGAGGCGTTCCTGCATCACTTCGCCGAGCGTGCGGTAAAGCGCACCGGGTTCCGTGAGTTCCTTGCGCCGCACCCGTTGCGTGATGTCATCGATGATGCGTTGGGTGGCGTCCATGCCGACGTCGGCGACCAGCAGACGGGTTTCGAGTTCTTCGAACAGTTCGTCATCGATCGCTTTGCGCCCGAGTAGGACTTCGCTCATGCCGTCGGTGAGCGTGTGTCCCGTTTTGGCGAGACCCGCGCGCAGACGCGCGAACAGGCCTTTTTTCTCCTGACCTTCAGCCGGTGATTGCGGTGCGGTGGGCGGGGTCTTCTTGAATCCGAACATCAGTCGCGTACTCTAGGGGCGCTCGGGGTTAACCCGCTAATCCTAACATCTCGGAAGATGATCAGGCATATGAACACTTTTGGACGACTTGTCGCGACCACCGCTATCGGTTTGTCGCTGGCTTGGCCGGTCGGCGTTGTGATCGCGACCGCACCGACCGTGGAGCGCATGCTCGACAATGGCATGAAGGTAATCGTGCGGACCGATCACCGCGCGCCAGTTGCGATCTCGCAGGTCTGGTATCGGGTCGGTTCGAGCAGCGAACCCAATGGTTACACCGGGATCTCGCATGTGCTCGAACACATGATGTTCAAGGGGACCGAGGCCTACCCGGGTGGGCGCTTTTCCGAGATCATCGCCGCGAACGGGGGGCAGGAAAACGCGTTTACCAGCCGCGACTACACCGCTTATTACCAGTTTCTCGGCAGCGACCGATTGGAGATCGCGTTCAAGCTCGAGGCCGACCGGATGCGCAATCTTGCACTGCCCGCGGACGAGTTTGCGCGCGAGCTCGAAGTGGTGAAGGAGGAGCGCCTGATGCGCACCGACGACGAACCGACGGCGCTGGCTTACGAGCATTTTATCGCCACCGCTTATCTTAACAGCCCTTACCAGCATCCAGTCATCGGCTGGATGACCGATCTTGATCATCTCGAGATCGATGACTTGCGGCATTGGTACGAACACTGGTACCAGCCCAATAACGCCACCTTGGTGGTCGTGGGTGACGTTGAACCGGAGGCGGTATTCAAATTGGCGGAGCGCTATTTCGGCGCCATTCCGGCGGCGGATTCGATTCCTGCGCTCAAGCCGCGGATCGAGGTGAACCAACGCGGTGAACGCCGCATCAGAGTCAAGGCCCCAGCCAAAGTGCCGTACTTGCTGGTCGGCTACCATGTGCCGGTGTTGAACACCGTGGCGCCGGACCTGGCGTGGGAGCCATTCGCGCTAAAGGTCCTGGCAGGCGTGTTGGGTGATGGATCGAGTTCGCGCCTGACCCGTGAGTTGGTCCGAGGCGCCGAGATCGCGAGCAGCGCGGACGCGAGCTACCGCGTTTCGGGCAAATACAGTGGTCAGTTTTTGCTCGATGCCACGCCCGCCGCAGGACAAGAGATCGCCGCGTTGGAGCAGTCGCTGTACGCGCAAATCGAGCGGGTACGCACCGACCGGGTGCCCGACGCTGAGTTGAACCGGATCAAAGCCCAGGTTATCGCAAGCGAAACCTATCAACTCGACTCCGTGCAGGGGCAGGCGAACCAGATCGGCGCGTTGGAATCGGTCGGGCTGGGCTGGCGTCTGCTCGACGAATACGCGGCGCGGATCAAGGCCATCACCGCCGAACAGGTACGTGAAGTCGCACGGAAGTATCTGATCGAGGACAATCGCACGGTCGCCGAGTTGGTTCCGGTGCCAATCGATGAGTCGGCGCCGCCACAGCGTCCCATGAAGGGCAATGGCCGCGATCGTCACGGATAACAGGAGTCGAGCATGATATTGAGAATATTCGCGATCGCGTTGGTGCTGAGCTGGACTGTGGCGACACACGCCGGACCAAAGATCGAACATTGGCAAACGTCGAACGGCATGCGGGTGTATTTTGTTGTCGCACCCGAGTTGCCGATGGTCGACATCCGGGTCACCTTCTCGGCCGGCAGTGCGCGCGACGCCGGGGCGGCCGGGCTCGCAGTGCTGACCAACGGGATGCTCAACGAAGGCGCCGGCGGCATGAGCGCCGACGCGATCGCCGAGTCGTTTGAAAGCGTCGGCGCGCAGTTCGGTCTTGGCGCGCTGCGTGATATGGCGTGGTTGAGCCTGCGCTCGCTGACCGATCCCGATTATATTCAGCCCGCGCTGGAAACCTTCGCCAAGGTTCTGTGGCAGCCAGATTTTCCGGAACGTGACCTGGCGCGCGTGAAGAATCAGACCCTGGTTGCGCTCAAAGCCGAGGAGGCCGATCCGAGCTCGATCGCGAGCAAGGCTTACTACAAGGCGGTTTACGGCGATCACCCCTACGCGAGCCCGACCAAGGGCACCGCAACGAGCGTCGAGGCGCTCACGCGCGAGCAGCTGCGCGCGTTTCATAAGCGGTATTACAGCGCGGCAAACGGTTTGATCGCGATCACCGGCGCGCTGGAGCGCAAGGTCGCGGAGCAACTCGCGGAGACCTTGAGTGGCGGTTTACCAAAAGGCGAGCTGCCAGCGCCGGTTCCCGTCGTGATGCCGTTGCGGGAGGCGGCGACAATCAAGGTCGAGTTCCCCTCTAAACAGGCCCACGTGCTGATCGGGCAACCCGGGGTCGAGCGTGGCAATCCCGACTGGTATGCGCTTTACCTTGGCAATCATGTGCTGGGCGGAAGCGGTTTTACCTCGCGCCTGGTCAAGGAAGTTCGCGTCAAGCGCGGGTACGCGTATTCGGTCTACAGCAATTTCAGCCCGATGGCGGATAAGGGGCCGTTCCAGATCGGCCTGCAAACCCGTGGCAACCAGGTCGACGACGCGATCGCGGTCGTGCGCGAAACCCTGACTGGGTTTATTGCGAAGTCCGCCGACGACGCCGAAATTGAGGCCTCGAAACTGAATATTACCGGCGGGTTTCCGCTGCGCGTCGCAAGTAATTCAAGCATCGTTGAATATTTGGCGGTGATCGGATTTTACGATCTTCCGCTCAATTATCTCGATACTTTCACGGCGCGGGTCGAGGCGGTGACGCGTGAAGATATCGGTGCGATTTTTGCGCGCCATGTGAACCCGGATACCTTGGTAACGGTTGTGGTCGGTGGCGACGGGGGGTAGTTCGTCGCGACCGGTACGATCCTCCCGGGTTCGAATCATTGCCGGGCAGTGGCGTGGGCGATTCCTCGAATTTCAGGAGGCGGACGGGCTGCGGCCAACCGGCGATCGGATTCGAGAAACGTTATTTAATTGGTTGCAGCCGCATCTCAATGGCGCTCGCTGCCTGGATTTATTCGCCGGGAGCGGCGCACTGGGGTTCGAAGCGGCTTCGCGCGGCGCCAGCGCGGTGACGCTGGTTGAGCAGCATCCGGCGACGGTCGCGCAATTGCGCCAATCCGCCGCCCGCTTCCAGGCGGATCAAGTGACGCTACGGCAAATGTCGGCGCTTAACTTCCTCGCGGACGGCGCCAACTCGACGATGCCGTACGATCTGATCTTCCTCGATCCCCCGTTCGCCTCCGACCTGCTGCAGCAATGCCTTGAACCCCTCGTCGATTGGCCCGGATGGGCGCGAACGGGCCTGTGCTACGTCGAGTTCCCCGCGTCCCAGCCACCGTGCATCCCCGAGGAACTAAATTACTGGCGGCAACTGCGCGCGGGCGAGGTTGGATTTGGTTTGTTGCGGCGGATTTAAACACGAGCTTGCGTCACCGTGCCGGAGCCACGAATGTCGAAAGGCATGCTATCCCACTGGCTCGCGATGCATCGATGTGAGGGCGGCAAGATGCATCGCCTCCGCGATCAGGTCCACCGCCTGAGTCTGGTTGAAGCGATCGGTATTGACGACGAGGTCGTAGTGAACTGGGTCGCGTGAGTCGCGGTTGTAGAGGGCCTTGCAGAATCCTTCACGATCGCCATCGACCCGCTCGATCTGTCGCCGCGCGGTCTCAAGATCGAGACCCTCCTGTTCGACTATCCACTCCGCGCGGCGATCGCGCGAACCGACGATTCGGACCTTCAAAGCGTGTGTGCCAAGGATAAAGTTTGCGCCGCGACCGACAATCACGCCCCCGGTGCGGGTCACCCCGAGAATGATATTGACGAGATTTTTCTGATATTTGGCCTGGATCTCGGGCTTGTTGGTCCACAGCAGTTCAAGCCAGTTCGTATGCATCCCGCGCAACTGTTCGTCGATCGCCTTCAACTTCTCCGCGGCAATGCCGCTTTCGAGTTCTATCGCGTCCAGCAGCGACTTGTCGAAAAGCGGAATATTCAGATACTTCGCGAGGGCGGCCGCGATTTTACCCCCACCGGTACCGCGTTCGCGCGAGAGCGTGACGACGCATCCGGAACACAACGGCCGACGCTTCTGATCCGCCCCGCGCAGTTGCTCCGACGTCAGCACGGCTTGCAGGAAGCTTTGAATATTGATCGGCATGAAGGCGCTCCTCAAGGATGGGCTACGGTCGATCAGAACCGGTGCGATGGACGAACGTGGCAGACGAGGTTCTAACCGCGGTGAGCGTGGGCTCTTGCTCGAAGGAACCGAACTTTCGTTGTCACTATCACATAATGCCCTAAATGCTCAAGTGTTTCGAGCCGCGAATCGGGGTTTGGTACTGAACTTTTCTCATGGTGCCCTGCCTAAGCTCACAAGTAGTGAACGCGATGGTGATCGCGCTTACCGCTTAGTTGCCGTCCTTACGCGCGGCAGTTTGGCGGCGGTTGGGACAAGATGTCAGAGTTTTTTCGTGTGCACTACTTGAGGGGTGCGGTGTTGGCGCGAGCAACAGCCCGTACGGTAACGCTCGAAAAGGTACTCCATATTTCCGCGGACGGTCGATAACTATGACAATCATAAATTCCTGGGTGATCCCAGACATTGCATTGGGCGGGGCTTCGGAAACGTCCGAGGCGGCAGCCTTGCGCGAGGCTTTTCAACGCCGGGCGCTGGCCGGCATGCGCGAGGTTTCAGTCAAGATTCTCTGCCATTCGTTTCCGTTGATGGAGTGCAAGGCCATTGAGGTGCGTGCCGATGGCGTCGTAATTCCCTGTTTGCTCGACACATTGCCGGCTCGTGCGTTTCTGCAAGTCGAATTCGCAGTAGGGGCCGATGGCGATATTCCGCATCGGTTGCGGTTCCCGGTGTTTATCGATTCCGCCACGCGCGAGCAAACGACATTGCGATTCACCTTTGTAGACGACGGGCGGACCTTTCTCGAAAAAGGTCTCGGGTCGTTGCCTCGTTCGGTTGCGGTGGCAGCCGCGCACCGAGAGCGCGAGTTCGACGGTTTGGTCGCCGCTCCGTTCAATCGTTAGGGTAAGTCGCGTGAGCCGTTGCGAAGCGGGTGCTGACCAGTATTGATCGCGAGACTTCTTCCAGTTTTCGCGCGAGCGCTTGGTTACATCGTCGCTGCCTACTCCCCGAACACACACTCTAAAAGCAATCGTGAAAAGCGTTTCGATATTTAAGGAACAGGTTCCCGGGCGACATATTGTGTTGGCCGCGCTTGAATCGCTCGTACTTGTGGCGTCGTTCTACTTCGGCGTCGTTTTGCGCTTTATGGATTCATTTGAGTCCTGGCGCTTTATGAATTTGAGCCATATCGAGGATCTCACCGGCCCGCTCATGCCTAAGGCGATCTTGTTCGCCTCGGTAATGTTGCTGAGTCTCATGTCGATGGGGCTCTACAGTGTCCGTAGCCTTGCCCTGAAAAAAGGTGGCATTTACCTACGGGTCGCGCTGAGTCATATCGTGGGTATCGTCCTGTATATCCTCGTGATTTACGCGATGCCGACGTTCTTCCTTGGTCGCGGTGCGCTGTTCATGGCGATGTTTGCATCGTTGGCATTGTTGCTACTGGTGCGAATGACCTACATGCGACTCATTCGACACCATATTCCGAACAAGCGCGTGCTGGTGTATGGATCGGGGATGCGTGCGGCAAATGTCGAGGCGCTCATGCCGGCGCTTGAGCAGCACGGCTTCTCGATCGTCAGCTTCGTTCCGGTTGCCGGGGAGCCCGAGGCGGTCGATGCCGGAAACGTCGTGACCCCGGATATGCCCTTGGCGCAGTATGCGCGGCGTCAGGGCATCAACGAAATCGTGATTGCAGTTGATGACCGCCGTCACGGCCTGCCCATCGATGATCTGCTGGATTGCCGGCTCAGTGGCATCGATGTCTTGGAATTACCTTCGTTTTTTGAGGAAACGGAGGGCAAGGTTCGGCTTGATCTTTTGACGCCGAGCTGGTTGATTTTCGAGGAGGGTTTCGGGCGCAGCTGGTTGGGGAATGCGTTGGAGCGGGTGTTCGATATTCTTGCCAGCTCGATATTGCTGTTGCTGACGTGGCCGGTCATGGTTCTGGCCTCAGTTGCAATCAAACTTGAAGAAGGCTGGAACGCTCCGGTATTTTACCGCCAGGTCCGGGTCGGCAAATCGGGCGCGGATTTCGAAATTCTCAAGTTTCGCAGCATGCGTGTCGACGCGGAAAAAGGCCGTGCGCCGCAGTGGGCGAGCAAGGACGACGATCGCATTACGCGCGTTGGCAAAATCATCCGCAAGTTGCGCATCGACGAACTGCCGCAGTTGCTCAATGTGTTGATCGGACATATGAGTTTCGTGGGTCCGCGTCCAGAGCGTCCTGAGTTTGTGCGAACGCTGGCGCAGAAAATCCCCTACTACAACGAGCGGCACCGTGTAAAACCAGGTATTACGGGTTGGGCACAAATCAACTATCCCTATGGCGCCTCCGATCGCGATGCGATGGAAAAGCTCCAGTATGACCTATATTACACCAAAAACCATAGTCTAATGTTTGATCTATACATACTTCTGCAAACCGTTGAAGTCGTCTTATTTGGTAAAGGTGCGCATTGATGCGACCTACCGTCGCGGCGGAGTACAACGCGATGAGAGCAAGTTCGCGGTTTCGCGGTTGAACATCGCTCGTTAGATGGGCGTTGGTGCGGTGGCGAGAACTTACCCTGCGGCTTCGGGTCACAATCAAGGATTCGCCGGTTTGCCCGGAAAACAAGGGAGGCGTCTCCACCACGGAAGGTCTGAGTGAAACGTGTATCGATAACGGTCGGCCAAGTGAGAGTGCCGATTCGCTTGTCGGGTGGCGCCCGATGGCGCCCACAATGTCCGCGCGTATCGCGATGACTTACGTGGCAACTTACTGAGTATGCTTTCATCATTGATTCAATACGATGTACCTCAAACATTTCGATCTGAAACGGGCGCCATTTCAATTGCGTCCGGACGAGACCTTTTTTTATTCGAGTCTCGGTCATGCCCGCGCCAAGGCGTTGCTCGCTTATTCGGTTTGGAACCGCGATGGAATCGCGGTGGTGACGGGTGAGGCCGGGAGCGGGAAGACTACGTTGATTCGGCAGGCATTGAACCGGCTGCCTAGTGCCGTCACCGCGATGGTCATACACCAAACGCAACTCGATGAGATTGAATTTCTTAAGTTGATTCTGGCGCGGTTCGGGATCGCCGCGTTTGCGTTCGGCAAGGCGCAATTGATCACGGAGTTGAATCGTATCCTGTTTCAGCAGCAGACCATGGGCCGAAGTGTATTGCTGCTCGTCGACGAAGCGCAGCATCTCGATGCACGCGTGCTAGAGGAGTTGCGTTTTCTAACGGGTATTCAGGTCGCGGGTAAGCAGGTCTTCAATCTGATCCTGTTCGGACAACCCAGCTTGGCGCACCGTCTGGCATCGCCAGAACTGCGCCAGTTCGCACAGCGGGTCCGTTTACAGTATGAGCTTGAGTCGCTTTCGGGCGAGGAAAGTGCGCTTTATATCGAACACCGTTTGCGACTGGCGGGCGCCCCGTCCGAGGGGCTGTTCGAGGCCACCGCGATCGAAGTCATCAATGAATCCGCCAAGGGTATTCCGCGCCTGATCAATGTGCTCGGGGATGCGGCGATGACGGCGGCCTTTGTCGACGACTCGAATCAGGTGCGTGCGGGTCACGTGCGGACGGCGTTGGAGGAGTTGGGGTGGAGCGGATTAAAGCAATCCCTGCGATCTGCCGATACCTCCCACACAAACGTTCGCGGATCCGGCAGGGGAGATGATCACCTCCGCACCATCCCGCGCCGCATCCTCTGATTGGCGTACCGATCGCGATCAGCGGTGCCGACACGCGTCGGTCGCCGGCTTACCGGGTCAAGGCGCTGGCGCCGGGAGAGTGGCGCGGATGCGATGGCCAGAGGCGAACGCACTTAAATTCCAGTGTGACAGGTTAGCGAGCATGGGTATTACCGCAGAACTACGCAGAAAAATCGTGGCGCGCGAAACGCCGTTTTATGACGGCATCTACCGTTTCGCAAAGGCCGCATTTCATGCGAATGTGCCGTTGCCTTCACAGCTATACCGCCCCTTGCGCTGGGAACGTGACGTGCGTCGGTTCAGTTGGCGTTGGTTCAAGAACTACATCTACAACGAACCGGTATTTCGGACTTACTGTAGTCGCTGTGGCGCAAGGCTAAGACTCTTCGATGGTATCCCGAAGGTCTTCGGCCCGGTGGATATCCAGATCGGCGATCACGTCGGACTTGAAGGTGAAATGGTCGTCGCCGGCGGCAAGCTTCACCCCAACCCAACACTTGAGATCGGCGATCACACCTACCTAGGCTACAAGACCTGTATTTTCATTTCCGACAAGGTGTCGTTTGGTAATCATGTTCTGGTTGCAAACGAGGTTTTTTTCGCCGGGTATGATTCACATCCGCTCGATCCGATTCGTCGTGCCAATAACGAACCACCGGACGCGAGCGGCGGAGGCGCGATTCGGGTCGATGACTACGCATGGATCGGCAGTCACAGCATCATTTTAAAAAATGTCACGATCGGCAAAGGCGCGGTCGTCGGCGCCGGCTCGGTGGTTACCCGCGACGTCGAACCTCTGACCGTGGTCGCGGGAAATCCGGCGCGGGTCGTAAAACGCCTGGACCAGTACCGCCATTATTTTCCGGAACTCGAAGGCCCCGAGACCGGGGAGCGCGCACCATGAAGATTCTGGAGGCGATCTACTCGTTTCGAATTGGCGGATCGGAGCGACTCGCGGCAACCCTGGCGGAGCGTTTCGTGACGGAGGGGCATCAGGTTAACGTTATCGCTACCCACACCGACGAAGGCCCGATCAGCGTTCAACTAGAAGCGCTCGGCATCCCTTGTCGTGGCTTTAACTTTGAAACGCGAAACCGTTTCTCCAAATATGCATTCAATTACGCGTTGTATCGCTATCTGAAGCGCGAACGCTTCGATATTGTGCACGCGCACCATCTGTTCGTGTTTCAGCGGATTTATTGGCCCGCGCGCCTTGCCGGAGTTCGCCGAATCGTGCTGACGGAGCACTCGGATCACGAGTATCGCGATGTCCCTGGGTATCTCGATACGGCCCGGCGGATTGCCCGCAAGGCCGATTGTGTGACCGTGATTCATGAGCGTCTGCGACGGATGTTCATCGACGAGATCGGCGTGCCCGGCAATCGGGTGCACACGATTTATAACGGAGTCGATACGCGCAAGTTTACACCCGGCAAGACGGGCGTGAATTTGAGAGCGGAGTTGGGGATGCCGCAACAACAAGTTCTGTTTGGATGGTTGGGGAGGATGCAGCCGGTCAAGGATCTGCCGACATTGCTGGAAGCCTATGCCCGGCTCTGTGGCGATACTCAGAACGATCATAGCCTGATTATGATCGGAGACGGTCCCGAGCGCGCCGCAGTTGAGGCACGTTGTGCCGCGCTTGGAATTCAGCCCCGGGTACATTTATTGGGAGCGCGCAGCGATATTTCCGAGCTGCTGCGTAACCTGGATGTGGTAGTTTCCTCCTCGCGTCTTGAAGGGGTGCCCCTCGTGCTGTTGGAGGCGATGAGTACGGGTAAGCCGTGTATCGCGACCGCGGTCGGAGGGATTCCGGAAGTATTAGATTCGACGGTAGGCGCATTGGTGCCGCCCGGAAACGTCGCGGCGCTGGCGCAGGCCATGCACGGCGCGTGGGTGTCGCCGAGCTGGCGCGATGACTGCGGAACGGCTTCGCGCGCTCATGTCATCAAGCACTTCTCGCTGGATACGATGCAGGCGGAATACGATGCCGCATTCATCGGTGAGTCGAGCGGAACTGATGTGAGCCGAACCGCCGCGATTGGTCATGCCGGCTAATCACGCTCGCCGCCAGCGGATATTAATCGCCGGAGGCTTGGCGTGCGCCGCCTTGGCGCTGCTCGGAATGGTTTGGCAAGTTCTCTTTTCCGAGGTTGGGCCGACGGTCGCTAATCGCGTAACGTTTGACGGTGTCGTGCCGGATGCCAAGCACTTGCGGCAAATTCTGGCGCGTGATCCTGACCACGCAGAGGCAAGGTATCAACTGGGCCTATACGCGCTGGAGTCCGGCGAGCCGGTCGGCGCCGAGCGCGATTTGCGACGCGCCCTGGCCGCGGGCTGGGCGCCTCGTCTTGCCGCGCCGGCACTGGCGAAGGCGATGTTGGTTCAGGGTGATTACGCGCGCCTGTTGCAGGAGGACTTCGGTGAATCGACGTTGCCGACTGACGCTGTGTCAGACTTGCACGCCATTCGAGCCCAGGCATTGTGGGCGAGCGGGCGTATCGCGGAGGCCCAGTCGGCGCTGGCGAGTGCCCGAGCACTCGACCCGACCGCGCTCGAGGTCTACCTCGCCGAGGTGTCGGCGCTGTTGCGAGAGATGCGATCAAGCGAGGCGCTGGCGGTACTCGAAACCGCGCGCACCGCTTATCCCGACGCGCGCGATCTCGAAAACCTGACGGCGCGCATTCACCTCGTGCGGGGCGAGAACGCCGAGGCGTTGGCGAGCTTTTCCCGAATTCTTGGATCCGACGAGGGCGCGGTCGCGTCGCGTAGTGCGCGCCTGGCCCGGCTTTGGGTCGTCGAGCTCAACCGTCGCGCCGGGCGTTTCGATTTGGCGGAAGCACAGCTGGAGAGCGTGTTCGAGCAAGATCCGGACGACCTCACGGCCAATTTTCTGAGTGGCGTGATCGCATTCGAGCGCAAACGATTCGATGTGGCGCAACAGCGCTTGTTGAGGGTCGTCAGGCGCCTGCCGGGTCACCATCCATCGCTCCGGTATCTGGCACGGATCGGCGTCGAGCTCGGTCGGTTCGAGCAGGCGGGGCATTTTCTACAGCGTATCATTTATCGTTTCCCGGACGATCACGCTGCTCGTGGTGACCTGGCAAGGTTAAACGTACTCCAGGGCGACCTGCGGTCGGCCACATCTTATCTATCAAGTCTGCAACGCCCTACTGCAGCCGATGCGCGCCTCACGGCGCTCGTGCAAAACGTGCTTGGGGATGCCGCCAAGACCGATGGGGCGCTACACATCGCAGCGATTGGCGAAAGCGTCGGCGCCGATGAGGGCTGTTTGAACACGGCGCTCGCCTTACGCCTGATCAATAACTCTGCCATCAGTGCGGGCGAGCCAGCTTGGACCTCGACAGGGGTTGCGTCGTGCGCCGCATCGTCGCGGGTCGCGGTAGCGATTGCGAATTTTGATTGGCGCGGTGCGGTGTCCGCATTGCCTCCGCTTGACGCCGCCGGTGTGACTGCCGAGGAACTCGCCTTGGCGGCGTCGCTCAAGGCGCTGTCTGGAGACGGCGAAGGCGCTCGCCAGCTGGATGAAACACTCGCCAGGCGATTGGCACTTACGGAGTTGCGTCGCGCGGATTTACCCACCTCCGGGCACGATCTGGATATCCTTGCACACGGCGTAACGGATTTGAACGGTGGCGCCGACTGGCTCGGCCGAGGGCGCCAGTTTACCGCCTGGGGCGTCGTCACGCAGGGATTTGTGCCGTCTCATTCATTTGCTCAATCTGAGTTTCAGGATTCGACATTCGCACCTTGGTCGACTTTTGGCGATGTTGTGTTCGCCGCCACCTCACAAGATATCGGTTTGCGACAGTCTGCCTCGATTGAGGAATCGCCTGACAAGCCGCTCATTTATCGTCCTTTGCATTCGCCTTCGTTGCCCCCGCCATGGGCGATTGCGGCGATGATGCTCGCGATCGCAGTGCGGTGGCGCGCGGGACGCAGGCAACGCGCCTCGAAGTCGTTTAATGAACTGCGATAGTGGTCGCGAATTCTTGGACATGCGGGCTGACCGGGCGTTGCGCATGAACTTTGGCGCGAGGGTTCTGCCTAAACTGGACCGTTTACATTGCGGCCAGCGGCACAATCCTGATCGCGCAAGCGGCGTTCCCGGGTATTCGGTCTCTGCGCTCGGTAACCTAATGATTGAACTCGGTTAGACGTTGAAATGAATCACCTCGCTTCGATAAACGACGCTCTTTACGCTATCAAGCGTTTCCCGTGGCTGCTTTTCTGGATAACCGCGATCGCTTGTATTGTCGGTTGGGGGGTCGTGTATACCCTGCCGGATAAATACGAGTCCACCGCGCGTCTGCATATGCAGGGCGAATCGGTCATGGGGCCGTTGCTGAAGGGGCTGGCGGCAGAAAGTGAACTGCGTAACGAGATGGTCTCGATCATTCATCGCACGCTCACCAGTCGGCCATATCTTGAGACCTTAATCCAATCGACGGATCTTGGGCTTAGAGTCGGTTCCGAGCGTGAAAAAGAAGTCCTGATGCGGGAGATCATCGGTCAGCTGCGTATCGAAGAAGACGTCAAGAATCGTATCTTTAAATTCGGATTCAGAGACCGCGATCCCGTTGTCGCGCGAGACGTCGTGCAGACGCTGATCAATCTGTTTATTGAAGGTACTTTGGGAGCGACCCGTAAGGATGCGCAGTTGGCACAAGATTTTCTTCAGCGGGAAATCGCCGACTATGAACGCAAGCTTGCCGAAGCGGAGACGCGCCTCAAGGAGTTTAAAAGTGAAAACTATGGCCTCCTTCCAGGCGCCGGGGAGACCAATATCTCGCAGCTTAATCAGAGAAGTAACGAGTTGAATTTGGCGCGTATTCAGTACGCGGAAGCGGTCAAGCGTGTTGACGCGCTCAAGGCGCGGTCCGCAACACGCGCCACAAAACTCGCGCGCGGTCCTGTCGAGCATCTCGAACAGGAACTGCACGCATTGCGTTCCCGATACACTGATCGTCATCCCGATGTCGTCGCGCTGATGGACCGTATTACACAAGCGCGTGAGGCCGGGCACGACAATACCAATGGGCGGATGGGTTCGTTCGGTGCGGAAGATGCGATGCAGGCGATCTCGATGCGGGATCTCGACGTCGAGACCGGCAAAGCCCAAGGCGAACTCGATGCGGCGCGGGTGCGAGTTGCCGCCTTCGAACAGCAGGTAGAGGGTCTAAACCAGAAAATCAGTGTCGCGCTCAGGGTCGAGGCAGAGGTCGCGCAACTCGATCGGGACTACGACGTCGTCAAAAAAACCTACGAGGGACTGGTTCAGCGCCGGGAGGCCGCGTTGCTCGCTAGACAAGCTGACCATAGCGCCGAAGATCTCCAGTTTCGTGTTATTGAAACGCCGAACGTACCCATTGTGGCAGGGAGTCCCAACCGCCTGATTCTGAATCTGGGCGTCATGGCCGCGGCGCTCGGGATGGGCTTGTTGAGCGTTTCCGTTCTGAGCCAATTACGGCGCGTGGTTCGAAATATTTCCGATTTACGGACGTTGGGCTACGGAAATGTGCTGGGTATGATCACGGAATTGCCGCGCAAATCTGACCATGTGGCGCGTCTTGCGCGGAGTCTGTCGCTTTCGGCGGCATGGATTACCCTTTTCGCACTGTTTGCGTTTGTCCTGGTGGCCCAACGGTCTCACTTGATCCAATCGATTTTCGGGGGCTGAGTCAGTTTATGAGTATCTTCGCCAAGGGTATGGATAAGGTCGGATCTCACGCCAAGCGTGAAAGCGACGTCGTTTACCTGGAAACCGTTCGCCAGAGTGCCGGGAATCGTGCAGCGACCCCGGAGAAGCCGCGGACCATTCCTGCGCAGACCCGCGCGGAGCCATTGTCGATCAACCTCGTTGACTTCGGCCTCGGTGCAGGTCGACTAACCGCTGGGCCGGGCAAGGTGTTGTCGGATGTCGCGTTGGCGCAGCAGTTCCGTAGGATCAAGCGGGCGATTCTTGGGTTGGCGTTTGATTCTGATAGTCCCCTCAAGGCACGCAACGTGATCGCGATCACCAGCGCTTACGAGGGGGAGGGAAAGACGTTCACCGCGGCGAACCTTGCGCTCAGTCTGGCAGCCGAAAAGGAATTGAACGTGCTGTTGATCGACGGCGATTTGGAGTGTCGCGGGCTCTCCAAGGCGTTCGGGATCGCCGGCCGCTTTGGCTTGTCCGATGTCCTCGCCGGTGATGCCGATGCGATCCGCCAAGCGCTCTACGTTGACCGCGCCTTGCCGTCCCTGTTTGTGATACCGGCCGGTAGTCAGCGTAACGACGCCGAGGAATTGATCGCAACCTCGCGAATGAAACAAATCATTAGCCAATTCTCGCAGGGAAAGCGCCCCACTGTGATTGTGATCGATTGTCCACCGCTGTTGCAGCACACTTCCGCAAGCGTCCTCGCGCATTTGGCAGGTCAAATCGCAATCGTCTGTGCCGCCGGGACAACAATGATGGACAGTCTTGCCGGGCTTGAAGAGAAGCTTCCCTCCGATCGATCGATAGGGTTCATTCTCAACCGTTCCCAGGTGGCGGAACCCGACTATTACCGAGCGCGTTGAAATCATGGCAAGCGACATGAATGATGCGCGGAGCCGCGGACCAGCGCGGGACAGCGCGCAATGATCAGTACAATATTCTGGTGCAGCGCGTTATTGATCGCCTATACACTCGTTGGCTATCCCGTACTCGTGAATCTCTTGGCGCGACTACGCACTCGGGATCCACGAACAGGGGAATCCGCGCGGGACACGCTTCCAAGCGTCGGCGTGGTGATCGCAGCTTACAACGAAGCACAAGCGTTGGCGCGCAAGCTGGATTCGCTACTCGCGCAAGATTACCCTGTGCACAAGCTGTCGCTATGGGTGGTTTCTGACGGATCAACCGATGAAACTGCTTCGATATTGGCGCGTTACGCGGGGCAGGTTCGTGCGCTCCACAGGCGAGAGCGGTTCGGCAAACCGAGTGCATTGAATCTTGCAGCGTCGCAGATCGATGCCGAAATCCTGGTCTTCACCGACGCGCGTCAACCGCTGAATCGAGGCGCGGTGAGCGCCCTCGTCGGTTGTTTGCTGGCGCCCGAGGTCGGCGTTGCTGGCGGGACTCTGGTGCAACGTACCAGCGCGGCTGGCGAATCAGAGAATGTCGGGATGTATTGGCGCTACGAGGCGTGGATTCGTAAGGCGGAAGCCGTGGTGCATTCGACCGCGGGGGCAAGTGGTGCCTTATACGCCATTCGTGCAAGTGATTTCGCGCCAATTCCAGAAGACACCCTACTCGACGATTTCGAGATCCCAATCCGCGTGCTTCGCAAGGGAAAGCGGATCGTGCTTTGCGAGAACGCGCAGGCAGTGGACGAGGTTCGCCACGGTGTGTCGCGCGAGCGGGAGCGAAAAATCCGTACTCTGGCCGGTAACTATCAGTCATTTGTCCGAAATTTGTGGTTGTTCGATCCGCGGCAGAATCCAATCTGGATCCAGTTCTTATCACACAAGGTTTTTCGTTTGTTGTTGCCGTATTTTTTTGTCGCTACGCTTGTCTCCGCGTGGCTTTTACAAGGCGCATTTTACGACACGGTGCTGGCAATCATGTTGGTGTTTGTATTGATCGCTTTGTTGGGTCTTACGTCTAAGCGATTACGCGAACACAGAGCGCTCGGCTTTTGCTACGCGTTTGCCGCACTCAATCTGGCGTCTGTCGTTGGTTTGGTACGCTATTTGGGCGGATCTGCCGACGTGCGTTGGAAGCGCAGCTAAATGCCAGCCGAAACGTCAGTGGCGACGCATTCGAGCCCCTCAGTCAAGCAACGGTCCTCCGCGGCGCTTCGATGCGAAGCGATGAGCCCTGTCACACCCTGGATCGTGCTTGCTCTCGGCGTGATCCTCGTCCGACCTCAGGAGTTCGTTCCATTCCTGTTCGGGTTGCCGGTATTGAATCTGGCGCTTGCACTCGCGACCGTGGTGTGGCTTTTTACGGGCGGCAAGCGCTTCGATACCCCGCAAATGCTGATTGTTGCGCTACTGAGTCTGGTCATTGCCTTATCCAGTCTGGTCAATTCGGGGCTCTCTGGGTTGGACCATGTCATCAAGACCTTCTTCCCCGGCGTGTGGCTATTCGTTCTCATCGCGAGTACCGCACGCTCCGTGAGGGATGTCCGCGTGTACTGGGAAGCCATCGCGCTGTTCGGCTTGGCAATCGTGTTACATACGATACAGGTCTATCACTTTACGGTCGGTTGGACCGGGATTGAGGTGCTGGTCGAAAACGGAGTCAAGCGCGGGATTTACGTCGGAATTTTTCGTGATCCCAACGATCTCGGTCTGTTCCTGGTGAGTATCGCGCCGGTCTATATTGCTTGGTGGCGGCGCTCTTCCGGCCTATTGGAGTTCGTGGTTCATGCGGTTCTACTCGGATTGCTGGTGTATGCGATTTACCTCACGAATTCGCGAGGCGCGATGATTGGCCTCGGACTGGTCGGCTTGTTGGCCTTGTACAAGCAATACGGACGCAAGATTGCGATTCTGGGTAGCGCTTTGTTGCCGGTACTGATCGCATTGATCAGTGTACGCGTCACGCAGGAGTTCGGTTCTGACGCGTCGTCGGTCGGACGATTGGACTCGTGGTACGCGGGTATTCAAATGTTCTTCACACATCCGGTGCTCGGAGTCGGCTATGATCGCTTCGTCGAGTTTAATTGGCTGACCGCGCACAACTCGTTCATCTTGATCCTGGCCGAGGTGGGCATTCTCGGATACGTGCTTTGGACTGGGTTATTGGTGGCGAATATGTATGGACTCGCGCGCGTGTTTGGAGCGTCGCGGTGTGGGGAAGCGAACGGCGTCGAGATCGCGCCGGCACCGGGCAGGCGCAACACACGGTCAAACGCTTCGGTGACCGCTGGCGTCAGTCGACGGCAATCGGTCGGTGATGATGCCTCGACAAGGGTCTCGCCGAGGGTGAACGAGCAACAAGCGCAGGCGTTGGGCGAAACGGCCTTCATGGCGCTTGCAGGGTTGATGGTCTGTGCCTTTTTTCTGAGTCAGAGCTATTCGATCTATGTCTTCGCGATTCAGGCGTTGGCAACAGCGGGTCTGGGTCTTGCCATTGAGAGCACGTCGATATGCACGCAAGGCCGGTGTTACCTGGCATTCGGAAAAGTACTTCTGGCGGCACTGGCCAGCGTGGTGGTGTTGATAATGCTGGTGTGGATCCTGATCCGCATCCTGAATTGAATGCGGTAACGTGGTTTCGCGGGGGCAATACAGGGTGCGGGAGAATCGTGTCAGCTGAGTCAACGAACGACGGTTGTATGTTGTAAAACGTTAGGGTGGATTGGGGCGGTGTCTCGGCGCGGTTCTCAATTCAGTCGAGGTCCACTTTAGTGACGGACGAAAAGAAGAATGAACGTTGAAATTATCCTGGGCGCCGGCGTGGTGTTGGCGATGCTCACGTTTGCCTGGCTCATGCTGCTAGAGTTGAAATCGAAAAATATTGATAAGTGGATTTGGTCGTGGATACGGCGGCAGCGCCGGTCGAAGGTTCCCGGTGTAACCCATGTCATGTTTTGCATCGGTGATCATTTCGAGCCCAAATGGGGCCGACCCGATCCGGCGGTCGAGGCAAAGCGCGTCGCGACCTGGAAGGCCTTGTATCCAAGGGTGGCGCGGCGGCATGTCGACGCGGATGGCAGGCACCCGGTGCATACGTTTTTTTACCCGCAGGAAGAATATGAGCGTGAGCACCTTGATGGGGTAACGGAGATCTGTCGTCAGGGTCTCGGCGAAGTCGAAGTCCATTTGCATCATGATCACGACACCTCGGCAGGATTGAGAGAAAAGCTGCTGACTTTCATGCATGCACTTCACGAAAATCATGGCACGGCGTCGGTCGATCCAAACACAGGTCAACCGGTGTATGGGTTTATTCACGGTAACTGGGCGTTGGATAATTCGCGCTGCGACGGGCGTTATTGCGGCGTGAATGATGAGTTAACGGTTTTACGTGAAACGGGATGCTACGCGGATTTTACGTTGCCATCGGCGCCGAGTGAGACCCAGACCCGTAAAATCAACAGTATATATTATGCGACCGATAACCCCGAGCAACCCAAATCGCACGACGATGGCGTCGATGTGCGCGTTGGGGGCGCACCCGTGGGCGATTTGATGATCATACAGGGTCCGCTGGGGCTCAACTGGAAACATCGCAAATACGGAATATTCCCGCGCATCGAGAATGGTGACCTGTCGGCATCGGCACCTCCGATTCCCAGTCGGATTAAGTTATGGGTGGATTGTGGCATTCATGTGAAAGGGCGGCCGGAGTGGCTCTTTGTCAAGTGCTACACGCACGGTGCGATGGAGGAAAACTCCGACATGCTGTTCAATGGTGGCTTCGAGTCGCTGTGGCGTTATCTTGAAACCCATTTCAATGACGGTGAGCGATATGCGCTGCATTATGTATCGGCGCGTGAAATGTTTAATCTTATCAAAGCGGCCGAAGCCGGAAAGTCGGGAGATCCCAATGCCTATCGTGACTATATTGTTCAACGTGGGAGTTATGTGGCTGGGTAGTCAGGTGTTGAGCGCGTTCGGCATATCGTCGGGCCAATCATGGGCCGAATCTTGTGATAAATTAAGACGGAAGTCCGTAACTGTATGACGCCCGCATCGGAGTCTGACTCTATTGCACCTCGGGTAACCATGTCTGGTAAATCGACGGTTCTGAACAATACCTTTCTTTATGCGTCTGCGTCTTATCTTGAATATTTTATCGGGCTTATTATAACGATCGTAATTGCCCGTGCTCTGGGGGCTGAGCAATATGGCGTATATAGCTCGTTTATTTGGCTTTCCGCGCTAGGGGTTGCCCTCGTGTCGGGTGGCGTGAATACCTCCATCATTCGCTATGTTGCGGAACTCAGAGCCCGTGGCTGTGGTGGCGGCGTGCGGGACGCCATCGGTTTTCATATCAGGGTGTTGTTTGCGGCGATTCCCGTCGCCTTGACGGTACTGTGGCTCGGGATCACCACATTGGATTCCCAGGCGCACGAGATCGAGTTCTGGATGTTGGTGCTCGCGGTTTCAATTGCGTTCATTCCGAAAGCGCTCAATGTGTTCTATGTCAGCGTTGCCAAGGGGCTTGAAGCGTTTAGAGTTCAGCTGCTGATCAATCTCGTCGTCAACCCAATCAACTTGTTGTTGGTGATCGGAGTGGGTTTGTGGCGGGGTGATGTTGCGGGATTCGTATTCGCGTACATGGTCGTCGCGACAATCTATGGGCTCGTTTCGTGGTGGTGGGTCAGGCGGGCGTTAAATGCTGAACTGATGCCGCCGCCTGCGAGGCTTGACGATGCGTATCGACGGGGTATGACGCGCTCGATCAAGTTTCTGTCGGTGATCTTCATACTGGATTTCATTGTCGATAAACAACTCGAGGTCTTTGTCCTGAATTACTACGGGCTTGCGGCTGAAGCAGGGCTTTTCAACGCGGCGTTTGTGCTGGCGGTGAGCGCTGTAAGCCTGGTACCCGGGGTGTTTAACGGATTGATCATCCCGCTGATGGCGCGGGCGCGATTCGAGAGCGATGAGGCCCAAGCGCAGAAATATCGCGAGATTGCCCGCTATCTGGTGCTGCTGGCGGCGCCCCTGGTAGGTTTCGGTGTGGTCTTCGCGCGTGAGATCGTCGAGCTGGTGTTCGGCGAGCATTATTCGGGTTCGGTGTTTTCGTTTCAGGTGATCGTGTTTGTTTCCGGAATTGCCATTGCATCGTGGTCCGCCAGCAGCGTGTTATTGACGCGTGACAAGCAGCAGGTGCTACTGGTAAGTCTTGCGCTTGGGGCCTTGATTGATGTCTTGCTCGCGTTCTTACTGATTCCGAGTTTGGGCTTGACCGGGGCATTGATCGCCTTTGCGGTGACGAAGCTGCTAGTGGCCACGGTGAATACCTGGTTTGCATCGTCCTTTTTGGGGACACGGCTTGAGTGGATGTATTACTTGAAGGTTTTCATGATCGCGGCAGTGGCTGCGATCCCGGTGTTTTATGTATTTTCTGGCGCGCCAGACGCCGTGGTGGTCTTCTTTGGCGGTGCGTTGTATTTATTGGTATTTGTGGGTATGTACTTTGTCTCGGGTCAGGCGCGCGAGACCGACCGTGAGATTCTCGCCTACATGGTCGGATTGGTTCGCGGTGGTCTTGGCTTGGGCGGTCGTTAGGCACGTAGCCCGCGCGCCCGGGAGGGGAGGTCTAATCTGTCCGGTACCCGGGCCGGACGCGCAGTTGGCGACGAAAGGCGCGGTCGTTGCAACCTACCTCCGATGGCGTTTCGATCACGCGTCGGCGAGCGCCTCATAGATTGAAACGAGTTGCTCGGCATGGTGGCGAGCCGAGAATCGGGCTGAAACGGTTTCGTTCGCGGCGCGGGTGAGTGCGGGCACGGTTTCTGGATGGTCGATCACGTGGTGCAGGCGATTCGCCAAGACCGCGATATCGCCGGGCGGAAACAGCCAGCCGTTGACGCCGTCGCCGATGACTTCGGGAATGGCGCCAACTGCGCTCGCGATGACGGGTTTGAAGAGGGCCATGGACTCTAACAGGACAAAAGGGAGTCCCTCGCTTAGCGATGGAATCGCCAAGAGGTCGATCGCATCGTAGTATTCTCGAGTCGTGGCGGAATGCGACACGAAGAAGACGTTATCGACGAGGTTTTCGCGCTCGGTGAGTTCGCGGAGCAACTTTGCGTCGGGGCCGTCGCCGAGAAACAAGACCTTGATCCGTCGATTAGCCAACGTCTTGATGGCGTGGAGCAGAATGCTTTGGCCTTTCTCCGGGCTCAAACGTCCAAAGCAGCCGATCAGGAAATCGTCGCCCGCCACGCCAAGCCGTTCGCGAACGGTTGCACGAGTCGCACTGGATCCAGGTATGTTGGCTGGGTCGATGCCGTTAAGCAGCAGGTGGGTACCGCTTCGGTCGTCGCGCAATGTGGCGGCGGTTTCGATCAGCGCCGGGGATACCCCGATCACGCGATCGGCGCGGCGAATGCAGAAGTGATCGAGCCTGCGGTAATAACGCATGCGGCGACTTTCGTCGGTCCAGCCATGTAGATAAACCACCCATCGCAACCCGAACAAACGGTGTAGGCAATAGCCGATCAGGTTCGCCTTGTATCCGTGTGTCTCGACGATGCCGAACTGGCCGGCGCGGGCAAGCCGCAGTGCCTGCACAATCGGGCTCGGATCGATATTTGAGGATTGCGAAAACAGATGCGGCGCGAATCCGAGTCGCTGAGCTGTGTCATTGAACTCCGTGCTATGCGGATTGCGGTAGCGGAAGTTGCACAGCGTGTGCTCGAACCGAGACCGGTCGGCATGCTGAAGAAACTGCAGCACGACCTTACCGGCGCCACCGATGTTCATGGTGTCGATGATCGTCATCACGCGCGGGACGCGTGAGGCAGGGTTGAGGCTGCGGCGAACCGCCAGAACGGTATGGGGCATTAGACGCCTGCTGCGAGTATCGTGTTGGTTGAAGCCCTTTGACCTCGACTTAGCCGCGGGTGTTCCCAGTGTGACCTGGGCAGCGTTCGCGTTTCAGTGTAATTCGCGCAACCTACCGGCGAAATTCCGGTCCATTAAGCACCTAGGCTAGCAATGAGTGAGTGCGCGTGGATTGGATCGTATTCGGCGACGATTGGGGTGGGCATGTTTCAACGACCCAGCACTTGATTCGGACGCTTCCGCCCGAGGACAAGGTTCTGTGGATCAATTCAATCGGGATGCGTTCACCGGCGCTGAATACCCGTGATCTGCGCCGGATAGTCGCCAAGTTCACCCAGCGCGGCCAATCCAGCGATTCGGCGCCATCGGCGAGCGCCGAATCCCGCGCGGTCGAGGTTCTGGCACCGCGGGTCGTGCCGTTTCACCTCCAGCGTTTCGCGCAACGGTATAACCGGGTCTCGCTCGCGCGGACCATCGGCGATGGCGCCCGACGGTTGGGCCTTGACCACCCAGTATTGGTCTCGGTAAATCCGGCGGTTGAACTTTATCGCGAATCCATCGCACATAGTCGCCTCGTTTATCTTCGGCTCGATGACTATGGACGCCTGAACGGGGTCGATCCGGCGCTGATCGCCGCGACCGAGAGCCCAATGCTGGCGTCCGCCGACCTCGTCGTTGCGACCGCGCGTGCGCTTTTGCCGGAGGGATCCACGCCTGAGCGCGCCCTCTATCTGCCGCAGGGCGTCGACACCGAGCACTTCGGACAAGTACCGCTCAAGCCCTCACGGCAACGGATTCTTGGGTTTTTCGGTTTGATTGCGGAATGGATCGACTTCGATCTGATCCGCGCCGTCGCCGAAGCGGCGCCACACTGGACGCTAGAATTTGTCGGGCCGGTGCGCTATCTGCCGCCGACCTTGCGAGAACTTTCCAACGTCCGCTGGAAACCAGCCGTTTCCTATCGAGAGCTCCCGAACGCGATTCGCGATTGGAGTTGCGCCTGGATTCCGATGGTGGTCAATCCGCTGACCGAGGCGGTCAATCCCTTGAAGGCACGCGAGTACCTTGCCGCTGGACTCCCGACACAAAGCGTACCCCTGCCGGAGGTTCGCGAACTCGCGCAAGGCGGCGATCTCCTGATCGAATCCGATCCCGCTGCGATCGTCGCCTGGATGGAATGTGAGTTCGCCACGGACAACGAGGCGCGGCGACTGGCGCGGCGGGCCGCCGTCGCGGCCGATAGCTGGACCATGCGCAGCCACCAACTTAGGCAGCATATTGCGGAGCGGTAATTCCGGTTACGCGCTTGTCCGGCAACCACCGACCACCGGCCGCGGATGTTGGACGAAGTCGGACGGACCTCGGATTGTGCAATGCAGCACTTGTGAGCCTTCGGCACATGGTTTAGTGTAATCGGATGATTGTTGTCTATCCGGGCACATTTGATCCCATCACCCACGGGCATACCGACCTGATTCGGCGCGCCTCGCGTGTGAGTGAACGCGTCATCGTTGGCGTGGCCGAGAGCCGGCGCAAGGATCCCTGTTTCACGCTCGACCAGCGGGTTGCGATGGCGCGCGAGGTGGTCGAGCCGATGGGCAACGTGGAGGTGCGCGCATTCCGGGGTCTCACCGTCGATTTCGCCCGCAGTTGCGGCGCGCATGCCATTCTGCGCGGCCTGCGCGCGGTTTCCGATTTCGAGTACGAGTTTCAGATGGCGAGTATGAATCGCAATCTCGACCCCGAAATCGAAACCCTGTTTCTCACTCCCTCCGAGCAATACGCCTATGTTTCGTCCACCGTAGTACGGGAAATTGCCCGTATGGGCGGTGACGTGGCACATTTCGTTTCGCCGCTGGTGGTGCAGGCGATCAACGAGATCATGCGGCAACCAGGCAACCGGGCTTGTTGACCGAGTGACCAAAGGGGATTTTCATGGCTTTGTCGATTACTGATGAGTGCATCAACTGCGATGTGTGTGAACCCGAGTGCCCGAACGGCGCAATCGCGCCGGGCGATGTGGTCTATGTGATCGATCCTACCAAGTGCACCGAGTGCGTGGGTCACTATGACGAGCCGCAATGCATCGAAGTTTGCCCGGTGGAGTGTATCATTACGGATCCTGATCACATTGAGAGCAAAGACGCGCTGAGAGCGAAGTACCAGCACTTGATGAGTAAAAGTTAGAGGGGTCGAATTCATGCAAGGACTATTCTCAAAGCCCCTGCTCGGGGCTTTTTTATTGATTGCGAACGTCTGCGTTGGCGCGCAGGCGAACGCCTTGTCGGCACGCCCGATGCAATCGGCGGTGGCGACCGCGCATCCCTTGGCCACCGCGGCCGGCGAGGAGATTCTGCGGCGTGGCGGCAATGCGTTCGACGCGGCGGTGGCGGTAAGTGCCACGCTGGCGGTGGTCGAACCGCAGTCATCGGGTCTCGGCGGCGGGGGATTCTGGCTGCTACACCGCGCCTCGGACGGCTTCGAGGTGATGATCGACGGGCGTGAGCGGGCACCGTTGGCTGCCAGCCGCGATATGTATCTCGACGCGGACGGCAACGTGATCCCCGGTGGCTCGGTGGACGGACCGCTCGCCGCCGCCATTCCCGGATTGCCGGAAGGGCTTGACCACATCGCGCGGCGCTTCGGTCGCCTGGCGTTACAGGAAAGTCTGGCGCCGGCGATCTACCTGGCCGAAGAGGGCGTTTCGGTCGGGCCGGTGTTTCCGAAGCTGGCGCAGATGCGCCTCGCCGCGTTGAGCAAAGGGCAGGACGCGGCCAAACTGTTTCTCAAAGACGGTCAACCGCTCGGGCCGGGCGAACTGCTCAAGCAACCCGATCTCGCGCTGACCTTGCGTGCGATCGCCGAGAACGGGCGCAACGGATTCTATGCAGGCGAGATCGCCGAACGCCTCGTCGCAGGCGTGCGTGACGCCGGCGGCATCTGGTCAATCAAAGACCTGCAGGATTACCGGATCGCCGAACGTCGGCCGATCATCTCCAAATACAAGGGCATACGTATCACCAGCGCGCCACCGCCGTCGTCCGGCGGTTTGCTGCTGGCGCAGATGCTGAATCAACTCGAAGAGCACGATCTCGCCAAGTTCGAAAATCCGCGCCTGGTACACCTGCTGGCCGAGATCATGCGCCGAGCTTACCGTGATCGGGCCGAGTACCTCGGGGATGCCGATTTCGTCGATGTGCCGCGGGCGATGCTGCAAAGTAAGGATTACGCGGCCGGATTGAATCAATCGATCCGAATGGACCGCGCCACGCCGAGCAGCGAACTCGCGCCCACCTTCACGCCCGAGGACTCCGGTCAGCACACCTCGCACTTCTCGATCATCGACGGCGAGGGCAACCGCGTCGCCGCGACGCTGACGATCAACTATCCCTTCGGCTCGGGCTTCATGCCCGCGGGCACCGGCGTGCTGTTGAACAATGAAATGGACGATTTCTCGGTCAAGCCCGGGACGCCCAACCTTTACGGACTGGTCGGCGCCGAGGCGAATGCGATCCAGCCCTGGAAGCGGCCGCTATCGAGCATGACGCCGACCTTCCTCGACGCGCATGACCGGGTCGCGGTGCTCGGTACGCCCGGCGGCAGCCGGATCATCAGCATGGTCCTGATGAGCACGCTGGCGTTCGCCAACGGCGCCGATGCCGCCACGATGGTCGGCCTGCCGCGCCTGCATCACCAATATCTGCCAGACCAGATCGAATTCGAACCCGATGCGCTCACCCCCGAGAATCAGGCGATGTTGCACCAATACGGTCACGCCTTGTCGCCGGTACGTGAGCGTTACGGCGATATGCAGGTCGTGATCTGGGACCGCGTCTCCGGCCAACTCGAAGCCGCGTCTGACCCGCGCGGAATCGGCAAGGCCGTGGTGTCGGTGGGTACGCCGTTGCGCGTTGGCGAGAGCACCGGTCTGCGGCGTTAGCGCGGGCGTCGGGACCATTCGGGGAAGGGGCGCGGAGCGCCCCTTTCTGGTTTTGCGGTGTCGAAAAGTACCACTACGCGCCGGTAACAATCCGACTCGACTGGCCACTGACGCTGCCAGGAGACCGCGCGTGCCGCGCCTAACGTCCCGCGCTTCGCACTCGGAATCAGCCGCGGCAGTTCGATCCGCTACGGGTCGGCTAGTCGTCGTGTTCTCTCCTTGATCGGTATTGGTTGTTAACTTATATGGCGAGGTCACCACGCCGGAGAATGAAGCTGCGCCGGGCCGGCCCGGCGGGAGACGCCGTGAACCCATTCCTGGGGGCTCGGCAGCCGCTTCCCTGCGGCCGACGCTCCCGCCTGGCCAACCCGGAGCGGCACCCGTTGGAATCGGGTTCTTTACGTTAACTGGGCCTCGTACGTCATTTCACCCAGATTTGCGGGACAATCCGTTTCAGTTGGCTGAATCCTCAACTGACCCTGGTTGCAAGGTTCATGCAACGAGGTACCCGGCCTGGTTGCAACAAGCAACCCGCCCGTCCGTGGACACTGGGCCCCGGCAATCCCTGCCGGGGTGACGGTGGTAAGCGGCGCATGAGCTAACCAAAAGCCCCGTCCGTCCGTCATTCCGGCAGGGAATGCCGGAACCCAGTGTACAGGGATGTACATGCACAATGCCGGAACCCAGTGCACAGGGATGTGCAATGAGGAATGCCGGAACCCAGTGCACAGGGATGTGCAATGAGGAATGCCGGAACCCAGTGCACAGTGAGGTGCGATGAGGAATGCCGGAACCCAGCACGCAAGGTCATACACTCCCTGTTGCCCCGAGCCCAGCACCCTGTTTCACCTCGATTTTCGAGCCAATCCGCAAAACCTCAACTGACCGCAATCGCAAGATGGCGTGAAATGAGGCTAGGCACCTTGGAAAGCCTCCGCGCGCCAGTCGCACGAGAGCGCCCAGTTCAATACCCCTTCGCAGGATTCCTGACTCAGTTCGGCGGGCGGCTCGAAGCCGAGAAACGCGAGTGCGTCGAGGAGGTTTGCGGTGGCGCAGCGGTCGTCGAGCGCGGGGGCGTGGGTTTGTTTGCTGAGCTTTTCGCCGTTGGCGTGGGTGACGATTGGGAGGTGGGCGTAGCGCGGGGTGGGGTGGCCGAGCAGGCGTTGTAGGTAGATCTGGCGCGGGGTGTTGTCGAGCAGGTCGGCGCCGCGGACGATGTCGGTGATGGCGAGCGCGGCGTCGTCGACAACGACGGCGAGTTGGTATGCGAACAGGCCGTCGGCGCGACGCAGGACGAAGTCGCCGAGTTCGCGCGCGAGGCGCTGAACGACCTGCCCGCACCGGCGGTCGACAAAGGCGATGGGGGTGTCGTCGGTTTGTACGCGCAGTGCGTGGGCGCCGTGGGTCGGGTCGATGCGGCGGGTGCGGCAGGTGCCGGGGTAGATCGGTCCCATCGCGCCGGGTTGGGCGGTATGTTCGAGCGTTTTTCGGGTGCAGGCGCAGGGGTAGAGCAGGCCATTACGATGCAAGTGCTCAAGCGCGTCGAGATAGGCCTCGGTGTGGGTGCTTTGGTAGCACACGGGGCCGTCCCAAAAGAGCCCGTGGCGTTCGAGGGTGCGCCGGATCGAATCCGCGGCGCCAGGTATTTCGCGTGGTGGGTCGAGGTCTTCGATGCGTAGGTGCCAAAGGCCGTCGTGTGCGCGGGCGTCAAGGTAGCTGCCCAGCGCGGCGACCAGGGAGCCGAGGTGCAGCGGGCCAGTGGGCGACGGGGCAAAACGACCGATGTACGTCGCCGGATCGCGGGGTGCGGTGAGGTTCAGGGGCGTCCGCAGTAGATTGCGGGATATTTTCACAGGCTCTCAGGGTTGCGCCGTGGTTAGGTCGGGTGCGGCCCGCTTCCGCCACGCGCGGCGCGGGGGGCGGCGCGGGTTCAGGTAGCTGCGGGGCATGAACAGGCGATACAGGATCGGCACGATGAACAGGGTCAGCACGGTCGAGACTGCGAGCCCCCAGACAATCGCGGTGGCGACGGGCCCCCACAGCAGCGATTTTCCGCCGAGCCCGGTCGCGAGTGCAAACAGCCCGGCGATGGTGGTGGTGGCGGTGATCAGGATCGGAATGACGCGCCGTCGCGCGGCGTAGAGGATGGCGTGCAACACCGACATGCCGGTGCCGAGCCGGCTGTTGGCGGAGTGAATCAAAACGATGGCGGCGTTGACGGCGATCCCGGTGAGCGCGACCACGCCGTACAGCGTGAACAGCGACAACGGGTTGGCGGTGACGAGCAGGCCGATCACGACCCCGGTGAAGGCCATCGGCACCGTAATCAGGATCATCAGCGGCTGGACGTAGCTGCGAAATTGGGTGCCAACGATGGCGTACATCAGCAGCACGCCGAACAGCATCAGTTTGCCGATCGCGCCGAGGCTTTCGTTGATGTCGTCGAGTTCGCCGGAGAAGTCGAGTTGCACGTTCGGAAAGCGGGTGCCGAGTGCTTGCCATTGCTTCTGGATGAACCGGTTGGCGGTGACCGTATCGGTTTGCGCCTTGTCGATGTCGGCCTCCACCGTGATCGCGCGGCGGAAGTTGTAGTGGCGCACATTGCCGAGACCGGGCTGATTGGTGGCGCGCACGAGTTCGCCGAGCGGGACGCTGCCGCCGCCGGCGAGCGGTACCCGGCGCCCGAGCAGATCGCCGACCCCGGTGTGGCGCTCGGGTCGTGCCCGAACCCTCACCTCGATTTTTTCGCCCTCGTGTTGCACGGCGGTGATGATCTCGCCATCCACCCAGAGCTGGATCGATCGCAGCACTCCCTGCGGATTCAAGCCCGCGCGCCGCACCGCGTCGCTATCGAGTTGCAGCACCATTTCGTTGAGGCCGGGACTGTCGTCGTCGCTGACGTCGCTGGCCCAGCCGCTGTCCGCGAGCAGCGTCTTGAGCGCGGCGGTGGCGGCGCGGATCTCGTCGAGTTCGCTGCCGCGCACCTTGATATTGATGGGTTTGGACGTCGGCGGGCCGCCTGCGATGCGAAGAAACCAGGTTTTGGCTGGACCGAGCACGGCGGTGACGTCCGCGCGCATCGAGTCGATCACCGCGTCCACCTCGCGCATTTCGTCGTGACGTGGGTTCAGCGCAACCAGCAATTGGCCGTAGTGGCTGCCTTGAAAGCGTGCCGCTTCGGTGAACATCTGCCCGGAGTAGGTCACGATGCTGCGCAACTCGCCGGGTTCGAGGTGGCGCCGCACCACGGCCTCGATTTCAACCGCCTTCGCGAGCGTGGCTTCGAGCGGGGTGCCGTTCGGCATCTCCAGGTTGACGTAATAGAGCCGGAGCGGATCGCTGGCGAAGAAATCGGTCTTGACCAGCAGGCGTTTGAAGACCGGGTCGTTGAACAGCGCGGGATTGACCTGGCCGGCCACCGCGGAGGCCAGCGCGAACGCAAACAACATGAAGAACCCGCCGAGCAATAGCCGCGGCCAACGCATCGCCCGAATCAGCAGCCGGGTGTAACGCACCCGCAGCAGATGCAGCCAGCGCGTGCGTAGCCGGTGAATCCGCGACGGTCGGTCGAATCCGACCCGCGCCGAAACGACGTGGATCGGTAGCATCCAGAAGGCCTCGATCAGGCTGATCGCCAGCGCGATGGTCACCACCAGCGGGATGACCAGCATGAACTTGCCGAGAATGCCGGGCAGCAGCATCAGCGGCAGGAACGCCGCCATCGTCGTCAGCACGGATGCGGTCACCGGCGAGGCAATTTCGTGCAGGGTGTCGAGTGCCGCCTGCATCCTTTCCCAGCCGCGCTGGAGGCGATAGAACATGCCCTCGGCGATCACAACCGTGTCATCCACCAGCATTCCGAGGCTGATCACCACCCCGAGCAGCACCGAGACGTTCAGTGTCTGCCCCAGCGTATCCAGTACCCAGAAGGTACCGGCGAGGATGAACGGGATGCCGATCGATACCAGCGCCGCCATCCGGAAACCGAGAAACGCCCAGGTCACCAGCAGGACCAACAACAGCCCGTACAACGCGTTGGTCTGCATAATCCGCAGCGCGTTGCGGGTGATCTCAGTCTGGTCATCCGCCACCACCAGCCGAACCCCGGTGCCGGCGCGAAACTGGTTGCGTTCATCGACGTAGCGTTGCAGGTTTTCGACCAGCTTCAGGGTGTTCGACGAGGCCTGTTTAGTGACCGCGAGCATCACCGCCGGTTGCCCTTCGAAGTGCACCAGCTGCTGCGGCCGCGCACGCGAGCGAATGACCTGAGCCACGTCGCCGAGGCGAATCTCACCCTCAGCGCCGATGACCGGCAGGTCCGCGAGATAGATCGGGTCCGGTTGGCTCCCGGCGACGCGGACGACCCAGTTAACCGCGCCCACCTCGGTCGTGCCAGCCGAGAGATCGCGATAGTACAGCGCGACGGTGTCGGCGAGCGCCGTTGGCGACAGGCCCAGTTGCTCCAGCGCCGCGGGGTCGAAGTTCACCTGCAACTCGGGGTTGTGCACGGCGGTGCCGAGGATCCGGTCGACACCCTTGATCCGTCCCAGGTCTTTTTCGATCAGCTCGGCCTGCTTGCGCAGATTTTCATCGTCGGCCGGGCCGGCGACCACGATCGTCGCGGTCGGGAATGCGTTCGCGGTGGTGACTTCGAAGATAAAAGGCGACTCCGCTCCCGCCGGCAGCTCGCGTTCCTTGTTCTGGATTTCGCGCCGCAGGTCATTCACGCGTTTGTCGAAGACCCGCTCCGAAATGTCGTTGAAGCGCACCAGGATGGTGGAGATGCTCTCGCGGCTGGTCGAGGAGACGAATTTGATGTCGGAAACGCCGCGGATCGCATCTTCGAGCACGTCGGTCACGCGCTTTTCCATGTCTTCGGCGGCCATGCCGGGCACGATGGTCGAGATATCGATCCAGTTGAAATTGATCGTCGGATCCTGCTCGCGCGGCAATTGCCAATACGACAACGCCCCGATTAACAGCACCAGCACAAAGGTCAGGTTTGCGAGGACGTGGTTTTCGAACAGCCGTTTCAGCATGGTTCAGAGTTCATCCGGCAGGTGGCGATGGGCGCTTGGTGGGTCGAGGGCGTTACTGGACTTTGACCGGATCGCCGTCCTGCAAACCAAAACGATTGTCGATAATGATCCGCGCGTCCGCCGGCAGTTCGCCGACCGGGGCAGGGTGGCCGAGTTCGGCACCGGGTAGGGGGACGAAACGGGTGAGGTCGCCGGGTTCGACGATCAGAACTCCGATCGCACCGGCGCGTTGGGACAAGAAGTCGGACGGCAAGTGCGGCTCTGAGGTGCGCCACACAACACGCCCCGCGGTGCCGGGCGCGGTCGTGCCGGCGGTGAATCGCAGCCGGATTTCGCGCGTGCGAGCGCCGGGATCGATCCATGGGGCAACGCTGCGAACGGTGACCGGTAGCGGGTTTCCCAGGGACTCGAAATGAATGGCGCGGGCAGTGGCGAGCGCCTCCGCCTGAAGTGACGGGGCTTGGGCCGAAACTTCGAGGTGCTGGGTGTCGACCAGTTCCAGCAACGGCGTGCCCGGCGTGGCGAGCTGGCCTTCGCCCGCCAGCCGGGCTTGCACCGCCCCGCTGTATGGGGCCTTGACCACGCACCGCTCAACTTGCAATCGCGCCTGTTGTTGCGCCACCCGAGCCTGCGCCAGTTCCGCCTCAGCCTGATTAACCGCCTGCTCGGCGATATTGCTGCTTTGCTTCAGCGACTGCGCTCGCCGCGACTCTTTTTCGGCCAGCGTGGCGCGAACCGAGGCGCTCTGCGCGGCGAGTTCGTGGTCGCGACAGTCAAGGCGAACCAGGACCTGCCCTGCCTTGACCGAGTCCCCAACCTGCACCGCGATTGACTCGATCGACGCGGTGATTTGCGCGCTCAGCGTGCTGCGGTTCAGGCTCGTGACCGTGGCCGGTGCCGAGGTCTCGGGCAGGAAGGTCAACGCGTCGACCGGTTTGACTGTCACCGGTACCGGTTCGGCTGCGACCGTGGCGGCCCAAGCCAGCAGCCATAAAGCTTGCCACGGGAGCGGAATCGATCGACTCGGGTGCATGCAAACGTTCCTGAAGATGGACGGCACAAAGCCTAGCAGAGGTCACGAAACTTGCGGCAATTTTCCGTAAGTCACGAGCCGCGAATCGGGATGACTTTCATTGCGAGGACGTTTCCCGGAGGATAAAAGCCGCCTCGGGCTGGGTTAGCGGGAGACGCCAAAAACTCGCCCCTGGGGACTCGTCGACCGCATCCCTGTGGTCGAGTTGCCGCCTACCCAACCTGGCATGCCGCCTCGTGGTAATCGGGTACTTCACGTCGAGTGCCAGCGCAGCGCCGAGTGGATGCACTTCGCCGAGCAAAGTCCGGGCAATCGCGATGCTTGTGCAGTTGGCCGCGCATGACATAAGTCAAATTCGTCGGGAATTTCAGACCCTCCAGCGGGATAAATGCGTTCTCGCTCACACTTCCGCCTCGGGGGATTTCCTAGAATGTCCAGAGAACGGAGCGGTGTCTTACCGTGATCCGCCGCGCCCTGCACCGATCCGACGGCTGGCTTGAATACTCGATTCATGAATTCTTACGCATTGGCGACAATTGGGCTGGACGCCGCGACGCTTACGCTGCAACAGGCGGTGCTGGATTTGGCCTGCGGGATCGAACTGTCCGCTTGGCGGACCGTCGCATCGGCGGCCGAGGCCGATGCGGTGCTGATCGATATCGAGAGTACGGCGGGTGCCGCGTTTTGGTTGCCACTTGCGTCAACTGCCGACCCGGATTTGCCGGTGGTTCTGTTGGCGCGGGACACCGGTGTCGCCGCCTTTCCGGTACCGCGGATCGCGCTACCAGCGACCTACCCGGCACTGGTCGGGGCGCTGAAATCCATCGAGCGCTCGCTGCGGCTGGCATACCGCCAAGGCCAACCGCGACGGTTTGCCGAATCCGGTCGTCTGGGCGAGGCCCTGCCGCCGGTGGCCACCTCGGCGATCGCCGTGGTCCCGGTGCCGGAGATCGCGGCAGATCGGGACTTGGCGCCGATGGAATCGCCGCAGGCCCCGCTGACGGAGCCGTTCAGTGTAGGGGACGGAGCCGCATCGAGTACCGTCACCAGTGAGCAGAACGTCAGCCTGAGCGTTGGATCGCCAGCGGCGCTGCGGGTGCTCGATCCGAGTCCCACCGGTGAAATCATCGCCCAGCTGATTAGTGACTTTTACCGTCCGAACCCTGAGCGCCGCGTGTTGGCGCCGCCGCCTCGTCGCGGCAAACCGCGCTGGCCGGCTGCGCCCTTGACCGCCGTCGCGGGTCGCGTTTCCCCCGCAAGCGACGGCGCGGGCGACGGAACGTCGACGCACTGGGCTGCGACCGGCGCGAGCGTCGCCGCAGAGGCGTTTTCGCCGCCGGAACGGTCGCCGCCGGAGGCGCCACCAGCCGCGGTGCTCGCCAATGACGAAGCGGTGATCGATGTCGCGTTGGCGACCCCGGTGCCGGCGGCGCCGCGCGGCGAGCCGCCGGTTGTCGTGGTGTCGAGCGTGGTTTCGATCGGTGGCCGCACCGCGCGTTCCAACGCGTCGTTGCCAATCGGTGCGGATGCGCCGGACGCGGAGCCGTCGCTTCAGGGATTGCTGCCGATGTCGTCACCGCACCCGATTCGCGAACTCGCGCGCCCATCGCGCCTGTTTCGCCCTCAGGTTCGGCTGCTCGGACTGGTGCGTGCGCTGACGACACAGGGGCATGCCACCGAGGTGATTGCGGAGGATTATCCGCCGCTCCAGATCTTGCCGATTACCGGGACGTTTCTTTTCCCGGCCGCATTGGACGCGTTTCCCGATCTTTATACCGTGCCGGTCTGGCGATTTCAGACCCGCGATGTGACCGCGGGGCAGCTGCTGCCGGGCGTCAAACCGCGTCCGCTCTGGCAATTGTTCTATTGCGCGGCGTTGTACGGCTCACGCGGTCGCCTGTGCCAGTTTGCCGACCCGGAAGGGCAAATTCGACTGCGCGAGGCCCCGGATTTCACTGTGGTTCCGCATACCCCACAGCATCTGCAGCTGGCGGCGTTCATGACGACGCAAGCGGCGGACTTCGCGACCATCGCGCGCGAAACCGGGGTCGACTACGCAACCCTGATCAGCTTCCATAACGCCTGTTGCGAGCTGCAATCGATCCAGCTCGCCAATCCCGGCGCGGCCCGTCTGGCGCCCGATGCCCCCGATTATTGCCCGTATGGCGCATGTCACCGCGCGCAGCCAAAGCGCACCGGATTTTTCGAACGTTTGCGCGCGACTTTGCAGCGGCTGGTTCCCACCCACCACGGCCCGGATTGACCACCACAACGTTTCCACCGACCCACCACCAAACCTCACCCACAGGATGAAGCCATGAGCAAGAACGACGAATTGAAACGGATCCACACCGAGTTGCGCGAAAACGTACCCGATATCTCCGGGGTGATGATCGCGAGCAATGAAGGACTCTCGATTTCCACCGATTTCCCCGAGGAGGAGGCCGTGCGGGTGGCCGCGGTCAGCGCCGCCGCCTCGGGTCTTGGCGGACGCATTGCATCGAATGCCGCGCTCGGTGAAACCCAGGAAGTCATGGTAAAAGGACGCGACGGCTTGATATTGATCTACCTCGCGGGGCCGCGTGGCGTGCTCGCGGTACGCGCGTCGGCGCGCGGCAATCTCGGCCTGGTCCGGCTGGAGGCCAGTGCGGCCGCCGCTGAAGTCACGCGCATCCTCAATATGTAACCCCGGCGGAGGAAAAATCGCATGACCGACAATTTAACCGCGGAGATTCTCGATCAGATTCCGGATTCCGTGCGTTTCGGCCAGGACGACGCCGATGTGATCATTCGTCACAAAGAGGTGCTGCTGACCTGGGAGGATGGGCTGGTACAGGGCTTTTACGACCATCTGTTCCAGCATCCGACCACGCGCAAGGTCTTCACCGATGACGAGCGGCCGCAACGCGAGCAGACCTTGCGCGACTGGTACCGGCGCACCCTGTCCGGCCCGTTCGATCTGCCCTATTGGGAATGGCAAACCTACGTCGGGCTGGTGCATATCAAACGCCGCGTCAACAACGCGATGGTCGCGGGGATGTGGGGCTGGATTCTGACCTACCTCGGCCAGCGTGCCTTGGCCACGTTTCCGGCCGATGAGGCGCTGAAACTGATCAAGGCCGTCCATGCGTTGCAGGCCGTGGTGCTGGCGCTGATCGCCGAAAGCTACCAGCGCAATATGTTCACCGCGGTCGATAAAGCCGCGGGGCTCAACGAAACCTTGCTGTATCGCCTGGTGAGCCTGGAGATCGACAGCATGCTGTCGGCGGCGCGGTAATCGGTAGCGCGGATGGATGCGGATGCGGTGTTCGAAATCGTGAGCAGTGACGCCGGCGCGGCGGGCTCGCTCGAGGCGGTGCGGAATTTTTGGGTCGAACCGGCACTGTTGCCGGTGGCCCGGGAACTGCTGCCGGATCCCGAGCACATCGGCTCGTGGGTGCGTCACGCGGATCTGCTGGAGCGCCGTATTTGCCGCAATCCGCGCGACCTGTTAAGTCATGCTCAGCGTGTTTCGCTCCATTTGGCGCGAGCCGACGCCGCGCGTTGTTTCCACGCGCTGGTGGATCTCAATATCGCTTTGGGTCGCCAAGGCCGTGCGCTGCGCGTCAATCTGCTCGAGCAGACCTTGAGTTTGCTGCCCAAGGACCAGTTCGAATGGCTGCTGCGGCGACTCGACAGTGGCGTGGCGCCGGATGAAGTTGCGCCAGACATGCAGGGTGTGCTGCTGTCGCGTAGCGTGGCAGGGGTCACCGCGATCGTCGCCCTCGACGCACGAGATGGCGCGGCCGATACCGATCAGGGTACCGCGATCAAGCAGGTCTGGGCCTGGATCGAACAGGGCCGGATCGACGATGCACGGATGTTGCTGGAGCGCACGCTTGATGACGACCCTGGTGACCCGATCGCCAGCATGGAGTTGCTCGCCCTGTATCGACGTCACGACCTTGGGGATGCCTTTACCGCGACCTACACGCGCCTGTCGGGCCGAAGGCTGGCGCTGCCCGAGCTTTGGGACAAGCTGAGTGCGAGGTTTCGACTCCGGACTTCGGCACTCGTTTAAGCCGCGATGTCCGCTTATAAACTCATCGATCACTTCTATTTGCAGCCAACCAGCGCCGGGGCGTTTTACGCCGTGACCGGCTGCGAGTCGGAACCGTTGCGGCGCTTGTTGCTGGCGTTGTTGGGCGAGGCCGAAACGCCGCAAGTCGACCTGCCGCGCTTGAGTCATTGGCTCCATGTCGCGGATGAGCAGCACGCGCTGCAACTGTTGCACCAGGCCCAGACTCTGGCGTGGGTGCAGGGTTTTCGCGCCCCGCGCAGTATCATCGAGGCGGGTTTCGGTCGCCATTTGCAGGATCCGCTACACCGGCTGAGTTCGATCGGCAAGGCCTTGCTGGTCGACGAAAACGGCTTTCCGCTGGCGCGCATCGGGCTCGATGATGCGACCGTCGACGCCTTGTCGGCGTTGAGCGCGGACCTCGCGGCGGTTCAACTCCGCCACGCGGCGCGCCTCAAACACTGTCTCAAGCTACCCACGCAAGGCTGGGGTGCGCTCGATGCCTTCGGCTCCAGCCGGATCGCAGTCTGGCCCCTGTTCATCGGCGCGCGACGGTTCTTGCTGGCGGTGCTTGGCGAGCCGCGTCTCAATCAATCCGAATTCATCACCCTGGTGTGGATGTTGATCAATCGCTACGGCCGAAAACCGAACGGCAGCGGGTCCGATGCGTACTTGGCACGCGTGGATGACCCGCATTGAACTTACAACACCGTCAGCAGCATTTTGAGCGACAGTAACGCCAGCACACCGGCGAACACGCGTTTCAAGGTGCGAACCGGGAGGCGGTGGGCCATGCGTGCGCCGAGCGGCGCGGTCAGGCTGCTGGTGGCTACGAGCAGCACCAGCGCGGGCAGATAGACATAGCCTATCGTCCACGGTGGCAAGTCGCGCGCGCCCCAGCCGTTGATCACGTAGCCGAACGCGCCAGCCAGCGCGATAGGCAGCCCGATCGCCGCCGAAGTACCGATTGCCTGGCGCAACCCGACGTTGCACCAGGTCATGAACGGCACCGACAGTGTCCCGCCGCCGATCGCGACCAGGGCCGAGATGCCACCGATACCGAGCCCGACCGCGTTCATGCCGAGTGTCCCGGGTAACTCGCGCGCGGGCTTCGGTTTGATATCGAGAAGCATCTGCACCGCGACGTATCCCATGAAGGCGGCGAAAAAGATCGCCAGCGCGCCAGTTGAGGCAGCGGCGGCAATAAAGGTTCCGCCGAAGGTACCGAGCAACACGCCCGGGGTAATTCGTTTCACGATCCACCACGACACGGCGCGGTGGGCGTGGTGTGCGCGTAAGCTCGCAATGGCGGTGATCACGATCGCCGCCATTGAGGTGCCGAGCGCGAGGTGAACCAGATGCGACTGCGGAAACGCCTGCGCGGCGAAAATCGTGGTCAGCATCGGCACCATGACGCCGCCGCCGCCTATCCCGAGCAGCCCGGCAAAAAAGCCCGCAAAGCCGCCTAGTAACAGGTAGGCGGCGACCCATTCGATCGACATCGCGCGTATTTATTGCCTTGGTTGGATGATTTGACTGCGGCTTTTAAGCTGAGCTGCATTATCGCGGTGATCGGCGGCGGATGCGATGGGTGCGCTTCGATTGGGGCGGTCGCCTTCGGCTATACTGTGCGGCGTAGGTCCGCACCGAGCTTGGCAAGAAGAAACCGCAATGAAGCAACATAACGATCACCACTGGCAGATCACGCTTCCTGACGACTGGATCGTCGAAGACGAGGACGGTTGTGTCGCCCTCTATCACCCCGACGGGGTCGGAATGCTGGAGATCAGCGCAGCGCCGCAGGATACGCTCGTTTCTGACGACGATCTTCGGGCTATCGGTTCCGAGCATCTGGAAGCCGGTGCCACGACCGAACCTGCGCGCGTCGGCGAGTTTGACGGATTCGAGCTGAGCTACGACGACGCCGAGGGTCGGTTTTGGCGCGAGTGGTACTTGAAGCGCGGCCACCTGCTGCTGTTCATGACGTATAACTGTGATACTGGCAATGAGGACAAGGAAGAGGGCCTGCTGGAGGTCATTCTGGCGACGTTGAAAGCGAGCGGATATTCGTCGAGTTGAGGTGCGAACATCGCCGCATTACCGAAATATCAGGTTTGGTGTAGCGCGGCGGCGGTGAGAAAGCCGACACCCCAGAGCGCGATCGCGATGCCCCAACGTAGCGTGCGATTCCATCGGGAACGGGTGTGTTTGGTCTTGCCCGGTGGTGCGGAATCGCGTTTAAGCATGCAAAGTCCTTCCATGGTTTATCCTATTCTTAGGGATTTTTAATCCGTCAATCGGGCGTCTGGATACAGTTTAAGCAGGTTAACCTATGTTGAATTCTCTCGCCCGATTGGCGCTTCGATTTTGGCGCTGGTCGGTATGCCGCGTAAACGTACGCGATCCGGTGGCTGGCGTGGGGCTGTTTCCGGCGATCGGCTGATCGGGCGATAACGGAATCAATTACAGACGGTCTGTTCTCATGTTCGAACGCGAGGATTTTCCGCATCATGTCCGGGACTGCTTGCGCAATCCGGCGCCGGAGCTGGATGGCGAGCCTTTTCCACCCGAGTTTTTTGCGACACCGCCGCGCGAGGCGGCGGTATTGATGCCGCTGTTGCGGCGGGATGATGGCTGGCATTTGGTGTTTATCCGCCGAACCTGTAACGTGAATGACCGCCACAGCGGCGAGGTGGCGTTTCCCGGCGGGCGGGTGGATCCGATCGATCGTAGCCACGAGGCCGCGGCCTTGCGCGAGGCGGCCGAGGAGATTGGTCTGGCCCCGGAAAACGTCAGGGTGCTGGGTCGGTTTGGCGCCTATCGCACCGCGAGTAATTTTCGCGTGACACCGGTGGTGGGGCAGGTTCGCCGTGATTTCGAGCCGGTGCCCGAGCCGAGCGAGGTCGAGCGTGTATTTTCGATTCCGCTCGGGTGGTTCGCCGATCCCGCAAATCAGGAGCAACGATTGCGCCGCCTACCGGAATGCGATCGCGAAATTCCGGTGCTGTTTTTTCGTCCCTACGCCGGCGAGCAGGTGTGGGGCGTTACCGCGCGTCTGGTGCAGGGCTTGGTACACCGGGTGATCGAACGCGCCGGGCGTTGAATCCGCCGGCGCGCGGCGGGCGTTACTTCTTGCGGCAGGCTGCGGCGGTGTCGATTAGCCAGCGCCCGGTGGTGGCGTCGTCGCCATAGCCCATGTACATCTCGCGGCACATGAAAAACGCTGGAACTTCGCTCGGCCGTTCTCCCATTGCCGCCGCCATCCGCGAGAATTCCTCGCGATTTTTCTGATTGCCGTCGATCTCCAGATAGCGCACCCGCAGCCACGGATTACGCCCTTCCTCGCGCTTCAGAAATGCCGTCGCTCTGGCGCAATGCGGGCAGCTCGCGCTGGTGTAGAAGTAAAGATTGACGCGGTTGTCCTTGTCGGTCCAGCGGATAGTGTCGACGCTTGGTGCGTTCGCTAACGTCGACGTCGCAGTCAACGCGACGAGCAGCGCCAGTGCGGCGGGAAGCAGGGATCTCATGGCTTAGCGGCTCCTCTCGATGGTTTGAGCGGTGATAGGCGCAATCGCGGCGCCTGGCTTTCGGCTGGGAGTCTAGCAGGGCGGTATCGCTCGTTGCTGATAGGCGTGATCCGCAGCCACGCGTGTCAACAAAGTTTACATTTGTTGGCAGGAGACAGGAGACAGGAGACAGGAGACAGGAGGCAGGAGACAGGAGGCAGGAGACAGGAGGCAGGAGGCAGGAGGCAGGAGGCAGGAGGCAGGAGGCAGGAGGCAGGAGCTATGTGTCGTTGGCGAGGACGATGTGGTGGCGAAAGCGTTTCGGCGCGTGGGAGATCACTGCGGAGAGTGTGACCAAGATCCAGAATAGCGTCAGGGCGAAATCCGGGGTGAGTGCGATGGCAGCGGTGAGTACGAGTTTGAGCACGACGGCGATCCCGGCGACTCGGCGCAGGTGCGACGGATCATTGCGTAAGTCGAGCGCGAACATTGCCGCGCCGCTGGCGAGCACGATGCCGGCGAACCCGGTTGCGGGCCAAAGCGGCGGTGCCGGGGCGCCGAGGAGGTGAGCGCCGAGTCCGATCACGGCGACGATATGCAGGGTGCGCAGCCCCACGATCATCCAACGCTGTCGCGCCGACGAGTGAACGTGCGGGGATGGGCTGCGGGGCATGGCGTCGACGCGGGGCTTGCGGGCGGTCGTGGGTGACGGGCTACGCTACCATGCGCCGAGGCGAACGGCCATGCGCGCAATCAAGACCGGTGAGATTGTCAGAATCGGCGCGACCCTCTACATTCGGGGCATGTCTGCCGCTTACGACGCTCGATCCGCCTACCTCGACGCACTTGGAATCACCGAGTGGGTATTGCGCCGTGGCGGCGCTCCGGCCGAATCGGCGGCGGAGGTGCCCGCGGTGGCGTTGGACACGGCACCCTGCGCCGCCGCCGTAGTCGTCGAATCGCCGCGCCCGGAACTAATCGCGACTGCTGATGCAGGCCCGACTGCGGCAGCATCGCAAGCATCGAATATGCCCACGGCGGAGCTCGACTGGAGCGGCCTGGAGGCTGCGGTCAAGGCCTGCCACCAGTGTGAACTCAGCCAATCCCGGACCCAGACCGTTTTCGGCGTCGGGAATCGCGCCGCGCGTTGCCTGGTGATCGGCGAGGCGCCGGGCGAACAGGAGGATCTTCAGGGTGAGCCATTTGTCGGTCGCGCCGGGTTGCTCCTGAATAACATGCTGCTTGCGATTGGATATCCGCGTGAGGCGGTTTACATCGCGAATATTCTCAAATGCCGGCCGCCCGGCAATCGCGATCCGCGGCCGGAGGAAGCGATTGCGTGTCAGGATTTTCTGTTTCGCCAGATTGCGCTGATTCGCCCCGGTTTGCTGCTGTCGGTCGGGCGCATCGCCGCGCAGCATCTATTACAGACCGATACGCCGATTGGCCGTTTGCGCGGTAAGGTGCATCGGCTGCCCGGTTTCGACCTTCCGCTGGTGGTCACCTACCATCCAGCCTATCTGTTGCGGCGCCCGGACGAAAAACGCAAAGCCTGGGACGATCTGAAACTCGCGCTGGAGGTGTTGCGCCATGGCGGCGGTGCTTAAGGACGATCCGGTCAGTATCCGGCTGATGGGACAGGACGATGTCGCGACCGTCGCCGCGATCGAGCGGGCGGCTTACGCGTTCCCGTGGACGCAGAGTATCTTTGACGACTGCTTACGGGTCGGCTATCCGAGCTGGGTGTGCGAAAGCGGGCGCGGTATCGTTGGCTACGCCCTGATGTCGGTCGGGGCTGGCGAGTCGCATTTGCTCAATCTTTGCGTGCATCCGTCCCAGCAGCGTGGCGGGCTGGGGGCGATGTTGCTGGAGCATGTGCTGGTGCATGCCCAAGTGTTGGGCGCGCAGATGTTGTTTCTTGAGGTGCGCCCATCAAACCGCGCGGCGCAACGGTTGTACCTGCGTTACGGCTTCAACGAGATCGGGCGGCGACGGAATTACTATCCGGCGGCAAAGGGTCGCGAGGATGCGTTGGTGATGGCGAAACAACTCGATCTCGACGCGCAGTTTCTGTAACGAAGGTTAGGGGCAAGTCGTGCAACGACCTGCCCCCGCAAGCAACCCCGGTGTATAATCAGGCGCGGCCCATCACCGAAAAGCTCTTGATGAAAGGTCCGGCCATCCGCGGATCCTTCAGCATGGCGCCGTAATCGCCGACCTTGAATTTGATCTTGCCGGTGGTGAAGGCCAGCCCGAGCCCGGTCATGCCCGGCGGGCTTTTCATCCATTTTTCCCACTGTTCGGGCTTTGCGCGCAGATCCCAGTTCAGCTCCTGCCCGGTGTAGGCACCGGCCGACACCGCTTTGCCGTTTTGCACGTCGAGCACGCCGCGCGGCTGGGAATCATCCGGGTAGCCATATCCGATCACCGAATTAAAGCTGATCTTCGCCAATGCGTCCGACAGCTCGGGTTCGGCGTTCCATGCATTCATAAAGCTTTGCATCCAGTCCGCGGAAAATAGTTCGGCCATCTTATAGGTCTCCTTTGTTTGTGTGGATGTGAATTTCTTCGGCGCTATGATTGTACACCAACACAAAAATGTGAACGGCGTTTTGTATGCGCCGCTGAACCGAGAATAGTTCTGGCCAAAGGTGATGATCAAAATCAAGCGTCTGGCGGTCCTGCGGCGTTAAAATCAACGGTGGAATCCGATACTCTTGAGCGCCGCCCGGAGGGACGTATGAACGAACCCAAGCGTCCGCGCCATTCGGCGGTGGGGCGCGCGCTGAGGCCTTGGCTCGGCGTCGTATTGCTGTTGTTTGCGCTACTCGTGGTGAACTCGGCTTATCTTGCCGCGATCACTGTCGGCGAGCAGATGCAACAGCGTTCGCTGCAGGATGCCTTTTACCTCGGTATGTTCCTGCTACATCTGCTACTCGGATTGATTCTGAGTGTACCGTTCGGGGTGTTCGCGATCCGCCATCTGCGGCGGGCGTGGCGGCGTCCCAACCGCTATGCGGCGCGTGCGGGGTTGGCGCTGTTTGCCAGCGGCACATTGCTGGTGCTGTCGGGCTTGCTGCTAACGCGCTTCGGGGTGTTTGAAGTGAACCATCCCGAGGTGCGTCGTGCCGCCTACTGGATCCACGTGCTGCTGCCGTTTGTCGTCGTCTGGCTGTTTGTCCTGCATCGCCTGGCTGGGCCGCCGCTTCATTGGGGCGTGGGCTTGGTGTGGGGCGCAGTCGCGCTCAGTTTCGCCGTTGGCATGCTCGCGCTGCGATTCATTGAACCCCCCCCACCCGCGACGGCCGACGCGCGTCCGTTCTACCCGGCGCTGACCACGCTGGCGGGCGGCCAGACGCGGATTCCGGCCGAGCGCTTGATGACCGACCAGACCTGCGCCGAGTGCCACGGTGAGATTGCGCGTCAAGCCGAACAGAGCATGCACCGCTTGAGTTCATTCAATAACCCGGCTTACCGCGCGAGTGTCGAGGAGACGCGGCGGGTGGCACAGCGACGCGACGGCAACCTGCAAGCCAGTGCCTTGTGCGCCGCCTGCCATGACCCGGCGCCGCTGTTCGACGGTCGCTTTCTGCGGGCGGATTTTGATCCCGATCAGGATCCGACCGCCCACGCCGGTTTGACTTGCGTCGCTTGCCACGCGATCACGCAGGTCAACTCACCGCGCGGTAACGGCGACTACACCCTCGCGGATCCAATCAACTACCCGTTTGCGTTCAGCACGCAGCCGGCGCTGCGCTACCTCAACCGTCAGCTGATCAAGGCCAAGCCCGAATTGCACAAGGCCACCTATCTCAAACCGGTCCATCGCAGCGCGGAATTCTGCTCCGCCTGCCACAAGGTCCACCTCCCGATCGAGCTCAATCACTATCGCTGGCTGCGGGGGCAGAACCATTACGACAGCTTTCTGCAGAGCGGGGTCTCGGGGCATCGAGTCGACAGTTTTTACTACCCTGCGCAGGCGGTTGGTCGGTGCAGCGAATGTCACATGGCGCTGACGCCGTCCTCCGACCCGGCCGCGCGGGACTTTGACGGTTCCGGCCGCCTGAGTGTGCATCATCACGGATTCGCCGCGGCCAATACCGCCGTGCCGCAGTGGGTCGGGCTCGACGACGACGGTAACGCGGCGCGCCGCGCGATGCTCGAAGGCAGTGTGCGGGTCGACTTGTTTGGATTACGCGACGGCGGAACGATCGAGGGCAGGCTGCACGCGCCGTTGCGTCCGGCACTGCCGGTGCTCGAACCGGGCCGGCATTACCTCCTCGAAACCGTGGTGCGCACGTTGCGGGTTGGACATCATCTGACGCAGGGGACGTCCGACTCCAACGAACTGTGGCTGGAGGTCACGGTGCGCGCGGGCGATCGGCTGCTGGCTCACAGTGGTGCGCGCGACCGTGACGGCGGGGTCGATCCGACGGCGTATTTCCTGAACGCGTATGTGCTGGATCAGGACGGCAACCGTATCCAGCGGCGCAACGCCCAGGATATCTTCGTCCCGCTCTATGACCACCAGATTCCGCCGGGGGCGGCGAGCGTCGTCCATTACGCGCTTGAGGTGCCGGCCGATGTGGTGGGTCCGCTGGAGATCGAAGCGCGGGTGCAATATCGCAAGTTCGATCTGGCGTTCGTGCGTTTTATGCGCGATGACCCGGCCGCGACCAATGATCTGCCGATCATCACACTCGCCAGCGACCGGGTAACGCTGCCCGTCGGCGATGGATTGGCGCCGTCACAGGTGTTCCCGGTCGCGGCTTGGGAGCGCTGGAACGATTACGGTATCGGGCTTCTGCGCGAACGCGGTGGCGGCGCCGCCACCGGCCAGATGCGCCAGGCCGAGGTCGCCTTTACCGAGGTGGAACGGCTCGGGCGTGGCGACGGACCGCTCAATCTGGCGCGGGTCTATTTTCAGGAGGGCCGCCTGCGCGAGGCCGCGGCCGCGTTGCAACGCGCCGCCGATTTCGAACCGCGCCCAGCACCTTGGACCATCGCTTGGCTGAGCGCGTTGGTCGATGCCCAGAACGGCCGTCTCGACGCCGCGATCGAAACCTTCGAAGCACTTGCGCAAACCGGGTTCGCCGAGGCCCGGGCGCGCGGGTTCGACTTCGGCTACGATACCAACCTGCTCAATCAGTTGGGTCGCACCCTGCTGGAGCGGGCGCGGCAAGCCCGCGGCGAGGCGCGCCGTGACGAACGCGCCGAACTGCTGGCGCGCGCCGAAATCTGGTTGCGGCGCGCGTTGGAGATCGACCCGGAGCATGCCGCGGCGCATTATAATCTCGCCCTGGCGCATACCGAGCAGGGCGATTCCGACGCGGCCGCGCGGCATCGGGCGCTGCATCAAACCTACCGCTCCGACGACTTGGCCGTGGCCCGCGCGGTGCGGTTGGCGCGTAGCCGTGATCCCGTTGCCGATCACGCCGCTTCGCCGCTCGCGATCTACGCGCTCGGACTGCCCACGGTCCGCGCGGCGGAGCTGGCATTACAAACCGAACCAACCGAGTAGACCGGGTGCGCCGACCGCGGCACCCCCAGTGACAGAACCGAAAACCGTGAAGCAACCAGAGGCTGATCGTTCCAGAGTCCGCGCCGGTGAGGCGCGCATCCGTCGCGCCCTTGCCGGCTCACTGCTGGTGCTGGCGGTGCTATTCATGCTCGCCGCGGCGATCTGGTGGCGGTTCAACCAGGAAGTGGCGACACCGGACATTCCCGATGTGGTGCTGACCAACCTGGCGCCGGAGCCGCTCCCGGCTGCGCCGCGCCACGAGGTACCGCAGGTGCACTTTACCGATATAACCGCCGCCGCCGGGATCGATTTTGTGCATGTCAACGGGGCTTACGGCGAGCGACTGATGCCGGAGACCATCGGCGCCGGCGCGGCGTTCATCGACTACGATCACGACGGACGCCCGGATATCCTGCTGGTCAACTCGCGCTATTGGGACGGGCATGCCGGCCCCGGCGAACCCCGGCTCGCGCTGTACCGCAACCTCGGCGATGGGCGCTTCGCCGACGTCAGTCGCGCGGCCGGGATTGATCTATCGCTCTACGGAATGGGCGTGGCCGTTGGCGACTTCGATAACGATGGCTGGGACGATCTTTTCATCACTGCGCTCGGGTCGAATGTGCTGTTGCGCAACGACCAAGGCCGGTTCGTTGACGTGACCCGTGACGCGGGGGTCGCCGGGCGCGAGGTCGATTGGAGCACGGCGGCGACCTTCGTCGATTACGACAACGACGGCGATCTCGATCTCGTGGTCGTCAACTACGTGAAGTGGTCGCGCGAGATCGACCTCGAAATCAACTTTCGCCTGACCGGTCTGGGCCGGGCCTACGGCGCGCCGACGCATTTCGTCGGCACCCAGAACCAGCTCTATCGCAACGACGGCAATGGGCGCTTCACGAATGTTTCGCGCGAATCCGGCATTGAAGTGGTCGATCCGCAATCGGGCCAAGCAGTGGGTAAGGGGCTCGGCGTGGTGGCGGTGGACTTCGACAGCGACGGTTGGACCGATTTGATCGTCGCCAACGATACCGTGCGCAATTTTCTTTACCGCAACCTCGGCGATGGCCGCTTCGAAGAGATCGGTGCATTCGAGGGCATCGCCTACGATCGTGATGGCAAATCCACCAGCGGGATGGGGATCGACGCGGCGTGGTACCGCAATGACACGGATCTCGGCGTGGCCATTGGCAATTTCGCCAACGAGATGACCTCGCTGTATGTGACTTCCAGCGGTCGTGGTCCGTTCGTCGACGAGGCGATGCTGGAGGGGATCGGCCCGGCTTCGCGGCTGGCGCTGACCTTCGGCGTGTTGTTTTTCGATTATGACCTCGATGGCTGGCTCGACCTGATGCAGGCCAATGGTCATCTCGAACATGAGATCAACAAGGTGCAGCCGAGCCAGCATTACGAACAACCGCCGCAGTTATTCTGGAACTGCCCGGATTGCGAGCCGCGTTTCGTTGCCGCGCCAGCGCTTGGTGATCTCGCGATGCCGCTGGTCGGGCGTGGCATTGCGGCGGCGGATATCGATGGTGACGGCGATCTCGATCTGCTCATCACCCAAACCGGGCGGCGTCCGATGCTGCTGCGCAACGATCAGGCGACCGGCCACCATTTCCTGCGGGTGTCGCTACGTGGAACGCGAGCAAACCGTAACGGTCTTGGCGCACGGGTCGAGCTCACCGCCGGGGGGGTTACGCAGCGGCGCGAAGTCTCGCCGACACGCGGGTATCTGACCCAATCGGAGCGTGTGCTTACGTTTGGGCTCGGGCGCGCCACTGGAGTCGAGCGGCTGCGGATCGTCTGGCCAGGGGGCGAGGAGCAGCTCGTTCCAGTCGAGCGGGTGGACACGCTCCTGGTCGTCGAGCAGGCGGGCAATGAGTAGGGTGGGTTGGCGCCGCTATCTCGCCCTGGCGTGCGTGGCTCTGACGGCGACGGTGGTGCTGGCGGACCCACTGCGTCAGCCTCCGGCGCCGTGGTCGGAGGCGCTCGCGGTTGTCGAAGACACCGATCTCTCCGGGCTTGAAGAGAGGGTTCGGAAAGTCGTCACCGCGACCCGTGCCGAGGTCGCGCGGCTGCTGCGGGATCCGGGCACCGAGCGCGAGGCATTGGGCGAGGCCTATGGCCGGCTTGCCACGTTGTACGACGTATACGAGATTCCAGCCGCTGCGCGCACCGCTTATCTCAATGCCATCGCATTGCAACCGACTGCGTTTCGTTGGCGCTATTACCTCGCCAACCTCGATCTGGCGGGGGGGCGGGCCGAAGCGGCGTTACAGTCGCTGGAGCAAGCCCAACGCCTGTTGCCGACCTACGGCCCACTCGATCTGCGCTTCGGTCAGGCCTGGTACGATAGCGGTGACTTCAAGGCCGCGCGCAAGCGTTTCGAGATCGCCTTCCATCGCGTCGGGCAGCGCGCGATGGCGGCGTATTATCTCGGCCAGATCGCGTTGCTGGAGAAGGACCCACGCGCCGCCGTGTTGCATTTCGAGGAAGCGCTCAAGGCCTACCCCGACGCCAATCGCGTGTTTTATCCGCTGGCGCAGGCGCTGCGCGGCATTGGCGAGGACGCTCGCGCGCGTGACTTGCTCGCGCGTCAGGGGCACAAGCTCCCAGGCTTTTCCGACCCGATGATGGAGGAATTACAGGCGCTGAAACAGGGCGGGCGGGTCCAGTTCGAGCGCGCAATGCGCGCGTTTGAGGGGGGTGATTTCACCGCAGCGATTAATTTTTTTGTCGCCGGGTTGGAACAGGCGCCGGAAAATCAGCATGCCCGCGTCAGTCTGGCACGGTTGCGTTTCGTCACGGGCGAGAGTGCCGGCGCTAAGTCCTTGCTGGAAGCGGTCCTGACGCAGATGCCCGAGCATGCGTTCGCGCACTTTTTATTTGGCCTGCTGCTGGAATACGAAGGGGACGGCGCCGGTGCGGAACAACACTATCGCGCGGCGATACGGTTCGACCCCAACCACGCCGGCGCCCACGCGCATCTGGCTGGGCGCTTGTTTGCGGCGGGCGATTACCGCGCTGCCGCTGAACATTTCGCTGCCGCGGCCAAGGCCGAGCGCGATCTCACCACCTTACCGCTGTATCGGCTGGTGGCCCTGGCGCGCGCCGGAACCCCTGCCCGTACCTTGCTCGATGAGTTGGAGCACCTCATGCGTGAACGCCCCAACGAGCCGCTTTGGCGCTACGCACTGGTGCGGCTCCTCGGCGCGGGCAGCAACAAGAAACTGCGCGACCCACCCCGCGCGCTCGAACTCGCACGGGGACTCTACGCCGAGCATCCGATTCCACCGTATCAGGAAGCATTAGCCCTCGCCCTCGCCGCCAATGGGCATTTTGCCGAAGCCGAAGTGTTGCTGCGTCAAGTCCAGATCGCCGCGTTGTGGCTACCCGCGCCGCAACAGGCACGGATCGCGGCGGCGCTCGCGCAGGTCGCAGCGAAAACGCTGCCGACCCCGGCCTGGCCGCCGGATGATCCGATGCTTGAGCCCCCGGAGTTCGACGCATTTCGCGCGTTTCGCGATTATCCGAGTGCGACGCCGTTCTAGTACGTCATTTCACCCAGATTTTCGGGTCAATCCGTTTCAGTTTGCTGAATCCTCAACCGACCATGGATGCAA
>CAZUJU010000011.1:0-74769 GCA_964620675.1 uncultured Thiotrichales bacterium | reverse complement strand
AGGCCCAACGAGTCAAGTCCACTGCTAAGCCCGTTCATTATTGAGCGGGCTTTTTTGTTTCCGATGAGGTTTGATCATGCCTGGTGATGCGATCGGTCCGCTCCGTTAGGCTCCACGCGGATGGCCGGAGTCCTGTTGATGCTGGACTTGATGGTTGACGCACGCGTATATACCCAATCGCCCGGTACCCGCTACGTACAACGGGTTCCCCGCAGACCGCGATTGGCTATAATTCGCGGCACATTTTCAACCGCCTGGACGTCAACCACTCATGTCTCAATCCCCTGTCAACAAGGTTGTTCTAGCCTACTCTGGTGGACTCGACACCTCAGTGATCCTGCAATGGCTACGCGATCAGTATCACTGCGAGATCGTCACCTTCACTGCCGATATCGGTCAAGGTGAGGAGCTGGAACCGGCGCGCGCCAAGGCGCAGGCCATGGGCGTTAAAGAGATCTATATCGACGACCTGCGCGAGGAGTTCGTGCGGGATTTTGTGTTTCCGATGTTCCGCGCCAACGCGATCTATGAAGGGGAATATCTGCTCGGTACCTCGATCGCACGGCCGCTGATCGCGAAGCGTCTGGTCGAAATCGCCAACGAAACCGGCGCCGATGCCATCTCACACGGCGCAACCGGCAAGGGTAACGATCAGGTCCGATTCGAACTTGGCGCTTACGCGCTCAAGCCGGGGGTGCGGATCATTGCGCCGTGGCGGGAATGGGATTTGAATTCGCGCGAGTCGCTGATGGCCTACGCCGAGCGGCACGGGATTCCGGTCGAGCTCAAGCGCGGCACTAAATCGCCGTACTCGATGGATGCCAATTTATTGCATATCTCCTACGAAGGCGGCCCCCTGGAAGACCCCTGGCACGAGCCGGAAGAGGACATGTGGCGCTGGTCGGTCGCGCCTGAGCAGGCGCCGAATCAGGCGACCTACGTTGAGATCACGTTTGCCCACGGCGATCCGGTCGCGCTCGACGGCGAAGCACTTGCCGCCGCGCCGTTACTTGAACGGCTCAACGCGCTAGGCGGTCAAAACGGCATTGGTCGCCTCGATCTGGTCGAAAATCGCTACGTTGGCATGAAGTCCCGCGGGTGTTACGAGACCCCAGGTGGCACGGTTCTCTTGAAGGCACGGCGGGCGCTCGAATCGATTACGCTCGACCGCGAGGTGGCGCATCTGAAAGACGACCTCATGCCGCGCTACGCCAGTCTGGTGTACAACGGATATTGGTGGAGCCCGGAGCGCGCAATGCTGCAGGCAATGATTGATGCGTCCCAGCAACCGGTCAACGGGGTCGTACGGGTCAAGCTGTACAAGGGAGCGGTGACGGTTGTCGGGCGTAAGTCGGACACGGACAATCTGTTCGATGCGAGTATCGCGACTTTCGAGGATGATGCGGGCGCCTACGATCAAAAAGACGCGGAGGGATTCATCAAGTTGAATGCGCTACGGATGCGGATCGCGGCGCAACTCGGCCGGACCGGTCGCTAGATGCGTCGCCTGCTCCCGGTGTTGCTGCTGTCCCTCGCGGGGTGTGCGACCGTACCTGCCGGTTCGGAGCACCCGGGCGACCCTTGGGAGCCTTACAATCGCGCGGTCTATGAGTTCAACGATGGGTTCGATCGGTATCTATTGAAGCCGGCAACCGAGACTTATGTCGCCGTGACCCCAGCGCTGATACAGACTGGCGTCAGCAACTTTTTCGCCAATCTTGACGACGTGCGCAACTCGGTCAACAACCTGTTGCAAGGTCGCCCACTTGCGGCCGGCTCCGATCTGTTGCGGTTGGCGTTGAACACGACACTTGGAATCGGCGGACTGGTGGACGTCGCGAGTGAGATGGGTTTGCGCAAGCACAATGAGGATTTTGGCCAGACGCTCGGCGTTTGGGGCGTGGGATCGGGGCCGTATTTCATGTTGCCGTTTCTCGGGCCGAGTTCGGTCCGCGATACGGCCGGGCTCTATGGGGACTATTACGCCTCGCCCACGAGTTATCTCGACCAGAACGAAACCCGTTGGGGCTTGCGCGCGGTCAACGTCCTCGATGTGCGCGCGAGCGTGCTGAAGATTGAGCGCGTGCTGGGCGATGGATTCCACGACCGCTACGCCACGCTGCGCGATGCGTATTTGAAACGCCGCGAGTCCCAGGTCCGCAACGGCGAAGTCAGCGCGGAACAAGGGCAGGGGCTGCTCGACGAGCTGAAAGCGCTCGAAGATCTGTAGCGGTCGCTCGGCGTTCTGACGCCAGGATCACACCCCTTTCGGAGCGGACCGCTCGGCTGTGCGCCGCCCCATCGAGTCCGTGAAGCACCCGAATGTGCCTTTGGCACACTCGGGCTGACCGAAACGCGGCACGAGCGGTAACACCACGGTAATGCGGCTGGATCGCGGATCAATTCCGCTGGCTGCGTCACGGCTGATTGGCTTGGTCACACCGTGACGCTCACGCCAAATTAACAAATGCGAAACACTCTGGCGACAAGAACGCTGTTTTATTGGACGATTGACATAGACCTGAGCACTCGAGCGCCGCAAAATGCAAATATCAAGGAAGCACAAGAACGCCGAACGGAACTCAAGCGGAACAAGTGACAAGGAGTAAAGGCTGGAAAAGGATTTCCCCTTTTTTTGCTGATTGGCGTCATTTACCGGCCTTGGACGCACGATTTCGTAGGACTAGTAGCCCCCCTTGCCGCCCTATTCGACTGACACTCATCCCCCGTTTTGGGGCAATACGCCCAGTCTAATTCTCCCCGCAAGCTCGACGCCGCTTGGTATCGCACCGGATAGCCGGTATTCATTTCGTCTCCGACGGAACCTGCGCGCGTGTGACCACTCTAACAGTCGGCACCAATAACACGCAGAAACGGCGCGGCAGGCGAGGGCGCTTCGGGCATGGCGACGACACTCAAGATTGGCGTGTGGGGAACCGAAGACCGGTTTCGCCGCATGCTGGCCCTGTTTCTTTCTCGCAAAGCGGGCGACGCGTTCACCGTGTCCGATTTGGCTGACGCCGATATCGCGGTGGTCGATCTCGATGGTTTCAATGCCGAACGGCAGTGGCAGGCTTTTCGGGCCCAGTACGGCAGTCTCCCGACCTTGGTGATGTCGGTCGAGGAGCGAGATTTGCCGGACGCGAGCTGTGTCCTCAAACCGATTCATGGCGATGAGTTGCTAAAGGCCCTGCGGCGACTCGAGCGGAGCGCATTGAAACGGCGCCGGGCCGAGGTCGGGAATGAGGTGCGCCCGCTGGCGCTCAAGGCGGCACCGGTCGGCACGGCGTTGCACGCGGCGCGGTTGCTCGGAGCGCCCGAAATCGCAAGACTCCCGACGAGCGCGGTGAGCGCCGATGCGGTCGATCCCGGATTGGCGCGCGAACCCTCGCGTCACTATGACCCCGGCGAGTACCTGCAGGGCATCGTCGAACGGGCGCTTGCCAAGGCGCGGGAAACCTCGGGTCCGGTGGCGATCCGCGGGCTCGGTCAGGATATCGAGATTCTCGCACAGGGCGCTGGCGTCCGTACTGTGCTCAACGACGCGCAGGTCTGTGCGCTGTGTCATGTGCGATTCGACGTTAATTTCACGCCCTACCTGATTGTCGTCGGCGTTACCGCTGGGCCACACACGGCCAGTGTAAAGGCACAGGATGTCGATGCCTTTCGCTGGAAAGTCGCGCTGTGGAGCTCGCGCGGGCGCTTGCTCAAGGGCGTCGATCCCAATCAAGCGGTGCGCTTGCGGCGCTGGCCGAACCTGACGCGCTGGACGCGCTTGAAGTTCGATATGCAACTCGCGGCGTTATGGTTTCAGTTCGGCTTCAGTCCGCGTGGGATCGGTGAACGATTCGGGATTCCGCAGCGCTACATCAACTCGTTCCACAGTGCTGGCAGCGCGCTGGATCTGTTCGAGCCGAATGCCGATTCGCACGACCGAAAGCCGCTGACGAGCGTGGCGCCAAGCGCCGAAAAGCGGGGTTTTCTGGCTCGGTTGCTGGGCTTTCTGGGTGGCAGGCGTCACGGACATGGCTAACTATAAAATCGTATTCGCCGGACCGGTTGGGGCGGGCAAGACCACGGCCATCGCGGCGGTGAGCCAAATTCCACCGGTCTCAACCGAGGCCGTTGCGCGCGATGACACGCGTTTCAGTAAACCAAACACCACCGTCGCCATGGACTACGGTCTGCTCACTTTGGGCAAGGCCGAGCGGGTCCACCTCTACGGGACACCCGGTCAGGCGAGATTCGATTTCATGTGGGAGATCCTGGCCGAAGGCGGGCTTGGCATTGTGCTTTTGATCGACAACGCCGCGGTTGCGGCGTTGGAGGATCTGGTGCGATACGTCGAGGCGTTTCGCGAATCGATCGATCGTTCGCGTCTGGTGGTCGGTATCACCCGGATGGACCTCAACCGCACCCCCGACCTGCCGGACTATGCCGCGCGGTTGGAGCGTATCGGGGTGCGGGCGCCGGTGCTGGAGGTCGACGCGCGGAGTCGCGCCGATGTCTCGCGATTACTTGAAGCACTGCTTTACTCGATCGATCCGGGGTTCGAACTGGCGTATCAGGCATGATCCTAGATTCGCGTCGGGGGCGATGGTGTACGGGAGCGACCGTCGTGGTGGAGCGGCTGCGGGCTCGACGCCAACGGCGTGAATCCACATTAGATATGTATCTTAACTATAAGATATTCCGAAAATAACTCTATAAACCCGCTCAGGGGAGGTTGCGAAATGCGAGCCGATATGTTGAACGCGATCCTGCGTGATCTGAATGGCACGACGGCCGATGTGCTGGCGTCCGCCGTGGTTTCGACCGATGGTCTGGTGATGGCCTCAATGATGCCTCAAAGCGTTGACGAGGATCGCCTTGGCGCGATGAGCGCGGCGCTCCTGTCATTGGGTGAACGGGTGTCGATCGAGTTGGGGCGCGGGGAACTTGAGCAGGTATTGGTCAAGGGGCAGGAGGGCTTCGTGATCATGACCCACGCCGGCAAGGACGCGGTGCTGACCGTCATGACGCGAACCAACGTCCGCCTCGGCCTGATCTTTCTCGACATTAGACGCGCCGCGCAGGACGTCGCCGAGATCATCTGAACCGGGGCTACCGCGGATCGAATCGGCGGTGGTATCGTCGCGACCATGAAGCTCACCGCGAATCAGATTGCCCAGCATCTCAAACACGGACTGGCGCCGGTCTATCTCGTCTCGGGCGACGAGCCGTTGCAATTGATGGAAACCGCCGACGCGATTCGCGACGCCGCGCGCCGCAACGGCTTTTCGGAACGGATCCTCTTCGACGCCGAACACGCGGCGCGGTGGGCGGCCTTTACCGCCGAAACCTCGGCCATGTCGCTGTTTGCGGAACGCAAGATTCTCGAAGTGCGTATCACCGGTAAGCTCGACCGCGAGGGTGAACAGGCGCTGCTGCGATATGCCGAGCGGCCTTCGCCGGATATTCTGCTGTTGGTGACCTGCGGCCGTCTCGACAAAAAGGCCCAGGCGAGCGCGTGGGTCATTGCGCTGGAACGGGCAGGCGCCTGGATCCCGGTGTGGGAGTTGGATCCCGGGCAAACGGTGGAATTCGTCGCCGCGCGCCTGGTCCGGGCGGGATTCCAGGCCGAGCGCGCCGCGGTTCGGTTCATCGCCGAGTGTGTCGAGGGCAACCTCCTTGCCGCCGCTCAGGAGGTTGAAAAGCTCGCGTTATTGCACCCGCCCGGCGCGTTGACGGTCGCACAGATCCAGCAGGCGGTTGCGGACAGTGCGCGCTATGACGCGTTCGAGTGGGGCGAGGCGGCGCTCGCCGGTGACGCGGCCCGGGTGCAACGGATCCTGCGCGGCCTGCGCGGCGAAGGTGTACCGGAAACGCTGATTCTTTGGGCGGCAAGTCGCGATCTACGCCTCCTTGCGCATTACCTCTCGCTCAAGGAGCGTGGCGGCGATGCGGAGGCGATGTTGCGTGGCTTGTTCGGTAAGCGTCGGGATTTGATCCCGCGGGCCGCGCGACGGCACGATAGCCGCTTCTGGTTCGGTTTGCTGCGGCGGGCGTCCGAGATCGATCTGATGATCAAGGGCTTGCGAAAAGGTAACGTGTGGGATGAGCTGTTGCAGCTCGGTCTTGCGATTGCGGATCGTCCGACCTTGATTCCGGTCGCCCAGCTGGATTGATTGGATCGAATTCCGCGACGGATTGGGTATAGTGGTGTGGCTTTCCGATCATCGTTAATCCAAGCTTTGAATATGAGTGTCAATTCCGAAGTGACCCACGATATCCAGACCTACATGCTGCAACTCGGCGCGCAGGCCCGAGAAGCGGCCCGCCTCGTCGCGTGCTCAACGACCGCGGCACGCAATCAGGCCTTACTCGCGATGGCCGCGGCGCTGCAGGACGGGCGCGAAGCCCTGCAACGCGCCAATGCCATGGATCTCGCGGCTGGTCGCGGCGCAGGCCTCAGCGATGCGGCGCTCGATCGCTTGACGCTGAGCGACAAGGTGATCGACGGCATGGCGGACGGCCTGCGTCAGATCGCGACGTTGCCGGACCCGATCGGTGCCATCAGTGATCTTCAGTCTCGCCCGAGTGGCATTCAGGTGGGACGGATGCGGGTGCCGCTCGGTGTGATCGGCATCATTTACGAATCGCGCCCGAATGTGACCGCGGATGCCGCGGGGCTGTGCCTGAAGTCTGGCAACGCCTGCATCCTGCGCGGCGGCTCCGAGGCGCTGCATTCGAATCAGGCGATCGCGGCCTGTGTCCGCGCCGGGTTGCGTGCGGCGGGCTTGCCAGAGGCGGCGGTGCAGGTGGTCGAAACCGCCGACCGCGCCGCGGTTGGGGCGATGCTCGCGCTCGATCGGCACATTGATGTCATCGTGCCACGCGGCGGCAAGGGGCTGATCGAGCGGGTCAGCCGCGAATCGCGGATTCCGGTGATCAAGCATCTCGACGGCATCTGCCACGTTTACGTCGACGACGCGGCCGATCTCGACAAGGCCATCCGCGTCTGCGACAACGCCAAGACCCATCGTTACGGGGTGTGCAATGCGATGGAATCGTTACTCGTGGCGCAGTCGATCGCACCGCGGCTACTGCCGCCGCTCGGTGCAATCTATCGCGACAAAGGGGTGGAACTGCGGTGCTGTCCCGAGACCCGCGCGATCCTCGAAGCAGCGGGCTTTGTCGATTTGAAGGTCGCGTCGGAGTCCGATTTTCGCACCGAGTTCCTGGCGCCGATTCTTGCCATCAGCACCGTGGCCGGGCTCGACGCGGCAATCGAGCACATCAACACCCACGGCTCGCAGCACACCGATGCGATCGTCACCGAGAACTACACCCGGGCGCGGCGCTTTCTGCTCGAAGTCGATTCGAGTTCGGTCATGGTCAATGCGTCGACCCGCTTCGCCGATGGCTTCGAATACGGCCTTGGTGCGGAGATCGGCATCAGCACGGATAAACTCCACGCGCGCGGTCCGGTTGGGCTGGAGGGGCTCACCACGGTCAAGTTCATCGTGCTCGGTGACGGTCACGTGCGTACCTGATGTCGCGGTGTTTGAACCGGGCGCCTCCGCCTGAGCGGAGGGCGGTATGGCGGCGATGATCGGGCTTTTCGGTGGGACTTTCGACCCGATCCATTTCGGACATCTGCGCACCGCGCTCGAAGTCGCGGAGGAGCTGGGTCTTGAGGAAGTGCGGTTCGTTCCGGCGCGGTGTCCGCCGCATCGAGCCGCCCCGGGCGCGACGGCACAACAGCGCGCCGAAATGGTGCGTCTGGCGATCGCCGAGCACCCCGGGTTTGTCCTCGATCCCTGCGAACTCGACCGTGGCGGACCTTCCTATACCCTCGATACCCTGGTGACCCTCGGTGGCACCGAAGCGCGTACCCTCGTTCTGATTCTGGGGGCGGATGCGTTCGCGGGTTTGCCCACTTGGCATCGCTGGACCGAGTTGCTCGACCATGCGCACATCGCGGTGATGAATCGCCCCGACGCCTCGTTGTCGCCGCAGGGTTTTCCGGTCGGTTGGCTGGAACGGGCACTGACGACCGATGCGACCGCGCTGCGAACGTCACCCACCGGGCGGGTGATCAATCTGGCGGTCACCCAACTTGCGATTTCGGCGACGGCAATCCGTGCCCGCGCTGCGGTGGGGAAGTCCCTGCGATACCTGCTGCCGGAGGCCGTTCGGGCCTTTATCGATTACCATCAAATCTATCAACCACCCACTTCAACTGAAAACTGAGCGAATGGAATTGAATCAACTCAAGGCGCTGGTCGAGGACGCACTCGCCGAAATGAAGGCGCAAGACGTCAAATCCATCGATGTGCAAGGCGTGACCAGTATCACCGATGTGATATACGTCGCGACTGGAACGTCCACGCGGCATGTGAAATCGGTTGCGGACCGGATCGTCGAGCGGGCCAAGGACGCCGGCGTCATGCCGCTCGGCACCGAAGGCGAGCAATCGATGGAATGGATTCTGGTCGATCTCAACGACATCGTGGTGCACGTGATGCTGCAACAGACTCGCGATTTCTATAACCTCGAAAAGCTTTGGGAAACCCGCACCGACAATCAGGCGCCGCGACTCACCGCGCAGGGTTGACGCGGGTTGCGGATTCAACTCATCGCGGTCGGCCAGCGCATGCCCGCTTGGGTCAGTGCGGGTTACGACGAGTACGCGAAGCGGCTGCCTGCCGAGTGCGGTCTGCGTCTGGTCGAGATTCCGCTCAAGCCGCGCACGCGCGGTGGCGACCTGCGCCGGTTGCAGCGTCAGGAGGGTGAGGCAATGCTGGCGGCGATCGCGCCGCAGAGCCGTGTGGTTACGCTCGAAGTCGGTGGGCAGGCCTGGAGCACCGAGCGATTGGCCGCGCAACTGCGTGAATGGCTGCAATCCGGGCGCGATGTCGCACTACTGGTGGGTGGGCCGGAGGGGCTTGATCCCGCCTGTCGCGCGCGCGCCGAGACGCGCTGGTCACTCTCGGCGCTGACCCTGCCGCATCCCCTGGTGCGCATCGTGGTGGCCGAACAGCTCTATCGCGCCTGGTCGATTCTGCGTAATCACCCTTACCACCGCGCCTGAGAGGCTGCACCCCGTGACGGCCGCCGTTCAGACCCGCCGCGGTAACGGTCGTGAGCGCCGCTTCACGGCTTGAGGTACCCGCGCGTCGCTCCGCTTTGCGCCGCGCTCCGGTTTGTGTAGCCTGTCCTTCCGTTCAATGGCATCGGCCCCACGAGTGACTCCGCGATCCGCCTCGGACCCTGACATGGGGACTCTTTCGAACCCCCTGGTGGTGCTGGCTTCGGCCTCGCCACGGCGCCATGAGCTATTGTCACAAATCGGGATTGCGCCTCGGATCTGGGTCTCGAATGTGCCGGAAGTGCCAGCGCTGAGCGAATCGCCGCGCGACTACACGGAGCGCATCGCGTGTACCAAGGCGGCCGCGGCGGCGTTGCAGTTTCCCGCCGCAGTGGTGATTGCTGCCGATACCGCGGTGGCGCTGGGCGACGAAATCTTCGGCAAGCCGCGCGATCGCGCCGAGGCCAGCGCCATGTTGCGGCGCCTCGCCGGGCGCGAGCACCAGGTGTTCTCGGCGGTCGCGGTATGGCGCGAGGGGCGGATGTTGAGCGCGGTGTCGGCGTCGCGAGTGCGCTTCTGCGACTTGAGCGAGTCACAAATCGCGGCTTATTGCGCCAGCGGGGAACCCGACGACAAGGCCGGCAGCTACGGCATTCAGGGGTTGGCGGCAGTGTTTGTTGAGGCGTTGAACGGGAGTTATTCGGGTGTCGTCGGGTTGCCGTTGTTTGAAACGGCGGTGCTGTTGCGTCGCCACGGTGTCGAGATTTTGAACCCTGCTGGACCTCAGTACGTATGAGCAATGAAGTGTTGATGAATGTCACACCGCAAGAGACGCGGGTTGCGCAACTCGAACACGGCGTGTTGCAGGAGGTCGCGATCGAGCGTACCCGGCGGCGGGGGTTGGTCGGGAACATTTTCAAGGGCAAGGTTTGTCGCGTGTTGCCCGGCATGGAGGCGGCATTCGTCGATATTGGACTCGACAAGGCGGCTTTCCTGCACGCCTCCGATGTGATCCCGACGATGTTGGAAGAGGAAGCGCCGGTCGAGCGACCGCGCAGTATTTCGAGCCTGTTGCAGCAGGGGCAAGAGGTGTTGGTGCAGGTGGTCAAGGATCCGCTCGGGACGAAAGGCGCACGCTTGACCACCAACATCACGATCCCGTCGCGTTACCTGGTGCTGATGCCGCGCGGAAGCAACATCGGCATTTCAACTCGGATTGAGGAGGCGGCCGAGCGTGAACGCCTACGTCAGATTGTTAATGCGCTGCGCGGCCACCAGGAGTTCGGCTTCATTTTGCGCACTGCGGCCGAGGGCGTCGCCGAGCAGGAGTTGACGCAGGATGTCGAGTTTCTGCAGCGAGTCTGGAACAAGGTGCGTGAGCGCGAAACCACCGCCAAGGCCGGCACCTGTATCTATGCCGATCTGCCGCTGGTCAAGCGCACCTTGCGCGATACGGTCGGTGGCGGCTGCGAGCGGGTGTTGATCGATTCGCGCGAGACCTTTCTCGCACTGCAGGAATTCGCCGAGGCCTACGTGCCGGAAATGGTTGACCGGCTCGTGCTGTATACCGGCGAGCGTCCGATATTCGATCTCTACGGCGTCGAGGATGAGATTCTGCGGGCGCTCGATCGCAAGGTGGTGTTGAAATCCGGCGGTTACCTCATCTTTGATCAGACCGAGTCGATGACCACCATCGACGTCAATACCGGCGGGTTCGTCGGCTCGCGCAATCTCGAGGAAACCATCTTCAAGACCAACCTCGAAGCGGCGCAGGCGATCGCGCGGCAACTGCGTTTGCGCAATCTCGGTGGCATTATCATTATCGACTTTATCGACATGGTCGAAAGCGATCACCGGCGGCAGGTATTGCGGGCGCTCGAGAAGGCATTGGAGAAAGATCACGCAAAGTGTGTCGTGTGCGACGTTTCGCCGCTTGGGCTGGTGGAGATGACGCGCAAGCGTACCCGCGAGAGTCTCGAACATGTGCTCTGCGAGCCGTGCTCGAACTGCCAGGGTCGCGGCTACGTGAAGACTGCCGAGACGGTCTGTTACGAGTTGTTCCGTGAAATTCTCCGCGAGGCGCGCCAATACGACGCACGCGAGTTGCTGGTGCTGGCCTCGCAGGATGTGGTCGATCTGTTGCTCGACGAGGAGTCCTCGAGCCTGGCCGAGTTGCAGCAGTTCATCAATATTCCGATCAAATATCAGGTCGAGGCGCAGTACGGCCAGGAGCAGTTCGATGTGGTGCCGGTCTAGTCGCTTAACGACCGTGCGGTGCTGCCGGGGGTAACCGGATGACTCGCACCGGGTATCGGCACCGGAATGTCTCCGCGGTCGGCGTATGAAGCTGTTGCTGGTTCGCAGCCTATCGTGGGGCTGGGGTGTCCTGGTTGCGCTTGTGATTGTGAGTGCGATCGTGGTCAGCGTGGCGCGCATCGCTACCCCGTTTGCGAAAGAGTACCGGGGTGAGGTCGCGGCGCAGCTGAGCCGGTTGTTGAAACGCCCGGTCGCGATCGATGAAATCGCGCTGGGCTGGCATGGCTTTGCGCCGACCCTGGAGTTGTTCGGCGTCCAGATCAAGGACGACATGGGGCTAGCGCCGCTGTTGGGCTTCCATCATCTGGAAGTGCGTATCGATCCTTGGCGCAGCCTGCGCCAACGGCAGCTCGAACCCGACCTGATCGCATTGACCGGAAGCGAGCTTTCGATTACCCGAACCCGCGATGGGCGCATGCTCGTGCGTGGCCTGCAACATCTGCAACGTGGGCCGGCGACTGCGGTCAACCCGCTGGAATTGCTGGCAGGGCTCGAAGTGCGGCTGCGGGATATTCAGGTGCAATGGCAAGACGCGCCGCTCGGACGCGATTTTGCTTTCACCGTGACCGACGCAGAGTTAAAGGTGCAACCGCGCGCACTCTCCTTCGAAGCCGACGTGCGATTGCCGTCCCATCTGGGCAACGCGGCGCACGTGGTGCTGATGGCGGACGGGCCGGTCGAAAACTATCTTGCCTGGAATACCCGGTTTTTTCTTGATGGCGACGATCTTGAACTGGCCGGCTGGCCATTGCACTGGCTACCGGGTATTCCGGGGGTGCGCGGCGGACGGTTTGATGTGCGCCTGTGGGGCGAGCGGTCACCGGAACATGGGTTTGACACGCTGGGTGACTTCTCTCTGCGCGATTTCAGCGTGGGTCCGGCGGGGGATATCGATCAGCGGCGCGTGATTCCGCAGGTCACCAGCCGGGTCGCGTTTCGCGGCGGCGCGGCGCGGTGGCGGCTTGATCTCGACCAGCTCTGGATCGTTTCGGCTGGGCGCGCGTGGCCCGCGTCGGGGTTAAGCTTGGGCTATACCGCCGACGCCGATCGGGCTGAGGTCGAACTGGCGCTGGATTGGGCCGATGTGGGCACCCTGGCCGAGATTGCGCAGCTTGCCGAGCGGCTACCGTTCGAATGGCAAACCCATCTCGCGGCGATGCAGCTCGGCGGCGAGCTGTCGCGGCTGCGCCTCGCGCTGCGGCGCGAGGGCGCCGAGCAACCGTGGCACAGCCGTTACAGCGGAATGCTGTCGCATCTGCGGTGGCTGCCGTCGGCCGCGATTCCGGGAATTTCCGGTTTGCAGGTTTCGTTCGGGAAAGAAGAAGTGGGCCAGGCCCGTTTCAGCGGCATCGACGCGGTCGTCACTCTGCCGCGGTTGCTGGAACAGCCCGTGGCGCTGAAGTCACTGTTCGCCGAGTTGAGCTGGCACCCGGCGGCGACCGGTTGGACCCTGCAAGCCGATCGCGTGCGGATCGAACATGCGGACTTCCGCGCTGATGGGGCCGCGGTGCTGCGTGGTTCGGAGGACGATGATGTCCCGACGCTGACCGCCGAACTCCAGGTGCCCGCGATCGAGCTGACGAAGTTGAGCCAGCATTTACCTTATCGTTGGCTGCCGCAACGCTCCGGTGTCTGGCTGCGCGAGGCGTTTCGCGGCGGCACCCTCAGCAACGCGCATCTGCGTTGGGATGGACCACTCGCTGCGGCGGCGTTCACATCTGGCAAGGCGCGCCTTAGCGCAGGGTTTCAGGTCAGCGATGGGGTGTTGCGTTACCTACACGAGTGGCCGGAAATCGACGCCATCGATGGCTCGGTGCGATTCGATAACGCGAGTTTGAATGTCGTCCTGGACCGCGGTCGCCTGTTCTCGTCGGCACTGGGCGCCAGCACAGTGGCGATTCCCGATCTGTCCCAGGCCGTGATCGCCATCGATGCGCGGGCGCGCGGACCGGTCGCCGACGTAGTGAAATTTCTGCGAGAGACGCCGATCGGCACGCCGCTGCGCGGTTTTCTTGAATCGGTCGCGGTTGCCGGCGACAGCGCGTTAGAGCTCGGTTTACGCATCCCGGCCCGGTTTGGCGAGACCGAGCATCCCAGTGTGCGCGGCCGGCTCGAATTGCTGGGGAGTCGCTTGCGTCTGGACCCGGGCGATATTGATGCAACCGAGGTCACCGGCCTACTCGAATTCACCGAACAGACTTACCACGCGCGCGGGATCCGGGCGATCCTGCGCGATCGTCCGGTCACGATCGACGTGGAAACCGGCCCCGATCGGCGGGTCGGGATCGACGTTGCCGGACGTTTCGCGCTCAAGGCGCTGCTGCCGACGCAGGCCGAACGCCTGGAGGCGCTCAGTTTCGGCGACTCCGATTGGCGCGCGCGCATCGAGATCCCGCGCAATGCCACACCGACGTTGACCTTGACTTCGGACCTGCACGGCACCGGACTGCGTTTGCCCGAGCCGCTGGGCAAGGCGACTTTCAACCAGCGCGCGTTCAAGCTGCAGTTTCCGCTGCAATCCGGGCCGATCAATTACGCACTCGAGTACGCCGACCTGCTGTCGAGCCGCGGCTCGGTGCGTTGGCGCGATACCTTAGATTTACAGCGTGTTGCGATCGGGCTCGGCCGCCCGGCGCCGGAACCGCCGGCCAGCGGCGTGCTGGTGCAGGGGCGCTGGGGTGAGGTCAAACTATCGGAGTGGCTGGGCTGGCTTGGCGGACCGGACCGCGCGGGCCGCGGCGGCGGGGTTACCGTGCCGATGCCGGTGAATGCCAGCGATGTGAGGTTCGATACGGTTCGACTCGGATCGCAGCGCTTTCGCTCGGTGCAGGTCACCGCGCGGGGAACGCTCGACAATTGGAATCTAAGCGTGCAATCGCCCGAGATCGCCGGCGATTTCGAGCTACCGGCACGCTGGCGCGATGGCCTGCCACTGCGCGGGCATCTCAAGCGTTTGATCTGGCAACGTCATGCGGAGGCGGCGCCGGGTACGGGCGGTGACGGCGTGCTTTTACCGCACCAGATCCCCGCGCTCGATCTCACCATCGACGATCTGCGCTGGGGCGACAGTCAGTATGAGCGTGGGGTGCTGCGTACCGCTCATACCGCCGAGGGTCAGTCCATCGAACGCCTGGAGCTGCATTCGCAACTGCTCTCAGCCTCAGTGACCGGGTTTTGGCGAGCACCGACGGTCGATCGCCATCAAACCTTCCTGGAACTTGCCTTCGACGGGCGCAATGTCGGCGCGATTCTGCGCGAGGTGATCGGAACCGAGAGTCTCGGCAGTGGCGTCGGTCATCTCAACGGCTGGCTGCGTTGGCCAGGACCGCCGCATGTGCCAGTGCTGACGGCGTTGGAGGGCCGCCTCGAGACCACCTTGCGCAACGGCCGGCTGCTCGGAGTCGAGCCCGGATTGGGGCGACTGATCGCATTACTGAGCATCGATCACTTACCGAAACGGCTCGCCCTCAACTTCCGCGATGTGGCTGAGGAAGGGTTCGCGTATGACGTGCTCGGCGGCGCGGCGAGCTTTCGTGACGGGTATGGCACGATCGAAGATCTGACAATCTCTGGTTCGGCGGCTCGGATGGCGCTGAGTGGCCTTATCGGGCTGGCGGCGCAGAGCTTTGATGGGACGGTGGTGGTCCGGCCGCGTTTGTCCGGCACGCTCCCGGTCGCGGCGAGTTTTCTTGCGGGGCCTGAGGTCGGTGTCGTCGTTTATCTGTTCGACAAGCTGATGCGCGAGAGCGGTATTGAACTTGGCGCGGGCGCCGAGTTGACGTATGCGATCAGTGGCGATTGGGGCAATCCGGTCATTCGCTTGCTGCCTTCGGTACCGGACGCGGCAGACTGACGGATTTTTGATCGCCGTAGGCGGCACGACCGCCGATGGAGCCAGCCTGCGCAAATGGGAATCCCTGTTCCGCCCCCGGAATTGAAGCAATTTCTGTACTTCTCGCAAAGAATCGGCAAAAGAAAACTGTTAAAAAGTACGGAAGGGAATGATTCCGCCGGCATTCGGAGCGTCGAGCGCAGGTCATTCCGCCGTCAAGCCCCGAATTTACGTGTTTGCAGGAGACCACATGACCTTATTTGCCGCTGTTCAAATGGCTTCCGGGCCGCAGCTCGCTGCAAACCTCATCACTGCGGAAAAGCTCATTCAAAAAGCCGCCGCGGTCGGCGCGAAACTGGTCGTGCTGCCGGAGAATTTCGCGATCATGGGCCTCAATGAAGAGGACAAGCTGCGTCATCGGGAACAGCCGGGGCAGGGGCCACTGCAGGAATTCCTCGCCGAGCAGGCGCGTCGGCATGGCGTTTGGCTATGTGGCGGTACCATTCCGATTCAGAGTCCCGACGACGACCGGGTCTATGCCACCTCGCTGTTGTTCGATCACGCCGGCAAAGAGGTCGCCCGCTACGACAAGATTCATTTGTTCGATGTCCAATTGATCGGCTCGGACGAGCGTTACAACGAGTCGTCCACGATCTATCCCGGTGATCAGATCAAGGTGGTCGATTCACCGTTCGGGCGCATCGGTCTCGCGGTGTGCTATGACCTGCGCTTTCCCGAGTTGTTCCGGCGGTTGACCGCCGAAGGCGCCGAGATCATCCTGTTGCCGGCAGCGTTTACCGAACCGACCGGACGCGCGCATTGGGAGATCCTGCTGCGGGCGCGCGCGATCGAAAATCTGTGCTACATCGTGGCAGCGGCGCAGGGCGGTTATCATGTCAACGGCCGCTCCACCTATGGTCACAGCATGGTCGTGGATCCCTGGGGCGGTGTCGTCGCGATTTCGAGAACCAACACCCCGGGCATCGTCACTGGCGAAATCAAGACAGATTTCTTACAGTCGACACGGAAATCGTTTCCCGCTCTGCAACATCGACGCTTAATGGAAGAACTGCTCTAGTGCAAACACTTGATACCGTCAAATCGCTTCTGCTCACGCCGGTAGGCCTCGACGAAAACGACCTCGGTGGCGTGCTCGCGCGCGTGCTCGGACCAGGGATCGACGCCGCGGACGTCTATTTTCAGGCCAGCCGGCACGAGTCTTGGGTGCTGGAAGACGGCATCATTAAAGAAGGCAGCTTCAATCTCGATCAGGGCGTCGGGGTGCGCGCGATGAGCGGGGAGAAGACTGGCTTTGCGTACTCCGATCAGCTCGAAAAATCGATCCTCCTCGAAGCGGCCGGCAATGCCCGCGCGATCGCCCGCGGCGGGCGCGATGCCACCGCGCCGATGCTGGGTGCGCGGCAGCAGTGGCCGGCGTTGTACGGCAGCGATGATCCGCTCGCAAGCTTGAGCGAAATCGACAAAATAGAGCTGTTGCGGCGCGTAGATACCGAGACCCGTCGCATCGATTCACGCGTGCAGCAAGTGATCGTGAGCCTCTCCGGCGTGCATGAGCTGATCCTGGTGGCAGCGAGTGATGGCACCCTGGCGAGCGATATTCGCCCCTTGGTGCGGATGAATGTCACTGTGATCGTGGAGCACAACGGACGACGTGAGCAGGGCAGCGCGGGCGGTGGCGGGCGGGTCGACTATCGCTATTTCCTCGAAGGCAATCGCGCCTTCGAGTATGCCCACGAGGCGGTGCGGCTGGCGCTGGTCAACCTCGATGCGATCGATGCGCCGGCGGGGACGATGGACGTCGTGCTGGGGCCGGGCTGGCCGGGTGTGCTGTTGCACGAAGCGATCGGGCACGGGCTTGAAGGTGACTTTAATCGCAAGGGCAGTTCCGCCTTCGCCGGCTTGCTTGGGCAACGGGTCGCGTCGCCGGGGGTTACCGTGGTCGACGATGGCACTTTGCCCAATCGCCGCGGTTCGCTTTCGATCGATGACGAGGGGACTCCCACCCACTGCACCACGTTGATCGAGGACGGCATTTTAGTCGGTTACATGCAGGACAAGCTGAATGCCCGCCTGATGGGCATGTCGGCGACCGGCAACGGACGTCGAGAATCTTACGCGCATCTGCCATTGCCGCGCATGACCAACACCTACATGCGGGCCGGTGCTCACGATCCTGCCGAGATCATCGCTTCCATTAAAAAGGGGCTTTACGCGGTGAACTTCGGCGGTGGCCAGGTCGATATCACCTCGGGAAAATTCGTGTTTTCGGCCTCCGAGGCCTACTTGATCGAAGACGGCAAGGTGACGCGCCCGGTCAAAGGGGCGACTCTGATCGGCAACGGACCCGATGTGTTGACCCGGGTGGCGATGATCGGTAACGACATGCGCCTCGATGCGGGCGTCGGCGTCTGTGGCAAAGATGGTCAGAGCGTGCCGGTGGGGGTCGGGCAGCCGACGCTGCGGATCAATGGCCTGACGGTGGGCGGAACCCAAGCCGGTTGAAACCGCGCGCCGGGATCAGTCGATGTTCGCGTTCAGCTCCGACAGGTAGGCGCGCAATGCCTTGCGGCCTCGCTCGGCGCGTTCCGGGATCGGATGTTCGGCATTGCGCAGTAACTGGCGCAACCGCCCGCGTTCGGCGTCGGGATGGTTTGCAATGAATCGCTCCAGCATAGTGTCGCCTCCGGCGATCAGTTCGGCGGCTGGATCGGGTGGCTTTGGAGCGGACGAATTCACCGCCGGCAATGGCGGAGTACCCGAGTCTAGGCGGTCGAGCGCTGCTTCGATTTCCTCGGCAAGCCCGGACAGGCGCAGTTGTTTGGCGAGATATTGCAGTTGCCGGCGCCGCGCGCCGTGGGCGCGAATGCCGCGGGTGTCGGCGACGATCGCCAGTAGTTCAGTCGTCAAGGCGAGGCGGGCGACGCGCTGGGGGCTGAGTTCCACAATACGGTCGGCCAGCGCGCGCTTGGCCTTGGCGGCACGCTTGAGCGCGGACTTGCTGGGACGTTCGTCGGTGCCAAAATCAAATTCAAGATCTTCATCATTAACCATGGCCGGCGATTCTAGCAGGGTTACGCGAATCGCGTCGGTACCGACCTGCTTGGGCTCGCGCGGTGATCGCGCGGCCGATCCGAGCCATACACCATAAGGAGCCAAGATGACCCTGATGCAGACCCGACGGGCGGATGAGACGATCGTCAGTGATGCGGTGCAGCACGCATTGGATGAGGCGCGACGCCAAGGCGCGACCGCGGCCGATGCCGGCGCGAGCCTCGACAGCGGGCTGTCGGTGAACGTCCGTATGGGCGAGGTCGAGACCCTCGAGTACCACCGCGGTCAAGGCATGGCGGTGACGGTCTATTTCAACCAGCGCAAGGGCTCGGCGAGCACGTCGGACCTAAGCGGCAAGGCGATTGTCGAAGCCGTTGCGGCGGCGTGCCGGATCGCTCGCTACACCTCCGAGGATGAGTTCGCTGGTTTAGCGGATGCCGAGTTGATGGCGCGTGAGCAACCCGACCTGGATCTCTACCATCCCTGGGATCTCAATGCGGAGCAAGCGATCGAAATCGCGCGTGCGTGTGAAGCCGCCGGGTTTGCGGTCGATCCGCGTCTCACCAATTCCGATGGCGCGTCGGTCAGCGCATTTGAGGGCGTTTCTGCCTATGCCAATTCACATGGCTTTCTCGGGGTGCGCGCGGGTAGCCGGCACGGCCTGAGTTGTGCCTTGATCGCCGAGGACGAACACGGGATGCAGCGCGATTACCATTATAGCAATGCGCGCCTACCGGCCGACCTGGAGGCGCCGGAGCAGATCGGGCGCGAGGCGGCGCGCCGCACGGTGGCGCGCTTGTCGGGGCGCCGCTTGGGGACGCGCAAGGCGCCAATCCTGTTTACCCCCGAACTCGCGCGCGGCCTGATCGGGCAGTTTGTCGGCGCCATCAGTGGCGGGGCACTCTACCGTCGCGCAAGCTTTTTGTACGACGCGATCGGCGAGCAACTGTTCCCGAGCTTTGTTCGTCTGCACGAGGATCCGTTGATTCCGCGCGGGCTCGGCAGCGCGGCTTACGATGGCGAAGGCGTCGCAACGCGCCCGCGCGACCTGGTCAGCGCGGGCGTGTTGGATGGGTATGTGCTTTCCAGCTATTCCGCGCGCAAGCTCGGAATGCAGACCACGGGCAACGCCGGCGGGGTCCACAATCTCCGAATCGAACCGGGCAATCAGGGGCGCGATGAGTTGTTACGCGCGATGGGCACCGGATTGCTGGTGACCGAATTGATCGGTCACGGTTTGAACATGGTCACTGGCGATTACTCCCGCGGTGCGGCGGGATTCTGGGTCGAGCATGGCGAAATTCAGTATCCGGTCGAGGAAATCACCATCGCCGGCAATCTGCGAGAAGTGTTCAAGGGAATCGTCGCGGTCGGCAACGATCTCGATTTGCGCGGCAACATCGTTACCGGGTCGCTGCTGATCGGCGAAATGACGATCGCCGGCGAGTGACCTCGCGGGCGCGAGTGCGGGGCTGATTCAGGCGACGCAAGAGACCCCAGGGATTCGAGGCAAAAGCGCCAATATCCGACCAAATTGGTAGGGTATATTCATTCTAAACTGCAATTTAAAGCGGAGGTTTTTGAAGATGATTCCTGAACGGGATGGCGACGGTTATTTGGTAAACATGAACGCGTGGACACCCGAGATCGGGCGGGCGATGGCCGAGGCGGACAATTTCCCGCTCGACGACGAAAAGTGGGAGCAAATCCTCAAGGCACGGGAGTTTTTCGAAGAATTCAATGTGGTGCCGCCGATCCGTAAGTTCGCCAAGCACGTGGGTGTCGATCAGAAAGACATGTTCAAACTCTGGATGGCTGGCCCGATGAAGCCGATCACGAAATATGGCGGTTTGCCGAAACCTACCGGCTGCGTATAACGCGCCCGGCGTCCACCATCCTGGACGCCCGCATGACCAAACTTCACCGTGACGTGGAATAAATCCACCGTCACTCGAGCGAAATCGACGCCGCAAGCGATCGCGACAAAGTCGCGGTCGCCTCCGCGCGCGCCAGTCTGGACGGTCGGCGGCGGACGGGTTGCGCTGACAGGCCGTCGCGACCTTCCCGCCCGGTCATTCGTGTTCTCGCGTTACGGCAGGCGCTCCTTGTTGCCGCCAGATTTCCGCATAAACGCGATCCCACAGTTCGATCCGTGCCTCGATCGCGGCGTGTGCCGTTGCGAACGCTTCCTGCTGCCAGTCGACGCGGTCTTCGCAAAGGGCGGCCACCAATTGCCGTGCGATCGGGCCATGCTCGCCCTCGTCGAGTTCAATGTGGCGGTCGAGATAAAAGCGGAAACGCTCGGCTCGGTGTCCCTGGAGTTCGAGTTCGGCAAGCAGGCGGCGGAACATGTCCGGAATCACGTGTTCGCGACCAAACGCAAACGCAGCGGCGATGCGATGTGGTTGGCGCGATTCGATCACCGCGAACGTGTGGGTGACGAACGCTCGGGCAGCTGGGGGGATCTCGATCTGCGCCAAGGCGTCAGCCGGTCCGCGCTGTTGCATGAGCGTCACGAAATCTAGGATCGGCCGAGTGTCGGCGCCGACTTCCCTCATTGCGGCGAGGTAGAGATCAAAGTGGCTCGTGTAACCGCCGCGGCCGTCGATGTCAGTTTCCTCGCCAAGCACGATTTCGTTGACGAAGCGCGCGGCGGGGTCGCGGGTCCAGCGGCTTGGGGTCCAGTACCAGGCGCTCGGCGCGAGGCAGTGCTGGAGCGATTTCGTGAGTGACATAAAGTCGAGCACCGCAAAAACATGGTGCTCCATGAAGCAACGCAGCGCCGCGGTGGTTTTGATCGCGCCGGGGTGCAACAACGGGTGGGCATAAAGCCGGCGGAGGAGGGGTTCAAGCTGTTCTTCTAACGCGCGTGGCGCGGGTTGCGTAGCGTACATGCGAATTACCGGGTGTTGGAGTTGCGCGCACGGCGCGATTGCGGCGCTACTGTGCGGAGGGCGGCCCGTAAAATCAAATTGTCGCCAAGCGTAGCCGAGATTGCTGTCGCCGATTTGCCGGGGCGGTTCGCCGCCGCTCGCCGGTGCTATTCTTGGTGGGACGACAATATTTTTGGCAAGGGTATGATCATGCGCGATTTGAAACCATTGGCGGTTTTATGGATCTGGATCGGATTCGCCTCGCTGGCGTGGGCGGACCTGCCGGAAGGCTATACCTTCCTGCGCTACGACGAGGCCTTGCGCGAGGCCAAGACCAGCGGCAAACCGGTTTTCGTCTACCTGACGCGCGAAGGGTGTGCGTTTTGCCGCAAGACCAATGCGGAGTCTTTCGTCCAACCCGAGGTCAAGGCGCGATACACGCAGCACTTCATCCTCGCCAGCATCGATACCGAAAGCGATCGTCGGCTGACCTTGCCGAACGGCGAACGCACCACCGAGATGCAACTGGCGACCCAGATGCGGGTGTTCGGCACGCCGACCTTCAGGTACCTGGCACCCGACGAGCGACTGCTCCACCAAGCCACCGGATTCCAGACCGAGGCGCAATTACTGTTGCGCGCAGATTATGTGCGCGGTGGCCATTATGAGATCCATGACTCGTTGGACGCTTATGCCAAGACGCGGCCAGACAATGCGCCGGCTCGTTAATTGCCTCGCTGCATTGGCGCTGCTGGTCGCCACCGGTGTTACCGTGGCGGACGGATTCTCCGTGCGCATCGCAGTGACGCCAGCCGCCGGGGCGCGGGTGTTTCATCATCCCGACTCGGCCGGACGCAAGAACATTGCGGTATCCGCGGGCTCGGTGGCGGTGGTTTGGGAGGATAACCGCGACGGTTCGCCGCAGGTCTACTGGGCGGTTCGAGCGCCCGGGGAAAGCGCCTTTCGCGACGAGCGGCGGCTCTCCAGCGGCACTGAATCATACGAGCCGAGTATCGCCGCGTTGGCCGGTGGACGGTTCGTGGTCGCCTGGGAACAGGACGAGCGAATCGTCGCGCGCGGCGTGTCCGCGCGCGGGGAGCTGGGGCCGACGGTGACAATCGGCGACCTGCCGGCGCGTCAGGTGTCGCTCGCCCCGCTTGACGCCGATGGTGTGGCCGTGGCGCTGATGCAGCAGATCGGCAAGCATCGACGCGTCATGGTCACCCGCGTGCGAATGGGGGCCAGCAGCGAAGGCCTCGAATCAGCTCCGTTGCATCCGGTCGAAACCGACCCGCCGCGCGCGGAACAGCTCTATCCCAGTCTTGCGGTGAGCCCCGCCGGGTGGTGTGTGGCGTGGGAGGATCGCCGGCACGGTCATACCCGGCTGCTATGGAGTCACGCCCGCGATGGCGTCGCGTTTACCCCGCCGCGGGCGCTCAACGAGTTTTATGCCAATCGCAGCGAGTTTGACCGCGGCAGTGGCGTCACGCGGGTCGCCCTGGCGCGATTTGGCGAACGTGGTGTCGCGGCGGTCTGGATGGACAAACGCGAGGGCGGCAAGGCCTATGCAATCGTGGGCGCCGTGAGCGAGGACGGCGGGCGTGATTTCGGTCCACGGTTACGCATACACGACGACTTTGGCGACGAAACCCTGCATTACCACCCCGCGGTGGCGGGCAACGCCGCCGGTCGGCTGGTCACGGTATGGGACGATCTGCGCGACGACAACGCCGATCTCTGGCTGAGCGAATACGCGGACGGTCGTTGGGGCGACAACCGCCCGGTCGACCCGGCCAGGACCGCGGTAGAGGAATCCAACGCCTCGATCGCGCTGGACGATTCCGGCGAACTCCATGCGGTGTGGATCGAGAAGCCGACGGTCGAGGCAGCGACCCGGCTGTGGTACGCGCACGGCCGTTGAGATCGCGCGCCGGAGTCAACACGTCTCCACCGGCAGACCGGCGTGGCGCCATTCCGGTAAGCCATCCGCCAGTCTGCGGGCGTTGAATCCTGCCGCGCGCAGACGTTCGACCGCCTCGAATGAAAGCACGCACCACGGTCCGCGACAGTAAGCGATGATCTCGCGCTCGCGCGGCAGCGCGGCGGTTTCAGCGTGGAGCGCATCGAGCGGGAGGTTCAGCGCGCCCGGAATATGCCCCTGGGCGTATTCGACCGGAGGGCGCACGTCCACCACCGTCACCAGACCGTCGCGCACGCGCGCGAGCAATTCTTCGGCCGGGAGCGGCTCCAGGCTGTCGCGGCGGTGCAGATAGCTCGCGAGCAGCTCGTTGACGCGCACCAGACGCGCCTCGGCCACGACGCGCAACGCCGCGATCGTATCGAGGGCGCGGTCGTCGGCGAGCACGTAATAGATGTGCTTGCCCGCACGCCGACCCTCAACCAGCCCCGCCGCTTTCAGTTGTTGCAGATGTTTGGAGGTATTCGCCAGCGAGAGGTTAGCCGCCTGCGCGAGTGCTTCGACGCTGCGCTCCCCCTGCGCCAGAAAATCCAGCAGTTCGAGACGCGCCGCACTTGCCAGCGCCTGCGCGATCAGCGCGAGTTGCTCGAAGAGCGCTTGTTTGGGTCGTATTTCGCTTGACATCGTCCAGGGCCGGAACCAATATTCAACCGATCAGTTGAATGATGTTGACTTCAGCATCAGTATAGGCCAAACCCCGCGCGCGTGAGCCATCGGCTGTCGTGCGGACTACGAGGACCCGAATCATGCTTGCGCTCATCGAGCATTACGAGGTGGCCATCCGCCTCGGCTTTTTTATCACGGTCTTCGCGCTGATGGCGTGGTGGGAAATCCGCGCGCCGCGTCGCCCTTTGACGGTGTCGAAAGCGCTGCGCTGGGGTAACAACCTGGGCCTGGTGGCGCTGAATACGATTTTACTACGCATACTGTTCCCGGCCGCCGCCGTGGGCATGGCGGCCGTCGCAGCGACGCAAGGTTGGGGCGTACTCAATTACTACGCCGTGCCACTGTGGCTGGCAATCCCGCTCGCCGTGATCGCGCTGGATTTCGTCATCTGGCTCCAGCATGTGATGGTACATGCGGTCCCGCTTTTGTGGCGTGTGCATCGAGTCCACCATGCTGACCTCGACTACGATCTGACGACCGGGGCGCGGTTCCATCCGATTGAGATCGTGCTGTCGATGCTGATCAAGTTCGCGACCATCGCGGTGCTTGGGCCTCCGGTCGTTGCGGTCGTGATCTTCGAGGTCATCCTGAACGTCATGGCCATGTTCAACCACGGTAATGTCGGTCTGCCCGAACGGCTCGATCGGATTCTGCGCTGGTGGGTGGTTACACCTGACATGCATCGCATCCACCACTCGGTGGAGGACGACGAAACCAACTCCAACTTCGGCTTTAACCTCTCGTGGTGGGATCGTCTGTTCGGCACCTATCGCGACCAACCGCGTGCCGGCCAACTCGGCATGACGATTGGCATTCATGGTCACCGCGATCCGCGCGAAGTCAGCCAACTGCCGGGAATGTTGTTGCTCCCGATGCGCGGCCACGTGACCGATTATGCGATCAATCGGCGCCAATGGAGCGGCCCGGAGACGCGGCCGGAGTAGCAGGCGCGAGGTGTCGACCTCATCCCCGTCATGGCGGATGCGGCACCCGTGCGAGACTCGCTAATCATCTGCTGCGTGCTTACCTGCATTTGCTCGGCACCGAACCGGAAGGTATCGCGGTTGCCCGTGCCAGTCATCGGCTCGCGGCGCACTTGGGTGGAGACCCCCGCGAGTGTGCACTCGCCACGGCCCTGAGCGCCGAGCGCCGGGCCATGAAGCCCCAAAGCCCGCTGGCACGCGTGTTCGGTGAACGGGTGCAAGGCTTGAGCGCGGTCGCATGACGCGTTGCGGCACGATTGCCGCGCGAGGCGATATTCACGCTTCGCCTGCGTCGTGGATGGGGTTCGATGCACCGACAAATTCCAGCGCGTGCATCGACCCCGAACGTAGGTACAGTCGCGAACTATACTCCCCGTACGCAACCGCGAACGGGGATCCTGCCCATGGCCATGTTGACTTTTCTTGAAATCAAAGCGGCCGGCGAGGATGCGCCGGTATTGTTCGGTGAAGACAATACGCATGGCGAGTGGGGCGGTGCCGATGTCAGCGCCTGGCTCGAATGCAGTGGCTTCGAGTCGGCCTATGAATCGGGTCAGGAATCCGCAGGTGCTCCGCGGGGACGGCGGCTCTGGCGCCCGGCGCAATTTGTACTGCGGCTCGGCAAGTCCACGCCCTGGCTGTTTGAGGCCGCCCGAACCAACAAACGCATCGATCTCACGCTCCATCTTTTTCATCGACACCCGGAAACCAGCGAGATCGAGCTGAATTTTGCTTATCGCATTCGCGGCGGTCGTATCAGCGCACTGCGGCTGGTTCAGCCCGATCCACATGATCAGACGTCCGCCCATGTGTCGAATCGGCTCGAACTCTCGGTCCTGCCACACACGGTTGAAATCGAGTCGCTGACGGGAAGTACGATGATGGTCGACGACTGGGGTAATAGCGCGGTGCGCTAGCGGCAGATCGTGCGCAACCGACGCATTGAATCCGCCGTGGGTAGTGCGCGTTACGGGGATTGGCGGGGTCGTCTCGGCGCCGGCGTGTCCCCGATGCGCAACCAAGTGGATTAGTGCGCCGTCAAAACGAAAGGCCGCGCATCGCCTGATCGTGGACTTGGCGATGACGTCGAAAACCCCCGTTGGTTTAACGTCCTGGATGGTGGAAACGGCCTGCATAATCTCGCTAGCAGCGGCCTGCTGCTCCAGTGCCTCGGCCAGTAACCGACCGCAGTCATCCTGCAAGTTAACTTTCATGGCGAGGACATCGCGCCGGAGGATAAAAGCCGCTCCGGGCTGGCCGGGCGGGAGACGCCGTGAACCCATCCCTGGGGACTCGGCAGCTGCCTCCCCGCGGCCGACGCACCCGCCCGGCCAAATCGGAGCGGCACCCCTCGGAATCGGTAACCATCGCTGCCATCATCGCCCTCGTCGTGTCGCGCCTGTGCGGTGCGTCATTCGTCGCGGTGGGTTCAGGCACTTGTTGCGATTAACTATCGAAGATCGAAGATTGGAAGCGGATGCAATGACAGCAAGTTCAGATTTTCTGATCCCTCCCGGCTTCTGGCGCCGATATTCGGAATTGGCGGTGGCATCATACATGTAGGTTGGGCTTCCTTCGTCAGCCCAACCTACGAAATGGGTGCCAATGCCAATGAGCACGGGATCAGGAAGTCTGAAGTTGCGGCCGTATTCTCGCTGCGATCAGGTTGATTGCACCTGGGCGTGTAGAGTTGCGCATTCTGTGGCGTGATCGTTCGCGCAACTTTGGTGTACGGAACATCCATTTGGTCGTCGGCCGGTGCAAAGGGCGCGATTCCGCGCCAATACGGTGGCCGCGTCTTGTTCAGCCGCTGCGTAACACCGCTTCGGCGTGCGCCAGGGCTTCCGTACCGCCTTCGATGATCACCGCGTCACCGGCGAGCAAGCGGGTTTCCGGTTCGGGCTTTTCGCCGCGCACACCGGCGCGGCAGATCGCGTTGACGACGATTCCGGCCTGACCGAATTTGAGCTCGCCGAGGCATCGACCGACCGCATGATCGCTCGGCGCGAGGGTCACGGTGTGCAGCCGCGGACGCTCGGCCTGCGCCAGGGTTTCCGCTTCGTCGCCGTGAAAAACGCCGCGCAGGGTGTGGTAATGGTCGGCGCGGGCGGCCTCGACCAGGCGGTCGATTTCGGCGTCGTCGACGCGCAGCGCCTGGAGCATGATGCGCGAAAGCATCATGCTCGCCTCCAGGGTTTCCGGGATCACCCGGGTGGCGCCGGCCGCTTCGAGGCGTTCCATGTAGGTACCGTCGCGGGTGCGAACCAGGATTGGCACCGCGGGACTCAGTTTGCGCACCAGGTGAATGATTTTTTCGCAGGTGGCAGCGTCGTCGAAGGTCACGAGCACCATGCGGGCGTGCGCGACGTCGGCCGCGCGCAGCACTTCGGCGTGGGTGCTGTCGCCGTAGAAGACCCGTTCGCCCGCCTCCCAGGCGTCCTTGACCAGTTGCGGATCAAGATCGAGCGCGAGGTAGTCGATCCCCTCGGGGCGCAGAAATGCCGCGAGATTCTGCCCGATGCGCCCGAAGCCGCAGAATAGTACGGGGTGATGGACCTCGTGCGCGGCCGCTTCAACCTGTTGCACCTGCAAATGGATGCCGCGCAGGTAGGTGCGTGCGAACAGTTTTTTCGCCAAGGTGCCGTTGTATTTCACCAGCAGCGGTGCCAGCAGCATGCTGAACACAATCGCCAGCAGAACCGGCTGGGTCTCAGCGGGGGTGAGCAGGCGATTGGCGAGCGCCAGCGTGAGCAACGCGAAACCGAACTCGCCGCCGTTGGCGAGTACCATGCCGGTACGCAGCGCGACTCCGGATTCGTACCCCATCAGGCGCGTGATTGATCCGACAATCAGGCCCTTGCCGAGGATCAGGGCAACCGTCAACAGCAGCACACTTGCCCAGATTTCCGGCAACGCGAACAGGTCGAGCTGAGCCCCGACAGAGATGAAGAACACCCCCATCAGGATGTCGCGGAACGGGCGGATATCGATCTCGATCTGATGATTGAATTCGGTTTCGCTCAGCAGCATTCCGGCGAGAAATGCGCCGAGCGCGAGCGAAAGTCCGAGCTCGAAGGTTAACCAGGCTGCTGTGAGCGAGACCAGCAATGCGGTGAGCGTGAACAACTCCGTCGAATGGGCCGCGGCGACTTGATGGAATACCGGCCGGATCAACCAGTGCCCGAGCGCGAGAATGCCGCCGATGGCCACCACGGCCTTGATCAACGCCAGCAGTAACGGCAGCGCGATCCCGGCCGGCGTTAACCCACTCCACCAGGCGATCAGGCCACCGATCAGCGCGGTCAAAACCACTTGTGCGCGCCGCCGAGTCCAAGCACCGCGCGTCGCAGGCTCCAGAACTACGCCAGCGAGAACTCGAGCCCGATCATAAACAACAGAAACACCACTCCGATTTCGGCCAGCAGGTGCAGCAGCTCGCTGTGCGGCACCCAACCGAGCGCGTGCGGTCCGGCGAGCATGCCGACGAAGAGATACGCCAATACCGGCGGTAAATGGAGCCGGCGTAAGGCGACCACCGAGATGACGGACAGGCTCAGCAGGATCAGAATCTGGGAGAGTGCGGTGTGTTCCATCGCGCGGCGAATTCCTCAAACACCGATAAGCGGTGAGTGTAACGAAACTTTGCGCGCGACCCGAGGTGGGATTTCGAGCGCCATCGGCCGCGACCGAATCCGGTGCGAGGTTCACACGACCTGATCGTTACGCATGGGTTTCCCTTATCATTAGGCCTGCGTGGTGAATTCTCGCTGGAAGCGTAGCGGCCGGGTGGCAATCACTCACCAGTCAAAAACAGCCAGTTGAGTACCGAATCTGCACGCAAGATCGTGGGTGGGTCGCAATCGAGCCGGCTGGATTGGCGCGGAACGTGATGGTGGACGGCGAAAGCCCGGCGCGCGGCGAGCGCTTGGCGCGGTCACGAGCGTATCGCGATTGCCGGCGACCGATCGGATATTGGTCGACCGCGAAGTACGGGGAATCGGGTTCGCGTGGCGTCAAGCATGAGCGATGGCGAAGTGGCGGGGAACCACTTTACAAGCTGGATTAAGGGTATGAGATCGAAAAACTTCACAGAGCGACTTCGTGAGCTGGGCATCGCTTGCCTGCTCATGCTGTTGGCCAGCCCGGTCATAGCCATGGGCGCCACCGCACCGAGTTCAGGCGATGGGGCAAGCCTGAGCCGCCCCGCGCCCGAGCTGGAAAAAGTCAGTCTGCAATTGATCTGGAAGCACCAGTTTCAGTTTGCCGGTTTCTATGCCGCGCTCGAAAAGGGCTTTTATCGTGAGCGCGGTCTGGATGTTGAATTGAAGGAGTACGTCGGTGGCAGGGATGTTATCGGCGAAGTGGTTGCGGGCAAGTCCACCTATGGGTTGTCGAACAGTCGCGTCATCGAGGCGCGGCTCGCCGGCGCACCGGTTCGGGTTCTGGCCAATTACTTCAAACGTGCCGCGCTGGTGATTGTCGCCCAGGCCGGAATCCGGTCGCTTGACGATCTGAAAGGCAAGCGCCTGATGATCGATCAAAAGGATCTCGATTCGCCCCTGCTGTGGCGCACGCTTCAGGCGGCGCGACTGATCCCGGGCGAAAATCTGGAGATCGTCACTCATGCCTACGATCCCGCGCCGTTCATCAGGGGCGAGGTCGATGCGACCACCGCGTTCGTGACCAACGAGCTCTACGCGATCGAATCCAGTGGTGTCCCGTTCGAAGTCATCGATCTCGCGGGATATCTCCCCGCCGCGGGCGACATGTATCTTTTCACCACCAACGACGAAGCGGCCGAAGACCCCGCGCGGGTTCGCGCCTTTATCGAGGCGAGCAACCAGGGGTGGGCTTACGCCCTGGAGCATCCCGAGGAAATTATCGACTTGATTTTGACGAAATACAGTCGGCGCAAGGGGCGCGACGCGTTGCGCTACGAAGCGGCGCAGGTCGGCGAACGCATCCTGCCATTGGATTTTCCGCTCGGTGTCGTGTACCGGGACCGCATCGATACGGTCGCCCGGGTGATCGTAGAAAAAGGGGGCGATGCGTACGATCTGAGTCGTCTGAACGACTTCTTGTTTATCGAACCCTCGTCGATCGTGCGCCAGATCGAATTAACGCAGGAAGAGCGCGCCTGGTTAAAGGCGCATCCCCGCATTCGGGTCGGGATCGATCCGAAATGGGCGCCGGTGGAGTTTTTTGATGAATCCGGCGTTGGCCAGGGCATATCGATTGCCTACCTGCGGCGCCTGGAGCGGATGCTGGGGGTCCGCTTCGAAATCGTTTCCGATCTCTCGTGGCAAGAGGCGCATGACCGACTCGAACGCGGCGAACTGGACCTGCTGCCCGCGATCTCGAAAACGCCGCAGCGCAGCCGCTTGTTTCACTTCACGGAGCCGTATCTTTCGCTTCCGATCAAGATCTTTTCGGCTGCGGATGTTGCCTATCTGGGCAAGATCGATGCGTTGCGCGGGGAACGCGTGGCGGTGGTCGCGGGGTATGCAATCCACACCTGGCTCGAACGCGATTACCCGGAATTGGTTTTGGAACCGGCGTCGAGCCTCGACGAGGCCGTGCGCTGGGTCGCGACCGGCAAGGCGTACGCGTTGATCGATAATCTGGTGACCGCGAGTTACTACATCGGCAAGTCCGGGCTCACTCAGGTCCGTGTCGCCGGCGAGACGCCGTATTCGAATCGCCTCGGCATGGCCACACGTCAGGATGCGCCATTGCTCGCCAGCATTCTGCAAAAAGGTCTCGACGCGATACCACAAAGCGAACGCGATGCGATTTACAACGAGTGGATTTCCATCCGTTACGAACATGGTGTCGACTACGCGTTGCTGTGGAAACTGCTGAGCGCCGCGGGCCTGATATTGACGGCGATGTTTTACTGGAACCGTCGCTTGACGCGGGAGATCGACCAAAGACACGCGGTCGAGGAGGCGCTCACGCAGGCGACTCAGGCGGCCGAAGCGAGCAACCGCGCGAAAGGCGAATTTCTGGCCCAGATGAGTCATGAGATCCGCACCCCGATGAATGCGATGATCGGCCTGACCGCGCGCCTGAAGCACACCGAGCTGACGCCCAAACAAGCGGATTACCTGGAGAAGATCCAGCGCGCATCGGCCACCTTACTGGGCATCATCAATGACATCCTCGATGTGGCAAAAATCGAGGCTAAAAAGCAATTGCGTTTCGGGTGGAGGACGTGCTGCAGCAGATCAAATCCTTGTACGAGGATAAGGCTCAGCAACAGGGACTCCGGTTCGTGATCGAGCGCGCCGATGACGTCCCCGAGTGCCTGGTCGGGGATCCCAAACGTCTGGCGCAGATCCTGATCAATCTTGTCGACAACGCGATCAAGTTCACCGCGGAGGGTGAGGTTGGTCTGCGCGTTGAGCGGGTGACGGCAGATCCGGAGCGGATTCGCCTCGCATTTCGCGTGAGGGACTCCGGACCGGGGATCGCGGTGGAAGATCAAGCGCGATTGTTCGAGCCGTTCGCGCAAGTCGACAGTTCCCTGATGCGCCGTCACGGTGGCAGCGGTTTGGGTTTGGCCATCTCGCGTTCTCTGGCGCGGATGATGGAGGGCGAGGTTCAACTCATCAGTCAGCCCGGCGTCGGCAGTGAGTTTACCCTGCGAGGCAATTTTCGCGCGTACGCCGGGCAACCCGTGCGCGCATATCCGCTCACGGCGTTTAATGCGATGCCGAGCGCGGCGCGGGTGCTGCTGGTCGAGGACGATGCCTTGAACCAACAGGTGGCGCGCGAGTTTCTGGAGCAGATCGGCGCTACGGTGACCACCGCGTGCAATGGCATCGCGGCGCTGGAATGGCTCGAAAAAGCTTCCTTTGATCTGGTCTTGATGGATTTGCAGATGCCGGAAATGGACGGTTACGAAGCGGTACGTCGCATTCGTTGCAATCCCGCCTGGCAGCGTTTGCCCATTATCGCGATGACAGCGCATGCAATCACCGGCGAGCGCGATAAATGCTTGGCGGCGGGTATGAACGATTATCTGACCAAGCCGGTCGATCCCGCGCATCTGGCGGTGGTGGTGGATTACTGGCGGCACGGCGTTGGCTCAAACCCGGTCGAGTGTGAGACGACCGAAGCCGAGGCTGCGCCCCAAGCCGAAGGGTTCGATGCCCAGATCACCGCGCGCCTGCGGCGTTTAGTCGAAGCCCTCGGCGAGACGCGCGGCAAGGCGCTACTGGAGCAGTCGCAAGCGTATTTATCGGAGTCCAAGGCCAGCCTGCTGGAGGCGCTGATTGCCGCGAACTGGGACGAGGCGGCAGCGATCGCTCACAGTATTAAAGGGGGTTTCAGTATTTATGGTTCCGATGAGCTGGAATGCGTGTTAAATCGCGTTGAAGCGCGAACGGACGCGCCGAGCGCATCGCAGGCCCTGGCCGACGAGCTGGTGCGGCGACTGGATTCGACTTCGAATGCTATCGAGGCATGGCTCGCCCAGCGCGAGCCGCTATGAGCAGTCGTGCACTGGGATATCGGATTTGTTTCGCGCGCGCACTGGTGATCCGGCACCGCGCATGATCGAACTCAATAGGGTCGGGCGAAAAACGCGCTATCTTTATAGATGAAGAGTTCATCAATTGGAGGCACGCCATGACTGTTTGGATCGTTGTTGCCGACGCCGCACGCGCACGTTTTCTAAGCGCCGATAAACCGAATGCCGCGCTGGTTGAAGTCGAGGACCGCGTTCATTCCGCCTCGCGGCTACACGCGCGTGACCTGGTGACCGAGCGAGCGCCCCGGGTCCATGACTCGCATGGCCTCGGTCGGCACGCGATTGAGCCCGCGACCGACGTCAAGACATTGGAGGCCGAGAGCTTTGCGCGCGAAGTCAGTCAACATCTGGAAGACAGTCGCAGCGCTGGCCGGTATCAAAAACTTTATCTCATCGCCGCGCCGCAATTCCTTGGCCAGCTGCGTGGCAGTCTGAGCCATGGGGTCAAGAGCCTGATCGCGGGCGAGACCGATAAAAATCTCACCCAACATACGGTGGCTGAAATCCGCGCGCAACTGCCGCAGTACCTCTAACATCGCCCGGCAACGGTAAACGGCAGCCTGAGTAGGTTGCCGACGGAGCTTGAAATGACGCATGCGATGCGTTTGCAGCCGGAGCAGTTGCGATTCGAGTGCGACTTGTCCGGCCTTGAGTTCGAGTACACCTCCACCCTGGTGCCCTTGACGATGGCCTTGGGGCAGGAGCGGGCGGTGGGGGCGCTGGAGTTCGGTATCCGCATGCGCCACGACGGCTACAATCTTTACCTGCTCGGCTCCGAAGGACTGGGTAAGTTACAGCTGGCGCGCGATTTACTCGCGCGCGAGGCGCAGACCCGAACCGCGCCAGACGACTTCTGTTACGTCAATAATTTCGCCGATCCGCAACAGCCGCTGGTATTGCGCTTGCCCGCCGGGCAGGCGCGTGCGTTGCGCCTGGACATGCACCAGCTCGTGGAAGACCTGTTATCGGCGTTGCCGGCGGCGTTTCAGACCGACGAGCACCGCGCTCGACTGCAGGAACTCGAGGAGGAGTTCAAGGAACGCCAGGAGCAGGCTTTCAACGAGCTTGGCGAGCGTGCTCGCGCGCGTGACATCGCGATCATGAGTACGCCCGCCGGGTATACCCTCGCGCCGCTCGCCGATGGCGAACTCATCAGCCCGGATCAATTCGAAAAGCTGCCCGAGGCTGATCGGACCCGTATCGAAACCGTCATCGAGGAGATCCGCAAGGATCTTCGCGACGTGGTGCGGCAGGTTCCGGTGTGGCAGCGCGAACATCGACAGCGGCTCAGGGCGTTGAACGAGGAGGTCTCGACCTTGACGGTTGGCCAGTTGTTCAGCGGTCTCGCGAAAAAATACCCGACCTTGCCCGCAGTGGAGGGTTATCTGGAAGCGGTACGGCGCAATGTCATCGAGAACGTCGAGACCTTTTTGCAAGCCGATGAGGGTCAAGACGGGCGCAATGCGAAGCAGCGTGCCGAGGATCTGACGGATTACAGCGTCAATCTGCTGGTGGACAACGCCGAAACCCACGGCGCACCGGTGGTCTACGAGAACAACCCAACCTATCTCGATCTGATCGGGCGGATCGAGCACGTCGCACAAATGGGCACCTTGAGCACCGATTTCACCCTGATCAAGGCGGGTGCGATGCACCGTGCCAATGGGGGTTATCTGTTACTCGATGCGCGCAAGGTGCTGATGAATCCGTTTGCCTACGACGGCTTGAAGCGCGCCCTGGCGGCACGTGAACTGCGCATTCAGACGCTGGAGCAGATGCTAAGCCTGGTCAGTACGCTGTCGCTTGAGCCGGAACCGATACCGCTCGATCTCAAGGTCGTGCTGGTCGGCGATCGGCTGTTGTACTACCTGTTGAAGGCGTACGACCCGGAATTCGGCTTGATGTTCAAGGTCGCGGCGGACTTCGCCGAGGATTTGCCGCGCGTGCCGGAGAACACCTGGCTGTATGCACGCCTGATCGCCGCGATCCAGCAACGCGAATCGCTGCGGCCGCTGAACCGGGCCGCGGTTGGGCGCGTGATCGAGGAGGCGTCGCGCCGGGTCGAGGACCGCGAAAAACTCTCGCTCGATACCGAAGCGCTTGGCGATTGGTTGCGCGAGGCCGATTTTTGCGCAGCCGAGGCGGGTGAACCGATCATTCGTCCGCAGGAAATCGATGAAGCAGTGCGGCGGCAGGAGTTCCGCCAAGCCCAGATACGCGAGCGGGTGCAGGAGCTGTTGCTGCGCGAGATCCAATTGGTGGCGACAACGGGGAGCCGGATTGGGCAGGTCAATGGGTTATCCGTCCTGCAACTCGGCGATTTTGCCTTCGGGCGTCCGTCGCGGATTACGGCGACTGTGCGTCTAGGGGCCGGCAAGGTGATCGATATCGAACGCGAGGTTGAACTCGGCGGCCCGCTGCATTCTAAAGGGGTGATGATTCTCGCCGCCTGTCTGGCCGATCGTTATGCGCGTGAGCGTCCTTTACCGATTGCCGCGAGTCTGGTCTTCGAGCAGTCGTACGGCATGGTCGACGGGGACAGCGCCTCGAGCGCCGAACTGTGCGTTTTGCTCTCCGCGCTCGGCCAGATCCCGCTGCGACAGGGCTTGGCGGTGACCGGATCGATCAATCAGCACGGCGACGTGCAGGCGATCGGAGGCGTGAACGAGAAAATCGAAGGATTTTTTGCACTCTGCGCCGCGCGCGGACTGGACGGTACGCAGGGCGTCATCATTCCGCGCGCGAATCTGCCGCATCTGATGTTGCGCGCGCCGGTGGTCGATGCGGTGCGCGCCGGGCAGTTTTCGATCTATGCGGCGACGCAGGTCGATGAGGTCATGGCGCTGTTGTCGGGACTTCCGGCCGCGCTGCCGGATGCGGACGGCGGCTATCCCGAGGGCTGTTTCAGTCGCGCCGTACAAACCCGGGTGGCAAGCCTATGGCAGCAACACAAGCAGTTTCAGGGAGACAAAAGCGATGCCGAAAACGCTAAGGCCGACGCCTGAATTGACCGGTCCCACGCCACTCGTTGCGTTGCCGCGACCGTTACGGGTGATGCTCGAACTCGATCCCAGCGCCGCGGACTGGGATACGCTCGAATTCGCGGTACAGGTCGCCGCGTTGTTGCGTGGCGAGTTGCACGGACGCCTGGTACAAAACCTGGACCTGCTGCGTGTCGCCGGGTTGCCGTTCGCGAGCGAGATCGGGGTATCTTCGGCGTTTGAGCGTGGTTTCGGTGCGGCGCTGATGCAACGCAGTCTACGGGCCGCTGTTCGCGCGATCGAAATGCACTTGGCGCGGATCGCCGATGCGGCGAAGGTGCATTGGAGCTTGCGGGTGATCCATTCCGATCTCGCTCCGTTCGGTGCCGCCGAAGAGTTGTTCGATATCACCATACGCGGACCGTCCCGCACCTGGCGCCATCGCGCTTCAGTCAAACCGGCCGACCGGCGTCAACGCCTGCTTTGGTGGCTCGATCCGCACACCCCGCCGGGTTTGGCTCAGGAACTGCTGGGGGGCCTCGCACATCGCGCCGAGCTCGAAGTCTTCCTGCTCGGGGCTGACGACGCTGGACTCAGTGCCTGGCTGCACTCGGTTCGGGTGCCGACTCATCGCCTCGGTCGCGGCGACGATCCGCGTCAGTTGCGCGGCGACCTTACCGCGTGGCGCATTCAGCCATCCTATTGTATCGCGCCACGCTCGCTCGGTTCGGAGATGCTCGACGCCATCGCGCGCGAAATGGGCTGCCCGGTATTGGTGTTTGGCGATTGAGCTGGCAACTACGCGCGTCGGTTTAAGGCGTGCGCGGGATGCACTGATGATCGCGAATGGGCGCCGAATTCTCGGCGTTGCTCCGAGTTGACCAGAGACGCCGCAACAACCCCCGTTATTTCGTCAAAATCAATTTATTCTGCCGCGTGATACGCAAACGGTAGGTCTGCCCGAGATGATCAATGACGATCTCGGCGTGGCTGCCGAACAGTTGGTCGGTCGTGTAGGCGCGCGCGGGCAACTTGCCGTCGTCATCCGAGGTTTGATCCGGGTCTTGCGGCGGAGGCGCGGCGGCACCTGGCGACGAATGGGTATCGTTAAAGCTCATGTCATGCGCCATGTTTCTTATGGTTGTTATTTGCGGTTGCTTACTAATTGGAATGCGCGCCAATTTCCGCGCGCCCGGAAGCCAGCCGGGCAACACCCGCGGCAAAACCTGCGAGGCCGGAATGTTTGAGCATGACGCAGGGCTTCTGGCTTTGCTTGCAGTGGCGCTTCAGGCGGTAATAAGCATTGTGGCTGACGCAGTCGGCGGCGCAGATGACGGCGTCGGCCGCATTGAGCAGCTCGGGCAGGCGCGTGAGGCTTTCTTCGCGCCCGCCGTCATGTAGCAGGAAACGTCCGCCAAAGCGTTCGACCACCTCGCGATACTGAGCGAATACCGCGGTGCGACCGCCGACACACAGCACGTTGCGACCCGCGAGGTCCAGGTCCGAGCACAGCTCGGAATGGTCGCACCCGCTGCACTGCGCCGGGGCCGACAGCAGCCGTTCGAGGACGTCGCGTTCCTCGCGCAGCGCCACCGCTTCCTGTTCGGTGCGGGTATGAGTCTCCAACAAGCTGCGATGGGTCTGCTCCAGTTGTGCCGCGCGTTGCAGCTCGAGGTTCAAACGGGCGAGGGATTCCGCCAGCTCGGCATTGCGGGTTGCAAGTGCGCTCAAGTTCTCGTCGGATTCGAGTTCCGCGACCCGCCGCCGCAGGCGCTCCAGCTCAAACGCCGTGCCGCGAGCCGCGATGAGTTGCTGTTGTTGCTCGCGGATCAAGGCGTCGCGTTCGGCGAGGGTGTCGGCGTATTGTCGCGCGGCGCGCACGGCGTCTTCGCGCAGCGCCATGTTGTCGCGTTCGAGCTGATTGAGGCGGCGCACATCGGCCGCGATTCCGGCGCCGACCTGATGCGAGAGCATGTGAACATCGCGATAGGCCTGATGGCGAAGATCATCGGTGGCGTCGCGGTGCGTCATCAAGGCCCACAGCGCACCGGCGACTTCGCCGCGATCGGTGTGCTCGCGCCAGAGTTCGAGTAGTCGCGTCGGTGCCTTGGCCTGGGCAAAGCGGTTGATCCAGCGCGCGTATTTCTGATCAAGCAGTTTCTGCATCGCCTTTGAGATCGGGTTGCGGGATTCCGCGATTCCGACCGCTTCGACGTGCAATTCGTAGGATTCAAACTGGCGCCCGCCGTAACCGCTCTTGCGCGCGATCTTTTTCAGTTCTTCGAAACTCAGGCAGGTGCCGATCACCGGGCAGTGATAGCGGTGCTCCAGTTCCCAGAGTTTGAGGGCGCGCGGGGTCGCTGGCTCGCAAGTGCGGGGTGCCTCGGGATCGGCTGCGGCGAGTTTGTGCGCGTGCGCCACGAGCGGGGCGAGGACCGTTTCAGTGCGACACATGGCGCAGCTCCCAATTGACCGCGCGCGAAACAATTTCGCTGTCGCCGGAGCGGCAGAGGGCATCGATCCGATCCGCCAATGTCCGACCGGCGGCGCGGGTTTCCTCATTCGCGTTGGGATCGTGTGACAGGCGATCGAGCAAGGCCATCGCGAGGTAAGCCGAGCAGGCGCGCCGCGATTGGAGGAATCGGGTCAGGTGTTGTAACGCCGCGGTGAGTAACGGTGATTGCGGTTGCACGGATGTGGCCATAAAACCCTCGGTTGAAACGTCAACGGAAATCGGGATGGCTGAGGTGGAGTCCGGGAGCGGATACCCTGGCTAGTTATGGGAATAAGAATAATTTGCATTATTATTAAATGCAAGTGATTCTTGTTTAGCCGCTGTGGCTGAGGTCTCGAAATGTTACACTGTTGCGCATGACGCTGAATGTTGAGCCCCGAACCTCCGCCAAAGACTTGCTGAACGCCAGCGGCGAACGCGTGACCCGTGCCCGCGTCGTGGTGTTCGAGGTGCTGCTCGCGGCACCGCGCGCCTTGACCCATGCCGAGATCATCGAAGCGGCGCTGGGGCGCGAACTGGTGCTGGATCGCGTGACGCTCTATCGGGTGCTGGAATGGTTGGTCGCGCGTGGTCATGCGCACCGTATCGAAGGGCACGACCGGGTCTGGCGCTTCAATTCGGTACCCGGCGAGGCGAGGGGACATGCGCATTTTCACTGCGAACGTTGTGCGCGGGTCTATTGTCTGGAAGATCTGCAACCGGCGGTCGCGGTAGGATTACCAGACGGCTATTCGCTTAGCCGCGCCGAACTCACGTTGTATGGGGAATGCCCCGCGTGCCGTATGCCGCGGGCAGGGCACGGCTAACGCTCATGGCGAGGACACCGCCCCGGAGGACGCAAGCCGCTCCGGGTTGGCCAGGCGGGCGACGCCGTGAACCCATCCCTGGGGGCTCGGCAGCCGCATCCTTGCGGCTGACGCGCTCGCCTGGCCAACCCGGAGCGGCACTCCTTGGAATCGGGTTCTTTCACGTTTACACCCATGCAGAGGCGGGGTTCGTGGACCGAACTGCGCTGCAACTGGGTTGCAATGGGTAAATAGAGTGCCCATGATATGCAACCAGGTTGCATGACTAAGAGCGCGATGACCCTGAAGACTCCGATCCCCGTGACGCTGCTGACCGGATTTCTCGGCAGCGGTAAAACCACTTTGCTGAATCACCTGGTCCGGCAGGTGCCGTTCACCGCAGTGGTGATGAACGAGTTTGGGCAGGTTGCGCTCGATCATTTGTTGTTACGCGAGTCAAAGGCGCCGCTTGCGCTGCTCGCGGGCGGTTGTGTCTGCTGCCAGGTTCAAGGCGCGCTCGGACCGACCTTGAAGAACCTATGGCTCGGGCGGGCCGACGGTACGTTGCCACCGTTCGAGCGGGTGGTGATCGAGACCACGGGAATTGCGGATCCCGTACCAGTCATCGAAACCCTTTTGCGCGACCGCTGGGTAAGCAAACGTTTTGCCCTCGACGCGGTCGTGACAACGGTCGATGCGGTGCACGCCGAGCGCCAACTCGATACCCATTTCGAGGCGGTGCGCCAGATCGCACTCGCCGATCGCTTGCTCCTGACTAAAACCGATCTCGCCACGTCTGCGGCGGAAGCCGCGTTGCGCGCACGCCTGGCGACGCTCAATCCGGTCGCGCCCATCCATGTTGTGCCGCACGGCGAGGTGGCACCGGAGTATCTGCTGGACCTCAACGCCTTTCGCCCGCATGCGCGCCGGAGCGAGATCGGTGCCTGGCTCGGCGCCGCGCACTTTGCGCCGATACGCGCGAGTTTGACCGGTTTGCGGCGCGAGCCGGAAGTCACTGCGGCGCGTCACGATGCGCGCATTCGCGGATTTACGCTCAGTTATGCGGAGCCGATGGTCTGGTCGTGCGTCGAGGACGGGATCGCGACCCTGATGCAGTTCGCCGGCGCGCGCCTGTTGCGGCTCAAGGCGATCGTCAACGTCGCCGGGCAACCGCTGCCGGTGGTACTGCACGGCGTTCAGCATGTGCTGCACCCACCGGAGACACTCGCCGCGTGGCCGGACGCGGACCGCAGCAGCCATTTCGTATTCATCACCGCCGATCTCGATGCGGACTATCTCAGTGGTCTACTGGGTGAATTTGAATTGGCGGTGCGCCCAAGGCCCGTATCCAACGGATTGACTTCATCCCTCGCAACCGGAGGTTATCTCCCATGAGGCCTATGAACGCCGCCGCAGCGCACCACAAGCCCGACCCCGCGACGGTGGTCGAGGTGGCACGAGTGGCGGATTTGACCACGATATTTGATCCAGCGGTGCAGGTTTGTTGGTTCGCGCGTACGCCGGATTCCGCGCTCACTGAATACCTCGCGCAAGCCGCCGCCGCGGGGCGTTTGCGTGGGAGTGAACGCCGCGTCGTGACGACTGATCGGGCGCCGGAATTCGCCGGGTTGCCCGCGTTACCCGGTGCTGCGGACTTGCAACGTGACGCCGCGTGGCTCGCCGAGATCTATGCGGCCTTGCTGGGTTGCCCCGCGCTCGGTCTGCGTTTGGAAGTGCTCGAGCGTGCGATGTGTCCGCGGTTTCATGTCGATCGGGTCGGTATCCGCATGCTGTGTACCTATCGCGGCCCGGGCACCGAGTGGCTCGACGAACGCTGCGCCGATCGGCGTTGGTTGGGGCAGGCAGGCCACGGCAAGGGCGATGCCGAATCGGGATTGATTCTGGATCCCGCCGGTATCGGTCGGGCACCGCCGTTTGCGGTCGTGCTGCTGAAAGGCGCCTTGTGGCAAGGCAATACCGGGCGCGGTGCGATCCATCGCTCGCCGGCGGTAGCGGCCGGCGAGGCGCCGCGGGTCGTTCTCGCGCTGGATGCGATTTGGCAGGACTGAGCGCCTGTGAAAATATCCCGCCCTCGCGACGATCGGGTTTTTTTCACCGGCTCTGAGCAACCGATGGAGGGCACTATGGGCGAACAAGAAACTCAACGCTTGCCGGTCACGGTGCTGTCGGGATTTTTGGGTGCCGGCAAGACCACGTTGTTGAACCATATCCTGCACAATCGCGAAGGCCGGCGCATCGCGGTGATCGTGAACGATATGAGTGAGGTCAATATCGATGCCCGCCTGGTGCGCGATGAGGTCGAACTGCGGCGCGGCGAGGAACGTCTGGTCGAAATGAGCAATGGCTGCATTTGTTGCACCTTGCGCGAGGACTTGCTGCTGGAGGTGGGACGACTCGCGCGCGAGGGGCGCTTCGATTACCTGGTGATCGAGTCCACCGGCATTTCCGAACCGATGCCAGTGGCGGAGACCTTTACCTTCGCCGACGAGGAGGGGCGCTCATTGTCCGACGTGGCACGTCTCGACACCTTGGTGACCGTTGTCGACGCGGTGAATTTTCCCGAGGATCTGGAAACCGCGGAGGGCTTGCGCGAGCGCGGCGAGTCGCTCGGCGAGGACGACCTGCGGTCCGTGGCGGATTTGTTGATTGATCAGGTAGAGTTCGCCGACGTTATCATTCTGAACAAGATCGATCTGGTCAGCGGTGAGGAGCGCGAGCGTTTGGTGCATGCGCTACGGCAATTGAATCGCGAGGCCGAGATTGTCTATGCAACCTTTGGCAGAGTGCCGCTGAGCAAACTTCTCGCGACCGGACGATTTGATTTCGAGCGCGCGGCGCAAGCACCGGGATGGCTGCAGGAATTGCGCGGTGAGCATATTCCTGAGACCGAGCACTACGGCATTTCAAGTTATGTTTACCGCGCGCGCAGGCCCTTTCACCCGGCTCGTTTTCAAGCCGCGTTACAGCGCGACTGGGCGGGGAACGTCCTGCGATCAAAGGGGTTTTTCTGGCTTGCCACCCGCCATGATATGGCTGGGCAATGGTCGCAGGCGGGCGGTCTGGTACGGCACGGGCCGGCCGGCTATTGGTGGGCTTCGGTCGCGCCCGATCGATGGCCGGAGGATGCCGAATATCGCGCCAGTATCGAAGCGGAATTCGAGGCCCCATACGGCGACCGGCGTCAGGAGATCGTATTTATCGGACAATACCTCGATCCCGCCGAGATCCGTGCCCGGCTGGATGAATGTCTGCTGAGCGATGCGGAATGGCAGGCCGGACCCGCAGCTTGGAAGAAGCTGCCCGATCCGTTTCCGCGCTGGACGCATATGGACATTGAAAGCGATGGCTAACTTTCATGACGAGGACACCGCTCCGGCGTATGCAAGCCGCTGCGGGCCGGCCAGGCGGGAGACGCCGTGAATCTCACCCCTCGTGGCTCGCCAGCTGCGTCCAGGCGGCCGAGGCGCCCATTAACCGCGTGCGGAGCCGCATCCTCCGAGATTTCGGTTCACGATTAGTAACCCCGGGCGCGACCGCAACCTTGCCTGGCGTCCGGCATTTTTCGGTAAAATGACGCTGCTGGTGGGTCGGCAGCGCTTGACAGGAGTACAGAACATGCAACGACAACACCCGCTCGCGTTCGCGTTGGGTATGGTTTTTCTGGCACCAGCAAGTGCCGGCGAGGTGCACGAGCACGGCGCGGCGCGCCTCGACGTAGCGGTCGAGGATGCGGCGCTCTCGTTACGGTTGGCGTCGCCGCTGGATAATCTGGTCGGATTCGAGCGTGCGCCGCGGAGCGACGCGGAACGCGCAACCGTGCGCGCAATGGCGCGGGCTTTACACGACGCCGGTCAGCAATTTCTACCGACGGCGGCGGCAGGTTGTGTCGTAAAAACGGTGGCGCTGAGTTCTCCGGTGATTGCGGCGGATTTACTGCGCGCGGCGCCCGGTCAGGACGAACCGGGGCGGGCGACCGAGCGTCCAACCGACGCCGGGCACTCGCAGAAACCCAAGCACGACCACAAGCACGACCACAAGCATGATCATAAACACGACCACGACCATGACCATGGCGAGGGTCACGCAGAGCTGATCGCTGAGTTCGAATTTGAATGCGCGACACCGGCGCGACTCGCGGATCTCAAGGTCGATGTGTTCGATGCGTTTCCGCGCCTGCGCCGACTCGATGTGCAACTGGTGGCGCCTGACCGTCAAGCCGGCGCGAAGTTGACGCCGACGCAGCGGGCGTTGACCTGGGCGCCGTGACGTCGCCGGTTGTCGCGCTGCGTGAGCTGGTTTTTCGCTGGCGCGGCGACACCCGTGACTGTCTCGCGATTGCCGAATTTTCGGTCGGTGTCGGCGAGCGGGTATTTCTGCACGGGCCCTCGGGCAGCGGCAAGAGCACCTTGCTCAATCTGATTGGTGGGGTGTTGGTGCCGCAACGCGGCGAGGTCAGCATACTTGGACATGGATTTGCCGCGCTCGGTGCGGCGCGGCGTGATCAGCTGCGGGCCGACCACATCGGCTTTGTTTTTCAGCAGTTCAATCTGATTCCCTATCTGCCGGTCATCGATAACGTGTTGTTACCGTGTCGTTTCTCGCGGCGGCGGCAAGGGCGTGCGCAGGCCAATGGCGGCAGTGCGCGCGCCGAGGCCGAGCGCTTGCTCGGTCACCTCGATCTCGATCCGGCGCTCTGGCATAAACCGGCGAATCTGCTCTCGGTGGGTCAGCAACAGCGCGTCGCGGCGGCGCGAGCGTTAATCGGTACCCCCGAGTTGATCGTTGCCGATGAGCCGACCTCGGCACTCGATGCTGAGCGTCAGGCCGCTTTTATCACGTTGTTGCTGCGCGAGTGCGCCGAGCGCGGCAGTGCCCTGGTTTTCGTCAGTCACGATCAGCGCCTCGCGGGGCAGTTTGATCGCGTCCTCGCGTTGGCGGATCTCAACGCCGCGGCCGGGGTCGCAGCATGAGATACCTGGTCGTGCTTGCCGCGCGCAGTGCGTGGAACCGCCGCCTCACGCTCGGATTGGTGGTGATTTCGATCGCGCTGTCAGTGACACTGTTGCTCGGTATCGAGCGCATGCGCACGGATCTGCGCGCCGGTTTCGCACAATCGGTATCCGGCACCGATCTGGTGGTGGGGGCGCGAACCAGCGCGGTGCAACTCATGCTTTATGCAGTGTTTCGCATCGGTGAGGCGACCCAGAACATCCGTTATGCCAGCGTCGAGGCGCTTGCCGCGCACCCGGCGGTGGCGTGGATTGTGCCGCTCAGCCTCGGGGATTCGCATCGCGGTTTTCCAGTGCTTGGGACGACGGAGGCGTATTTCTCGCACTTTCGCTATGGCGAGCGCCGTGCCTTGAGTTTCGTCGTGGGCCAGCCGTTCGCTGGGGTATTCGATGCGGTGCTTGGCGCCGAGGTGGCGGAACGCTTGGGGTATCGGCTTGGCGACCGGATCACGCTGACCCACGGCATCGGCCTGGGACAGGCCGCCGAACACGCCGACAAACCGTTTACCGTGGTGGGCGTGCTGGCGCGCACGGGGACGCCGGTCGACCGCAGCGTGCACGTCTCGCTTGCCGCAATTGAAGCGATTCATCTCGATTGGCAGGGCGGGGCGCCGGTGCCGGGTCTTGCGATCGCGGCGGAGCACGTTGGCAAATTCGACCTCAAACCCAAGCAGGTGACGGCCGCACTGGTCGGGCTCAAATCCCGCGCTGGGGTGTTCGCCCTACAGCGCCATGTGAATGAGTTTCGCGACGAGCCTTTGCTCGCGGTGCTGCCCGGGGTCGCGCTGGATCAACTGTGGCAGGTCGTCGGTGTCGGGGAGCGCGCGTTGCGTGCGGTATCCGGGCTGGTGGTCGCGGTCGGGTTGGCGGGGTTGGTCGCGGTGGTGCTCGCGGGGCTTAACGAGCGGCGGCGGGAATTGGCGATTCTGCGTTCGGTCGGCGCGCGTCCGGCGCACGTGTTTTGGTTGCTGGCGCTGGAAGGTCTCGCGGTGACCGTGGCCGGAGCGGCCCTGGGCGTAGTCCTGCTCAATGGGCTGACCTTTGGACTCGCGCCGTGGCTCGAAAGCCGTTATGGTCTCGCGCTCAGTGCGCTGGGGCTGCCGGCGGGTGAGTTGCGGTGGCTGGCCTGGGTGGTCGGTATCGGTTGGCTGGCGAGTTTACTGCCGGGCTTGCGCGCGTACCGGTTGTCGCTTGGCGATGGTTTGACTCCACGGGTTTGAGGTATCGATGCAGTTTCGAGCATGGGGGTTGGTGGGTGTGTTGAGTGCCGCGGCGTTGCTCGCGGGGTGCGGTAAGCCCGACGAAGCGCCGTCGGTGGGCGAGTACCAAATCGGTGATCGCCTGAAGGGCTCGGCGCCGGCCGAGGATCGTGCCACGGGTGACTTCCGCGAAATCGGTTGGGACGATCTGTTGCCGCCGGACTGGAATCCGGCCAAGGTCTTCGAAGGACTCGATCTGGCGACCCTCGACGACGAGGATCCACGTGCGATCGAGGCGATCGAGGAAATGAAGCGCGCATGGGCCGAAGCGCCGACGAATCCGGCGCTCGAAGGCGTAAGAGTGAAGATCCCGGGTTTCATCGTGCCGCTCGAATGGGGCCGCGACATGTCGACCGAATTCATCATGGTGCCGTATTTCGGCGCGTGTATTCACACCCCGCCACCGCCGGCGAACCAGATCCTGCATGTGTTTCCGGACCCGCCCGCGCGCGGACTGCGCAATATGGATACGGTGTGGGTGAGCGGGATTCTGGAAGCGGTTCGCGCCGACACCCCGATGGGCCATTCCGGTTACCGCATGCGGGCCTTGAAAGTCGAACCTTACGCGGAACCGCGCAGCTGACGGTGAGGGGCGTAGCGGACCGCGATCGGACGCGTATGGGCTCATGGCGAGGACTCCACCCCGGCGTACAAAAGCCGCTCCGGGCTAGCCAGGCGGGAGCCGCCGTGAACCCATCCCTCGGGGCTCGACAGCCGCCTCGCTGCGGGCGACGCTCCCGCCTGGCCAATCCGGAGCGGCACCCCTAAAAATTGGGTACCGCAGGTTAAGAATCATTTATTTGTAAGGAGGACGTGATGCGTTTTTTACCGACGGTGATGTTTGCAACGGTCACGCTGCTTGGAGCGGCCGCGGCACAGGATCTGTCCACGATCATTCTCCCGATCCCAGAAGCACCGCCGCTGACCAGTCAGGGGCAAACCTTGCTCGACGAAACGATGCGGCGGGTGCCGCAGCTCGATACCGCGGGATTGGTCGCGCAACTGAAGACGCATCCGGAGACGGTGGTCATCGACGTTCGCCAACCGGTGGAGATGGCGACCCTCGGTGGACGTATCGACGCGCCGCGTTTTGCCAATCTGTTGCGGGGTTGGCTGGAGTTTCAGATCGATTCGGTCGTGCCCGATAAAAAAACCCCGATCGTGGTTTATTGCGGGGTCTCGCAACGCAGCCCACTCGCGGCCGAAACCTTGCTCAAACTCGGCTACAAAGACGTGCATAACTATCGCGACGGATTCTTCAATTGGCAACGGGCCGGGTTGCCTATCGTCGCGATCGATGCCGCTCCGCGGTCGTTTCTGTTCGCGTTGCCGCAGGAAGTCATTCCCGGGGTCTGGTCCGCGATTGGCGCGACCGCGCCCGGCACCTATGAGAACTCCGGACACAACAACAACCTCTCTTTCATCCTCACCGACGACGGTGTGGTGGTCGTAAATGCCGGTGATAACTACCTGCTCGCGCAAAGTCTGCATGATGAAATCAAGCAACGCACCGACAAACCGGTCAAATACGTGGTGCTCGAAAACGGCCAGGGTCACGCCATGCTCGGGGCGAATTACTGGAAGGCGCAAGGCGCCAAGATTGTCGCTCACCGCGATACAGCCGCCTATATCGAACGCACCGGTGCGGCGGTGTTGGAGAACATGCGCGCCCGGGCGCGTGCCAAGGCGTTTCGAACCGAACGGGTCGAACCGGACATTCTCTTCGACGACCAGCTTGATTTATCGCTGGGGGGCGTGAAGATCGAGGTGTTGCACCTCGGCAATGCACACCACCACGGCGATACCATGGTCTGGTTACCGGAGAAAAAACTCGTCCTCGCCGGCGATACCGCATTTCATATACGCATGCTGCCGATTTTCGAAGACACCGACACCGCGCGCTGGATCGAGACCTGGGACAAATTCGAAGCGCTTGGCGCCGAAATCGTCGTACCCGGACACGGCGGCCCGACCGACATGGCGACGGTGCGTAAATGGACCCGCGATTATCTGGTTCATCTACGCCAGCAAGTCGCGGAACTGCTCAAGCAGGGCGGGTCACTCGAAGACGCCTACACGATCGATCAGTCGGCCTATCTGCATTTGCATACTGCGGACGAGTTGGCACGCAGCAACGCCGGGCGGGTATTTCGCGCGATGGAATTCGAGTAGCTAATGGCCTCGAATGCGGCGCGTCGTGGTCGGTTTGATCGCGACGATTCGCGACCCGCTAAGGTCTGGGCAAACGGAAAATTGGCGCTCGCATTGCGTTCGCCGTGCCACGAGCTGTCGCTGAAGCCACGGCCCGATGTTGGAATTCGGTGGCGTTTCAGCGCCGTTGACAACCGTTTTCCGTGCGTTAACTTTCATGGCGAGGACACCGCCCCGGAGGATGAAGTCCGCTCCGCTCCGGGCCGGCCAGGCGGGAGACGCCGTGAACCCATCCCTGGGGGCTCGGCAGCCGCCTCCCTGCGGCCGACGCTTCCGCCTGGCCAACCCGGAGCGGCAGCCCTCGGAATCGGGTTCTTTCACGTTAACTTTCATGCAGAGGATGTCGGCACTCCTGGTGATGAAAAACAACGACATAGTGAGTTATTTCACGTCAATAAAATTCGTCCAGCAGCGCCCAGTCTAGGGTGATATGCGGCAAAACGTTTACCGAGAGTGTGCCTACGAGTTCATGAATGGCTGGCCTGCCGTAGCCGCCGTTCCGCCAGAGATAGATGGTGACGGTCCGATCGGTCGGATGCACGAGCCACACCTCGCGTACACCCGCGCGTTCGTAAGCCGATAATTTCACCGTCTGGTCGTGGGCGGCGGTGGCAGGTGAAAGCACTTCGACGACCCAATCCGGTGCGCCGCGCATACCGCGTTCATCGAGTTTGGACCGATCGCACACCACCAGCAGATCGGGTTGGAGGACCGTGTCCACTTGCGCATCCGCTTCGGCGCCGCGAGGTCGAGTTTCTTCATGCCCAACATGGCGCGGGTCACCGCGGCCGCTTTGGCGGGGTTCTGGCTGCAGATCGGGTCCACGGCCTGTGGCGTCACGATCTGCCAGGATAAGCCGAATTTATCCTCGACCCAGCCGCACTGGCCACTGTCGGGGGCGGCCGCCAACCGCTTCCAAAGCGCGTCGATTTCCGCCTGATCGCGACAGTTGACCACCCGCGAAATTGCCGGGGTACACGGAAAATCGACGCTGCTGTTAATGGCGAGAAAGTCTTGTCCCTCCAATTGAAAGTCGATGGTCATGACCTTGCCCGCGGGTTCGGGTCCAGCTTCGCTATAACGCACCAGGCGTTTGATGCGGGCGTCGTTGAAGATGGAGAGATAGAAATTAACGGGGTCTTCGGCGCAATCATTGATCCACAGCGAGGTGACGAGTTTCTGCATTGCGTTTTCTCCGATTTCGGTAGCATTCCGCTTATATGTAAGACTTCCCAGAGATGACCATCGAAGTCTTCAAAACCGCGACTGTACATAAATCCGTAATCCTTGGGGTCGTTGTAGGTGCGCCCGCCGGCCGCGATTGCTTTAGTGATCATGGTATCGACCTCGGTTCGGCTGGCGCATTACAGTGCGATGGAGACCTCTGCGGTAGCGCGCTCGTCGCAGTGCGGCTACCGCGGTTAATCTCACGGCGAATGCGGTCAAGTTTACCGAACGCGGGGGTTTGGTACTGCGCGTTGCCACCGTGTCGCGCAGCCGCGAGTCGGTGCGATTACGCTTCGAAGTATAGGACTCCGGCGCCGGGATCGAACCCGCCGACCGTCAGTTGCTATTCCAACCGTTTGTGCAACTGGCGGCGTCGAACGACGCGGCCGGGCAACCGGCGGGATTGGGTTTGGGGTTATCGATCAGCCAGGGATGGGTCCGTCGTATGGGGGGGCGCGTAGAACTTGAATGCGAGCCGGACGAGGGCTGTATGTTGTTCTTTTCGGTCGAATTCCAACTACCCGTCGTCGACGACGCGGAAACTTCGGAGCGTTGGCACGTTGCCGCGGTTGCGAACACCGAAGCACAGGCGCGGCCCGTTTTGGCGGCGGGCTGCTCAAGGTCGAGCGTTTGCTGTGCAGCGCGCTGGTACGTTTAAATTCGATAACCGACGCTTGATAAAGCGACCGCAAACGTCTTGGTCACACGCTCCGCAGCTATTTATCCATCATCCACTGCATCGCCTCGCGCGTGAGTTCGATGTGATTTTCAAGTCTTAATTTGCGCTTGATATTGGCTTGATGGGTTTCGATCGTCTTGATACTGAGACGTAAACGCTCCGCGATCGCCGCGGTCGATAACCCGTTCCCGATCAGTTCGAAGACCTCGAGTTCGCGATCGGTCAGGCTGGCAACCTTGGGAAATTGCGTGTCGTTGGCGCGCTGGCGGCTATCGAGTAACAGCCGTTCGGTCATCGCCGCGCTCAAATAGATCTCGCCATTGAGGACGGCGCGAACGGCTTGGAGAATCTGCGTGAGTTCGGCGTCCTTCTTGATGTATCCACGCGCGCCGGCGTTTAACGCGCGCGGCGCGAACAAAAGTTCCTCGCGCGCGGATATGACCAGAATCCGCGTGCCTTGCGTGGGTTGGGCAGCGAAATGTTCACGTAATTTCTTAATCAGATCGAGTCCGTTGGCGCCTTTGAGCGAAATATCGATCAACGCGAGCGCCGGTTCGAGCGCGATGATTTGTGCCAGCGCCTCATCCGCATCGCTCACGGTCGCGCAGACTTCGAGGTCGGGTTCCGCGTTGATCAGACCCTTAAGGCTCGCGCAAACCAGCGGGTGATCATCGACGATGATGACCCGCGTCTTATCGGGGCTAAGTGATCTGATAGTCCGAAACATGGGCGTAGCGCTAGAGGGACCGGATGCCGGATATTAGTCCAAAGCGGCCATGCCAATCGTTACATTTTGTAATCAGGCTATCGCGAGAGGTGCCGATCCATCGGGGGTTACCTGATTCCGAGTCGTGGAGTGCTTTCATAGGCTACCGACGAGAATATCGCTTGGCGATGCTGCGTTCGGCGGTCTCGGCGGTGCCGGCGTTGGACATCACGTGGCGCTGGTCACGGAGGAAACGCCGGAAATTCGGTCTAACGAATTTTCACGAAGGCAAGTCAGAGATGTTGCGGCGATGAACTGTAAAGGTGCTTGGGCCGTGTTCCAATGCGGTCGATATTTTACATAGCGCTGACGACTGATCCCGTAAATACGCGTTTCGTTTGGGGCATTCGAATGCACGATGAATGATGGATACGGGCAGAGTCTGCTCGCGATATTGATCTCGGTGTTTCTGTTGGCGCTATTTCTGCGTGTGGTCGAAGGACCGAACGGCACGCTGGGTGCGGCGAATGCCGCTCCGGCGCAAGCGCTTCCAGTGTGCCTGGGCGGCGAAACCGATCGAGCCGTTTCTGCGGTGCCCGACGCGCCCAACCTCCGGCGACGTTAACCCGAGCGATCCGCGGTCGGGGCTCGCGGCGCAATCACCTCCACATTTTTCGGCCTTCCGTTTGCGCGTCGATCTCGCGAAGCCTGCGCCTACAACGTCAGCTCCAGCGCGCCGAGCAATGCGCCCGGCAGCAGCGCGCTGGCGGTGGAGCGGCCACCGTAGGTGCCTGGATCCAGCAGCAACTCGCGTTCCACAGTGAGGTCGAGCAGATGCTCACCGAGCATTCGGTAGAGTGTGTCATCGAAGCGCATCACCGCGACCGGGCCACGAATCTGGCCAGCTTCCACCCAGAGCGTTGCAAAGCGAGTCATCCCGGTAATGCGGCCGTGATTGCGGTCGGAGTAATTGCAATACCACAGGTTCGAGACGTATAGGCCGGTGTCGAGCGCGGCCAGTGCGTCGGCGCTGGCGAGCGAGCCCGGCGCCATTTCGAGTGCAGCGGGCGCTTCGGCGGGGCTGTTGACGGCGAGGGCGTATTCCTTGGCGCTGCGCGGGCCGACCAGCGCGTCGCGGTGTTGACCCTGTTCGATCAAGGTGACCGGTTGCGCGGTCATAAAACCCTGGCGGGTGAAGCACGGAGCAAGTCCGCGGGCATGGTTTTCCATCAGCGTGACCGAGGCGTTAAACGCTTGCGCACCGTCGATCAGTTGCAGCAACGCGCTTTGCCGGGTGCGCTGACTCTTGCACCCGAGATCGCCCCACCCGAGCATGTCGAGCAATTCCTGCAGTGCAGTGGGGCTGAGAAACGCCCGGTAACTGCCTGGGTTCAGGGTGATGAGCGGACGTTCGAGCTGGCGCAGGGTTTCGCGGTCGTGTGCCAGTTTCGTCGTCAAGACCTCGGGATCCCACGCGAAACCGGCATAGGCATTTTTGACCGCGCGGGCGTCGTCGAGGTGGCAGCTCCAGTCGAAATTAAAACTTTCGCTGGCGTGCCAATGCAGGCTGCCGAGCGAGTCCGCCATGCCGCGCGCGATCTCGCCGCCGGCGTATAACCCGACCAGATCGAGCCCGGCGGCGGCATGAGCGAGTTCGTGCAACACCTGGGCGGGCTCGGGTAGCGCGCCGCGGCGCATCGTTTCGCTGTGGCTCGCGGTGGCGGGCAGGTTGAGATAAGGGTCAGCCGGGGTATGCGCGAGGCGTTCCTGCAATTGAATCAGCAATGCGCGGCTGAGCGCGGTGTCGTCGTCGGCATCGTCGGTCAGGCTGGTGCTGGCACTCAGGTGGCGGGTGCCGGCAACGAGTTCAAGCGTCAGGTAGTGCTGCACCACCTGACCCGATTGTCGCACCCGATTGTGGTTGAAACGGGCGAAATCCGAGGTCTCTCCGCTGTAGTTTAAGGTCAGGCGTTGCTCATGTCGCAAGCCGCCACTCAGGGTTCGGGTGAGTTCGGCGAGACGCTCTGGGGTCATGTTTCGCCTCCAAATACCTCAACGGAGCGGAACAGGCAGGCGGGTGTCGCGTGCCCGACGTACACCGATTGATTCGGTTCGCCTTTGCCGCAATTGGTCACGCCGGAGACGCGCCAGGTCGAACGATCGCCGACCGCGGCGAGATTACGCCAGAAATTCGCCGATACGCCGCGATAGTTTGGATTGCGCACCACCTCCCGGCGCTCGCCGTCACGAATGAGCCAGCCGATTTCGCAGCCGAACTGGAATTTGTTGCGCGAGTCGTCGATCGACCACGAGCGGTTGCTTTCCATCATGACGCCGTATTCGATTTGGCCGATCAGGTCATTCAGGGTGTGCGCGCCGGGCTCGATATTCAGGTTGGCCATGCGGTCGATCGCCGGGCGATTCCAGTTGCAGGCGCGCGCGTTGGCGGTGCCGGCGAGCCCGCTGCGCGACTGCGACAACGCGCCGCCGAGCGGACGTTCGAGAATGCCGTTGCGAATCAAGTGGACCGTTTCGGCGCGGCTGCCTTCGTCGTCGAATGCGTAGCTCACGAGCTCGCTCGACATCTGGGGTGCGAAGGTGACATTGAGATGCTCCGAGCCGTAGCGGTAATGGCCGAACATTTCCGGCTTGACGAAGCTGGTGCCGGCGTAATTGCGCTCGTCGCCCAGAATACGATCGAGTTCGAGCGGGTGGCCGATGCTCTCGTGGATTTGCAGGACCATCTGCCCCGGCATGAGTAACAGATCGAGTTGCGCCGACGGACACTCCGGGGCATTGAGCAGTTGCAGCGCTTCCTCGGCCGCGCTGCACGCGGTATCCGGGAAACCAAACTCGGCCAGTAATTCCAATCCGCCCTGGCGACCGCTGCCGGCACCGCCGCCGCTGCGGATCTGGGTCAGGCTGCCGCGGCTCGCAACCGCCTCGTACCCGGGGAACAGATAATCAAAGCGCTGCCGCACGTCGGCACCGGCGCTGCTGAGAAACCAGGTTTCGCGTTGTTCGTGGCCGAGGCTCGCTTCCCAGTCGACGATTTCATCGCTGATATGCAGCGCGCCGCAGGCGGCGGCGAGCCATTCGAGTTTTACCGCGAGCGACTCGCTCTCCCAGGGCAGCGCGACGGACGCTGCGTAACGGCCTTGCGCGGTGGCACGGGGTACCTCGCGCGGATCGATCGCGAGGCGGCCGCGACTGGCATCGGCCCAGCGTCGTGCGGTTGCAAATGCCGCGTCGATCCCCGCCGCGGTGACATTCGAGGTCGCCGCGTAGCCCATTCCGTCGCTGTCGATGACGGTGATGAACACCCCGAGATCGCGCTCCAGCGTCGGCGGTAACGGTACCCCCTGGCGCACGCGCAAATGCTCGCCGGTCGTCGCGACGATCCGCGCCGACCAATCGGTCACCGCCGGCGCGCGCAGGCGGATCCGATCGACAATGAGGTCGAGATTCATGTTTGCGGGATCGCTTTATGGCTGCCGTCGCAGAACGGACTTTTGCAGGTCTGTTTGCAGCCGCAGAACCAGACTTTTCCGTCCTCGTCCGGGGTGAACGCCATGGGTTCGATACCTGTACCGCGATGCGAACCGTCGCAGAAAGGTTGCGTTTGACTGCGGCCGCAGCGGCACCACCAGTATTCAGTGCCAGCCTTGACATCGGTAGGGTAGGGGGCGCGTTGGGCGCAAACCGGTTCGCTCATGGGGGGCTCCTGGTGGTTGCATGGGTGGTCGTCTGAGAAGCATATCGAGTCGCTTGCGAGCGCCGAGTTTCAACCCGTGGCGATAGGGTTATTTTGGCGCCGTTGCCGGGTTTTCTACTCACACGTGGTCACATCCGGATACTCGGCCTTAAGCAGTGCAAAGAAATCCGCCAGTCGTTGTCCTGGCCGTTCCTCAAACAGCCGCTCCAGGAGCGTCAACTGTTGCATGCGATCGAGCCGAAAATTGCGGAAATCCCGGCGCAGTTCGCACCAGCCAGTGAGGGTCCAGACATTGCCCCAGAAAAACAGCCCGAGCGGCTTCACCTCGCGCGTACTGATGGCGCCGTCCGCGCGCTGGTATTGCAGGTGTAGGTATCGTCGCTCGGCGATCGCCGCGCGACAGGTATCGAGGGCGGATTCGCGTGCCGGCTGCGGACCGGGGCTCGGCGCATACATTCGACTGTCGTCGAGGTGACGACGTAACTCCGGCGGGATCACCGCATACACCTTGTCGAGCACCGACTGCGCCCCGGCGCCGAGTTGCCCGCCGCCCCAGGCCTTGACCATCCGCGCGCCGACCATCAGTGCCTCGATCTCGGTTGCGGTGAACATGAGCGGCGGAATATCCAGGGAATAACGCAGGCGATAACCCACGCCCGGTTCGCCTTCGATCGGCACGCCGGACAGGCTCAGATCCTGAATATCGCGGTAAACGGTGCGCACCGACACTTCCAGCCGCTCCGCCAACGCCTGCGCGGTGACCAAGCGTTTGTTGCGCAGGATTTGCACCAATTGAAACAGGCGATCGGCGCGGCGCATGTTCCTGAACTATCCGCGGCGAAAAGTGGACCGGCGCGTGGCCGGTTTAAAAATCCGGGCCGATTCTGCTCGCGTACCGACGGTGCCATCGCCTTTGTTAGGCATCGGGCATACCCAGGCATTCCACGTCGATTCCACCGCCTCGCCCGAGATCGAGATCGGCACGTAACGTTCGAACCGCACGAAAGGATAGGCTTTCATAGCACGATTTCTTGGCTGGTATGAGCGCAAGGTTACCACGGGCATTAAGTATAGAACGGCCTACCTGACAACATTGTGTCAGTAGCCTCGGGTCAATTCGGGTCGCGGAGCAGGGAGCGAAAAGAGACAGTGTGGTCACTTAATCCCAGGCACCGAATTGTCGCGCCGGCGAAACAGTCTTTCGGTTGCATCCTGGCTCGAAATTCGGCAAAAAATAAACCGTGTGATTCAGAGGGGCGTGTGACCCGGAGGTTGTTATGAGAACTTTACATCGAATGATCCTGGGCTTAATTGTTTTCGGCAGTTTGACCGCAACCGGTGGCGTCGCCCTGGCGGAAGGTCAACTCAAACGCGGAGCGATCGAACAACTCGATGAGCAGTCCTTGCTCGAGCAACGCGGTTGTTGCGGTTACACGACGCTGATGAGCGCCGAAGCCGCGTCGCCGGAAAAAATTCGCGGGTTTGGGAAGGCGAGTTGACCGAGGCTTCTGCTGCGACGAAATTCTCCCTCGTCGATGGCACTCCGCGGGTCGGTGATTTTCCCGGTGGCTTTGGGTTAATCGGACGCGAAACCACGACGATTGATGGCGCGACCGTCGACGTGATGATCCCGATTCGATAATTCGACCGATTAAGCGCTGGCGCGTCGCGTTGCCGATCACGCAACCGAGACGCGCAAGTCACAGTGGGTTAAAAAATGCTCCACGCGTCATTACGACGCAGGGAACCGCCGATTTGGCTTGGAAAAACGTAACTTAACCCGTCATGCCCGGAGAGTTGGTGGCTGGTGACTCCCAAATGGATCACGTGTGTCTACGCGGCGTAGCCCCATTTTCTGAACTGCTCCCTAAGTTCCGGATGTCCCTTGAATGCATGGAAATAAAGACATTCCGGGGCAAGATCGGCACCGTTAGGCCAAACAATCGTGGCCAGGTCCCGATCCAGACGAAATTGGGCAAATACGGATGGGTCACGCAAAGGCGTGAACATCGGTCCACTCAGGACGTCCGCGATATCGGCAATGCCCGTGCGCCCGTCGTTGAAGGACACCTCGATCCTGTAATCGCCCACATGTCGTGCATTGGTCACGTGAAGAAGCATGCTTTTCACTCCAGAGGATCGATAGGGTTGAGATCTTCCCTTCGTCTGCACCGCTCCCAATTGTCGAGCAACTGTTCCTGATGAAGTTCGTGCCACTCTAGCACGTGTCGTAACGCCCGTTTGGGAAATCTGCCCTCAATGCTTCCAGTCGCGATATCGACGATGATCTCGTAGTCGCCGTATTTGGCGTGGAAGTGAGGTGGCGAATGGTCGTCCCAATACATGACAATAACGATGCCCAGGAATCGGCTGATGATAGGCATCCTGATCGATCCGTCCGCTCGCGGTCATGTATGAGGTGGGTGGCACCGTCGCGCCGTGATTAAAGGATACGTCGTCCGCAGTGGCGGTACAACACCCCGAGTGGGGGGTTTCCGCAACAATTGTCTACTTGAAATCCTCGGGGGGGGTAATTTATAGTTGGGCTGCGAGTCAAGGATAAAGGTAACGATACCAATGCGACTCTTGAACATCATCAGGCCGGGGGGCTTGATGCTAATAGCGGTAGTTGCGCCTGCGTTTGGCGATCTTCCCCTCACCATTGAAGACCTGCTCACGGCGGAAAACCGTTACCGTGTGGAGCTGTCGGGCGTGTTCGCCAACACCGACCGGCGCAACGTCAGCGCCAGCTACCAGGTGCTGCAAACCGGACCGGACCAGTTCGTCCAGATTCCGGCGCTGGTCGGCGAAGCGCGGCGCAACAGCGACATATTTGTCACTACCCTGGGTTTCCGTTACGGGGTTAACTCACGCACCGAATTTTTCTCCCGCGTCTCCGGCATCGCCGACACCACCCGCACCCAACAGCCTGGTGCCTCGACAAGTACCTCCGGTAACCGCTGGGGCGATCTCGCCGTGGGCCTCAACCACGGCTTTCTCGACGACAAGGAAACACCCGCCCAGCTTGGCTTCGCCGAGATTACGCTGGCGGAAAACACCGCCTTCGAAGGCGAAGACTTCGCCCACGCCAAGACCTGGCAAGTCGGCGCGACCACCTACCGCGCCATTGACCCGCTGGTGCTCTCGCTCACCGCCGCCTACCGCCACAGCGCGAAGCGCGACGTCGAAGCGCTGTAAATCGACCCTGGCGAGCTGTTCTACGTCAACCCCAGCGTCGGCTTCGCGGTGAACGCCGAAGTCACGCTGACCGGCGAGCTGCAACTGCGCTGGCACGGCGCGGATGCAGTCCACGGCGACACGCGCGGCATCGACACCACCCAGACCCGGCTCGACTTCGGTCTGGGTTACGCCTTTAGCAAGCGCACGACTTTACAGATGACCACCCGCGCGGACATCAGCGGCGACGGCGGCGCCGAAGTGAGCCTGACCGCGCTGTACAAGTTTGGCAAGCTGCCGGACAAGTTAAAGGCGTTGCGCAAACCAGCGGAACCGGCAGGTGACGGAAACGACAGCCCAGAGACATAAAAATTCCGGGGCGGGTTGCCGCCCGCCCCGGAGGGGTGCCCCGTTAGGGGCTTTGGTAGCAATTAGGCGCATCATGCGCGAATAGGCGTATAACATGATGATGAAACGAGCAGCTATTGCGGTAGCGTGCCTTACTTTGGTTAATGGGCAGATGATTATGGCGGCCGGTGGATTTCCGTTGAGCGCCGCTGAATTCGAAGATGAGAAATCGATGCTTGTCTCGGCGTCGCCGGTGTCAGAAATGAGCTACGCATTTCGACCGAGCGACGGCCGTTGGCAAGTTGCGATCTTATCCGAACAGGAAATGGAAACTACGCAAGGTGCCATAGCGTGGTTGCCTGTACTGCTCTATGGTGCGGTAACAGGAGGTGCGACGTACGCCGTCACGGGCAGCGCTATGGCAGGACTAATTGCTGGCGTCGGCTCAGTAACTGTCGCAGGATCGATCTACTCTGCCGGCCATATCGCGGGCGCCGCGACAACGGCTGGAGTTATCGCTGCAACGACCGTGGCAGGGTCGAGCGGAAAACGTCCGAGCGTAATACGATCGGTTGGGCTGACGCGATATGCTAGAAGGTGAGTTCCGCCAAGAACGATGAATGCACCCTGGCTTTCGGGCAGAATCTGACTAACGATAAGCGAGTCTACAGTCGTCGGTTAAATAGATCAGACGTTTTGTATCGCGGATTTTAGCCGGATCAGGCGTGGCATCGTGGCGGCGCCAAAACCGGAGAGGGATGTATATCTAGAAGTCATCCCTCTCCATTCGAACCTAAGTGTGTAGGACGCGAAAGGGTTTTTATGGCTACTAGTAATTTTGATATGTATTCTGCCGTCGTTTTCTGTGGCTTAACAGCGGCACTATCGACACTTCTAGTACACAAAGGCTACCTTTGGATATTGATGTATATTACATTAAGCGGAGCAATCTATCTTGCTGCGAAAAACCATGTGCTGGGTGATGTCGGAATAATGGATGTCCTGCGAGCAATTCTTTATCTGGCTCCGGTGGCTGTTATTTTATTCGTCATTCACGCGAATGTTGTGCGGTAGAAAGGATGTGGCCATTAAATCATCTAGGACTGGAAAAACGCCTATCTTAGCGTCCCTTTTCCGCCCGTGCGCTTATAATCTGAAGAGTTCTTTGAGTTCCAGGCGCTCCCGCTCTGTCGGGATCAGGTTCGCAGGGCAGAATCGGTGTTGGCTACTGTGAAGTCTATAAAGGTGTGGTTTACGAATATGTCAGAAATCGCCGTAATATCGTTTCTTTTATTCGTGACATTAGTGGTCCCTGTAGCCCTTTGGGGAGCGATCCGGGGTGGTACGAATTGCTATCTCATTGCGTTCCTGTCCTCGTGCGGTCTCGTTGTCGCTTGGTTATTATCAACTCGGATCCTCGGCATCCCGGTCAGTTGGTCGATTGCACAAGGAGAAATCTCTTGGGTACTGGCGGCGGTGAGCATTCTCTTGCTGTCCGGGTTCGGAAACCCGAGAAATCGGCAGAGATAGCTTATTCGGCGCGTTTGTGGGCTTTACCGCACCCTATGTGCATACTGGCGAGTACATTGAGGACATGGGCGCGTTAGACCAACCACGGGTGGTACGTTTCGTTACTCGGGATCACTTGAGACTTAATTTGTAGGAGATTCGCCTTGAGACCTTCCTACCTCGTCTCAGCCATACTTGCCCTGTCGTTGTACTGCCTCGCCAGTACCGCGACGGCGGCGAGCCTGCACTTCCAATCCGCCCGCCTCGCCGGCGATGTGCCGGTCAAGTCCTGGAAAACCCTGCGCGACGCGCGCGTGGTCAAGCAGGACCTAGACTACTCCTGCGGCGCGGCCTCGCTGGCGACGGTGCTGTCGGAGTTCTACGGGGAATCGATCACCGAGGACGAGGTCATGCATGCGATGGAGGGCGACGGCATGACCTCGTTCAAGGACCTCGCCCATGTGGCGTGGCTGTACGGCTACGAAGGAAAAGGCCTCGCGCTCGACTTCGAGAAACTGAAGACCCTGAAAATCCCCGCGATCGCCTAGGTGCGTTACCGAGGCGACGACCACTTCACCGTAATCCGCGGCATTGGCGCGGACGGCCGGGTGGCGGTGGCAGATCCCTCGTGGGGCAACCGGCAATTCACCGAGGTGCAGTTCCGTGCGCTGTGGGAAACGCGCGAGGATGAACGGTTGAAGGGCAAGATATTGTTGGTGTTGCCGCCCGATACTGCCATCGCGAAATCCGACACTACGTTCTTCGCGCCACCCAAGGCGCAGTCGCTGGCGGTGGAGGCGTTGCTGACGGGTTTGAGGTAGAGCGCGCCGGATCGGCGTTAAGCCGCAATTCCACGAACGGTAGACATAGGCTCGGCGATCCCAGGAAGGGCGCCGGGCGTTTTGTACCCGCCACCTCACTCGCTGCTGCTGACGCGATTTTTGCCTTTTTCTTTCGAGATGTAGAGCGCGCGGTCGGCGCGGTTGATGATTTTTTCGAGCGTGTCTTCGGCGCGAAAGCTGGCGACGCCGAGGCTGATGGTGATCTGTTGGCCGTCGACGATGGTGCTGGTTTCGATCGCGATGCGCACCCGTTCGGCGATTTCACTCGCGCCGCGAATTTCGGTTTCTGGGCAGATGATGAGGAATTCTTCGCCGCCCCAGCGCGCGAAATAGTCGGTATCGCGTATCAGCGGGCGGACGATTTCGGCGAGCCGGGCCAGTGCCTCGTCGCCGGTGCTATGGCCGAGGGTGTCGTTGACGCGTTTGAAATCGTCGACGTCGAACAGGATCAGGGTCAGCGGTCGGGCGTAGCGTTGCGCGCGGCGGTATTCCTGATCGAGCAGCAATTGCGCCTTGTGGCGGTTGAATACGCGGGTCAGCGAGTCGGTGTTGGCGAGGCGCTCGAGCGTCTTGTTGGCGTCTTCGAGTTCCTTCGCGGTGGTGAACACGAGGTGCGACATGGCGCGCATCTCCAGGGTGTCCTGGGAGAAGCTCACCCGCTCGCGATCGCGGTCGAGTTGGGGTTTCGCGCGTGAGCCCTCGCCGATGCAGAGCACGGTCTGGGTGTAATGCAGTAAGGCGGGTTCGTTCGCGGTGTAGTAAAACTGGCCGACGGAAAACGCCCCCAGGGTGGGAGCGATGGCGGAATACTGTTGAAATTGTTCCTGCGTCAACGAGCGCATCAAAACGGTGCGGGCGATGCTGGAGAACTGGAACAGCAATTCGCAAGGGCGTTCGCGCAGGGTCTGCAGCAGATGTTGGGTATGGTCGGTGGCATCGGCGGGGTTGAGGATGCCGAACCGTACCGTATCACCGGTATGCAGGTCGCCCCACAGACTGACTGCGCCGTCGGCCAGTACGGATTTGGCCGGCCGCGCAAGGGTCATGCCGTCGCGCTGGGTCAAAAAGGGAAAGCGGACCGAGCAGGCGGGGACATCCTTGCACGCGTCAAAACCGATGTAGCGGCTGTAGAGTTCGGTGGCGCGCATCTTGTTGACGCTGCGAATCACGTTGTCGCTGGCATCGGTGACCTCTAGCGGGGTGCCCAGCATCATCCAGTCGGGGCTGTGGTGCGCTTGGATGTGGAGGTCGTTGCCGGTGAGTGCGATCACGACCACCCCGTTGGGCCACGAGGTGCGCCCGCTGATGATGCGCGGCACTTCGCCCTGGGCGGCGCAAGCGAGCTGACCGGCAAGCACTGCGTTTGGGCAGGGCGTAAGCAGGCCACGCGCGAGCGCCTCGGCGTTCAGGAGCGGTCCGGTCGCGTAACACAGCAGCAGTCGGGTATCGGCGCCGCCGACCTGCGCGCCGAGCCGGTTGCCGGCTTCATACCAGTCGGATTTTTCGTTGACGGCAGGATGGAATTCGGCGTGCGCGAGGCGGCGCCGGTCGAATGCGCAAAAAACGATCCGGGTCGCGTCTTCGACGATTTCGTTGGCGCGCAGCAGCCCGGTGGTGGTGCAGCCGGTTACTATCGCGTTCGGAAAGAGGATTTGCAGTTCGAGTAACAGCCCGTGCGTGAACGGTGGTTTGGCGCTGGTGGTGAACAACTGGATCAGCAGCTGCTCCGAGTCTTCGATGCCGGACTTACCCAGTTGCGCCTGCAACTGGATTGATGGGTCGTAGTCGAGAATGAAGACCTTCATAGCGGCCGTCGCGCTGCGCTGATGAGTGGGCGGTCGTTCAAGTCAGGCTCTCCTTCGTCCGCGCGTCGCGTGTTCCAGGCTACCGGGTGGCATACAGGCCGCGCGCGGCCGATCGGGCATCCGGGCGTGGCGTCGCAATCTTAACAGTTGCACGTGGACCGTCGAGTGCCGCGCACGAGGATCGGTCAGAATATCCGACCGCTTGGCCCCGATCGCACGCTGGCGAGTAATGTCCGTGTCGCTAATTACTTCGCTTGCAGCAGTTTGTTGCAGGCGATACCGAACTGGTTGTCCTCGGTGCGCTCCCATAACAGCGTATGCCAGCTGGTAATCCGCTTGTCGCCGTCGATTTGCACGTTGAGCCCGCCGCAAGCGGGGCCCTGCGCGGGCACCAGGTAGTTGTATTGGTCGGCAGTTTGCGCAACCGGCCCTTTGACGCCATAAGTGATGGCGATGTGCCGATCCAGATCCTCGACGTTCTTGCCGTAGAATTGTTCGACCGAGGTGGCCAGCTCGTTGATGAACGCCTCGTTCGAGGCGGCGACGGCCGGAGACGTCGGCGCGACCAGTAAAACTGCTAGGGTGGCGTTGAGGGAGGCAAAAGTGGCTTTCTGCATTTTCCGATCCTTCGTACAAGGCTGTGTGATAGACCCAAAATTACTTCATCCGGACTTTAAAAAGTGCGAAGAAGCTCCAGAATTGAAACAACATTTTTGTGAATAGTGTAGCAATTTTCGGACAGGAGGAAAGCTTCCCGGAAAACGGACGATTTTTGGTCAACCGTCGCGCGTGGCGATCCGAACGGGCTGTCGGCGTGAGCCCCAGGTGCCGGGGCGTTCTTCGAACACCCCGGCACAGGCCGTGCCGCATTGGGTGCAATGGCCCGCGGTATCGAGGTGCCAGGCGGTGAGGGTGTAGCCGTCGCGCCCGATCAGGGTTGCACCGCAGACGTGACAATAGGTACTGCCGCCGGCGGGGTCATGGACGTTGCCGGTGTAGACGTAACGTAGGCCGTGGTCGAGCGCGATCCGGCGCGCCCGGGTGAGGGTTGCGGCTGGTGTGGGCGGAGGGTCGAGCATTTTCCAGTCGGGGTGAAACGCGCTGAAGTGCAGCGGTACGTCGACCCCGAGTTCGGTCGCGATCCAGGCCGTAAGGCGGCCGATCTCGGCATCGCCGTCATTCTCGTCGGGGATCAATAGGGTGGTGATTTCGAGCCAGGTGCGGGTTTCGTGGCGCAGATACTTGAGCGTATCGAGTACCGGCGCAAGGTGCCCGCCGCAGATCTTCCAATAAAACCTGTCGGTGAATGCTTTGAGGTCGACATTCGCGGCATCCATGTGCGCGAAGAATTCGGCCCGGGGTTCCGGGTTGATGTAACCGGCGGTGACGGCGACCGTGCGGATACCTAGGGCGTGGCACTCGATCGCGGTGTCGATCGCGTACTCCATAAAGATCACCGGATCGTTATAGGTGAAGGCGACGCTGCGGCAACCGAGGCGCTCGGCGGTTGCGGCGAGCACCCGGGGCGCGGCCTGATCCATCAAGGTATCCATCTCGCGCGATTTGCTCATGTCCCAGTTCTGGCAGAACTTGCAGGCCAGGTTGCAGCCGGCGGTGCCAAACGACAGTACCGGGGTGCCGGGCAGAAAATGGGCGAGCGGTTTTTTTTCGATGGGATCAATGCAGAAACCGCTGGAGCGGCCGTACGAGGTGAGTACGATGCGGCCGTCCGCGCAGGCGCGCACGAAGCAGAGTCCGCGCTGCCCTTCATGCAGCTTGCATTCGCGCGGGCAGACGTCGCATTGAACCCGGCCGTCTTCGAGCGGGTGCCAAAAGCGGGTGGGGAAATCCGTTTCGATGGGATGGGTCGACATGCGCGATACCTCTTGCGTCGCGATCCAGACTTCGGTTTTCCCCGCGTGAATGTGAGGACTTGCTAACCAAATGGCTGATTTCTTGCATTTACGCAATGTGTATTCAATATATAACACATAGCAGACACGAAGATGTTCCATGGTTGAAGGAATCTGGACGTTGCAGAAGCGGGTTCGCCCAGCGGCGGTCGCGGGCAAATTTTATCCTGGCGAGGCCGATGCATTGCGGACGATGCTGCGCGGATTGATCGACCAAGCAGTGACCGATGCGCCGCCGCCGAAGGCGATGATTGTGCCGCACGCTGGCTATATCTACTCGGGGCCGGTGGCCGCGAGTGCCTACGCGCGGTTACTCAATCGCACACAGCCCATCACTCGGGTCGTGCTGTTGGGGCCGGATCACCGGGTGGGATTTCGCGGTATGGCGATACCGACCGTGGATGATTTCGCGACCCCGTTGGGACGGGTGGCGCTGGATCGCGATGCGATCGAGCACGTCGCGCGACTACCCGGGGTGATTGCGTTCGATCAAGGGCATGCGCAGGAACACAGCCTGGAGGTACATCTGCCGTTTCTGCAACGGGTGCTCGACGGATTCTCGCTGGTGCCCATCGTGGTCGGTGATGCGCCGGCGGAGCAGGTGGCTGCGGTGCTCGATGCGTTATGGGGCGGATCCGAGACCCTGATCGTGGTGAGTTCCGATCTCAGCCACGATCACGACTATGCGACGGCACAGCGCCGGGATCGCGCGACCACCGAGGCCATCACGCAACTGCGCGGCGAGCGCCTGAGCGGTGAAGATGCCTGTGGCTATCGGGCGATTCGCGGTCTATTGCTTACCGCCGCGGCGCGGGGAATGACCGTGACGGTCGTCGATCAGCGCAACTCGGGGGACACCGCGGGTTCACGCGATCGGGTCGTGGGGTATGGCGCTTACGTCCTCCAATGATCTGACGCTGGATCTGCAAGCGCGCCTGCTGGATCTCGCCGAGACATCGATTCGCCACGGTCTGGCGCAGGGAAGAGCGTGCCCGGTCGCGGAGGCCGATTTCGATGCGACGTTGCGCGAACCACGCGCGACTTTCGTCACCCTGCGACGCCACGGTCAATTGCGCGGTTGCATCGGTGGTTTGACCGCACATCAGTCATTGGTGCGCGATGTGGCCGAACATGCCTACGCCGCGGCGTTCTCCGATCCGCGTTTCACCCCGTTACAAAGCGACGAACTCGCGGGGCTCGAGATCAGTATCTCGATTCTGTCCCCACCCGAACCGCTGACGTTCCACGACCAAGACGATCTGCTGCGCCAGATTCGCCCCGAAGTGGACGGTTTGATTCTGCAGGCTGGCGAAAAGCGCGGGACATTTTTGCCCAGCGTCTGGTCGCAACTGCCGCGGCGAGAGGATTTCGTGCGCGAACTCAAACGCAAGGCAGGACTCCCTGCCGACTATTGGTCGGACCACCTCGTGGTGGCACGTTATACGACCGCCGCCGTCGGCCCGCGCACGCTTGCCACCTGAGAGCCTGTGAAAAATCTCCCGCAATCTACTGCGGACGCCCAGGGGCGCCCTCGCGACGATCGGGGAATTTTTCACAGGCTCTGAGCTCGCTACCGCGATGCCGCGTGCCACCAATTGCGTGACGGGCTCGATTGACTTGGCGCGGGGGTGGCGACACGCTAGCGCCTTGATGTCGGCCATCGCGCGATGGATGGATCGTTTTCGGCCAGGGAGGCCCAGCGTGCTGCGTGAGACCTACAACGAGGCGTTAACCGAGGCGCTGCGGCAGCGCATCGCATCGCGTTCCTTCCGTATTCCGGTGATTCCCGAGGTGGCATGGAAGGTGATCCGGATCGCGAACGATCCCGAGTCCAATGCCACGGCACTGGTGAATGTCGTCCGATCCGAACCGTTGCTGGCGGCCTGCGTCATCCGTGTCGCCAACTCCGCCGCGTATTACCGGGGCGGCATGCTCGATAGCCTGCCGTTGGCGATCGCGCGCCTGGGGATGACCTTGGTGCGCGATATCGCGTTGGCGACCGCCGTCAACGCGCGGATGTTCGATGCCGCGATTTTCGAGCGGCCGATCCGGGAGATCTCGCATCATGCCCTGGCAACTGCGCTGTGGGCCAAGGAAGTCGCGCTGCTGGCGCGGCGCAACCGCGAGACCGCGTTCGTTTGCGGCCTGCTGCATTCGATCGGCAAACCCGTGTTGCTGCAGGCCGCGCTCGACAGCGAGACCTTCGACTGGCATGACGTCGATCACGCCGCGCTGCTGGCCGAGATCGACTCGCTGCACACCGAAGCCGGGGCCATCGTGCTGGCGCGTTGGGACCTGTCGCCGGCCGTCATCGATGCGGTAGCGCATCAAGCACTTCCGCGACACGCCTCGACCGGCAAACCCGAAGCCCGCATCATTCGCGCCGCGAGCGCGCTCGCCGCCTACACCCTTGATGGCACGCCGGAACGCAGCGAGATTGAATTACTCGCCGAGTTTCCCGAACTCGCGATCACTTCGGAGCAGGTGGATAAGCTCTTTGCCGCACACGGCAAAGTCCTTTTCACGATGGAGGCGATACGCGACTGAGCGTGGGCGCGGGTGCGTTGCCGCCCGGTGCTTGAACGCGCGGCGAGTCGAGGCGCTGGACGACCGACCGGCGCGCCCCCTATATTCGGAGGCCCGAAACGATAGGCCCGAGCGCGCAGCGCGGGTTGGAGTCACCGAACCATGTCCAAAGAACGCCTGATCATTTTCGATACCACGCTGCGTGACGGCGAGCAAAGCCCCGGCGCATCCATGACCCGCGACGAAAAGGTCCGCATCGCCAAAGCGCTGGAGCGGATGCGGGTCGATATCATCGAGGCGGGGTTTCCTATCGCGAGTCCGGGCGACTTCGAATCCGTGAAGGCGGTCGCCGAGGCGGTCAAGGAAAGCACGGTTTGCGGTTTGGCGCGCGCGCTGGATAAAGACATCGATCGCGCCGCCGAAGCGCTCAAGCCGGCGCGCTCGTCGCGCATTCATACCTTTCTCGCCACCTCGCCGATCCACATGGAGCGCAAATTGCGGATGACGCCCGACCAGGTGGTGGAGCAGGCGGTGTACGCGGTCAAGCGCGCCCGCAATTACACCGACAACGTCGAGTTCTCACCCGAGGACGCCGGCCGTTCGGAACTCGATTTTCTCTGCCGGGTGATCGAGGCCGTGATCAACGCCGGTGCGAACACGATCAACATCCCCGACACGGTGGGCTACAACATCCCGCAGCAATTCGGCGAACTGGTGCGCAAGCTGATCGAACGCGTGCCCAATTCCGATAAGGCGGTGTTCTCGGTGCATTGCCACAACGATCTCGGGCTCGCCGTGGCGAATTCGCTTGCCGCGGTGCTGAACGGCGCGCGTCAGGTCGAATGCACCATCAACGGCCTCGGCGAACGCGCCGGCAACGCGGCGCTGGAAGAAGTGGCGATGACGGTGCGCACGCGCCAGGACGTGTTTCCGTGCGACACCCGGCTTGATACCACCCAGATCATGACCTGCTCGCGGCTGGTCTCCAGCATCACCGGATTTCCGGTGCAACCGAATAAGGCGGTGGTCGGTGCCAATGCCTTCGCGCATGAGTCCGGCATTCATCAGGACGGCGTGCTCAAGTCGCGCGAGACCTACGAGATCATGCGCGCGCAGGACGTCGGTTGGGCCGATAATAAAATCGTGCTCGGTAAACACTCGGGGCGTAACGCGCTCAATGCGCGACTCAAGGAACTGGGCATCGAACTCGGTTCCGACGAGGAGCTGAATCAGGCCTTCGCCCGTTTCAAGGAACTCGCCGACCGCAAGCACGAGATTTTCGACGAAGACCTGCAGGCGCTCTTGAGCGATACCTTTCAGGATCGTCCGCAGGTCTACAAGCTGTTGTATTTGAAGGTCACGTCCGAGACCGGCGAACTTCCGTTCGCGACCCTCACGCTGAGTGTCGACGGCGAGGAACACATCACCGAAGCGGCCGGTGGCGGCCCGGTCGATGCTGCGTTCAAGGCCATCGAGGCGCTGGTCGGCAGTCAGAGCCAGCTCCAGCTTTACTCGGTCAACAACATCACGACCGGCACCGACGCGCAAGGCGAGGTCACGGTTCGGCTGGAGAAAGACGGCCGGATCGTGAACGGCCAAGGCGCGGATACCGATATCGTCGTTGCGTCGGTCAAGGCCTATCTCGACGCCTTGAACAAATTGGTCGCGCGCCACGAGCGCGAACATCCCCAACTCGGCGACGTTTAGCTACAAGCCACTAGTCCTGCCCTATACCCACAGCATAATGCTGAACAAAGACGCGTCGGGGCGACTGTGCCGGGCATGCGGGTGTAAAGTCGGATCAAGTGTATGTCGAGCGAGCCGCGGAATCTTGCGCGCGTCCATGCGTTGATGTTCGAGGTGCCCGAGGCGCCCGCGCCGCGCTGGCAGATCGGGTATGCGCCGACTTTGGTTTCATCGAAGCGCGCGGGCGCGCCCAGCAAGCGGGCTGTTTGAAGGCGTTGCGCGCGTTCGAGCGCGACGGCCGGATTGCGCTGGCGCCGCCGCGCACGACCCCGGGGCCGCGCCGAGCACGACGGCTGGGGCATCCGGTGGCGCCGCCGCAAACGGTCCTGGCTGAGGTTTCGCAGCTCGTCGAGCTCGAACTCGTGCTGGTCGAAGACGATACGCAGCGCGCCCTCTGGAACGAGCTCATGGCGCGCGAACACCGGCGCGGGGCCGCTCCACTGGTGGGCTGTCAGCTGCGCTACCTGATCGGCTCGGCGCATGGCTGGCTCGGCGCGCTGGGTTTCGCGGCGGCGGCACTGATATTGGCGCCGCGCGATCTGGCGCATCCGCGGCGCAAGGGGCGTCAGCCGCTACGCTGCATTTCAACCCGCCAGCGCGCGTGCGTGAAACGCCAGATGCTCGCCGATGAAGCTGGCGATGAAATGGTAGCTGTGGTCGTAGCCGTCCTGCATCCTGAGCGTGAGGGGGATGCCGCGCGCGGTGCAGGCGGCGTGCAGATTCTGGGGAAACAGTTGCTCGGCCAGGAATTCGTCGGCGGTGCCGTGGTCGATCAGCGCGGGTGGCAGCGTCGCACCGGCCTTGATCAGACAGGTGGCGTCGTACGCTTCCCAGGCTTTTCGATCATCGCCGAGATAGGCGGCAAAGCAGCCTTGCCCCCACGGGCTGATCACCGGATTGCAGATGGGCGCGAAGGCGGAGACCGAGGCGTACAGGCCGGGATTTTTCAGCGCGCAGATCAACGCGCCGTGGCCGCCCATCGAATGGCCGCTGATGGCGCGCTTGCCGGGGGCCGCCGGAAAATGCGCTTCAATCAGTGCCGGCAGTTCGCGGGTGACGTAGTCGTACATCCGGTAGTGCGTGGCCCACGGCGCCTGCGTGGCGTCGACGTAGAAGCCCGCGCCCTGGCCGAGGTCGTAGCGCTCCGGTGCATCGGGCACGGCGTCGCCGCGCGGGCTGGTGTCGGGCATCACGAGGATCAGCCCCAGTTCGGCGCAGTAGCGCTGCGCGCCGGCTTTCACCCGCACGTTGTCGTCGGTGCAGGTCAGCCCCGACAGCCAGACCACCACCGGCAGCTTCTGCGTCGCCGCCTGCGGCGGCAGGTAGACCGAAAAGGTCATGGTGCAATGGCAGGCAACAGATTCATGCTGCCAGCGTTCGAGCCAGCCGCCGAATTCCTTGATTCTTTCGACTTGTTTCATCGCCGCCTCAGAAAATGATGACCGAGCGGATGCTCTTGCCTTCATGCATCAGGTCGAAGGCGCGGTTGATGTCGTCGAGCGGCATGGTGTGGGTGACCAGCGGATCAAGCACGATCTTGCCGTTCATGTAGTTTTCAACGTAGCCCGGCAGCTGCGAACGGCCTTTCACGCCGCCGAACGCCGTGCCTTTCCAGGTGCGGCCGACGACGAGGTTGAACGGCCGGGTGCGGATTTCCTGCCCGGCGCCCGCCACGCCGATCACGGTCGAGACGCCCCAGCCCATGTGCGTGCATTCAAGCGCGTCGCGCATCACGTTCACATTGCCGATGCACTCGAACGAATAATCGACGCCGCCGTTGAAGTGGTCGCGGATGTATTCCGACACCGAGCCGTCCACGTCCCTGGGGTTCAGGAAATCGGTCGCGCCGAGCATCTTCGCCATTTCGAATTTGTCAGGGTTCAGATCGATCGCGAGGATCCGTCCGGCCTTCGCCATCACCGCGCCCTGCACCACGGACAAGCCGATGCCGCCGAGGCCGAACACGGCCACGGTCGAGCCGGGTTCGACTTTCGCGGTGTTCAGCACCGCGCCGATGCCGGTCGTCACCCCGCAACCGAGCAGGCAGACTTTTTCAAGCGGGGCGGCCGGGTTGATCTTGGCGAGCGCGATTTCAGGGACCACGGTGTACTCGGAAAACGTCGAGCAACCCATGTAGTGAAAGATCGGGGCGCCGTTCTTCGAGAAGCGCCGGGTCTTGTCAGGCATGTAGCCGGTCCACACGGTGGCGGCGATCGACTGGCAAAGGTTGGTCTTGGGCGAATGGCAGTATTCGCAGTGACCGCATTCCGGGATGTAGAGCGGAATGACATGGTCGCCCGGTTTGAGGGTTGTGACGCCGGGGCCGCATTCCACGACGACGCAGCCGCCTTCGTGGCCGAGGATGCAGGGGAAGGCGCCTTCCGGATCGTCGCCCGACAGGGTGAACGCGTCGGTATGGCAGACGCCGCTGGCGACGACCTGCAACAGCACTTCGCCCTCGCGCGGGCCTTCGACGTCGACTTCCTCGATCGACAGCGGTTTTTTGGGTTCCCAGGCTACGGCGGCACGGGCTTTCATGGGCAGGCTCCTTGGGTGGATTGTGAGTTTAAGCGAGCAGGCAAGCGTTCGGATGATGCGCAAATCTCGCGGCACCCACAACCGCGCGCCGCGAATGGACTTGAGGTTGACGGCCTCACGTCGGGGCGCCTGCGTGCGAGTATAGGCAACTTTTCGCGCAGCGCGGCCGCGGCTGGTGCACCCGTGCGGTGAATGTCTGGTAAGTGTCCAGCGCATGGCGCGTCGTCGTTCGCGAAAATCGTTGTCGTATTGAAGGTTTACTCGTGGACCGCTGCATCGAGTGCGGGCAGCAGCAGAGGGCGCACCGGAATGCGGGCGCGTAGCGGCCGCAGCAGCAGATACCCGCCGCCAAGCTTGCGGTGGAGAAACAACCCATCGGGTGGCGGGATGCGGCCGTACTTCTCGTTCAAGCGCCGCAACACAGTCTCGCTGATTTGGGTCGCCAGGTCGGAGCTGCCGAAGTCGCAATCACCGCGCGCCCGCAGCGGCTCGGTGGCAGTGCGCAGTAAGCGCAAGATATCCTCGCGGTAGGTTGGCGGGTCGTCCTCGCCTAGTTAACCGAGCGCGACCGCCGCGCAGTCGAGGTCCGCGTCCGCGCCGTCGACCCCAGCCAGTAGCAGCTCGGCGAAGGCCCTTCGCAGTGCCGGCGAGTCGCCCCAACTGGGCGAGCCGCTCCAGCCGCGACTCGGGTACCCGGCTTGAGCTGCCCATGGCCTAAATCCCGTTGGGTGCGGCGGTCAAATAGGCCAGACCGGCGACATCAAACGGCTGGGGCTCGATCTCTAGTGCCCGCAGCGCGTCCGGTGAACAGGTGTTACCCTCGAGCAACATCCGAATCTGATCGCGGGTGATCGGAAACGCGGGCGAACGCTCCAGCGCAACCGCGGCCAGGGCGACCGCACTGGCCGGTACTGGCAACATCCATTTTCGTTTGCCGGTCGCAGCCGCGATGGTGGCGATGATCTGGCGCCAGCTCAGCGCACCGGGGCCGCCCAACGTCAGCACCTGGCCAATGGTCTCCGGTCGCCGCAGGACGGCGACAAAGGCCTGGGCAACGTCGGCTACATGCACCGGAGACATCCGAAATGTCCCGGCAGCGGTGGGCAGCAGGCCGGGGTAGAACAGCGGGGCCGGGAACGGCGAATCGACGATGTCGCGTCGCAACTGGGTCGCGAACTCCTGGTGTCCGCGCGGATCGCCAAACAGCACTGAAGGTCGCAATACCGTCCAGTCGAGTCCGGTGGTGGCGAGGTATTGCTCGGCGAGGTATTTGGTGCGCTGGTATGCGGTGCCGTCGGCCTTGACGCCGTTGGCGCTCATCAGCAAAAAACGCCTTACGCCAGCGGCCCGCGCGGCATCCATGACTTGCTTGGCGGCGTCGAAATGCAGCCGTTCAAAGGTAATGCCACGTGCCGGAAACTCTCGCAGTACGCCAATGTTGTAGATCGCCGCATCCGCGCCGTCGACCGTCCTCGCCACCGCTTCGTGATCGAACACATCGCCGCTGCGCAGGATGCAGGCGTGTGGCTGCCGCACCCGCTGCTCGCTGCCCGGGCGCACCAGTATGATCGGCCGCATTTCGGCGGATACCAAGGCGTCGATCAGATAACTGCCGATAAAACCCGTTCCACCAAACAAGGCTACGCGCATCTCATGACTCCACGGCCGGCGGGTTGCCGGGCACCAAACCGGGCGCGGCCCCACCACCAAACAGGCGTTGGAATTGCTGCTGGCGATAGTCGAAGATTTGTTCCAACAGCGGTCGCACCTGCCAGCGATGTATCGCCGCCGCCAACGGACCGGGCAGCAGTACCGGCAGGGCGTACCGAACCTCGTCGCGCAGCAAGGTGCCGACCCCCGCCTCCTCGAAGGTATGGGTGTGGTGCCAGAAGCTGTATGGTCCGACCAGTTGCTCGTCGACGAAGCAATGGGGTGCACGATAGGTGGAGATCAGCGAACGCCAACGTAACCGTGCGCCCATGACTCGAATCGTGTAGTCGATAATCCGGCCCTGCTCCATGACCACTGGCGATGGCGTCAGTAGGTGAAATCCAAGGCGCGGAGGCGTGATCAAGGCGAGATTCTCCGGGCGTTCGAAAAACGGAAACACGCGCGCCAAAGGCCGCTCGACCCGTTGCTCTCGTTTCAAAGCGTGCAATTGCATCAACAGTGTCCTCATTGGCCGAAAGGGTCACAACTTCCGCCATTACAACGGCGTTGCAGGCGCCAGCGCGCGAATCGGGTGTACAACCGATCCAGCAGTGGCAGCACGCGCAGACTCCGCAGCGTGCGCGCGAGCCACCGATAGCGCGGCAGCTGGGACCACAACTCGGCAAAGCCCCAGGCGCCGGTCTGCCACCGGCCGTGACGATCCAATACATGGAACCGAGCCATGGCGGCAACCCGATCCAGGCCGTACTCAGCGAGCGTTGCCGGATTGCTGGCGACGTCGATCCAGCGCATCCGCTCGGCGCCGCGCATCCGCCTGTAGTGCGCGATTTCCCGTCGGCACAGCGGGCAGGCGCCGTCGTAAAAGACCGTCGCGCGGCTGCCACCGCGGTTCGCGGAATCCTCTTGTTCGTTGGGGCGCACGGACCGATGCAGCATTACGCGACCTTCCATTTAGCTAAACCGCCGCAGCGCACCCAGGCCGCCATCCACGCTCAGCACCTGGCCAGTGATCCAGGCGCTTTCCTCGGACAACAAAAAGCACACGGCGTTGACCAGATCGCCGACCTCGCCGATCCGTCGCAGCGGGTGCCGCTCGGCGGCCGCCGAGCGCTGGCGTTCGCTACGCAGCAGAGCGCTTGCCAAAGGGGTGTCGGTGAGCGAAGGGGCGATTGCGTTGACGCGGATACTGGGTGCCAATTCCGCCGCCAAGGATCTGGTCAAACCTTCAACAGCGCCTTTGGCGGCGGCGACACTGGCGTGCATCGGCATGCCGGTGGCGACCGCCACGGTGGAAAGAAGCACGACACTTGCAGCCGGCGCCGCCTTGAGTGCGGGCAAGGCGCCTTTCAGGGCACGGACCGCCCCCATGAGATTCACCTGCCAGTCCTCTTCGAAGTCCTCCTCGTTTAAGCGCTCAAAATGTTGGAGGCGGATAGTGCCCGGGCAGTAAACCAGGCCGACGAGACGGTTGGGCAACTGTTCCCGAGGGATGGGACCGCTCGTGGCGTCCCAAGAGATGTGGTTAACCGGGTCGCTGGTCGGCAAGCCCCGTGACGCGGTCCAGAGTTGGTGGGTCGTTTGTAACCGATGGGCGAGAGCCTGACCGACGCCTCGGCTGGCCCCGACGATAAGGACATTGTGCATAGCGACCTCACACCCGATTCTTTCATCAAATTATGTATAGTATTTGACTTATAGCATATTGGTCAGAGTTGCTACATTAATCCATGCAAGGCATGCGCAATCCCGCGCTCGACCCTCCCAACGAAAGAACGTTCGGATGATGCAGCTCGCGTTGCGATGTCGTCGAAGCCTTCAAGGCCACGGATAGAAGGAGGCCGGCGCCGGGGCACCGCTGCTGCCGAGGCTGTTGCTGAAGATGATGTTGGCGCCGGTCGCGAGCCGGCGAACCGGACTCGCCGCTGGGGTCGACACGAGTTGCAACCCAGTGCGCTCGCAGAGTTCGCACCAGGCGGTCCGTTGCCCAGGAACGCCGGTCTCAATCCGCGTAGTACTGAAGATAGTAACGGCTGCGGGTCGGCTCTGCTGTTGGGAGCGAGCAACGGCCTGACCTCGGGAGCGCCCGCCACGTTCCGCGCGGCGGCGACTCTGGTTATCCTATCCGTTCTTCCTCAGCCCAAAGTCGGTCCTGGTCCCCATGAACGCTCCCGAACAACTCCAGCGCACAGTGCGCACCTTGCTGGATTCCCAGATCCAGGCCGTACTGGCGACTCAGCACCAGCAACAGCCCTACACCAGCCTCATGGCGTTCGCCGTCACGCCCGATCTGCGGCACATCATCTTCGCCACCTTTCGGGCAACCCGGAAGTACGCCAACCTGCTCGATAACCCGCGCGCCTCGCTGTTGATCGACAACCGATGCAACAACGCGGCCGATTATGGCAGCGCCGTGGCGATTTCCGCCCAGGGCGCGATTTGGGATGCAGATGCGGCGCGCCGCGCGGAGTTGCTTCCAGTCTATTTGGCCAAGCATCCACGCCTGCGGGAATTCGTCACTGCCGCCGACTGCGCGCTGCTGCAAATGAACGTGGAGTGCTATTACGTGGTCAGCGAGTTTCAGAGCGTCGCTGAATTGCGGATCGAATAACGGTCATCCACGCCTGAGCTTCAAGACAACCATTGACTGTCAAATTCTTAAGTCCATTCGGGACGTACCCGATACTCGGGAGCTAATCGCACTCAGCCAACGCCAGCGCCGCGTCTGCGCCGCTGGCGTCGATCAACGCTTGCGCGACCGGCCGCTGCCTATGCTCGCCTTGCCCCCCGCGCGCGGCGGTATCCCGGTATGTTGCGTCAACAGCCACCCCTTTTTCGCCGCCGGTTGGGGCGGTGCTACGCTCGTGCCGGAGGAGTTCTTCCGCCGCGGACTCTGGTAACTGCCGTCGACTTGGGGCTGATAACTTGGGATGAGGTGGTGTTTGCCGTTGCCGATGAGTTCGGCGCGGCCCATGTGTTTCAGCGCATCGCGGAGCAGGGGCCAGTTGTTGGCATCGTGGTAGCGGAGGAACGCTTTGTGCAGACGGCGGCGACGGTCGCCGCGGACGATGTCGACGGTTTCACTGTCGCGGGTGATTTTGCGTAGAGGGTTTTTGCCGCTGTGGTACATCGCGGTGGCCGTGGCCATCGGTGACGGGTAGAAGGCCTGGACCTGGTCGGCGCGGAAGCCGTTGCGCTTGAGCCAGAGCGCGAGGTTGAGCATGTCCTCGTCGGTGGTGCCGGGGTGGGCGGCGATGAAGTA
>CAZUJU010000010.1:11633-76917 GCA_964620675.1 uncultured Thiotrichales bacterium | reverse complement strand
TGCCGGGCGCGGGCGAAGTCGTGCGTGTGGCGGAACAAGGCAGCGCGGGCGAGCAGACCGCGTGGTAAATCATCTTGCTGTCCCGCTGCGCGCAAACCCGCCACCGCCTGCTCCAGCCACCCTTCGGCTTCGCTCACGGAGCGGGGAATAAGACCCTCACCCCCAGCCCCTCTCCCGGAGGTAGAGGGGAACAAGAGTTGCTGCAAATACGCTGTGGGTGTCTGCCAAGGTGTGGTGAAGAAATGCACCACGGCGGCATTGATGTCCGGCGCCAGGGACGGTTGCACGCACCCTTCCCAGACCACCCTGCGACCCACGTGCGGACGGGATGACCAAGCCCCGGCCGAGCGTCGCTGTGGAATCCTCGTGCGCAGGTCGGCGGGCAAAAACCGGCGTAGCGTCTGCCCCACACGCAACAAGGCGGTAAAGCGATAGCGGTGCGCAGCCACGGCGCGGCATCGGGCCTTCTTCGTGCAGGCGACTGTCATCACTCCGGGATGCATCAATAGCCAGCCACGATTGCACGCATTGCCCTCGTCAGGTACGCGTATGTTCTGCCCATTGTTTATCGTTCTGGATCGGAGGAAGCGGTAGGGCGGGAAGGGTCAGGCGCGGGCTGCGGAAATGGGTCGATATCGGAGCGGGTGAAATAAATTATCGCGGCAACCGGAACCTCTCCCATTTCCCGAAAAATCAGTGCGCGAGGCCGCAGTTGGACAACGGGCATCTGAAAATTTCGAGGCCCCTGTGAGTAAAGGCCTTACGTTCGTCGGTGCTTTACCCGGCACACACAAGGCGCGAACTAAGCTTTTTAAGCCGTCCTCGACAACGAATCGCAAGAAAAATCCGAGAGGATCAACCGCCCGACCGCGCGCACCGAGGCGCCGACGCCGTATTCTATCTCCCCAGAATTCGAACGACGCCTGTCGCCAATTTCAGGTCACACGCCGGGTACCAGTCACGACATTTATCGACAGAGGTCACACCCATGCCCACCTTCATTACGCTGCTCAACTTTACCGATCAAGGCGCCAAGAACATCAAGGATTCCCCCGCCCGTCTCAACGCCTTCGCAGAGATGGCAAAAAGCATGGGCATCACCGTTAAAGGCGCTTACTACACGATGGGCCAGTACGACATGGTCATCATCATCGAAGGCCCGCAGGACGCCGCCACCGCTGCGATGGTCAAAGTCAGCTCCCTCGGCAACATCCGCGGTCAAACACTTCTAGCGCACTCCGCGGGAGAAATGCGAGAGATCATCGACAAAGTGATGGGCTGATAGACTCGGCGCGATGCGCACCTTACAGCAGGTATCGCTGGCCGGAATTTCACTTATTGACTGGCGATGAGGTTTTTGAGCTGACGCTGGGATACCGTCAACGCGGGTAGGCGGTGTGAAAATTGCCGGTTGCGCCGATCGATTTCGCCGCCCTCTCAACATATTCCGGCGCACTGTCGCTCGCCCGCCTGAGGGGCGAGTGTTTGGGGCGTGGTTCGCCGCCACATCTACCAAATACCTTTGCCGGCGCGGTAATGGCGCCCTCGCGTTCACGCACCCACATCCGACAGCACCACCGAAGCGATCCGTCGGGACACGCCTTCGAAATGTCTGCCTGCGCCCGGCGACCGCGCTCTGCAGCTCACGCATCGGCCGTCGCGTCGATTTCCTCGATCAGCGCGTCGTGATCGGTCAGCGCCCCGGGCACCGGCTCCATGCTCGGATCGACCAGTTCCCGGGTCATGCGGGCTTCGTCGTATTGCTTGCCAAGGTAGGTGCAAATGCTGCGCAGATCAATCTCAGCGTTGTAGAGGCAGCTCGTGCCGCCCGGCGACGGCGTCATGTTGAAGATAATGCCGTTGTGCGGATTGATCTTCGCTTCGCCGAGCCGCAAGGCGCGATGTTCCTTATCGACCAATTGCGGACGGATGCCGCCGAAACGCTTGGCGTACTGGATATCCTTGAGCTTGAGCGACGGCACGATCTTGCGCGCATCGCGCAGGAACAATGCCCGGCGCAGTAGCGGGACCTCGAACAGCGCGTTCTTGAGCATGTAATTGCGGATTTCGGGCTCCTTGAGGAGGTCGAGGAACACCTGCAGCACGTCGCGATCGAAGCGCAACACCTTGAAAAACTCCGGCAACGTCTTGTAGTTGTATCGCTCCAGCAAAGGCAATATCACCGCAGTGGGTCCAAAGCGCGTTTTTCCTTCGACCAAAACATCCGGGTCGCCGTGAATCGCGGCAAATGGCAACTTGTCGTTTTGGACCGTATAAACCTTACCGTTCAGGACCTTGGGCGTGAAATAAAAACTGCCGGCGACCGGAAACACCGAATAATTGAGCCCGTAGCCCATCTGTTGCGCAAGCAGCAAGCTGTGGCCACCGGCACTCGCGACCACCGCGTCCGCCAGCAGCACGCCTTTTTGGGTTCGTACCTGAAAAACGTCATTGTGCTTATCGATGCGTTCGACCGTCGTGCCCAAGTGTAATTCAACCTCGGAGGTTTTTTCCTTCACCGCCGAGTACACGAACGAATGCGCCAGTGCCGCATAGTCGACCGCGCAGTATTCACTCACCGAGCCGAGCGCAACGATATCGTCGGTGCGGAATGCGTTACCGATCTTGGCCACGTTGGGCTCGAGTAAGGCGATTTCGGGCTTCTCCAGCAAGCGCATCGCGGCGTAGTGCGAACCAAAGATCGCGAAGCGGTCGCGCAAGGCCTGCGTTTCGCGCTCGCCGACCCCGAGCACCATCTTTGAAAACTTGTAAACGATGCGGTCAGTGTTCGGCTGCGCGCGCGCGTAATGAACGATCATGTCGGCCGCGCGTTTGACGCTGAGCGCCTTGTCGAGCGTGTAGTTGGTTTCGATGTCGCCACAATGCAGGGTTTGGCTGTTGTGGCGGCCGTGGGTATTGACCGATGCCAGGCCGTCGTATTTCTCGATCAGACCGATACGTCGGATATTGGTATATCGCGTGGCGCAGTGCAGCAAGGCCGCACCAGAAATACCGCCGCCGATAATCAACAGGTCATATTTAGGCGTCACGTTCGCAACCTCCTCTGGCGCTTGGTCTCTCGAAAAATATAGCCGGAAGTCGCCCAGGCACGGCGAATACCCCGCTACTCGCTACCCGCCTGCGCACCCCGCCGCAGACACTTCGGCGAACTTATCGGCAACCAAAGTATTTGTCAAACCAATCTCTAAGTATATATTCATTTAATATATTAATACTAAGATTTGCTTTTTTGCGGCGGCTTTTTGTTGTGATTCCGCAACATAGGTCGCTCACACGACTCCGATTGACGAATTCAGCGCCCCCAAAATCACGCGCGATCGAAGCGGCCTCCCACGCGACCGCGGCCAAGCGGGGATCAGCCATTGAGCGGCCGACGAGCGTACCGGAGCGGAGGCTTTGCTACCGGGTTGGACCTAAAATCCTCGGTCAACCGAGCGGTTGAGAAAGTAACGTGCTGTATTCGCAAAAATACAGTGGTGAATTCGAGTCCACCTTCCGGGGACGCGCGCGAAGAACCGGGTTGCGAGGATCCCCGGTGAGGTTCGCTTCGGGTTCGTGCCAGCAGCAGGCGATCTCGCCGGAAGCGGCCACCATGGCGCTGTTCCGCGCAGTGACGGGCTGGGTTTATGCGGTTGCCTGGATTCAGGCGCGACAATCACCGTTGCGACACGGTCTTGCCGGGCCCGGGAACAGGACTACTTACGAAGAGGGGACGCCGCGTATGACCGCCACCGGCTACGCGCGCCTGGGCCGAAATGACGCGCTTTCGACTCGGCGTTTGCCGCGCGATGCGCCGCTACCGCAACCCGAGTACGTCCTGCATATCGAACAGTCCATTGGCCTTGCCATCGAGCCATTTGGCCGCACGAATCGCGCCTTTGGCGAAGGTCATTCGGCTCGAGGCCTTGTGGGTGATTTCGACCCGTTCTCCGTCGCCGACGAACAATACGGTATGGTCGCCGACGATGTCGCCGGCACGCACGGTGGCAAACCCAATGGTCTCGCGAGCGCGGGCGCCGGTGACGCCTTCGCGACCGTAGACCGCGCATTGCGTGAGATCGCGCCCCAGCGCTGCGGCCACGACTTCGCCCATCCGCAGCGCGGTACCGGACGGCGCGTCGACCTTATGGCGATGATGCGCTTCGACGATCTCGACATCGACCTCATCACCGAGCACACGGGCGGCGAGATCCAGCAACTTGAGGCATAGATTGACACCGACGCTCATGTTTGGCGCGAACACAACCGGAATCGAATCCGCGGCGGCGGCGATCCGCGCCTTGCCCGCCGCGTCGAAACCAGTCGTACCGATGACGATTGCGCGTTGATGACGGATGCAGAATTCGAGGTGTTCAAACGTCGCCTCGGGGCGGGTGAAATCGATCAGGACATCGAAATCCGGCGCTTGGGCCAGGGTCGACACCAGGGTGACTTCGAGCCGTCCGACGCCCGCGAGTTCACCGGCATCGGCGCCGAGCAGCGAGCTACCTGCCTGTTCTGTGGCCGCGGTCAAGCGGCACTCCGACGCCTGCGCACAGGCCTGGATCAGGGTCCGCCCCATCCGTCCGGCGGCGCCTACGATCGCAATGCGTGTCATCGGCGGTCGTTCCTAGTTGGTGAAGCGCGATTTGAGGTCCTCGAAAAAGCCTTTAACGCCGTCGAGCCAACCGTTCTCCTGAGGGCTATGTTGCCGCCCACTTTTCGAAAGGCTGTCGGCAAAGGCTTGCAGTATCACCTTTTGCTCCTTGCTGAGGTTGATCGGCGTTTCCAGCAGGATGCGACACAACATGTCGCCCGGCGCGCCTCCGTTGACGGGCGCCACACCTTTGCCGCGCAGCCGGAAGAGCTTGCCGGTTTGTGTCTCTGGGGGCACCTTGAGCTTGAGTTTCCCGTTGAGCGTCGGCACCTCGAACTCCCCGCCGAGCGCTGCTGCGACGAAACTGATCGGGACCTCGCAGTACAAATCGTTACCATCACGCTCGAACAGACGATGCGGTTTGACGTGGATCTGGACGAACAGGTCGCCCGATGGTCCACCATTCAGCCCGGCCTCCCCTTCGCCCGACAGACGCACCCGATCGCCGCTATCCACCCCGGGCGGAATCTTGACCGACAGCTTTTTGTGCCGCTGCACCCGGCCGTGACCGTTGCATGCATGACAGGGGTCGCTAATTACCGAGCCGGTGCCGCGACAAGTCGGACAGGTTTGCTGAACCGAGAAAAATCCCTGCTGGATACGCACCTGGCCGGCCCCGTGACAGGACGGACATGTGCTTGGCTGAGTCCCCTTGCGGGCGCCGCTGCCGTCGCACGCCGCACAAATTTCGAGCTTGGGGATATTGATTTCACGCTCGACCCCAAACACGGCCTCTTCGAGCGAAAGCTCCATGTTGTATTGCAAGTCTGAACCGCGATAAACCCGCTGCCGAGTGCTGCGACCCGCACCGAAAATATCACCGAACACGTCGCCAAAGATCTCGCTGAAACTTGCGCCACCGCCACCGTGTCCACCGTAGCCACCCATATCTGCCGACGGATCGACACCGGCGTGCCCGAATTGGTCATACGCCGCGCGCTTTTGCGGGTCGCTCAGGACCTCAAAGGCCTCTTTGGCCTCCTTGAAGTGCGCCTCCGTCTCGGTATCGCCCGGATTTCGGTCGGGGTGATATTTCATCGCCATCCGCCGATAGGCCTTTTTCAGATCCGCCTCGCTCACATTGCGAGCAACACCAAGGGACTCGTAATAATCGCGCTTTGCCATAGTCTCCATTTGCCACAACGCTAGCAGGGTCGGTCAACGCCCCATTTATGATTTTCGCGAATCGTGATGCGAAAAGGCGGTCCTCTCGCGAGGTACCGCCTTTCGGGTCACGTCAAACGCTCGCCATATTACTTTTTGTCGTTGACTTCCTCAAATTCGGCGTCGACCACGTCGTCGTCGGTTTTTTTCGCCGATTCGCCTTTGGTCTCGCCGTGTGCTTGTGCGCCACCGGCATCCGCCTGTGCGTAGGCCTGCTGGGCGATCTTGCCGGATAGTTCAGCGAGGCGCGTGGTCTTGGCTTCAATCTCGTCCTTGTCATCACCCTTGATCGTCGTGCGCAGTTCGCTCATTGCCGCTTCGATCTCGGATTTGTCGCTCTCGGCCACCTTGTCGCCGAGTTCCTTCAAGGATTTCTCGATCGAGTGAATCATCGAGTCGGCCGCATTGCGCGCCGCCACCAGTTCGTGGAACTTGCGATCCTCCTCCTTGTGGGCCTCGGCATCGCGCACCATTTTATCGATCTCGTCTTCCTTGAGACCACTGGAGGCGCGGATTGTGATGGACTGCTGTTTACTGGTCGCCTTGTCCTTCGCCGATACGTGAAGAATTCCGTTGGCATCGATGTCGAAGGTCACCTCGATCTGCGGAATCCCGCGCTGTGCCGGCGGAATGTCGCCGAGATCGAAGCGGCCAAGCGATTTGTTATCGACCGACCGCTCGCGCTCGCCCTGCAACACGTGCACGGTGACCGCGGTCTGATTATCCTCGGCGGTCGAGAAAACCTGATTCGCCTTGGTCGGAATCGTGGTGTTGCGCTCAATCAACTTGGTCATGATGCCGCCCAGGGTTTCGATACCGAGCGATAGTGGCGTCACGTCGAGCAACAGAACATCCTTGACCTGGCCACCCAATACCCCGGCCTGAATCGCCGCACCGACCGCGACCGCCTCATCCGGGTTGACGTCCTTGCGCGGTTCGCGACCGAAGAAGTCCTTGACGGTCTGCTGCACCTTGGGCATGCGGGTTTGCCCACCGACCAAGATGATTTCTTCGACATCAGAAGCCTTCAACCCGGCATCCTTCAGTGCCTGCCGGCACGGATCGATGGTGCGCTGAACCAGATCGTCGACCAGGGATTCAAGCTTGGCGCGTGAGATTTTGAGGTTCAAGTGCTTCGGCCCCGAGGCGTCGGCGGTCACGTACGGCAGATTGATATCGGTCTGCTGGCTTGACGACAGCTCAATCTTGGCCTTTTCCGCAGCCTCCTTGAGTCGCTGCATCGCCAGCGGATCACCACGCAGGTCGATTCCCTGATCTTTTTTGAATTCGTCGGCCAAATAGTCGATCAGACGTTTGTCGAAGTCCTCACCACCAAGGAACGTATCACCGTTGGTCGAGAGCACCTCGAACTGCATTTCACCGTCCACATCGGCGATTTCGATGATGGAGACATCGAAAGTGCCACCGCCGAGGTCATACACCGCCACCTTACGGTCCTTGCCGGCGCCCTTGTCCATGCCATACGCAAGCGCAGCAGCGGTAGGCTCGTTGATGATGCGTTTGACTTCGAGACCTGCGATCTTGCCGGCGTCCTTGGTCGCTTGACGCTGCGAATCATTGAAATACGCCGGGACCGTGATCACGGCCTCGGTGACGGGTTCGCCCAGATAGTCCTCGGCGGTTTTTTTCATCTTCATCAGTACCCGCGCGGAAACCTCGGGCGGGGCCATTTTCTTACCCTTGATCTCGACCCAGGCATCGCCGTTGTCCGCCTTGACGATCTTGTAGGGGACCATGTCCATGTCCTTTTGCACTTCCTTGTCCTGGAAGCGCCGACCGATCAGGCGCTTGATCGCAAATAGCGTGTGCGAGGGATTGGTGACGGCCTGACGCTTGGCCGGTTGGCCGACCAGCACCTCGCCATCGTCGGAATACGCGACGATCGAGGGCGTCGTGCGGCCCCCTTCACTGTTTTCGATGACTTTGGCCTGCCCACCTTCCATCACCGCCACGCAGGAGTTGGTGGTGCCGAGGTCGATGCCGATGATTTTTCCCATTTTTTAGGCTCCGTAGTAAATCTGTGTAAAGCGGGTTTTAGGTAACTGTCAAAAGCTATGGGGCTATAGGACGTTGAATTCAAGCTTCGCCGAGCGTTAACCCGCCGCGGGCTGTTTGGCCACGATGACCATAGCCGGCCGCAGCAAACGGTCGTTGAGTTGATAGCCTTTCTGCATCACCGCTATCACCGTATTGGCGTCGCAATCGCTGCGCTCCTGCATAGTCATTGCCTGGTGCAGTTCGGGGTTGAAGCGTTCGCCCTGCGGATCGATCTGGCGCACTCCGTGGCGTTCGAGGGCATCAACCAACATCTTGAGGGTCAATTCCATGCCTTCGCGCAGTTTGTCGGTTGCGTGCTCGGCCTGGGTCGCGGCCAGCCCGAGCTCCAAACTGTCGCACACCGCGAGCAGGTCGCCAGCGAAGCGCTCTAGCGCATGCTTGCGCGCGCTTTCCACGTCGCGCTCGGCACGTTTGCGCAGGTTATCCATCTCGGCCTGCTGCCGCAGGATCCGCTCCCAGTAGTCGTTCATTTTGGTCTGCACATCGTCCAACTCACGCTTGAGCTGCTCGTGGTCAACTTCTGGCCGTTGCACTTCGATTGTATCGTCCACCAACTCGTCGTAGTCCTTGTTCATGTCGCTCGCCGTGGGCAGGTTTTTATCCTCACCTTGCATGGGTTTCTCCGGTTCTGAATCGTTCAAAGTTCCACACGACCCAACGCCTCCGCTACGGGACTCGGGGGGTCGGTTTCCCCGGGGTTTAAAATGAATATTTTTCGATCGGTCGTCAGGATGCAACGCGAACGAGGCGAGTACCGCGGGTACCTTGTCGCCTACGGCCTAAATTAACCGTTGTTCAGGTGGAAATCCCGTGTTCGTTCGGGGGATATGGGCGCAGCTAGCGGGAATTCAAGGCCGCGCCGAACAATCGGGCGGAAATATCGACGATCGGTATCACGCGGTCATACGCCATGCGGGTCGGACCGATCACGCCGAGCACCCCAACGATCCGTCCATCAACGGAATATGGAGCGGTGACGACACTGCAGGCGTCCAGAACCTTGTTGCCGGATTCCTGCCCGATATAGATCTGCACGCCCTCCGCGCGGACACAACGATCGAGGATATGCAGAAGGTCGCGTTTCTGGTTGAAGGTCTCGAACAATTGGCGCAAATGCTCGATATCAGATAACTCGGTGTAATCCATGAGTCGCGTTTGTCCGGCAACGACACAGTCCTCACCCTCATCGTCCGCACCGGCCAACGCTTGTTCCGCAAGCGCGATGGTCGAAGCCATCAAGGCGTTGAGATCCTCACGCAACTGTTTGAGTTCCGAAAATATCTTGCGCCGCGCGTTGCGCATGTCGAGGCCCAGGCATTGTTCGGTCAGATAGTTGCCGGCACGTTCCAGTTCGGCACGGGAGTAGTCCTTGTCCAGGGTGACGACCCGGTTTTGCACCTCGCCATGATCTAACACCAGAACCGCGAGCACCCGTTTGTCACCGAGCCGAATGAATTCGATCTGGCGCAGCGTGACCAGACCCACCTTCGGCAAGGTAACGACACTCGCCATCCGGGTCAGGTTCGACAACAGCATCGAGGCTGATTGCGTCATGCCCTGGAAATTCCCGGCGCGGCGCACCTGGGCGTCGAAATCCTCGGCCAGCCCGGGTCGCGGCGTCTTGACTTGAATCAGGCTATCGATGAACAGGCGATAGCCGGCCGACGTCGGCACCCGACCCGCCGAAGTGTGTGGAGCGGTAATCAGCCCAGCCTCTTCGAGATCGGCCATGATATTGCGTACCGTCGCGGGACTGACGTCGAGACCCGATACCCGCGCCAACGTCCGCGAACCCACCGGCTCGCCTTCGGAGATATGGGTTTCGATCAAGGCCTTGAGCAATTGCTTGGCCCGATCGGACAGTGAGTCTTCCGCCACGAGGTCAGTCGGCATTTTAGCTGAGTATCACTAACTCTATGATTGTTTAAACATTCCGATAATTGCAATGACACCACGGAGTGTCAAGGAACTGCTTCACTTTGCACTTCCTTTGCGGCGTGCTAGCTTTCTCCGATCATGACAGCTTTCTCCCGCATCGGCGTCATCACCAAACCGCAAGATCCGCGCGTCACTGCGACCTTGGCACACTTGCTTACCTACCTGCGCGAGCGCGGATTGACGATTTTGCCGGATGAGTCGTTCCAGGCCCTGGCGCGAACTCCGCCGTTGACCGACCAAGTTTACAGCCGGGCGGAGATCGCGCGCGAGAGCGATCTCGTGGTGGTGGTCGGCGGTGACGGGACGCTGTTGCATGCGGCGCGCTCGCTCGCTGACCACGGCGTACCGGTGGTGGGGGTCAACGTCGGACGTCTGGGCTTTCTGGTGGACGTTTCACCGGAGCATTTACATACCCAGCTCGACGCGATCTTCGCTGGCGACTATCAGGAGGAGCGACGCACTTTATTGTGCGGCACGGTGATGCGCGGCGCCGCGACGTTGGCCGAGCACACGGCCTTGAACGACATCGTGCTGCACGTGCGCGACGTGGTCAGGATGATCGATTTCGAGACCCGCATCGATGGGCGGTTTGTTCACAGCCAGCGGGCCGACGGTTACGTAGTGAGTACGCCGACCGGGTCAACCGCTTACGCGCTATCCTGTGGCGGCCCCCTGCTGCATCCCGGACTCGACGCCTTCGCGCTGGTCCCGATCGCCTCGCATACCCTTAGCAACCGCCCGATCGTGGTGACCGGCGACAGCGAAATCGAGATCATTCTGCTTGCGCACAGTCAATCGAGCGCGCAAATCGCATTCGACGGCCAGTCCAACATCGATATTGAGCCGGAGGATCGCGTGGTGATTCGTAAAGCACCGGCGCCATTGCGGCTGATTCATCCGATCGATTACGACTACTATGCGATCCTGCGCCGCAAACTGCGCTGGAGTGAACAACCGTGAGCGGCACTCAACACGCGGGCGGGGTGATCGCCCAGCCGGCTGGCAGACTTGCGGCCCGATCGGACCGCCGTCATTCGCTTCCGGGTCGCCGAGCCGCCTAAACGCACCAAACCGCCGTATGCTCTCGCACATTTTTATCCGTGATTTCGCGATCATTGAACGCCTCGATCTCGAACTGGGGAGCGGGTTGACCGTGATCACCGGCGAAACTGGCGCCGGCAAGTCAATCATGATCGATGCCATCGGATTGGTGCTCGGCGATCGCGCCGATGCAAGCGCGGTCCGTGCCGGCGTGGACCGCACCGAGATCGCGGTGACGGTGGAGGCGGATCATCCGGAGGTGCGGCAATGGCTGAGCGATCACGATATCGATCGGGATTCCGCCTGCATCCTGCGCCGCACCCTCACCGCTGAAGGCCGCTCACGCGCCTTCATCAATGGCACCCCGGTAAACGCCACCCAGCTCAAGGAACTCGGCGAGCGCTTCGTCAATATACATGGGCAACACGATCATCAAGCGCTGCTCGCGAGCGCGACTCAACGTGACTTGCTCGACCACCACGCCGGTCTGCGCGCATCGCTCGCGAAACTGGCAGCCGCCTACCGGCACTGGAAGCAGGCCGAGCGGCATTATCGCGACGCCAGTCAGAATCAGGCCGCGCACATCGAGCGCCTGGAACTGCTGCGTTTTCAAAGTGATGAACTCGCGCAACTGCAACTCATGCCGGGCGAGCTCGCGTCGCTGGAAGAAAACCTGCGCCGCCACGCGCACCTCGAACGCCTGGTCTCCATCGCCGACGAGACGACCTCGCTGCTCTACGAAGCGGAGGACCACTCGGTCCATCGGCTCTTGACGCGCGTGTTACACGGACTGAACGAGGCCACTGAAATCGATGGTGCGTTCAAAGCCGCGACGGAGTTCGTTGAGAGTGCCCGTATCCAGCTCAATGAGGCACAGGGAGAACTCCGCCATCTGCGTGATCGCCTCGATGCCGACCCCGACGCGCTTGAACGGATCGAAACCCGCCTCGCCGCGCTCCACGACGTAGCGCGCAAACATCGGATCCCGGTCGACGACCTGCTCGCCCACGCGGAAACCCTCAACGAGGAACTCGCGCGCCTCGAAGGGCCGGAGTTCCAGATCGACAGCTTGGCTCAGGCGCGCGACGCGGCGGCGGGTCAATATGACACCTTGGCCGCCGATGTCCGCTTGGCGCGGCAGCACGCCGCAGTAGACCTCGCGCATGAAATCACCGCCGCGATGCAGGGCCTCGGCATGCAAGGCGGGCGTTTCGAGATCGTGCTCAAGCCGCTGCCGTCGGATGGACGGCGCGACTATGGCACCGAAGAGATCGAATTTTTAGTGAGTGCGAACCCTGGCCAACCGCCCCGACCGGTCGCCAAAGTCGCCTCGGGCGGCGAGCTTTCACGGATCAGTCTGGCGATTCAGTTGATTGCGGCCCGCAGCATGGAACTGCCAACGCTGATCTTCGACGAGGTAGACAGCGGCGTCGGTGGCGCTGTCGCGGATACCGTAGGTCGGCAACTGCGGGTACTCGGCGAGCGCTGCCAAGTGTTCTGCGTGACGCACCTGCCCCAGGTAGCAGCGTACGCGCATCGCCATCTCCAGGTCCGCAAGCGCAAAACGGCCGAGGCGACCGCAACTGAGCTTGTCGTCCTCGACCTGCAAAGCCGGATCGACGAACTGGCGCGGATGCTTGGCGGTGCACAAATCACCCCGCAAACGCTCCGGCATGCCGAGGAAATGCTTCAGTTGGCCCAACAAGCGCAGGGGCCGCGCTGAGAGGCTTACTTCGGCGGGAGTGCCGTCTCGTCGTCGAATTCACCGTAGAGCACAAGCGTGTGCTCGATTATCCGGAAGCCATGCTGCTGTGCAATTTCACGCTGGCGTCGCTCGATCTCCTCGTCATAGAACTCAACGACCCGCCCTGTCTTCATCGAAACCATATGGTCGTGATGGCCACCGCGATCGAGTTCGAAAACCGCCTGCCCACTCTCGAAATGATGCCGCTTGACAAGGCCGGCGGCTTCAAACTGGGTCAACACCCGGTAAACCGTCGCCAAACCTATCTCCTCGCCAAATTCGAGTAATTTGCGGTAGATATCCTCGGCGGTGTGGTGGTGACCCTCCATTTCATCGAGGATCTCCAGTATTTTCATGCGTGGCAGGGTGACTTTCAGGCCTGCCTTTTTAAGATCCTTGCTGCTCATTCAACCTCCAGAGCACTCGCGATTTGCGGATAACCGATTGGGTCTCCGCTCGACTTAGCTTACTATTGGACGACTCATTTTTGTAAATCATATACAAAGCGCAATGAAGAAGCTTCTCATTTGCCTGGTTTGTTGTGCCCTCGGCATCGCGACGAGTGCCTGCGTGTATCGCGCGCCGGTGCAACAGGGTAACGCCCTCGACAGCGAGGCGGTAGACCAGATCAAGACGGGGATGACCCGCAAACAGGTTCAATACCTACTCGGTACGCCGCTGGTCGGTCACCCCTTTAATCCGGAGCGCTGGGATTATGTATTCTATCGTAACGAGAAAGGCGAGCGGATTGCGGACAGACGCGTATCAGTCCATTTCAGCAACGATCGGGTGACGCGGGTAGAGCGGTAGGGCAAGGATAATGGGGGTGGCCTACGGCGACTCGAATCGATACGACCAAAGCGCCGCCATAAAAAAGGAGGGCCGGAAAGCCCTCCTAAAACCAGAAGTGTCACAATGACAAGCTCGTCCAGTCCTAGGAACCTATCGCTTCAATCCAAGCCCAGCGCTGGCTAAGGCATGTTATACGCGCGATTGAGAATGGTTTTTGCGATGAAATTCGCAACCTGACTGTCGTCGCCTCAAGATTCTCTGAAATGTGTCGCGGACGACGCGCGATCTGCGCCGGGCCTTAATCGGCGGACTTTTTGCCCGATTTAGCGCGTTGGCGTCGGACTTCCTTGGGATCGCATTGGATCGGGCGATAGATTTCGACTCGGTCGCGCTCGCGCAGTGTGTTTTCCAGCTTCTGCGCATGTCCAAATACGCCGACCTTGTTCCGACCCAGTTCGATCTCGGGGTAGCGCTCCAGCAAACCGCTGCGACGGATAGCCTCTTCAATCGTTGCCCCCTCCGGCACCTCGACCGCGACCAGGGCCTGTTCGCGCGCCAGGGCGTACACGACTTCGACATGCAGGGTTCGATGGTTAGGCATAGACGGTGCGGGCCCGACTGACAAAGGCATCGACAAGCGCGTTGGCCACCGCCGTGAACACGGGTCCAACTGTCAAGGTCATGACCCGACTTGAAAACTCGAAATCAAGGTCCAGCGTCACCTTGCAGGCACGTCCTTCGTCAAGCGGATCAAAACGCCAGAAACCCTCCAGTCGCTTGAAGGGACCATCGGCCAGCCGCAATTCGATCATCTTGTCCGCCTGAATGCGATTGACCGTCGTGAACTGTTTGCGAACCGCGCCTTTGGCGAGTTCGATCGTGGCCTCAAGGCACTCGGGATCGCGATAATGCTGGTTCGCCGCCGCACACCACGGCAGAAACTGTGGATAAGACGGCACATCGTTCACCAGCTGGAACATCTGGCGGGGCGTGAACGGCACGATGGCACTGCGGCTGATGGTGGTCATGCGCGGATTATCCCCAACGCACTCAGAAATACCAGTAACACCCCGAGCGGCGCGACAAAGCGCACCAAGACATGCCATAGCTCAAAGGCCGGACCGTCGCGCATGCGGAGTTCGTCGAGCGCGTGTTCGCGTTTCATCACCCAGGCAGCAAACACCGCTATCAGCAGGCCGCCGAGTGGCAGCATGATATTGGCCGTCAGGTAATCCATCCAGTCGAAGAAGGTCTTTCCCAATAGGGTGAGTTCAGCCCAGAGATTGAACGACAGAACGGTCCCGATACCGAGCGTCCAGGTCGCGATGCCGGCAACCGCGGCCGCGGCGGCCCGACTCAATCCGCGATTCTCAACGAGATAAGCGACCGCAGGCTCGATGATCGAAATCGCCGAGGTCCACGCCGCGAGAACCAGCATGATAAAAAACAACGCCCCAATGAACACGCCTCCCGGCATCCGCCCAAACGCGATCGGCAAGGTCTCGAAGATCAATCCTGGCCCGGAACCGGACGCGAGACCAAAGCCAAAGACGATTGGGAAAATCGCAAGCCCAGCCAGCAAGGCGACGGCGGTATCGGCAGCCGCGACGATGATCGCCGAGCGCCCGATCGAGACGCGGTCAGGCAGGTAAGAGCCGTACATCATGATCGCGCCCATGCCGAGCGAGAGCGTAAAAAAGGCCTGCCCCATCGCGACAACAACCGTATCGGTAGTCACTTTCGAGAAATCCGGATTGAACAGATAGGCCACCGCGCGCGGAAAATCGCCCTCCGCGATGGCATAACCAAGCAGCAGCAAAATGATCATCAACAGCCCCGGCATCATCAGCGTCGTCGCTCGCTCCAATCCGCCGCGCACGCCACGCGCCACCACCAACATGGTCATCACCATGAACAACGTATGCCAGAGCAACAGGCTTTCCCAACTCGAAATGAAAGCACCGAACAGCGCACTCATCGCGGCCCCATCGCCGCCCGCGAAATCATTTGCGACTGCCTTGAGCGCGTAGGCCAAGGTCCAGCCACCGATCACGCTGTAAAACGACAGGATCATGACCCCGGCGACAATCCCCATGCCCCCGAGCCAACGCCAGATTCGGCTCGCACCTTCCTCCCGCGCCAGCGTTGCCATCGTATTCATCGGACTTTGGCGCCCGCGCCGACCGAGCATGATCTCCGCGATCATGATGGGGATGCCGATCAAGGCGATACAGAGCAGGTAGACCAGCACGAACGCGCCACCACCGTTCTGGCCGGTCACATAGGGGAACTTCCAGATATTGCCGAGGCCCACCGCGGAACCGGATGCCGCGAGGATGAACGCGAGCCGACTCGACCACTGACCGTGCAGCGAGACGCGTCGTGGCGCAGTACCAGAATGTTTCATTGCAAGCCCGCCGACATTCAAAACGCCATTGTAAGAGTTCGAGAGTTCATCTCAAGTTTTGCCCTGCGGCGACCAATTGCCGCACGCGCCGGCACCGGCGATGCGGCAAACCGGCACGGTCGCCAGCGACCGCAGATCTTCGCGCGGCGACGGATTGCCAAGGCGGTGGCTTCCGTCCGTATAATCGCGCGATGACACAAGCAAAACCGAAAACCCAGGGCAGCATCGCGCAGAACAAATCGGCGCGGTTCGATTTTTTCATCGAAGAACGATTCGAGGCCGGCATGGAGTTGCAGGGCTGGGAGGTCAAGAGCCTGCGCGCGGGTCGCGTGCAGTTGAAGGAAAGCTACGCGCTGTTGAAGGACGGCGAGGCGTTTCTTTTCGGCTGCCACATTTCGGCCTTAAGCTCGGCATCGACCCACATCGTCGCTGATCCGACCCGCACCCGCCGCCTGTTGCTGCATCGCAACGAAATCAACCGCCTGATCGGCGCCGTCGAACGTAAGGGCTACACCCTGGTGCCGTTGGGGCTGTACTGGAAAAATGGACGTGCCAAGTTGGAGCTGGGGCTCGGCAAGGGCAAAAAGCAACACGACAAGCGCGCCACCGAGAAGGATCGCGACTGGCAGCGGCAAAAGGAACGATTGCTCAAAAAGTGACGGGTTCGGGCGCTACTGCCAGATCCGTTTGCCACCCGCCTTTTCGACCACCGCCAACAACGCGGAATGTCGTTCCAGCTCGGAATCGTTCGCCCGCACGACCCGAATCGGTGCGGTACGTTGCAGGCTACGCGGGGCACTCACACGTTCCTGCCCCTCATCGTTGGCGTCGTCTCCCAAGCCGAGCGTTGTCTGCCCACCCGTCATGGTGAGGTAGACATCCGCGAGGATCCTCGCATCGAGCAGCGCGCCGTGTAATTCGCGATGGGAGTTGTCGACGCCAAGCCGCTTGCAGAGCGCGTCGAGATTGTTTTTCTGCCCCGGATACCGGCTGCGTGCCATCTCCAGCGTATCAACGACCGTGCAATGGTCGGTCAGCTTGCCCCAGTGCGCCCCCAAGCGCGTCAACTCGCCGTTGAGAAAACCAACGTCAAATGGCGCGTTGTGAATGATGAGCTCGGCATCACGAACGAATTCGAGAAACTGTTCGGCGATGTCGCGCATACGCGGCTTGTCGGCGAGAAACTCGTTACTGATGCCGTGCACAGCGATCGCGCCCTCATCGATTTCGCGATCAGGCTGGAGATAGTGGTGAAAGTCGCGCCGCGTGATCCGCCGGTTCAGCAACTCGACGCAACCGATTTCGATCACGCGGTGACCTTGCTCAACCTCCAATCCAGTGGTCTCGGTATCGAGTACGACTTGTCGCATGCCGGCGTTCGCTTCGTGTTCGGGTGACTCAGGAAAGCACTCAGATCAACGTCGCGCCGCCAGCATCTGGTCGATCGCCTCGTTGGCAAGCTCGTCGACGCGCTCGTTTTCGGGGTGCCCGCTATGACCTTTGACCCAGCGCCAGTCGATCTCGAACCGTTGCGCAACGGTGTCGAGCCGCTGCCAGAGATCGACGTTTTTTACCGGCTGGCGGCTCGCGGTGCGCCAGCCCCGACGCTTCCAGTTTGGTAGCCATTGTCGGATGCCGTCCTGCACATAACGAGAGTCGGTGGTCAGCACGACGCGAAAGCGGTCGTGGCGCAGACTTTCGAGCGCGGCGATCGCGGCCATCATTTCCATCCGGTTGTTGGTGGTCTCACGTTCCGAACCCGACAGCTCCTTGACATGATCGCCAAACCGCAACAAAGCGCCCCAGCCGCCCGGCCCGGGATTACCGCGACAGGCGCCATCGGTAAAGATCTCGATCACTTCAGCCATGGTTGCCGTTACGTACCGCGGGTCGGGTAAAACCACCCGCGACCAACCGCGGCTTGAGCCGCCAGCGCATCCGCACGGTCGTCATTGTCGTGGTTCGCTTTTGCGCCATGATGGCGTAGCCACCGGCTACGTTCGAGGCCATCAGATTACCGAGCTGTCGGGTCTTGGGCCAACGCGCCAACCATTCCGGCAGATTCCAGCGCGAAACCGGCAGGAGTGCACTGCGCTCTTGCTCCAGACCGAGCAGGTCCAGCCAATCCTTGATGCGGCCTTGGGTATGGAACGGGTAACGCCGCCCCTTGAGACGCTGTAAACCGTTCCATAGCGTCCACGGATCCATGCCGATGATCAACAGCCGTCCGTCCGGCACCAGGACACGATCGACTTCGCGCAGCACGGCGCGCGGATCCTCCGAGAGTTCCAGCGTATGCGGCAGTATCAACAGATCGAGTGCGTCGGTCGCGAATGGCATCGCCTCGGCCGTGCAGCATACGCCCCCGTCGCGCTCGCAATCGGCGATGACGGTATGGTTGGTGCGCGCGTGGCGAATTAACGGCGTCTCGGGCACGAAGTTGCCCAATTGGACCCCGTGATACCCGAATACCCCCTGCAACCAAGGCGTCAACAGATCATCCATCTGTTTGGCAAAAACCGCACCCGAGGGTGTGGCGTACCAAGTATTCAGATAGTTACGAAAAGAATCGTTCATTGACATGGATTGGATATAGCGTTCACGGACGTGATTCGAATCGATGCTCGCCGATCCGGCACCACCACGCAAGAGGGCACGGCAACGCAACCTGCCACCCCTCGTCGTTACGAACGCTCGTACTCAAGTGTGACCGGTATTATACTTCGAGTCGCGGAATCCTCTGCGCCTCGGTTTCAGCACGCCACGCGCATGCGTCTACGAAGCGCAGAAACGTTAGCGTGAAACCACACTCGCGGGTCATTGCCGAAGGGTCAAGCCCGGCGATTTGGTAGGTTCGAGGTCGCGACCTGCGACGTTGGACAAACGAGCGAGACTGAAACGTCGTTCCGGTTCATCAGGCAGTGCAGCACCTCGACATGCGCTACGCCCGTGAACGAGTTCGGCCTAAAAAACACCGCATCAGGACGATGCCTTAAAAGGAGAACGCCGAATGCCACCCCACGAGCTCATTCGGTCACTGCGTCGCGCATCGCGCGTGTTGCTGACCGTAACCGCACTCGCCACCACTGGCTGCACCGCGACGCTGGAGCTCGCGGGCGACGATGAACAAGCCACGCGGCCAGTGACCGTCGCGGCAAATATGCCGACCGCACGTCCGGTTCCGCCGCCCTCAACCCCGAAGCGTTTCGCCGCCGCCGAGCCGGAGATCCCGGTCTTCGTGACCGCCAAACCGCCCAAACCCGATTTGCGCAGCTACTCGTTGGTTCACGATAGCGTCTGGGACCGTATTCGCAAGAATGTGTCCATCGAATTCGATCCCAATCACCCGCGAATCGCCGCCGAGCGCGAGCGCTACCTGAACGAGCCGCGTTATCTCAATATGGTGACGCAACGCGCCGAACCCTTCATGCATTACATCCTCGATTCCCTGGCGCAAGATAAATTGCCACTGGAGTTGGCACTGCTGCCGATCGTCGAGAGCGCATTTATTGTCGATGCCGTCTCAAAGTCAGGCGCCAACGGCATTTGGCAGTTCATAGCCGCCACCGGCAAGACCTATGGCCTCGCGCGCAACGAGCTCTACGATGGTCGCCGCGACATCATCGCATCCACCGACGCGGCGATCCGCTACCTGCGCAAACTGAGCGACATGTTTCAAGGCGACTGGCTACACGCGCTCGCGGGCTACAACATGGGCGAAATGAACATTGTTCGCGCTATTGAGGCCAATACCCGGCAACAGAAGCCAACGGACTACTGGAACCTCGATTTGCGAACTGAGACCAGCCAGTACGTGCCGCGCTTTCTAGCGGTGCTCTCGATCGTTCAGATGCCCGAGTATTACGGTATCGAGCTGTGGCCGATTCCCGATGAACCGAGCTTGGTCGCAATCGAGACCAGCGAGCGCGGAATCTCCCTGAACAAGATCGCGGCCGAAACCGGATCCGACCTCGGACAACTCCGCCGGCTCAATGCCGGATTGCTCCGTGATGTCACGCCCGGTGGTGAGCCTTACAACCTCCTCGTTCCACTGGCACTGGCCAGTCGTTTACGCGACGATGCGCCGGATCGGTTCAAGGTCGCCGTGTCACCGACGCAGCCGGACAACACGACGGTACCAGCCGCTCACACGCGTTCCGGTAAAGCGGCAGTCAAGGTACATCGCGTCAAAGCCGGCGAGACCCTTGCCAAGTTGAGCCGGATGTATGGCGTACCCATTGCGATGATCAAGTCGACCAATGGGCTGACCAGCGACAAGCTGACGCCGGACCAACGCCTGAGCATCCCGCCAAGCTGACCACGCCTGGCCACGGTCCGCGAGCCGCATTCACAGCTGGCTGCCCCCTCCTTCCGACCTCGGCAGACCTTGCCGAGGCGCGTCTGGGCATCCCCCGTATCGGCCACTGGAATTCGGTGGCCCACTTCACAGACAATGATCGCGCGCTAGCCCACAATAAGGGTGTTGGCGGGTCGAGAAGTTATCCACATCTAATAATAAGAAAGCGTCATGCAACACCAAGAACTCAAGGAAAAACTCCGGCAGCTCGCGCCACTCGCACTCGTGAAGTCCGACACCTTGGACTTCATCATCAAGTATTCCAAAATTTACCGCTCGCCCAAGGACAGCGACTTGACCACTGAGGTCGACAATCCGGCCCAGTATCTGTTTCTACTCGATGGCACGATCGCGATCCTGCAAGACGGCGCGGTGGTGTCGCATATCAGCCATCAGCACGATATCGCCAAGTACCAGATCAATCACGTCGACCCCAAAAAATTTCGCGTCATCGCGGCCGGAGATATTGTCTACGTCACGATCAGCAAGCGCGAGTTCGACATGTCCGTCAGCTGGCAACAAGTCGGCGGTTACGAAGTCGAAGATATCGCGACCGACGACAACCCGAACGAACAAGACTGGATGGCGCGTTTCCTGCGCAACCCGATTTTCTACAAGATCCCATCGGACAACCTACAAACCCTATTCTACCGCCTGAAACCGATTAAGGTGGCCGTCGGCGATGTCGTCGTATCGCAGGGCGAAGCCGGTGATTTTTTCTACGTGGTCGCCAGCGGCAAATGCCAAGTCATTCGCCAGTTTTCGGTCGACTCGCGCCCGATGGCCGTCGCCGAACTCAACCCTGGTGACCTATTTGGCGAAGAGGCCTTGATCGTCGGCACACCGCGCAACGCCACGGTCAAAGCGACGCGTGAGGGTGTCATCATGCGCCTGTCGAAAGACGATTTCCTGAAGCTCGTGAACGAGCCCGCCACACGCTGGATCAAGTACGGCGACGCTGCTCGAATGATCAAGGCACAACAGGCGAATCTGATTGACGTGCGCTTGCCGAATGAATTCCAAAAATCGCGAATCAATCAAAGCTGCAACCTGCCACTGCCAATCATACGGCGCAAACTCGAGCAGCTCACGCATGACAAGCCGTACATCGTCTATTGCGACTCAGGCAAACTCAGTCAGGCTGCCGCTTTTATTCTGGAGCAACATGGTTACGTCGCCCATGTACTGAAAGGCGGACTACTTGGCATTCAAACTTCTCGCGGCACGCGACGCGTCGAACCACCTCAATGAGTGGCGGCTAAACCCCCGCCAAACCCAGCCGGTTAGGCCGCCCCGGTGAGGTGCCTGCGCGCGCCCGACTGCTTCGGACCCGACAATCGGCACAGGACATTCCAGCGCGAAAATAGCGCCATTGGTCCACAGAACCCCGCGTATGGGGCATCAACTCCGCACGCTGGAAGCAGTCGACTGGTTCAGCATGGCGGGTTGAGATCGAATGGGAAAACGGGCGCCGATCGCGTCGCCCTTGGTATCCGTTAGCGTTCCCCGACGATCGCTACCGAGGACCCTGACCTCTAAAGTTTACGGCGTGCGTGCCGATACCTATCGTGATGGAATACCGACAAGAATTGTACGTGGATGAATGCCCTGCGACTTAGTCCCAGCATCAGTGTAACCCTCGGGCTAGTCTCGCTCACGGTATTGCTGTTCTGGCTGCTCGACTTCGCGGTTGGCATCGTTCCGGATGAGCAGCGCACGCAGCGCATCTTACGCGAGCAACTCAGTTCGCACCTCGCGCTCCAGCTTGGAGTGCTGCTCGATCAAGATAATCGCACCACCCTCACAAAAACGCTGACACAGATTCAACAGCATAACGACGATATTCTATCGATCGGCATTCGCCGCACCGATGGCGAAGTCATTTCGCAAAGCGCGATGCACTGGCGCTTCTGGGTGCCGCCTCCGCAAGGCAAATCGACCCTCAATCATCTCCAGGTGCCCGTGCTCGCCAACCATGCCCCGTGGGCTTATATCGAGATCGCTTTCCGCCCACCGGATAGCCAAAGCGCACTGGGTGGTCTGATCGGGCCCTCGTTCATGATGCCCTTGGCGATCGTCATTGGCGCCTTCTTGTTCTTTTACCTCTATCTTCGCCGGGTGCTACAGCATCTGGACCCGACCCAAGTCATACCCGAGCGCGTGAGCGCAGCCCTCGATACCTTGACCGAGGGCGTGATGATCATCGACATGGGGCAACGTGTCCTGCTCGTCAACGCCGCGTTTCGACGCCTGCACCCGGACGCCGCCCGCACCGTGATCGGGCAAAAACTCAGCGCCCTCGAATGGTTGAGCGCCGGGGTTCAAAATATCGAAAACACCCTGCCCTGGATGATCGTTCTGCGCGGTGAAGAGCCGCGCGAACCGGAGGCGATCGACCTCCGCGGCGGGCCTGACGGCGTACGCCGCATCATGATCAGCGCCTCGCCCGTGCGCGACGGGCAGACCAAACTACGCGGCTGCCTGATCATTTTTCGCGACGTGACCGAGCTTGAGCGAACCACCGCGCAGCTGCGCGGCGCGCTCAGCCAGATCGAGGACCAGAACCGTGAACTGCAGCGACTCGCCAATCACGACCAGCTCACCAGCCTACTGAATCGCCGCGCATTTTTTGAGCAAGGTGAAGCCCTCATCAAGGCGCACCTCATGGCGCGTCGTCCGCTGGCCTGCATCATGGGCGACATCGACCACTTCAAGTCCATCAACGATACCCATGGCCACCCGGTTGGGGATGAAGCGATCAAAGTTGTCGCCAACATTCTGCGCAGCTCGGTTCGACCAAACGATATCGTTGGCCGCTACGGCGGTGAGGAGTTCTGTATCTTGTTGCCCGGCATGCCAGCCGAGATCGCGACCAAGGTTGGCGAACGCATCCGCAGTCGCATCGAGGCGCAGGCCGGCGTGGGCGTACGCAGCGTTCAGGGCTTGCGCATCACCTCGAGCTTCGGCTTGACGACGCTCGATCAGAACGCCGCTAATCTGGCTGACTTGATCGCGCAAGCCGACGACGCGCTCTACCAGTCGAAAAAAAGTGGCCGTAACCGCGTAACGACGTTTGCGGCGCCGACCGACTCCGCCGCAATCGGCACCGCTGGTTAATCCCGCTTCTTCGGCGCGACGCCGCGACCTCTCAGCCTTGGGTTTTGGGATCGATCGATGCCAGCAAGCGCTGCATCTTGACGATGGCCGATGAGTCCAGTTCGCCGCCGCCGTGCCCGACGAGGGCGTTGATCAACTGCGCGACGAGCGCGGCGCCGGGCAGTGCAATCCCCAACTCGGCCGCTGTTTGCAACGCAATCCCCATGTCTTTTCGGTGCAGTTTGGCTTTAAAGCCGGGCGCGAAATTGTTGTCGAGCATGCGTTGACCGTGCACTTCAAGAATCTTCGAATTGGCGAATCCCCCCATGAGCGCCTCGCGCACCTTGGCCGGATCGACGCCGGAGGCCTCGGCAACCACCATCGCCTCACCGACCGCGGCGATCGTCATCGCGACCACAACCTGATTGCAGGTCTTGGCAACCTGCCCGGCGCCGTGGTGTCCCACATGCACGATGTTCTTGCCGATCAGTTTGAGGAACGGTAAGGCCCGCTCGAAGACTTCGGCACGCCCACCCACCATGATCGACAAGGTGCCGGCGATCGCGCCCTGTTCGCCCCCGGACACCGGAGCATCCAGCATATCGATATCGCGCTGGCGCAACCGCTCAGCGATGGCACGGGTCGCTTTAGGCGAAATGGTGCTGTTATCGATCACGATGCAACCCGGATTGGCGCCTTCGAGGATACCGCGATCACCGAGTACCACCTGCTCGACATCCTGGGTGTCGGAAACATTGGTGAACACGATATCCGCGTGCTGGGCAACCGCGGCGGCCGAGTCACATGCGGTCGCGCCAATCGCGACCAGTGGCGCGATCGTTTCCTCGCGACGCGCCCAGACGTACAAGGGGTACCCGGCTTGAATAAGGTGGGTGGCCATCGGTCGGCCCATGATGCCGAGCCCGATATAGCCGAGGCGATGATTCATGGTGAGACTCCTTCGCGGTGTTGATCGAGGCAGGATGGCCCCGCGTCAAACTACAATAGACGAACTCGACCCGCTTCGGAATGACTCCGGCCGCACGAACGAACGACCGAACGAAACACGGCCATGCTTCGCAGTGACGGCCGCGATTTGATTGACCTGCGACATGAATTCGCGAATCCTGAACCGATAAACTGCGGATGTTGCAGAATCCTCCCTGCCATTGCGACCTAAAACCTGATCAGATGCCGGAAAAAACACTCGCATTGCTCCTCGCCGGCGGCGTCGGATCACGCCTGCATCCGCTGACTGCGGACCGCGCCAAACCCGCGGTGCCCTTCGGTGGCAAGTACCGGATTATCGATTTCACACTGTCAAACTGCCTGCATTCCGGCATCCGGCGGGTTTTGGTCCTTACGCAGTACAAGTCGCATTCACTGCAGAAACACCTGCGTGACGGCTGGTCGATCTACAATCCCGAACTGGGCGAATACATCACACCGGTTCCGCCACAAATGCGTGCCGGCGAGCGCTGGTACGCTGGCACGGCGGATGCCGTGTTTCAGAATTTGTATCTGATCGAGCGCAGCGGCGCCGAACGCGTTCTGATTCTTTCGGGCGACCATATCTACCGGATGGACTACGCCGAGATGTTGCGCTTCCACCGCAAACGCGAGGCTGCAGTCACCGTCGCGTGCATGGAAGTCCCGCTGAGCGAGGCGTCGGCGTTTGGCGTCGTGGGCGTGGACTCGGCACAGCGCATTGTCGAGTTCCAGGAAAAACCCCGCCATCCGCGGGCAACACCTGACGACCCGGAAATCGCACTGGTATCGATGGGTATTTACGTGTTTGCCCGCGAAATTCTGCTCGATGCACTTCACGCTGACGCGAGTGATCCCGCCTCCAGCCACGACTTCGGTAAGGATATCCTGCCGCGGCTGATTGCGGACGAGCCGGCTTATGCCTACCCGTTCGGCGGGATAGGCGGGCGGGTGCAACCGGATCGCTACTGGCGTGACGTCGGCACGATCGATGCTTATTACGCTGCCAATATGGATTTGCTGAAACCGGCCCCCCCGCTCAATCTCTATCAGTCCAACTGGACTATTCGCACCTACAACGGTCAATTCCCACCCGCGCGCACCGTGCCTGGGGCATCCGGGCGCGAAGGGTCAATGATCGACTCAATTGTCGCCTCCGGCGTCGTAATTGCCGGCGGGCAGGTTCATGAGTCGCTGCTATTTAATCAGGTCTTTGTGGGGGATGATGCCCAGATCCAACGCTCGCTCTTATTCGATGGGGTTCAGATCGGACGCGGCGCTCGCCTCAATTGCTGTATCGTCGACAAGCACGTGCGCATCCCGGAGAACGAATCTATCGGCTTCGATCCGGAGCTTGATCGCCGGCGTTTCACCGTCTCGGAAGCCGGCGTGGTCGTGGTCGCCAAAAACTGCGACTTCAAACCCCGCACAGCGGTTTAGTGCCTGCGCCGCGAGCGCTCCGTTCGTCCGAAAATTCGGTCCCCGTGGCGCCCCGGTCGACGATCTGTGAACGGCGCCAAACGCCAAGCCCGCCCTTCCCATAAACTGTGAACAGTATTCCGCGACCGTGTGGGACAGCGCGCCGCGCGCCCGTGCCCGCATATGCGCGACTTTTCGACCCTTGAGCCACACCCTCGCGGACAGATCCCGCAGCCGAGACGCAATGCCACCCACGCCCGCCAGATTCCGCCTGCTTGTCACGCTTGCACTTATTCTCGCCGCAACGCTGCCCGTCGTTATGGCCACGACGCTGAGTTTTCTGACGCTGAGAGCCACCGGGGAGGAATATACCGAACGCGAATACCAAGCAGCAGTCCGGCGCGCTGGCGCTCAGGTCGAATCCTGGCTCGCCGAGCGCACGCGGACGCTCACCCTTTTCGCTGGACTCGTCGATACCCTCGCACCAGATGCCGCCGACCTCGAACGTCCGCTGCGTCGGCTCCACGCATTACATTCGGAGCTCCGTTCAAGTTTGATCCTCGACACCAACGGCCACGTCGTTGCCCGAGGCGGCGTTCCCGCCGTCGCGGACGCAGCTATCCAACAACCCAACCCGCAGATTGTTGGCGATCGCATCGGTGTCAGGTTTGTCGCAGCATCTACCCCCAATGAACGCGGCACCATCCTGATCGCTGTGCCTATTCACAACGCGGCTCAGGGTTTAAGCGGGATACTGGCGGCCACATTTGATCCGACCACGCACACCGCGCCGCTGGTCATCACCGAATCCACACCTGACATTTCGATCATCGTTACCGACGAGAGCGGCCATTCAATCGCGAGTTACGTCCCGCAACGCGAAGCCGATCTCACGTACGTAAAACCATACGACTCGCGTAATCATGCGCTGGCCAATGGCTGGCGTATCGTTGCCGCGTCGGCGCCGTCGCCAACGACGCCGGCATTGAATGAACAACTCGCGCGTATCGGCCTGGCTGCGATCATGGCGCTCGCGGTCACGCTCGGTCTTGCATCGTGGCTCCTGCGTGCCGCGCTTCGCCCGCCCGCGTCTCTCGCCGCCTCGTTGTTCGCCGGGCTGACCGCCATAGCCAGCGGCGATCTGAGCGCCGACGCACCGCGCGAAGCGCCATCGCAGCTCGGCGCAATGAACGTTTTGGCTGAAGTCCGGCGCCGACACGCTGTGCTGGTGAAAGGGACCCGGGTGACGATGCGGCACCTGCTTGGGAACACCGACACTGCGACGCAAGGGGTCGATCGGTTACAACGGTTAACCAACGCGGCCGGTCGCATTGCGGGCGACATCCGAACCCTGGCACGCGACTGGACCACGGATGCCGCGGTTTGCGAGGAAATCGCCCGGTCGACCACACAACAGATCGAGACCATTTTGCAAGGCACGGAACAGGGTAACCTTGACGTGGCCGAAACCGTGCGGGCGCTCGCCAATATTTCGCAGGCAAACCAGAAGGTCGAGGAACGTCTGAACGCGATCGAGACGATTGCATTTCAAACCCATCTGCTGGCGCTCAATGCCGCGGTTGAAGCCGCCCGTGCCGGGGAACACAGCAAAGGCTTCGCCGTGGTCGCCAATGAAGTTCGTGCGCTGGCACAGCAAAGCTCGCACTCCGTGCGCACGATCAAGGACCTGATTGCGGATGGGGAACTTAAGATTAAACACGGCGCGCGGGTGGCAGAATCCGCAGCGCAGACGTGGGGTAGCGTGACCACGTCGGCAAAGCATCTGGATAAACGAATATCGGCGTTGAACGCCGGCACCGTAGAACAAAACCAACGCTCGGTACAACTGAACGCTGGATTACAGCAATTGTGCGAGGTCACCCGAGCGTCCAACACCGCCTTAGACCCCACCCAGCGTGCCATCGATTCGCTACAGCAACACCTCAACCTTCTCGCGCGGCTCGTCGGCGGATACAAACTGCCAGCCAGCCCACCTGCGTCACCCGAGTACCTACCCGCACACAACGAGAGCGGATTGAGCCCACCGGCGGACACCAATACGGTGGCAATATCCCCAGCGCGACGAGCGCGTCAAGTCATCGCGGCGCATCAAAGCGCTCGCCGCTGAATTCAATCGCGACGCGCCACCGCTTGTACTCGCCTATTCCGCTAATGACACAAAAAGGGGCGGTAGAACCGCCCCTTTTTCGCGCGATCGCGATCGGACAATTTAGCGTTTGGAGAACTGGACCGCGCGGCGTGCCTTACGCAAACCGACCTTCTTACGCTCGACTTCGCGTGCGTCTCGAGTCAGATAACCGACCCGTTTGAGGTTACCGCGAAGTTCCTCGTTGTACTTGAGGAGCGCCCGGGAGATACCGAGACGAATCGCGCCGGCTTGCCCACTCGGACCGCCCCCTTCCACCGTCACTTTGATATCGAATTTTGCTGCCAGATCGGTCAACTCTAGCGGTTGCCGCACGATCATACGCGCGGTTTCGCGCCCGAAAAACTCGTCCAGCGGACGGTGGTTAACGGTGATAGCGCCGGAGCCGGGACGCAGGAAAACACGCGCCGAGGAAGTCTTACGTCGACCGGTACCGTAGTACTGTGCTGTTGCCATGTTTAAAACCTGTAAGTGTTAGATCTCGAGCGGTTGCGGCTGTTGAGCGGCATGTTCGTGCACAGGCCCGGCATAGATCTTGAGCTTCTTGAACATCGCCCGACCGAGTGGATTCTTCGGGAGCATCCCTTTTACAGCCGTCGCAAGCACGCGTTCGGGCGCCTTATCGAGCAACTTTTCCAGGCTGATCGATTTCATGTGCCCGATGTAGCCCGTGTGGTGGTAGTAGATCTTGTCCTTGAGCTTGTTGCCTGTCGCGCGAACCTTTTCCGCATTGACCACGACGATGTAGTCGCCAGTGTCAACGTGGGGGGTGTAGATCGGCTTATGCTTGCCGCGCAAGCGGTGAGCAATCTCGGTAGCGAGGCGACCCAGGGTCTTGTCGGTCGCATCCACGATGAACCAGTCGCGTTTGACTTCAGCAGGCTTGGCGCTGAGCGTCTTCATATTTTTACTCCGGAAACCAGTGCTTTGAGCAGAACCAAAGGCGCGGGAATATACCGGAGAACGCGCTTGATCGCAAGCTGTGCATGTCGAGGGTTTGACGCGCGAGCGGCTCGCGAACCGTCACCGGTTGGGCTATGCATTCACGTTTACGAAACGTATAATCCATGCCACAAAAAAATGCGCGGCAACGCCAAGGGCATTGCCGCGCCAAGTACCACCAAAGGAGGATGGAGGAACCGGTTTGAGCCGAAGCTCAAAAACTATATTACAAGTTTCTAATATACCGGCCGCCATGTCAATCCCCGTCGCTCATCGGCGCACGGGGATTTCTTTTTTTCCTCCCGGAATTTGCACGGGTCAGATCTTTAGTCGCTCTACGGGTATGCCCTTGACCAAGTGCTGCTCGACGATTTCATCGATATCTTCTTGATCCAGATAGGAGTACCAAACTCCATCGGGATACACCACAGCGACCGGCCCATCTTCGCATCGATCGAGACATCCGGCGGAGTTCACCCGAACGCCGCCCTTTCCAGCGATACCAAGATCCTTCACGCGTTGCTTCGCGTACTCGCGCATATCGACCGCCTTGAAGTTTTGGCAGCAGGTTTTGCCCGGATCGCGCTGGTTGGTACAAAAAAAGATGTGGTACTTGTAGTAACTCATACGGAAATTCAGCCTGATAGAGGGTTTGAATTGAAACCGAGAATCGGCTTCGTGCCGCGGGTTTCTCGAGGACTTCGATGATGGTTAGGCGTCGACGTTGGATCGCCGGATTGCGCCGACGATTCAACCCGAAATCGGAGCTGATGTAGTATAAGGAAACTAACAACGAAGACGAGAAAGGTATGCGGCAGTATAGTTTGATCGACGCGGTCCTGATTCATCTCGAAAAAAGTGTCCACGCCGTCCACCTTAGCCAGCCAGGCACCCATCGCGGCGCACCCGCAGCGCGGACCGCGGAAGGCGAACTCGACGACGCAGAACGAAAGCATGCCGCGGGGTTGATGCGGGTCAACCATGCCGGCGAAATTGCCGCGCAAGCGCTTTATAATGGTCAGTCGATATTCGCCCGGCGCGCGGATGTGCGCGAACGTCTCGAACGCTCGGCACGTGAAGAAGCCGATCACCTCGCCTGGTGCAAGGAGCGCGTCGAACAATTGGGTGGACGAACCTCGCTGCTCGGACCATTTTGGTACTGGGGTTCGTTTGTAATCGGAGCACTCGCCAGCGCCACTGGGGACAAATTGAGCCTGGGGTTCATCAAGGAAACGGAAGATCAGGTCATTGAGCACCTCAAGGGACATCTGCAGGCACTACCGGAGCGTGACTTAAAAAGCAAAGTCATCGTCGAGCAAATGATCGTCGATGAGGCGACGCACGGAGACGCCGCCGTCGCGGCCGGCGCCGCACCGTTACCGCTACCGATCAAGTTACTCATGCGCGCGACCGCCAAGGTCATGACGACCGCAAGCTACCGCGTATAAGCCGTGTATTGCACGCACGCGCGCGCGCCGAGCAAGTGTCGGCGCGATCCGCGATCAGCGCCGCAACGTCGGCATATTGCGACCGTAAAAGATCTCGGCGATTTCGTGGTACAGCTGGCGCTCGATCGCCGCAATTTCGCTGCCGTTATAGTCGCTAAGCCCATGCCCGAACAGGTAGTTTTCGACGTTGAACTCCTTGAGCATCATCTTGGTGTGAAAGATATTCTCCTGGTAGACATTCACGTCGATCATCTGATAGCGCTCGAGCGTGTCGTCGGCGATGTAGTTCTGAATCGAGTTGATCTCGTGATCGATAAAATGCTTGCGCCCGGACACATCACGGGTGAACCCACGCACCCGATAGTCCATGATCACGATATCCGATTCAAAACTGTGAATCAGATAGTTCAAGGCGCGCAGCGGCGAAATACGCCCGCAGGTTGAAACATCGATGTCCGCGCGAAAAGTGCTGACGCCGTGCTGTGGGTGAGATTCCGGGTAGGTATGGACCGTGATATGGCTTTTGTCGAGATGCGCAACGACGGTTTCCGGCAACGGCCCCGGCTTCTCCTCGTTGGTAATGCCTTCCGACACCACCGGCTCCTCGGATATCAGCATGACCACACTGGCGCCCTCGGGATCGTAGTCCTGCATCGATACGTCGAGCACATTGGCACCGATGATCTCAGCGACATCCGTCAGAATCTGCGTCAGCCTCTCCGCGTTGTAGACATCGTCGATGTAGTCGATGTACTCGTCGCGATGTGAGGGCCTGCTCGCGTACGCGATATCATAGATGTTGAAGCTCAGCGACTTGGTCAGGTTGTTGAACCCGTGCAGCTTGACGGCGTCTTTTACGGGATCGTTACTCACCCCGGAGGTCCTCCAGATCGATGCGGATGGCAGAAAATTGCAGACCGCGGAGTGTAAGTTAAAGCCAAAGCCGAAACTAGGCTTTTGCCCAGCGCGTAAAGCCCTTGCAACAAAAACTTCACGACAGCTGCGAACCGCGCGACGCGATCAGGCGATCACCTCGAAATCGTGACTGATTTCGACCACTTGCCCGAGCATGATCGATGCCGAGCAGTATTTTTCCGCCGACAGGCGGACCGCCTTTTCGACCTGCTTTTCCGACAGGCCCGGCCCCGAGACGACATAACGGATATGGATGCGCGTGAACACCTTCGGGTCTTCGCTCGCGCGCTCCGCGTCAAGCTCAACCTCACACCCCACCACCGGCTGCCGCGCCTTTTTTAGAATATGCACCACATCGAAACCGGTACATCCACCAAGCCCGAGTAGGAGCATCTCCATCGGGCGTACCCCGAGGTTCTGACCACCCGACTCCGGTGGTCCATCCATTACCACGGCATGGCCACTGCCGGATTCGCCTACAAACATCATCGGCTCCAACCAACGTACACGTGCTTTCATTGCTACCCTTTATCGGAAATTCTGCACATCTATTGCATGTCACTGTTTTTATTGATACAAAGTTAACATCCTGATTCTATATCATAGAAGACTCCAGGTTTTTCCAATTAGGACACACGCATGCCCGCAATCGCAAGATCAGTTCCGGAATTCAGTCCGGTCCTCGACAGGTTCATAAAACACTGTCACATCAAGCATTATCCGCCCCGCTCGGTGATCATTCACGCGGGCGACCCACCGGAAACGCTCTACTTCATTACGCGTGGCTCGGTCACTGTCATGATCGAGGACAAGGACGGTCACGAGATGGTACTCGCCTATCTCAACAAGGGCTCGTTCTTCGGCGAGATGGGGCTGTTCGACGAAAAGGCGCGCAGCGCCTGGATCGTCGCACGTGGGGAGTGCGAGGTCGCGGAGATCCACTACAGCCAGTTCAAAAAGCTCGCGAACGACGACCCCGAGATCGTGTTCTCGCTGGCAACCCAGATGGCGACCCGCTTGCGCGAAACGAGCCGTAAGGTCATCGATCTGGCGTTTCTTGATGTCACGGGACGAATCGCGCATACGCTCATGGAACTCTGCAATCAGCCGGACGCGATGACCCACCCGGAAGGGATGCAGATTCGCATCACGCGCCAGGAAATCGCGAAAATCGTCGGTTGTTCGCGCGAGATGGCTGGGCGTGTGTTAAAGGAGTTGGAAGACCAGGGCTTGATCACCGCTCACGGCAAGACGATCGTGATTTTCGGCGCCCGGTGACGCCCCGGCCCACACCCACGCTACATCGCAAATAAGGCCTGGAGCGCCTGACCTGGGTCAGGCGCTCGCATAAAGGCCTCGCCCACGAGAAATGCCACAACCCCGGCCGCACGCATCCGCTGAACATCGGTAGGCGTCAAAATCCCGCTTTCGGTCACGAGCAAACGCTCGCCCGGTATCTCGGCCATAAGTTCCAGAGTCGTCTCCAACCGCGTTTCAAACGTCCGCAGGTCACGATTGTTGACGCCGATCAGCGGCGTCTCCAAGTGGAGCGCACGCACCAGCTCGGCACGATCGTGCACCTCTACCAACACGTCCATCCCAAGGTCGGCGGCCAGCCCAGCCAACTCCGCCAAGCGCCAGTCTTCCAGCGCGGCAACAATCAACAAGATACAATCCGCGCCAAGTACCCGCGCCTCGTACACTTGGTAGGCATCGACCACGAAGTCCTTGCGCAATACCGGCAGTTCGCAGGCAGCCCGAGCAGACACAAGGTAATCATCGTCGCCAAGGAAATAGTCGCGGTCGGTCAAGACCGAAAGGCAGGCGGCGCCGTGAGCCGCATAGCTGCGCGCGATCGCCGCCGGATCGAAATTGGCACGCAGCAGACCTTTACTCGGCGAGGCCTGTTTGATCTCCGCGATAACGGCCGGCAACCCGGCAGCCACCCGTTCAACCAGCGCACGATGAAATCCACGAGCCGGCGCGACGTCCGCAGCCCGCGCACGCAATTCAACCAGCGGCGCAAGTGCCGAACGCTCGGCGACCTCTTCGAACTTGCGCGCAAGAATTCGCCTCAAGATATCGGAAACAGCGTTCATGCTGCGGCGAAGCTCCGGGTTTTAGCGATGAAGGCCTCCAAGCAGTCTAACGCCCGCCCGCTGACCAATTGCGACTCGGCTTTTTTAACCCCGTCGGCGAGATCCCCCGCAAGCCCGGCAACATAAATCGCCGCACCGCCGTTCAAGGCCAACACATCGCGCGCAGGGCCGGGTTCTCCACCGAGCGCTGCACGCATCATCGCCAAACTTTCGCGCGCGTCGGCAACCCTTATCGCGTCGAGCGGCGCGGCCTGGAAACCATACGCCTCGGGTACGATCGTCACTGAGGTAATCGACCCTGCATCAAGCAGCATGCCGTGGGTTTTGGCGCTGATGCTGATTTCATCGAGCCCATCCTCGGCATGAACGACCAGCGCACGCTGCGCACCGAGCGCCTGCAGCACCTGGATCATCGGTCCGAGCAAGCGCTCGCTAAACACGCCTAATACCTGATTCGGCGCTCTAGCCGGATTGGTTAGCGGCCCCAGCAGATTAAATATCGTACGCACGCCCAACTCGCGACGCGGCCCGATCGCGTGCTTCATCGCACTGTGATGGTTCGGCGCAAACAGGAACCCGACCCCCACTTCGCGAATGCACTGGGCGACCTGTGCTGGCGTCAAAGCGAGGTTCGCGCCTGCCGCTTCCAGTACATCAGCGCTCCCCGATTTGCTGGATACGCCACGGTTGCCATGTTTTGCGACGCGCGCGCCAGCCGCCGCCGCAACAAAGGCGCTCGCGGTCGAGATGTTGAAGGTATTCGACGCGTCACCGCCGGTGCCGCAGGTATCCACGAGGTGGTCGACGTCCACCTCCACTGCGGTCGCGAGGGCACGCATCACCTGAGCCGCGGCGGTCATCTCCTCCACCGTCTCGCCCTTCATCCGCAAACCCACCAGAAATCCCGCAATCTGCGCCGGCGTCGCTTGCCCCGACATAATCTGTTGCATCACGTCGGTCATCTCCGCCGCGCTCAAGTGCGCATGTTCAAACATGCGCCGGATCGCCTCCTGAATGTTCACGCTCTAACACCTCCGCTTATGCTCAAGAAATTCCGCAGCAACGCGTGGCCGTGCTGCGTCAGGATCGATTCCGGGTGAAACTGTACGCCCTCGATTTGCCACTCACGATGGCGCACCCCCATGATCTCATCGCGCTCGCCGCTGGGGTCGGACGTCCAGGCCGTCACCTCCAGGCAATCCGGCAGACTGGACTGTTCAATGACGAGCGAATGATATCGCGTTGCCTCGAACGGACTGGGCAAATCACTAAAAACGCCGAGGTTCCGATGATGGATGGGGGATGTCTTGCCATGCATGATTTGGCGCGCGTGCACGATCTGCCCGCCAAACGCCTGACCGATACTCTGATGCCCGAGACACACGCCCAGTAGCGGCAGTCGTCCGGCGAAATGCGCGATCACCGCGAGCGAAATACCCGCCTCATTCGGCGTGCAGGGACCAGGCGAGAGCACGATATGCCGGGGCCGCATGGTTTCGATTTCATCCAGGCTGGTTTGATCGTTACGCCGCACCACCACCTCGGCCCCCAACTCGCCGAGATACTGCACCAGGTTATAAGTGAAGGAATCGTAATTATCGATCATCAGCAGCATGCCGGTGCCGTCTCCCTCAAGGTGAATAGCTACGAAAAATCGCGTCGCCGGCGATAAACGTGTATCGAATCCGAACTCGCCGCAGTGCCGGCGGGTTTAGATCCGAGAGGAAGGATAAGGCAAAGTCATTGCGGGAGGAAACCGGTACCGGTGCCGCTTAGACGCGACCCGTGGGTAGCGAGTGGACACTCGTCACGCAATCGGGCGGCACAATCGGGTTTCGCGGAATCGCGAACGGCCACGGGAGGCATTCGCCGCCCCAAAACGCAGCCGCGACGCTGCGCTCCGGCGATTCTCCACACGCGCAACGCGCGGTAACGAAGCGCCGAAAACCCGGGCAGCGCCGCATCCGGCGATAGGACTATCACGAACCCGCTTAAACGCCGGTCGCCTCGCACGGCCCGAGTTCGAGATGAGTGATGCCGGTCTCCTTCGCCTCGACCTGTTTGCGAATCCGCTCGATCGGCAGGATGCTCACTCGCCTCTTGTCGCTGATCACTTCGTTGACCCAATTTCCTCTATTACCCCGACCCCAAAGCCAGACCAAGCGGATGCAAGCCGACGAGCGGCAAAGGTAATTTCGGTTTAGGGGCGATGATCTGATCGACGATGTAGCACACCAAGGCGCGCCGGCAATCAACTCTTGGCAACTGAGGCGCATTTGCCCGAACATTTTCAAGACTCTTGCGGATATTGGCGATCATAGCCTTGATCTGATCTCCTGCCGCATAGGTCAAGGTCAGCAGTAGCCGGGACTGGCCGGCATACTGGGTCAGGCGAGCTGCGCCGGAAAGTAGCAGCGGCCGGCTGGTGATCGCCTCCAGCCGGGTCTTCAGCTGCGCTAGGCGAATAGACCAACTCCACGCGTTGAAAATCAGCGCCACCGCCCGCGCCGAGAGGTTGCCGCGCTCACTGTCATGCGTGCTGTAACCGCCCCAACCCCATTAGCTCTTCGGTTCGTCGAAACCGTTCTCGCAACCAGCTCGATCCCAATACCACTGCCCCATGGCTTCGAGCGGATAGTCGGAGTTGGTCACCAACACGGCGTACTCCCAGAGTTTGGCTTTCTCGGCGCTGCCGATGAAGTGCAGCGATTGCTGTTGGCTCTCGTCATTCGTCTCCACCGCCAGGCTGCCTTTAACTCGCCGCCGCAACATCAACCCGCCGCGCATGGCTCCAGCCGGTAAGGGTCAGTGTGCTCTCCACCGCATTGAATCCTTCGCCCACTTTGACCCATTCGCATTCTTGCCATTGCCGCTCGGTCAGGCGCTTGACGCCAGCGCGTCTGACGTAGTTTGACCAGATAGCGTTGCCCGTTCTACTCCATTTCGAGCATCACCCCTTCGCTGCCAAAGGCATTGTCGCCGCGCACCTAGGTGGGCCGCTCTTCAGGGGCGAACCGCTCGATGAGTAGGCGCAGACGGCGAGGTTGTGCTTAGCTGCACTCGCCTTGCCTCTTTGCACTTCGACATCAAGCACCAGGTAGTCTTTTCATCACCGGATGTAAATCGATACAGCTCGTAGCGTGGTTCACGAGCGTCGGTCGGGGCGTCTTGAATCCCGATTCACGTTGGCCGCGAATGGCGAGTACGAACACAGTGTCGATCGCCGGGACGCAGCGGTACAGGGCGATATACCCCTAGTCGCGCGGCTTGCGCGTTGCCGGACTGGCGCGCTTCGAAGTAGCGGCACACGTCGCTCCTGGGGATGGTCACGACCGTGGTGACGATCGCCGCATAGCGGCGCTCGGCTTCGTCGATGAACGGCGCTGCGCAGCAGCCTCCGGCGCGACTTTCTCGGCGATGGCTTCGAGTATGAACGAGAGCGCGCGTCGTGCCCGCGCGCGGCGGCCTCGGCAACCCGGGACTTGAGGTCGTCGGGCAGGCGACTGGTGGTTGTCGACAGGGTGATCTTAGGTCAGGATTTAGCAGACCGTAGCACCAATGCGCTACTGATGCCGCGTGTCACCGGCGCTGATTCCTTCGCGGACCGCGCGGCGCGGTGATGTCACGGTGCGGCGAGTTGCCGTTACAGAGCTTCCAGCTCGGGCAAGCGGCGATTGTAGCCGGTGGCCTCGATCAGCTTCGCGGCTTTTTGGACGTGGGTAAGCGCACTCTCCCCTTGTATGGTTTGTCTTGCTGGACACGGTGGCTTTATATAGACGGTTTTTGTCTGGCCCGGCGCGGCAGTTCGATAACCCCTTTCCTTTGGCGAGAGCTAGGGTGACCGCCAGGCGTCATCCAGCATCCGCAATTCCGACTCACGCCCGAAAAACTCTCCTTTGACGCTGGGAAGGTGGTCTGTCTGGATGGCTGGCGCTGTCTAACCGTTGACAACGGGCATGGCGCACACTTAGCCGCGCAGACGTTCCGACAATCCCTGTACAACTGCGCGGTGGTCGCCGGAGGCGTGGCTATAGCCGATAAAAAACCTTTATCGTGGTAACTCGTCGCCGGGATGAACCCCTACTCAGCGCACCTGCGTCATTGCGTCGCGCTAATAACCTCGATCTTCACCCGGGTACGTTACCCGATCGCACCTGCATCAACCACCTCGATTCCCGCCGCGGTTTGAGGCGGAATCCGCGACCAATCCGCGACATATTCGCGCACTTCACGTATAATGCGCGCCCTTCCCCGCCCGAACCCCGGCATACGCCCAGGCGCCTGACAGGTCGGGTCATCACGCAGGTACCCGCATGTCTTCAGAAACCGTTACCACCTTCGCCCAACTTGGGTTGGCCGAGCCTATTCTCCGCGCCGTCATCGATGTCGGATATGAATCGCCGTCGCCGATTCAGGCGGGCAGCATTCCGCCGCTGCTCGCCGGGCGTGATCTGCTCGGGCAGGCGCAAACGGGCACCGGTAAGACCGCCGCGTTTGCGTTGCCGCTGCTGAGCCGTCTCGATCTCGACGCGCAGTATCCGCAGCTGCTCGTGCTAACGCCGACCCGCGAGCTGGCGATACAGGTCGCCGAGGCGATGCAAACCTATGCCCGCCATCTCAAGGATTTTCATATCCTGCCGGTTTACGGCGGACAAGGGATGGACACCCAGTTGCGCCAACTGCGGCGCGGCGTCCATGTCGTGGTCGGCACGCCTGGGCGGGTGCAGGATCACTTGCGGCGCGGCACGTTGAAGCTCGATCGCCTCACCAGTGTGGTACTCGACGAAGCCGATGAAATGCTGCGAATGGGGTTCATCGACGATGTCGAGGAGATTCTGTCGCACTCGCCGGCCGAGCGTCAGATCGCGCTGTTTTCGGCCACCATGCCGGGGCCGATCCGCCGTATCGCGGATAATTATCTGCGCGATCCGGTCGAGATCAGAATCGCCTCGACAACCACAACCGTATCGACAACTGCCCAGTATTACTGGCAGGTTACCGGCACCCACAAGCTAGACGCCTTGACCAGGATTCTCGAGGTGTCGGATTTCGACGCGATGCTGATCTTTGTCCGCACCAAGAACGAAACCGTGGAACTCTCAGAAAAGCTTCAGGCCCGCGGCTATGCTTGCGCCGCGCTGAACGGCGACATCGTGCAGGCCCAGCGCGAGAAAACCGTCGCCCAGCTGAAAAACGGCAAGCTCGATCTCGTGGTCGCGACCGATGTCGCCGCACGCGGCCTCGATGTCGAACGGATCAGCCACGTAATCAACTACGACATTCCTTACGACACCGAGGCCTATGTGCACCGGATCGGACGCACCGGACGCGCTGGGCGCTCAGGCGAGGCGATCCTGTTCGTTTCGCCACGCGAGCGTTCGATGCTGCGCGCGATTGAAAAGGCCACCCGGCAACCGATCACGCAGATGCAGCTGCCCTCGCACGAAGATGTCACCGACCGGCGGATTGCGCGCTTCAAGCAGCAGATCACGGATACGCTGGAGGCGGAAGATCTTGGCGCCTACGAGGAAGTCGTTAACGGGTTTCAGCGCGAACACAATGTCGGCTGGAGCGAAATCGCCGCGGCGCTCGCGTTCCTCGCGCAAAAGGACAAGCCGTTAATGACCGCCCCCGAGCCGCGGCCGACGGCACGTCAGGACACGCGCTTCGAGTACGGCCGCGGCGAGCAGGATCGATCAACCCAGGCTTCGGCCCGCCCCCCACGGGAGCGTTCGGGGGAACGCTCGGAGTCGCACGAGCCGCCCGAAGAGGGCATGGAACGCTACCGCATCGAGGTGGGGCGTCTCCACGGTGTGCAACCCAAGAACATCGTCGGCGCCATCGCCAACGAGGCCGGCATCGAGAGCGCCTTTATCGGGCGCATCAAGATGTTCGACCATTTCAGCTTGGTGGACCTGCCGCACGACATGCCGAAGGCGATCTTCAAACACTTGAAGGGGGTCTGGGTATGCGGGCAACAGCTCAATATCAGCCGCGACACCGGCGGTGCGCCGGTCTACGCGCCCACCGACAGGCCCAAGCCCACCCACGCCCGGAAGGACTTCGCACCGCGTAAAAAGACCTTTGCGAAAGACAAACCCGGCGGCGGCGCTGCCAAGCCGCGGAGCAAGCCGCGCCCGGCGAGCTGAGGCAATCGCTCACGCGAGGGCGAAAACAGCTGCCTGCAACACCGCCGCGCCCATCAGGCCGGCGATAATGTCGTCGAGCATGATGCCGAAACCGCCATGCACCTTGCGGTCGAACCAGCCGATCGGCCACGGTTTGACAATATCGAAGAACCTGAATACCACGAATCCGGCGACCAGCCAGCCAGGCGTCGCCGGCAGCGCGGTCATCGTGACCAGGTAGCCGACTACCTCGTCCCAGACGATGCCGCCGTGATCGTGCACGCCGAGGCGCCGCGACGAGGCGCCACACACCCACACGCCAAATGCGGCCAGGACGGCGAGCGTCATGATGTAGCTCGTCAGGGACAAGTCCGCGAGCAACAGAAACAGTGGGATACCAAGCAAGGTGCCGAACGTGCCGGGCGCGCGCGGCGCGAGCCCGAGTCCGAACCCGAACGCGAACCAGTGCACCGGCGTTTTCAGGAACGTCCGCCACGATGGCCGATAGTTGGCGTTGCGCTGCGTCTTATCACGCAAAGTGCTGGTACCCATCGGTCTCGGGTGTGACGGTTTGGCCTGCCGCATCGCGCCAGAGCGGGCCCGGCGCTTCACGAATACGGCCAACCCAGGTCAGCGGGCAATCGAGCGCGTCGACCAGCGCCGCGATATCGCCGCGCCGGGCGGCGGGCGCGGTGAAAATCAACTCGTAGTCATCGCCGCCGGTCAGGGCGTAACGCCAGGCATCCGTCACCGGTTGCCGTCGCAGCGCGCCAGACAGCGGCAGGCGATCGATCCGAAGCTCCGCGCCGACCCCGCTCTGGGTGAGAATATGCCCGAGATCGGCTGCGAACCCGTCGGAACAATCGATCATGCTGGTGGCATAACCCTGCAATGCGAGCCCCGCCATGACCCGCGGTGTCGGGGTGTTCAGGCGCGCCGCACAGTACGCCGCGTCGGCGGCGGTCAAGTCCGTTTTGCCGCTGACCGCGGCCAAGCCGAGCGCTGCATCACCGAGCGTGCCGGTGACATAAATGTCGTCGTCGGGATGCGCGCCGGCGCGGGTCGCGGCCGCGTAATCAGGCAAAATTCCAAGCGCCTGGATCGTGATTGAGAGCGGACCGCGCGTGGTATCGCCGCCAATCAGCGCCACCCGGTGCCGGTTTGCAAGCCGCGCCAGCCCCGCGGCAAACCCTTGCAGCCACTGCTCATCCGCCCTGGGTAGCGTCAACGCCAGCGTGAACCAACGCGGCATCGCCCCCATCGCGGCAAGATCGCTCAGATTGACCGCGAGCGCTTTGTGTCCGAGGTGCTCGGCCGCGGTATCGATCGGGAAATGCACGCCTTCGGCCAGCGTATCGACGGTGACAGCCAGCACTTGCCGGGGCGGCAGCCGAACCACCGCGGCGTCGTCACCAATGCCGAGCAGCACGCCGTCGTCGTAGGGGGTCAGAGACCGGAAGTAACGTTCGATGAGTTCGAACTCGGCCGCCATGCTGGCGTCAGCTCCGCTCAGTCGGCCGCAGTTCCGCCGCCATCTTGTCCAGCACGCCGTTGACGAAGCGAAAACCCTCTTCCGCGCCGAACTGTCGCGCGAGCGTGATCGCCTCGCTCAACACCACGCGGTAGGGCAACTCGATTTTTTGCGTCAACTCGAACACTGCAATCCTCAGGATTGCGCGCTCAACCATATCAACCTGATCGAGCTTCATGGTCAGAAACGGGGTGATTTTCTGGTCGATCTCATCAATCGCCGCAAGCACGCCACGCACCAATTCCTCGAAGTACTGGGCGTCCGACTTACGATAATCGATATCGCCACGGAATTGCTGTAACAACTCCGACAACGGGGTACGGGTGATTTGCCATTGATAAAGTGCCTGTAACGCGAGCTTGCGCGATACGTGGCGGCGGTTGAACAGGATCTGGTCGTGGGCCATGCCGTTCAGGCGCTGATCTGCTTGAGCAGCGAAATCATCTCGATCGCTCCGATCGCCGCATCGACGCCTTTGTTGCCCGCCTTGGTGCCAGCACGCTCGATCGCCTGTTCAATCGTATTGGTCGTCAGAATGCCGTTAATCACCGGCACCCGCGTATCAAGCGCGATCTTCGACAGCGACTTGGCGCTCTCGCCAGCGACGATATCGAAATGCGGTGTCGCACCGCGAATCACCGCGCCCAGCGCGAGCACCGCACCGTAACGCCCGGATTCGGCCAAGGTCTGCACCACCAGCGGGATCTCCAGCGCGCCCGGCACATAGGCCACGGTGATCGCGTCCTCAGCCATACCGTGGCGCTTGAGGGTATCGATCGCGCCTTTGACCAGGCTTTCGACGATGTAACCATTGAACCGCGACACCACGATGGCGACCCGCTCATCCCCAATGGACATCTGTCCTTCCAACAGCTTAAGTCCCATTGCACACCTCGTTTGCAAACTCAGCCAAGCACTATATCCCAGTTGCGAGCCACGGAGTAGCGCTGCTCTGACGCGCAGACGCCCTGCGGCCATGCGGTGCAGCCCCAGCGCGAACTAGCCATTGAGCGACTCGGAATTCAACCCGTCGGCGCCAGCGCACAAGGCCCACTTCGCGGCCCGGCTCAGGCGCTTGAGCGCCGCCTCGCGCCGCGTCGCCGCGGAACGGTCAGTTGCCGTTTCGCAATACGCCAGCGCGACCGGACGCCGGCCGAGGGTATAGCGCGCGCCGTGTCTGCCGCCAGCGTTGTGTGCCTCGATGCGCCGAGCCAGATCGGTCGTGATCCCGGTATACAGCGTGCCATCGGCGCATCGAAGGATGTAGACAAACCATTGCCGCGCCGCGCGCATGCCTCGCTCCAGGCCGAGATTCGGTCTCCGCGTTATACCAGAAATTCCGCACCCATCCGGCGTCAAGTGCGGTGAAGGCGGTCGCGGGGTTTGCCCGGACGAGTGCGCCTGTTAGGCTTCCGGATCGTTTTGACTACCCCGACCGCGCTCCAATGATTGCCGACCCGATTGCACACTACGCCCCGCCCGCCGACTTGCTGCGCGAGCGCGTCATCCTGGTCACCGGCGCGGCGGATGGGATCGGTGCGGCGCTGGCGCTGGCCTGTGCCCGCCACGGCGCGACCGTGGTGCTGCTGGACAAGTCGGTGGCGAAACTCGAAGCGGTCTACGACGCCATCGTCGCCGCTGGCGCGCCGCAGCCGGCCGCGTATCCAATGGATCTGCTAGGCGCAACCGTAGCCGACTACCTGGCGCTCGCCGAAACCCTGCGCGCGCAACTCGGGCGACTCGATGGCCTGGTGAACAACGCCGGGTGGATCGGCGCGCTCGCGCCGTTTGAGTTTTGGGACGCGGCCCTGTACCAGAAAGTCATGACGGTCAATCTGCATGCCCCCTTCTTCCTGACTCAGGCCTGTCTACCGCTGCTGCGCGAGGCGCCGGACCCGACCCTGGTGTATTCCTCGCATGCAAGTCAGCGCGCCTACTGGGGCGGGTTCGGCGTCGCCAAGGCGGGGTTGCTCGGCTTGGTCGACATTCTCGCGCACGAGTTCGACGGCGAGCGCCCGGTGCGGGTCAATGCGGTCGATACCGGCCCGGTAAACTCCGCCATGCGCCGCCTCAATTACCCCGGCGAACCGCGTACGCTCCACCCATCACCAGAGGCTGTCGTCACGCCATATTTGTACTTACTCGGGCCGGATAGCCGCGGCACCACCGGCCTGCACTACGGGCCACCGTGCGCCTGATCCGCCTCAGACGCGCAAATCGTGCGCAGACAGCAATGGGCACACCGCGGCTTCGGCCGACACACCGTCTTGCCCTGCTGCACGATCAGGGCATGGAACTCGTTGAAAAGTGCCACCTCGGATGGCAACGCCGTTTCGAAATCGCGGCGCAGCGTTTCGTAGTCGGCGCTGGCAGCAAGCCCTAGACGCTGGAACAGACGCACGGTGTAGGCATCAATGACAAATACCGGGCGGGCAAAGGCATAGAGCAGGATGTCGTCAGCAGTTTCGCGCCCGACCCCGTGGACCGCGAGCAACGCCGGGCGCAATGCGGCGGTGGGCAGCCGCGAAAGGGATTCCCAGCCGCCCGCAGTGACGTACCAACGGCAAAAACTCTGCAAGCGCCGTGCCTTGACGTTGAAGTATCCGGACGGCCGCAAGTGCAGTGCGAGCACGCTTTCGTCGAGCTCGGCCAGGGCGTGTGGATCGAGCACATCGGCCCGCTTGAGATTTGCGATGGCCTTTTCGACGTTGGTCCAAGCGGTGTTCTGGGTCAGAATCGCGCCGACCATGACCTCGAACGGGGTCTCCGCCGGCCACCAGTGGCGTGGCCCCCAGCGCTCGAACAGCCGCCGGAAGACCTCGCGATGATGGGTCACAGTTTGCGCGTGCGCGCCAGGCGTGGTTTGCGGTGGGCTTGCCCGGGCCTAGGTCCGGCGGGATCGGTCGCACGCTCAAAGCCCCGTTCGCGCCCGCTCGCGGCTCGTGCGGTTCGCGGCTCGCTGGTCCAAGGTCCCTCGGCCGCCGGTCGACGGAGCGACCGTTGGCCCTCGGCTCGGTCCGCGATGCGCGCTTCGGCCGGCGGGCGCTCACGCTCGACCCGTCGCGCGGTGGTCGGCGGACCCTTGACGCGTCCCGGACGAAAGGTCTGAATCCGCGGCGGTTTGAGACCCGCGCTGGCGTAAAGCGTCTTGATCTCGTCGCTCTCAAGCTCGCGCCACCGCCCCGGTCGCAGGGTACGGCCAAGCTCGATCGGCCCGTACCGAACGCGTATCAAACGACTCACGCGAGCCCCTTGGGATTCCCACATGCGCCGGACCTCGCGCTTGCGCCCCTCCTTCAGCACCACGTGATACCAGTGGTTGGCACCGCTCCCGCCGACATCGACGATGCGTTCGAAGTGCGCCGGCCCATCTTCGAGCTCGACGCCCTCCGCCAGACCTTGCAACGCCGCGGCGGAAACCGCCCCCAGCACCCGCGTGGCGTACTCGCGCTCCACCTCGCCGGAGGGATGCATCAAGCGGCTAGCCAGCTCGCCATCGGTGGTAAACAACAGCAAACCGGAGGTGTTCAGGTCAAGTCGACCGACCGCGACCCAGCGTGCCCCACGCAGGCGCGGCAACATCGCGAACGCCGTCGGTCGCCCCTCGGGATCGTGCCGGGACACCACCTCACCTTCCGGCTTGTGGTAGGCAATGGTCCGCGGCGGGCTCGCCATCTCCTGGAGTTGCAACGGCTTGCCATCGAGCAGAATGGTCGCGCCGGGGGCTGCCTTGTCGCCGAGGTGGGCAAGTTGTCCGTCAACCGTCAGTCGCCCCTGCGCGAGCCATTGTTCGATTTCGCGACGCGAACCGTGGCCGGCCTGCGCGAGCAGTTTCTGGATGCGTTCTTGCTTCATGACCTTTAGTTGTCGCCGAAGTTACGGCTGGGGTTCGCGAAAACACCCGGCATCGGTCCTCGATCATGCCAGAAATATCGGTACATCGCGCGCCGGTGTTAGCGCATGGATTCTAAGTGGCCACGCGGACACCGCGAGCATGCGATCGGCTCACGGGACGACAAGGCAGGAGCTCGGCCCGACAACTCGCGCGCGGAGGCAGGGATTCGATCGAAAGCGCGGCAGGCAAGGAGTTCACTCATCGGCGTCCGATCACTACAAGTGGCGTTGAAACAGGCAACTCATTGAATGCCATCGGCTGGCATTGGTCCGACTCCAACGCGGGAGATGCGGCGATCAATGCCGAAACGACCACGCAGCACGGCAAGATCGCACTGAACGCCGCGACGCTTGCGGCACCGTGTAACGCGACACCGTACGTACCTTAAACACCGGCGCCGTCGCCGCAAGCCGCCCGCCTATTCGTCTGCGTAAGATTTCTCTAAGGTCTCGCGGCGCTGCTTCGCTTCGATCGAAAGCGTTGCGGTCGGTCGAATCAGCAGGCGTTCAAGCCCGATTTCTTCACCGGTGTCCTCGCAATAGCCGTAGGTGCCTTCTTCGATCCGACGCAACGCTTCGTCGATCTTGCGAACAAGCTTGAGTTCACGTTCTCGAATTCGTAGCTCCAGCCACCGCTCCTCCTCAAGACTGGCACGATCGTTTTCGTCGGTCTCGCGGGCTTGATTCTGCAGGTGCGCGCTGGTTTCGCGTAGGCTGATAAGCAGCTCGTCTTTCTGCTTGACGAGCAGTTCCTTGAAATACGCGAGTTGCGTATCGTTCATGTAATCGTCTTTCGACTGCTTGAGCAATTCTTTTTCAGTCAACACGTTAATAACTCCTCTCACTAAACTGCGTGAAATAACACGAGACTCTGTCCCTGAGTTAGGCGATGCCTGAAAGGGTTCAAGCTGACCCTTTAGGGGCCTACCGCAAAAAAAGCGCGCTATTCTATACCGAAGTAATGCGGTTTGAGCAAGTAAGCCGCGCCGTACAAGCATGCTCGTCCGCCACGCGTGCCGGACGAGCGGGCAACCCAAACTGGCATCGTTTCCCTGATGTAATCGACTCCTTTTTTTAGACTTCGTTCGGCGACAACGCAAGCACAACCGCAATGGCAAGCTGCCCATTTACGCATTTTGGCAGCACGGGCCGTCGCCACGCGGCAAGATTTCGTCTTGAGCAAATCGATTCAACCGCGTTTGGGCTCGCCCACGCGACCGTGCGCCTTGATCGGTTCCGGGGCGGAAGCCCCCTCGCCGGCCGCGAGTTCCGCCGAGAGGGAAGCCTTGATCGTCGCCAACCGCGTTTCGGTGATCGCCGCGGTACGCCGCGATCGGCGCACTGGCGCAGGTTTCGCCGGAAACACGGGTGCGATGTATCCCCCCATCCAGAGTTGCACGGCTTCTCGTTCGGAACATTCGATCTCGGCCCCTTCCGACAGCACCTGCCCTTTGCGACTGAAGATCTTTTTAACGCGATACAGCATAGAACACGCTCGCGGAGTTGGGTAAGGCTGACCGATCGCGCGCGCCGGCCTCAGGGTTGATTTCTTGGTCTACGACACGCCGCGACCCAAGTCGGGCGTTGCAGTGAGCGGCAGAGCTTGGGGCGGTCCACGATGACGACTCTTCCCCTTGAGCACATGCGCTTTTCATTCATCCGAAAAGTAGTGCGGTCCGACAGAAATTAATGCGAGGTCGCTCACACTTTTGGCGACTCACACCGCAACCGCCGGTCGCAAAGCTCAGCTTGCCTGGGACGTTGCGCGGATTCGCCACCCACCATTTACGCAAGGCTGCGATCGACAATCTCGAACACATCGCGCGAGAGCGATGCGGTATTCCGAATGCGTTCAAGATGTGCCCGCATCGAAGCCTGTCGCGCAGCGTCGTAGCGGCGCCAACGGCTGAACGACTTGACCAGACGCGCGGCAATCTGGGGATTGATCGGATCGAGCACCAGAATCTGTTCCGCTACCAACCCATAACCAGCACCATCGGCACGGTGAAAGCTCGATGTATTTTGGGTAAACGCCCCAATCAAGGCGCGCACCCGATTCGGTTTACGCGAGCTGTAACGCGGATGGTCGAGTAGCGCGCGGACCCGATCGAGGGTCGCGGGCAGCGCGGCGCCGGCCTCCAGCATGAACCACTTGTCGAGCACGAGCGGATCGTCCTGCCACTGATCATGGAACGCGCGCAGGGCTTGATCGCGCTCTGTGCAATCAAGCTGGTTGAGTGCTCGCAACGCGCCCATGCCGTCTGTCATGTTCGCGGCGGCGGTGAATTGGGCCAGCGCAACGCGCCGCGCTTCGACTTCGCCGGATATCACCCAATAGGCCAGCGCGACGTTCTTGAGTCGGCGTTTGCCCGCGTCAAGCGCCTGATAGCGATAGTCGCCCGGCGTTTCATGCGCGGCATACGCGCCCCGCCACAGCGGCAACAGTTGCCGCGCGAGGTTACGACGCAGGGCCTCGCGCGCACTGTGAATGGCATCCACATCGATTACCGGGAGCTGCTCCGCGAGATAGCCTTCATCCGGCAACACCAGCGCCTCGGCGAGCAACGCCGGGTCGTCGACCGGCCGGCGCAACAAGGTTTCGAATGCGGCCTGGAGTTCCGGGTGCTCCGCAATCGTGGCGCCGGTTTGCACCTGCGCCACCGCGTCAAGCAGCATCCGGGTCGCCAACCGCTGCCCGGCTTCCCAGCGGTTAAAGGCATCCGTGTCATGCGCCATCAGGAACGCAAGCTGCTCGATTTGGTAGTCGTAACGCAGTTTGACCGGTGCCGAGTAGTGGCGCAGCAGCGACGGCACGGGTCGTTCGGAAAGCCCGACAAAGGTGAAATGCTGCGTCGCTTCAGTCAGCTGCAGGACCCGTTCGGTCGCGCCGACCGCGGGTTCGTCCATCCGCTGTAACGGCAACGCTTGTCCGGTACGATCGAGCAAACTGACGGTCAATGGGATCAGAAAGGGCTGCTTGTGGCGATTCTCGCCGGTCGGCGGACAGGTTTGACTGACCGACAAGGTGTAATGGCCTTGATGCGCCTCCCAGCCGTCGGCGATTTCCAGTTCCGGCGTTCCAGCCTGATCGTACCAACGCTGGAACTGATCGAGATCGACCACGTTTGCGTCCGCCATCGCGGCGCGAAAATCGTCCGTGGTCACCGCCTGGCCGTCGTGACGCAGGAAGTACAGATCCATCCCCTTGCGAAAACCGTCGCGCCCGAGCAAGGTTTGATACATCCGCACCACCTCGGCGCCTTTGTCGTACACCGTCATGGTGTAAAAGTTGTTGATTTCCATATACGACGCGGGTCGTACCGGGTGCGCCATGGGGCTCGCATCCTCGGCGAACTGAAAGGTGCGCAGCTTGCGGACGTCGTCGATGCGCTTAACCGCAGGCGAACTCATGTCGGCCGTAAACTCCTGATCGCGAAAGACGGTCAGCCCCTCCTTCAGCGACAACTGAAACCAATCGCGGCAGGTCACGCGGTTGCCGGTCCAGTTGTGAAAATATTCGTGCGCGATGACCGCTTCGATCGCCTCGTAATCGGCGTCGGTCGCGGTATCCGGGCGCGCCAGCAAGAGCTTCGAGTTGAAGACGTTGAGCCCCTTGTTCTCCATTGCGCCCATGTTGAAATCGTCCACCGCCACGATCATGAAGAGGTCGAGGTCGTATTCAAGACCGAAACGCTGCTCGTCCCAACGCATCGCCTTGTGCAATGAACGCATCGCGTGGGCGGTCTTGTCGGCGTTGTGTGGTTCGGTATAGATGCGCAGCGCGATCTCGCGTCCAGACGCGGTTACGAAATGGTCCTCAGTCAGCGCCAGATTGCCGGCGACCAACGCAAACAGGTAAGCCGGCTTGGGAAACGGATCGTTCCACTTTACCCAATGCCGCGCGCCGTCAGCGTCCCCCGAAGCCACCGGATTGCCATTGCTGAGCAATATGGGGAACCGCGCGCGTTCGGCCTCGATCGTGGTCGTGAAGACCGCCATCACGTCCGGCCGGTCGAGATAGAAGGTGATGCGCCGAAAGCCTTCAGCCTCGCATTGAGTACAATAGTTGCCCGAAGACTGGTACAGACCCTCCAGCGCGGTGTTGCGCTCGGGGTGGATGCGCACCGTTGTCTCCAACACCAACGCATCAGGTGGATCGAGCAGGGTCAGCCCGCACTCATCCAGCCGATACCGCTCGGCGGCGAGCGGCTGCGCATCCAGGGAAATCGTGAGCAGTTCGAGCTGCTCGCCGTCCAGCCGCAATTCGGGCGGGCGCGCCTCGCACAGCGGATTGCGGCGCAGGGTCAGGCGTGCCGTCACCACTGTGTGACCGTCCTGTAAATCGAACCAAAGCTCGGTGGTATCGATCAGGTACGACGAAGCCTGATAATCCTTGAGAAAAATGGCGCGAGGCGTGGAATCCTTCATGCGGGCAGTTACTACTTCGATTGCGGGGCGAAGATCATACCGCTTCACTGCGCGTGCATCGCAATACGCGGAATCACCGTAATCGCTTGCGCACCATTGCGGAGCAAACCAATCCCGTTCAGCGCGAATCCTTGCATCGCGCTTGCGTGACGCGGAACGTTCCGCCGCAACAAACCCAACCAGGTCCCTCTCGGCCCATACCCACAGCAACGCGCGGGTTGAATGTGATATTCAAGAATCCGGGGACTATGGTTATCTCATTGATACGCAATGACCCGGATGATGGAACGAACTTTGCACCCCAACCTTCATGAATTCGAGGTCTAAACCCCGAAGGAGCAAGGCAATCATGGGATTTCACCACCACCGAACCTTGGCATTTGCGCTGATCATCATTTCAGCCATCGTGCTCTGGTCACTGGGATTCGCACTGGCGAGGGCGCAATTTGGCGCCTGAACACGCGCTTCGGCTCGCGCCTGCGGGCCATTAGTTGATTCGTGGTTTGCAAGGCGCCTATTCGCCGGGTCTCAACCACTGGCTAGCTGCATTAAGCGGGAACGCGTAAATCGTCGTAAAAACTGAACGACCGCGGCGCAACACCGCGTGACCCGTTGCGCTTAGCGGCTTGGTTCTGTCCGATTTTATGTGACTCGGTTCTGTTAATCGGTCAAAATGCGCGCGCGAACGCTTAAAAAAAGGAATTCGCTCACCTAGAATCTGTCGCAGCAGGAATGTACGACGCATCAGAAACTACCGGCGGAATGAATGAAAAGGAATAAGAGACTCACCTTACTCGGCTCTAGCGCCTTGATCGTTGGGGCCATCTTCAGCTTCGACAGCGCACTCTCCATCGGAATCGGAGAGGTCGAAGTTAAGTCTTTCCTCAACCAGCCATTCGACGCGGTGATGCCCGTATTCGGCGGCGCCGCCGCGATTCCACCCGACAGCCTGAAGATCCGGCTCGCAAGTCCGCAGACCCACGCCAGCGCGGGCTTGCCCTACCCCAACGAATTACGCAATGCACAATTCCGGGTCGTCCAGGCACCGAACGGGCGCGTCCAGATCCTCGCCAATACGCGCAACCCCGTCAACGAGCCGTTACTGCGCTTTCTGCTGGAGGTGAGCTGGGATACCGGCCGGATGGTGCGCGAGGTTTCGGTGTTGCTCGATCCGCCGGGTTATCAGAATCTGCCGTTCACGCCGGGGACTGCACTTGCCTACAATGCGATTCCGCTGGTTCCGCCCACCGCCATGAGCGACGGTGTTGACCTCCCCATTTTCGTAAACCCGATCCCGGTAGCCGCCCCGGAGCCGCTGCTTGCCGCCGACACTCGCGCCGTCACCGAGCGACCGGCCTCATTCAAGCGTAACGAAACCCCGCCGCGCAAGATCGTGGTAGAGGATGGCCAGTACGGTCCGGTCCAACCCGGCGACACCCTGAGCAAGATCGCGATTGCGGCCTACGGCGGCAAAACCGACCAGATCAAGGAAGCGGTACAGCTGCTGTACAAACTCAATCCCGATGCGTTTTTCAACGGCGACATCAATCACCTGAAGAAGGGTGTGGTGTTGCGGGTACCGCCGCGCGGCGAGTTGCGCGAAGCGGCCGCACGCAGTGTTCGTACCGAGCCGGTCGCCGCCCCACGCGACCAGGCATCCGGAATCACCGCCCTGCCGGTGACCGTCGATACCCTGCCGGAAAAATCGCGTCTCGAAATCATCCCCAATGACGAAGCGGCAACCGAGATCGCGCGCAAGCTCTCAGCCGAAGAGGCGGAAGCGACCGCCAAGGCCGAGCAACTCGCGTCCAGCAGTGCCAATCTCAACACCGCTGCGACAAAAACCAACACGCCGGGTGCGACTCCGGTGCCGGAGTCGCTTCCGCGCGACGCCGCCGCCGCACGAACCGGCACCAGCGTGAATGCGGTCGATACGCAGCTGAGCGAACTCAAGCAAACCGATACCGTCATTCTCGATGCGCTCACCAAGACGCAACAGGACCTCGCGGCGACGCGCGCCGAGATTGAGCGTCTGATCGTTTCCGTCAAATCGCTCTCGACCCTGCAAAACGCCGAACCGCTGCCAAACCACGCCAACGCGTTCGACGCCAGCCGCTGGCTCCCGTGGCTACTGATGTTGCCGCTCACTGCGGCGCTGATCTACTTCATGCGGCGTAAACCGGAACCCAGCAGCACGCCGGTAGCGGGCTTTGCCCCCGGCGCGGAGGCCAATCCGACGCCAACGCCTCAAGCGCCGCCCCGCGACATCTACTCGCCAACGATGGCGCCGGCAATCGACCAGTCCAGCTACCTGGAACCCGACTTTGAGGCCGCGCCGCGCCCGCGTTCATCGTACGACCGCGCGAGCCTGGTCGCCGCGACCACGCGCCCGAGTACCACCCTCAGTGGGGCAACCACGCAGGCAGCACCCCAAGCCGCACCTGCGGTATCGAACAGCGACGACGACGATTTTGCGCAACTGTTCGAAACCTCCGACCTCACGCCCAGCGCTTCTGACACTCAGGAAACGATTCGGCCGTCTACGGCCGGTATCGATGCCGACGCGACCCAGATTATTCAGCACGAAGATCTTCCCGACGAGCAAATTGAAAGCTCGATCGACGTCGCCCAGGAAGCTGAGATTTACCTCGCCTATCAGCAATACTCGCTGGCGGAAAAAACGATCCAGAAGTTGCTTGAAACCGAACCCGAGAACGATCGGTTTCGCCTCCTGCAACTCAAGCTGTTCGCCGAAACCGGGCGGATGGATGAATTGCAGAAGCTCTCGGTGGACCTGCTGCAACGCTTCCCTGACGCCAACAACGGCACCCACCAGCAAATTCAGAACATTTGCGAGCGGGCGTTCACCAAACACACCACCAATCTGGCCTCCGAGCTCGGCAGCCCGGCTGCAGAACCTACCCACATTGTCGATCTCGAGGGCGTAGCGCACGGCAAGAGCGGCGACGACTTCGACGACATGACCGCGGAGACCCTGTACTCGGAAGACATCTCCGACTACCTCTCGGACAACACACTGGCCGACCTCGACGGTTTCGCCACCGCGTCAATGACACAACCCTTGATCGGCGAGCTGAGTCAGCCGGCCGACGTCACCGCGGAGGAGCTGCGTGTCCTGAGCCAGGAGATCATGCTTGAAACCGATGGCGACGATGACGACGTACTGGAGGTCACGCATGAGGGCGAGTACGCGTTCGACGATTTCGCAGATGTCGAGTTTCTTGACGAAGCGACCGATACGCTGGTTTCCAGCGACGAAGAGGAGCTGATCGAAAATTATTCCGACGATGACTATCGGCTCGCCCAGAACCGCCTGCACACCGTCGAAAGCCTCGAGATCCCGTTCGATCTCGAAAACGAGATCAAGCGCCACGATCTCGATCTCGACCGCCGCGGCTAGAGGTCGGCACTTGTACCAACGTAGTCACGCGCGGGCGCACCATGCGCCCGCATCGGGAATCGTCCTGTCGTCGATCAAATTTGGTTAAGTTCGCTCAAAAACCCGTCTTCGAGCGCGAAACGATTGGCCATGATCTGTCCCAGCTCATCAATTTCCGCCGCGAGATCGACCAAGTTATGCCGGGCGCTTTCCGTGCCGCCGAAGCGGTCCGTAAACCTTAAGATCCGCTCGGTCGTCAACTGAATGGCGGCAAGCTGGTTCGGCAACTCCGCCCGGAAATCATCGGAATACCCGGCGGTTGCAACCGAGGGCTCGATCACTTCAAAGTGCCCCAAGGCGAGATAGTCCGTCAGCATTTGATTGAATTCAGCGAGGTTCCGACCGAGTAAGCCACGCTCATCCAACCCCAGCGATAACAAACCGCAATAGCGTAAGAGCAATGCCTCGCGGTTTTGCAACAGCGCGTCCACCGCATGCCCCATCCGGTTTGACGTCTGAACGGATTGTATTAGATTTTCCACAGCTTGGATCCTCATATTCACCGAGTGCAACTTATCGCGCACCGGTTCGGCTCAGGCCATTAACGTCGGTCGGTACGAGTATACCGATTTACCCACCGCCATTCTGCAATGAATATTTACAATGCCGCGCCTACCCGCCACGCTCGATACCGCACACTTGGCGGATCCTCCCGTTATACTCAGCGCACCGGGGTTGCGACCCGGGTCACAGATCGTACCCATCATCCTACGAGGAACGTCCATGAATCTCCTTGAACAGATACTCGCTGCTCAAAACGGCGGAGTGGTAAAAAAGGTTGCGGAAAGCAACGGCCTCGACCCGACCATGGTAGTCGCCGCCTTGGCCAAGATGCTGCCAGCGCTCGCGGCCGGATTCAAAGGGCAAGTGGCCGACCCCCAGAGCCCGGTGAACCTCGACGATCTGCTGAGCGCGATGCAAAAAGGCAACCACGGGCGATACCTGGAAGACCCCAACGCGGTCGTTGCACCGACTGCACGCATTGAAGGCAATGAACTGTTGGCACACATCCTTGGCAACAAGGACAACAGTCGCGCCCTCGCCAGTCAGGTTTCGCAACAGACCGGCCTCGATAGCGGAATAATCAAAAGCATGCTGCCGCAAGTGGCGGCGTTGATCGTCGGCGCGTTGACCCAAAGGGCCTCCGGCGCGGGCGGTCTGGCCGGGATGGCGAAGACCATGCTTGGCGGCGCCAAGCAGCAAGTACCGCAGGCGCCGCAAAACCTGTTAGCCGCTTTTCTGGATCAGAACAACGACGGCTCGATTCTGGACGACGCCATGCGTCTGGCCGCAAAATTCCTGACACGCTGATTCACCCAACCTAACCGGAGCAGTCATATGGGTCTTTTTGATTTCGCATTGGACGTAGGCAAGAAAATCTTCAAGAAAGGCGACAACGCCGCCACCAAGATCGAGGAACATATCGCCGAGGACAACCCCGGCATCGAAGGGCTGCAGGTGGCCTATGACGAAAGTGGCAAAGTGTCCATTAGCGGCACCGCGGCGTCGGCCGAGGCACTCGAAAAAGCGGTGTTGATGGCCGGAAACATCGCAGGGGTGGCGGACGTCGACGCCTCCGGCGTCACGGCGCCCGCGGCGACGGTTGAAGTCGAGTATTACACCATTGCCAAAGGCGACACGCTCTCCGCGATCGCGAAAAAATTCTACGGCAAGGCAAGCGACTACCCGCGGATTTTCGAAGCCAATCGGGAAGTGATCAAGGACCCCAACCTGATCTTTCCAGGGCAGAAAATTCGCATCCCAAAGGCGTAAGTCACGCCATCACCGAAACAAAAAAGGCGCGGGTATCCGCGCCTTTTTTGGTTTGGCCCAGCGCGTCGAAACGCGCCTGGCCCGCACCCTACTCCGCGTCCACCGCGTATTGCGCGATGCCCGCCAGACGCCAATCGCCGCGTGCACTGTCGGCCGGGTGGACGACGTGCCACACCTCCGAGAACGGGGTCGGCGAAGCGCCATCCTCGACGATTTCACCGCGGAACAGGATCGCCGCCACCACGACGTCACCGTCTTCGATGAGATCGAGCAGTTCGGACTGCAGATGCACCACCTCCGTTGAAGGCGATTCACTCAACGATGCGCGCTCGGCCTTGAGATGCTCGAGCATTTCCGGCGTTACATATTCGTCAAGCGACGCCCAATCGCCAGCGTCCCAGGACTTTTGCAAGGTCAGAAAGTGCTGGTCGACTTCGGCCATGAACGTGCGCTCATTGAACCAGGCCGGACGGGTGGAAACCGTCCGCTCGCCCACCGCCGCCCCGATTTCCGGCACCACGAAAGGGCGTCCCGAGGCGCGCGCTGCGGCGCTCGGCGGCGACGCCGCCGGAGTTTCCCGCGCATATCCCGCGCCCGCGGGAACCGGTGCTTCACGCGCAACCGTCGCCGCCGCGCCTCGACGCAGGTGTCGTATCAAGAAAAATACTCCAGCCGCCAACAGCGCGATAATCAGGAAATCAAAGATCTGGAGCCCTTCGAATGCGCCGCCAAAAAACAGCGCGGCAAGCAAACCGCCGGCGGCAAGCCCGGCCAATGGTCCCATCATCCCACCGCGGGCCGGCGCGCTCGCCGCACCCTGTCCCTGCATGCTAGACGCCTGATCGCGCTGCGGTGTCGACTGGGGTTTTGCCGGCTTGGAGTAGTTGTAGCTCTTACCGAAGCTACCGCCGCCGCCGAGCCGTTTCGCCTCGGCCTCCGGCATCACCACGAACGAAGCGACCACGGTAAACAACACCGCGATCAATCCTGACATGAATTTCATCAAATCACCTGAGGGGTTGATTGGTACACGCGCTGGAGTATACCCGAGGTAGGTCATGGCACCGAAAAAAGGCATACACTTATCGACGTAAGATGACCCCAAATCGTCCGCGAATTACGTCGGATTATCGGAAGGTGTCCACGTGCGGCGGCAACCGTGACGACCCCCAAACAGAGGAGCGTGACGCAGATGGCAGAAAAACCGTCCCCTGAAGCGCTGCAAACCGAAGCACAAGCGTTTCGCGCCGGGTTCAAGACCGTGCTGTTGGCAACCTCAGGACCCGATGGCGCGCCCGAGGCCAGTTACTCGCCCTTTGTGCTCGACGATGCCGAGGACATCCTCCTATTCGTGAGCGACCTCGCGCAGCACACCCGAAACCTCAGGGCCAATCCGCGCGCGAGCCTGATGTTCATCGCCAACGAATCCGACACCACCAACCTCTTCGCCCGGCAACGTCTGATCCTGGCGTGCAGCGCCGAATTCATCCCGCGCGACCCAGCGGATTGGCCGGTTCGACTCGCGCTTTTCGAGCAAAAATTCGGAAAAATGATGGGGCTGCTCAAGTCCTTGCCGGACTTTCATCTGGTACGCTTAAGGGTCGATTACGGCAACTACGTGCGCGGCTTCGCCCAGGCCTACGCCCTCGCCGGCAAGGCGCTCGAAGTCCAGCATCTCCGCCGCGGCTAAGGCAACGAGGCCACCGCGACGGCTTTCGGCCATGGCATGCAGCGCGGCAAGAACCAGCGCCGATTTAGGCGCGCGTGCGCGTAAGGGAACAAGGCGTTGAAATGCACCTCGCGACAACTCAGGTGGTCGCAAAACGTAAACGGGGTGCGGGTCCCGGCGCGCGTGACGCTCACATACAGTTGCGCCCCCTCGTCCGGCTTAAAGCCAAACGTCTGCGGCGGCGCCCTGATTTGAAACATGCCGGGCGTAATCACGCAGAGGATCGGGCCCGCCGACCGATCCCGCAAGGTATCGTGAAAGCACCGCGCAAACCCGGCGGACCGTGCCGCCAGACGCTGCAGGTCGACCCGCGCAGACAGCTCGAAATCAGGTACAAACGGCAAATCCGGAAGGCCAATGGCATCCTCCGGGAAGTACTCGGACATTGCGACAGGTCGCTCCAACAACGGGAGTCCAGTGATCGTTCAAGCAATCGCCTGCCGCCAGCGCGCGGGGCGAATCGAATCAGTCGTATTCGCTATCCTTCCAACGCCGCAAGGCCTCGAACACCTCGCGCTGAGTGCGCAGCGGATGCCCCGCCTTGTGCTCGGCCGCCGCGCGCACCGCGGGCACTGCCCAACGCAAAAAGGGATTGGTGCGCAGCTCTAGCGCCACGCGCGACGGCACGGTCGGCTCGCCGCGCTCGACACTCGCCCAGTCGGCTTCCTCGCGGGCCAGCAGGTCGGGATTGTCGGGCTCGACCCATTTCGCAAACCCAAGATTGTCGAGCGTGTACTCGTGCGCGCAGTACACCCGAGTGTCCGTCGGCAAGGCCGCGATCCGCGCCAATGAATCCGCAAGTTGCGCAAAGCTGCCGTCAAACACCCGGCCGCATCCGCCCGCGAACAAGGTATCGCCGCAGAACAGCGCGCCGTGACCGAAATACGCGATATGCCCCGCGGTGTGGCCCGGCACGTCGAGCACGTCGAAGCGGGCGCCGACGCGCGGCAACTCGACGCGATCGCCCTCGCCGACGCGGTCGGTGATTCCGGCGATGGCCTCCCGCCTCGGCCCGAACACACGCACCTCGGGAAAGGCGGCCACCAGAGCGCTAATCCCACCGACATGATCGCGATGGTGATGGGTAATCAGGATCGCATCGAGGTGACAGGTCTCTCGCGCGCAGTATTCCAGCACCGGCCGCGCGTCGCCAGGATCCACGACCGCCAGCGCTGACTTGTCCGCGCCGCGCAACAACCAGATATAATTATCGGCAAAGGCCCGCAAGGGTGTGATTTGCAAGGATTCGTCAGGCATCATTCGGAGCGGAGTCTCGGGTGTTCGCCGCCCCTCGACCGATCAAGGCAGCAGCGCCGTGAAGTCTAACATAGTGTGTTTCCCGCCTCGCATGATCGCCTACGGTGAGTCGTGTTGAAACGCTGGTCCGGCCGGGTCGCCGCGCTGTTGGCGCTTGGTTCCGCGGGTCTGGCCTCTGCCACGCCGCAACCCGGCCTCAGTATCACCGGCGTGGACGGCGCGGTGCGCGACAATATCGCCGCGTATCTGGATGTCTCCGGCTATCGCTGCGAACAGTCGCGCTGGCGTTTGCGGCGCCTGACCGAAACCAGCCAAGACCGCGCCGGCGAGGCCTTGCGGGCGTTTGGGCATTATTCGCCCACGCTCGCGGTTGATACCCGCCAGGACGAGGACTGCTGGACGCTGGTCGTGACCGTTGACCCTGGCCCAGAGGTCACACTTGGAGAAGTGGAAGTTGCGGTTTCGGGCGAACTCGGGCGCACGCGCGAGGTACGCGCACTGCTCGCGCAACCGACGCTGCGACCCGGCGCGCCGCTGCGCCACGCGGAGTACGACGGGTTAAAAAACGAGATCGAAGCCCTAGCGCAGCGCTTCGGCTATTTCGAAGGTCGCTACACCGAGCACCGACTCGAAGTCGACCCCGAGCGAGCGATCGCCAACATCCGCCTGCGTTACGAAGCCGGCACGCGATCTCGCTTCGGCGAGGTCACGCTGCACCAGGAGCAGTTCGATTCCCACTTCGTCGAGAGCTTCCTGACGCTGCGGCCTGGCACACCCTACGACAGCCGGCTGCTGGCACGGCAACAAGTCCTGCTAGGCGATACCGGCTATTTTTCCGAGATCGATATCGATATCGACACTCGCGCGAGCGCGGCCGAGGACCACGACATCCCGGTCGATATCCGTCTCACCCCGGCCAAGCGCAGTCTGCAACGCATCGGTATCGGTGCCTCGACCGACGTCGGCCCACGTCTGAGCTACCGCTTCAACCATCGCTGGTTCAACCGCCAGGGTCATTTCTACAAGTTTTCGACCGGGGTGGCGCCGGTGCGCCAGGAAGTCATCTTCGATTACGCCATCCCACTCGGTGATCTTGGCCGCACCCGCCTTGATCTCAAGACTGGGTTCCAGGCCGAAGATACCGCCACGTTCGATAGCAAAACGCTGAAATTCGGCGCCTATTACACGCAGGCATTGCCGCGCGACTGGACCCGTTCGTTCTTTGTCGAGTACCTGAGCGAGGATTTTCGCACCGCCGATACCGAGCGCCGGGTCGACCTGCTGATGCCGGGCATCCGCCTGCAACGCATCCGCAGCGACCACCCACTCTTTCCTAGCCGCGGTTATCGGCTGTTTCTCAAGGTGCAAGGCGGTGTCGAAGGGATTCTGTCCGACCTCGACGTGGTACAGGCCACGGCCAACCTCAAGCTGATCGAACCGCTCGGTAAAGGTCGGGTGCTCGCGCGCGGCGGCGCCGGGACCACCAAGGTTCCCGATTTCGAGCGGTTTCCGGCCTCGCTGCGCTTCTTCGCGGGCGGTGACGGCAGCGTGCGCGGCTACGCGTTCAAGTCGCTCGGACCCGAGCAGGACGGCGAGGTAATCGGCGGCCGCCATCTGCTCACCGGCAGCCTGGAGTTTGAGTATCCGGTCCGCGATCGCTGGAGCGTCGCGGCGTTCACCGATGTCGGCAACGCCTTCGACACCTTCGCCGACTACGAACTGCGATCGAGCGTCGGGGTTGGCGTGCGCTGGCGCTCACCGATCGGCCCGGTGCGGCTCGATCTCGCCTACGGGCTCGAGCGCGATTCCGGCATTCGACTCCACCTCAGTATGGGGCCTGACCTGTGAGGCAACTGTTCAGCGGCCCCTACTGGGTGCTGCTCCTGGCGGTGATCGCGGCCGTGATCGGCGCATTGGTGGTGCTGTCGACCCCCGCGGTCACGCGCTGGGCGGTCGAACACGCGCTGCGCCATGCCCCCCCGGAACTCGAACTGGGCACGATCGAAGGCAGCATTCTGGATGAAATCCGGATTCCCACCCTGGGCTACCGCACCGAGACCCTCGACCTGACCGCGCACGGCATCGCTTTACGCGCCACCTGGCGCGCCTTGTGGCGCGGAGAACTGGAAATTGCGCATCTCGCAGCCGATCGACTGACCATCGTGTTACCCGCCGCCAGCGGCGAGCGCGCACCCGGCGCAGTGTCGCCCGCGTTCGCGCTGCCCGTACCGCTGCGGATCGAAAACCTGCAAATCGGCCACCTGGAGATCCAGCACGGCGACGAACAACACGCGCTCGCCGATCTCACGCTCAGCGGCTCATTCAGCGGCGCGGAACTGACACTCGACCACCTCAACTTGCGCTACCGCGACATACCCTTCGCCGCCGCCGGCCACCTCAACTTGGCCGCCCCGTTTCCACTCGACCTCCAGCTGCGCGCCCAACCAGGCGCGCTCGAGGTCCAGGCCCAACTGCGGGGAACCCCGGACGCCTACGCCATCGACGCCGAACTCGACAGCCGCGATCCACGCTGGCCCGCGGCGCGCGTGCAACTCACCGGGCGCGGCGATCTCGCCGGACTGGAAATCCAGCACCTGAGTGCGGCGACGCTCTCGGGCCAAGTCACCGGCGCCGGTACCCTGAACTGGACGGATCCACTCACGCTGCGACTGAAGCTCGACGGCAAGCAACTCAACCCGGCGGCGTGGGAGGCGCTGAGCGACTACCCCGGCCGGCTCGACGTGAGCGGAAACGTCGCGTTTCGACCCGGTCAAATCGACACCACCGCGCGCGTGACCGGCACCCTGCGCGACTTCCCATTGACCGCGTCCGGCACCTTCAAGCACGCGCAGGATCGGCTTGAAATCCGCGACGGCGTGCTCGAACACGGCCCGAACCGGCTGGTATTGACGGGGGCCGTTTCCGCCCAAGGCGCGAGTGATGTCGTCTTCGAACTCAAGGCGCCCGAACTGCACCGGCTCCATCCCAAACTGCGCGGGAGCGTCACCGGCCAAGGGCGGTTCGACGGCCGCTGGCGGCAACCGCGGCTTGAACTGACGCTGAGCGGCCAAGACACCGGCTGGCACGGCCTGCAAAGCGGCGAATCGACCGTCACGCTGCGCCCGGGCAAAGGGCCGGATCACCACCTCGACCTGGATCTGCGTCAGCTGGCCAATCTCGGCCCGCTGCAACGGCTGCGGCTGCGCGCCGACGGTAATCCCGACGCGCTACGCGGTGAGCTCGCGCTCGATCTGCCGCAAACCCGGATCGAAACCCGCCTGAGCGGCGCGACCGACTGGCGCGAACGCGTCTGGCGGGGGCGATTATTCGAGACCCAGGTCCAGATCGCGGAACTGCCACCCTACCGCCAAACCGACGACGCCACGCTAACGCTGAGCGCCGAGTCCCAGCGCCTCGCCGGGCTGTGTGTCGCCGGACCGCGCGAACACGCCTGCGCCGACTTTGCCCACGGGGCGGCCGGCAACACTCGACTGCAAGCCAGTCTGAACAACCTGCCGTTGCGCCGCCTCGGTGCCTGGTTGCCCGACGCCCGCGCGCTCCCCGGCACCCTTGCCGCTACACTGACGATCACCGGTGACCGCCAAGCGTGGCGCGGCGACGCCGAGGCACGGCTCGACACGGACAACCGCATCAGCGCCAACCTTGGCCTGAACCGCGAGGACGCGAGCTTGAGCGGCAAGCTCCAAGCCCACTTCAACAAGCTCGATTGGGCCGTGCTCGCAAGTCCCGATCTCGACGCGATTACAGGCAACGTCTTTGCCGATCTCGATCTCGGCGGCACACTCGCGGAACCGCGCCTGACCGGCCCGATCATCCTCGGCAGCGGCGCGCTGCGACTCCCCGAATGGGGCACCGAACTCGAAGGCATCAATCTGGTCGCTACGCTCGCTACCACCCGCGCGATCATCGGCGGACAAGCCTCCGCAGGCGATGGCGAGGTCACGCTCGAGGGCGACGCCGATTGGGCCGATCGGGCGCGGTGGCGGGCGCGGATTGGTATCACCGGCGAGCGCTTCGAGGTGGTGGATCTCCCCACCGCGACCGTCGCCATTGCCCCCGACATCACGCTCGACGCCACCCCCGCAGCGGTGACCCTGGCCGGCAAAATTCACGTCACGCCGGCCCGGATCGATCTCGGTCGGCTTCCCGTCAGTGTCGCGCGCCCTTCGCGCGATGAGGTGATACTCAACGCCCCGGCCGGGCGCGCCAGCGCGACTCCCCAGCGCAGCCTGCCGCTGCGAACCGACCTCGATCTGGTGCTCGGCGAACGCGTACACCTCAGCGGTCGCGGCCTCGACAGCCAGCTCGCCGGCGCCCTGCGCATTCGTGAAAATCCCGGCAAGCCGCTGCGGGTGTTCGGAACGCTGCGAACCGTCGACGGCAAATTCGAGGCTTACGGACAAGTCCTTAAACTCGAAAAGGGCGAACTCACGTTTAACGGCACATTCAAGAATCCGGCCATCAACCTGCGCGCGATCCGCATGACCGATGAAGTCACCGCCGGACTGCGCCTCATCGGCACCCTCGACGCCCCCGAAAGTAGCGTTTTCTCAGATCCCAGCCTCCCGGAAACCGACGCGATGGCCTACCTGCTGACCGGCAAACCGCTCAGCTTCGCCGACCGCGGCGAGACCAGCCTGATGCTGCGCGCGGTGACCGGGCTCGGTCTGGCTGGCGGCGCGCGGCTGGTGGATGCGATCCGCCAGGAAACCGGCATCGATGTCTTCGAGCTCGAATCCGGAAACGACTACACCGACAGCGCCTTACTCATCGGCAAGTACCTCACCGCACGGCTCTATGTGCAGTACGCCATCAAACTGTTCGAGGCCACCGACATCTTTTCGCTGCGCTACAAACTGACCCGCTCGGTCCAGCTCGAAGCGGAATCGGGCACCTCGCAAGGCATTGACCTGATTTACCAGTTCGAACGCTAGAGCCCGGCCGTAAACGTGAAATAGCCGATTCTCAGGAATGCTGCTCCGGGGCCCTGTCCTCGCCATGAGCGTTTACCTTGCGCATAACCCGACACGGTTTACGGAAAAAAATGCACAATCAGGCACCTACCACATATTGTTCTATAATTCGCCGGCATGTCCGCGAGCAAGGGCCGAATTCCACGTCGCCATGGCTTCAGGGCATCTGATGTGGGGGATAACCGCCACGCGCGCCAACGATCCAATAAACTCGTACCACCACCCAGCGGCACCGCGATCCCCACGCATGCGCCGCGACATAATCAAAGGGGCAATTGATTGAATGAATAACGACCTCCGCCGTAAACCGGATCCGCACACCCACTGTATCGACTGCAGGGTCCGCAGTTTTGCCTGGTTTCAACCGTGTACGCGCGACCACCTTGCGGAACGCCAACGTCTGCGCGACGACCAGTTTCTGGCACGACCGCGCGGGATCATCTACCGTCAGGGCGAGGTCGTCCCCTACGCCTTCACCCTTTACGACGGTTGGGCCGTCCAGTACCAGCAACTCACGAATGGCAAACGCCAGATTCTGCACGTCGCGTTGCCGGGGGACCTGCTCGGGTACCGCTATGACATGTCGACCCCGGTCGATCACACCACTGAGGCGCTCACCGATGTCACGTTGTGCGGCTTTACCGCCGACGGCATGCAAAAATTGTTGCAGCACTCGCCCGAACTGTTTCGGCGTCTGGTCGAGATGCAGAGCGAAGGCCTCAGGGAATGTCACGGCAACCTCGCCAACATTGGCCAAAACAGCACCAAACTGCGGATCGCCAGCTTTTTCTCGAAATTGTTCGTACGCCTGCGCGCGCGCGGCTCGATCACCAACAACACCCTGCAGATTCCGCTGACGCAGGAACATATCGCCGACGTCGTCGGCGTCACCCCGGTCCACGTCAGCCGCGTTTGCAGCGAGTTACGTCACCTCGGCATTCTCGAATTCCACCACGGCAAGCTGGTGCTCCTGGATGAGGCCAAACTGGCCAGCCTGCTGAGCACGCACGACTCGCCGCGTTGACCGCGCGCAAGCGCGGCGCTCCGAACGCCATGATTTCGGGTTAGAATCAGCGATATCGCGCGCAAACAGAATTTACAGTTCAATCGTCGCCGCTACTCTAACCTTAGGGCATTCGGCGCGCGCTTGCTTTAACCGCGCGGGGTAACGCCTATCATCCAACCACCGGCCGAGGAGAGAATGAAAAGATTTAATCGAAAACTGCTGGCGACCTGGATCGCCCTGAGCGGCATTGCAGGCAACCCGGTCTGGGCCAACGACGAAGCGACGAACGCCGCCAACGCCATGCCGCCCCCGCCGCCGCCACCCTTCGTCCAAGGCGCGGCGCCCGGTCAAGGGATGCTATTCGGCCCGGGTACGGATGCGATGGAATTCGCGGCGCCCCCGCGCCGGTTGCCACCGCACATGATGCCGCCGCCACCGCCCCCCTTCTTCCCGATGATGCAACCGTATTCCACCGCGCCGCTGCCTGCCGCGGCACCCAGCCCCGCGCCCGCTATGACAGCAACCGAAGCGGCACCGCCCCCCGCGCCGCTTCCGAGCGCGCAACCCGGGCAGAATTTCGACCTCGACGCCTACCGTCAATCGATCGCCGCCGAGCTCGACAAGGCACGTCGCGCAAGCCGAGCCGAACCGCCCGGCGATGCTCAGACCGATCGCGACGCCAGGCTCAAATGGATGCAGGATCACCAGGAACGGATGCGCCGGCACCTCGAAGACCTGGTTGGGCAACAAACCCGCCTGATGGACGCGATGGAGGCCACCCGCGCACAAACCGAGGAACTTCGCACGCAGCAACGCACGTTGTTGTCGGAACGTGAGGAATGGTTGAAATCACGCCAGACCAGCCAGGAGGATCGCGGCCGGATCGACGCACTCCAAGGTGAACTCAACAGCTTGCGCGCGCGCGCGTCCGAACTCGAAATCCAGCTCCAATCGGCGCGGCAGGCCCACCAACAGGCCCAATCCGCGCTCAGCGAAGGCGGCGCCAGCGCCCAGCAACGACTGTTCTCGCTCGAACAGCAACTCACGGCGCAGGACGCCGATCTGCAACGCAGCCTGACTGAGTTGCAGCAATCCGCGCACAGGGAGCTCCAGGCCCGCGATGCGCAACTCGCCGCACGCCACACCGAGATCAACGACCTGCAACAAAAGCTCGCGGCCGCACTCAATGCCGCCCAGCGCAGTATCGAGCTGGAAGGGCGTATCGCCATGCTTGAGCAACAGCTCGCCGAGGCGCAACGCACCGGCGAGTCCACCAGCACCAACCTTCAGACCCAACTCACCGCTGCGCTCGCCGAGGCCGCGCGCATCGCCTCGCTGGAGCAGCAACTGACCACGGCAACCCAGCAGATTCTGCCACTGCAGGGCGAAACCGAGCAACTGCGGGCCAATCTCGCAACCGCCACGCACGACGCAGAACGCGCGAAAGCGCTAGACGCGCGGATCATCGAACTCGAACAACAGCTGACCGAAGCCCGTTCGGCTGCAGGCAAGGTCGCCGAGCTGGAAGCGCAGCTCGCGGCCGATAGCGAAGCAAAAGCCGCCAGGCTCGCCGAACTGGAACAACAGTTGACAGCCGCCCAGGCAGCTGCCGCGCGCGTTAACGAGCTTGAAACTCAGCTGATGGAAGCCCAGGCTCAAGCCGCCAAAGTCGCCGATTTGGAGGCCAGACTTGCCACCGCCGAAACTGGCGCGGCCAAGGTCGGTGAACTTGAAACCCAGTTGACCGAAGCCCAGGCGCAAGCCGCCAAGGTCGCCGAACTGGAGACCAAGCTCACCACCGCCGAGGCTGGCGCGGCCAAGGTCGGCGAACT
>CAZUJU010000010.1:0-11533 GCA_964620675.1 uncultured Thiotrichales bacterium | reverse complement strand
CCACCGCCGAGGCTGGCGCGGCCAAGGTCGGCGAACTCGAAACCCAGCTAACCGGAGCCCAGGCGCAAGCCTCCAAGGTCGCCGAACTGGAGGCCAAGCTTGCCACCGCCGAGGCTGGCGCGGCCAAGGTCGGCGAACTTGAAACGACGCTGAGCGCGGTGCAAACGGAAGCCGCCAAGGTCGCGGACCTCGAAAAGAAACTGGCCGACGACGCGAGCGCGAGTGCGCTTAAAGTCACCCAGCTTGAACAGCAGCTCGCCGAGGCCCAAGCCACTGCGGCCAAGGTCGCGGAACTCGAAAAGCAGCTCAGTGACAGCCAAACCGCGGGCACGCAAAAGACCACCGAACTGGAAGCGCGCATCGCCGATCTCGACACTCAGCTCAAGACCCACCAGGACGAAGCCGGCAAGCTGCGTACCGAGCTTACTGCGGCTCAGGAGGCCGCCGAACGTTGCAAGGTGCTTGACGAAAAGATCGCGGGCCTCGAGCGCGAACTGGTCGAAGCCCGCACCGCGCTGCAAAGCAAGGATGACGAGGCCGGCAAGCTCCGCACCAACCTGGCGGGTCTCGAAACGGAGCGCGATCAGCTCAAGCTGAAAGCGAGCGATAGCGACAACGACGGCGTATCGGATGCCGACGACAAGTGCCCCGACACCGCCGAAGGCATCAAGGTAGGCCCGGACGGATGTGAGCCGGATGCCGATCAGGACGGCGTACCCGACCGGCTGGACCTCTGCCCGAACACCCCGGCGGGCGCTACGGTCGACGCCATCGGTTGTCATGAAAAGTCAGCGATTCGACTTGAAGGCGTCAACTTCCAGGTCGGAACCTCCAATCTGACGGCGGAATCGAGCGCGATCCTGGAATCGGTAGCGGCGTTGCTTGGGAAGATCCCTGACAACATCGAGATCGCAGGGCACACCGACAACACCGGTTCGCAAGCCATCAACCGGACCCTCTCGCAAGCCCGCGCCGAAGCCGTCAAGGCATTCCTGATCGACAAGGGCGTCGCCGCAGACCGCCTCGAAGCCAAAGGCTACGGTCCCGACGCACCGATCGCCGAGAACGACACCGCCGAGGGACGGGCGCAAAACCGTCGGGTGGAACTGCGTCGACAATAGCGCAGTTGCTCAGCGCAATCGTGGCCCCGCGGGTAGCGGGGCCATTTTTTATTCCCTGCGCGCATTGCCAAGTCCGCAAACGGCGCCGTTCCCGGCGCGGCTCAAGGCCACACGAAACAAATTTGACCCTAAAGGGTGATCCAGACCAATGGATGGACTCGGATCGTCTATCGCCTGTCGGCGGCAACGGATTCGGCACTGAGTGCAGGGTAATCTGCGGCCTTCGCGGCGCTGGTTTAAGCTTTCTTCCTCCACATCAAAGAGATCGCACGCGACAATGAACCCAGGATTTATCGCATTGATGTTGGCCGCAACCCTGACGCTTGCGGCCTGTCAGCAACAAGAAGCCGCGAACGCCGCACCAGACACGGCGAAAACCATCGCTGCCGCGCCGACCGCACCCGCCGCCGCAGCGGCCGAGACACCCGCGCCGGTCGCCGAAGGTGCGGCCCCCAGCGACCACCCGGGCGCGGCCCTGCACGAAGAGAAATGCGTGCAGTGCCACATCGCGACCCACGACGCGAGCTTTTATCAGCGCGCCGAGCGCAAGGTGGATTCCTACGCTAGGCTGCACAGCATGGTCCGCATGTGCGACGCCAATCTTGGTACTCATTTGTTCGACGAGGATATGGTCGCGCTCGGCGATTTCCTCAACGATAGCTATTACAAGTTCCCGCGCGAGTGACCCCGGCGCGCCGGGGTCGGTGCGGGCCGCCGGTTCCCCGCCCTGGCGCCTACACCCGCTATACTTCGGACGATGAATCTCGACCATCCCCTGATCGAAAGCGTCGCAATACCGTTGGCAGCCGCCCTGCTCTTGACCGGATTGGCGTGGCGTTTTGGGCGACGCGGCTGGGCCGGAGTCGCCGTCGCACCGGCGGTGTTGCTGGCAACGCTGCTGATTGTAAACGGTTGGCATTGGCCAGCACTGACGGGATTGCACAAACTGCCGTGGCTGATCGCGTTGTTGCTGGCACTGCAAGTCGTGGCCCTCGCCTGTACGACGCCGCGTACCCGCCAGATCTGGGCACTTGCCACGATCGCGGTCGTGCTGTCCGGGCTGGTGTGGATCGGTTGGCCGCGCCTGGCGCATCACGCCGCGCGCACCACGGTGGAAATCGGCGCCGTGCTGCCAGCGATCCTCATCGCGATCGCGCTGCTCGCACGCACCACGGGCGGAATCACCCAGGTGGCGACGGCCGTGGTGGTTGCCGCCCTCGGCGTGGCCGGAATGGCGTTTCTCGCCGGCTCGCTTGCGCTGATGCAGCTCGGCCTCGCGATTGCGGCCGCGACAGGCGGCTTCGCGCTGTGGAACTGGCCGCGCCCACGTTTTGCGTTCAGCCCCGAGTTTGTCTGGCTAATGGTTTCGAGCCTAGGATTGATCGTCGCACTGGTGCTCTGGCTGACCCCGATTCCGCGCTGGGCGCCGACGCCATTGTTGCTGATCGCCACCTTACCCGCGCTGGTGGCTCGCCTGCCACTGCCCGCTCGCTGGTCACGCACCTTGCTTGCGCCGGTGCTGGTCGCGCTACTCGCCGCCCCGTTAATTGGACTCGCGGTGTGGTTGTCAACCCCGGCGCCGGTAGCAGAATCCGATCTCTACTATCACTGAACACCCGATGGCCCCGCTGCGATACTGGCAAGACCTGACCACCGCCGAGTTCGCGCGGCTCGACCCGGAACGCACGATCGCCCTGTTGCCGGTGGCCGCCATCGAACAACATGGCCCGCACTTACCGCTCGCAACCGATGCGCTGATCAACGCCGGATTGGTGGAACGCCTGCGCACGGCACCTCTCACGCAAGCCGAAGTCCTGGTGCTGCCGCCACAGGTTATCGGCAACAGCCTCGAACATACGGCTTATCCGGGCACGCTGCACGCACCGCCGGAGACCCTGCTCGCGCTGTGGACCGCACTCGGGCGTAGCGTCGCCCGCAGTGGCCTGCGCAAGCTCTTGATTTTAAACACCCATGGCGGCCAACAAAGCCTGGTCGATCTGGTTGCGTTGCGTTTGCGCGCCGAGGAAAACCTGCTGGTGGTGCGCGCGAACTATTTCGCCTTTGGCACACCGCCAGGGTTATTTGCGCACGACGAACTGGCGCACGGTCTGCACGGCGGCGAAGTCGAGACCTCAATGCTGCTCCATCTGCACCCGGAGTTGGTGCGCCGCGAGGCGCTCACGGATTTCGCCGCGCTCCCGCGCGAACTCGCTGGTAAACAGCGCTGGTTGGGCGTCGAACAGCCAGTCGGGTTCGGTTGGATGGCGCAGGACCTGCACCCCGCCGGGGTGTGTGGCAACGCCGCTGCCGCGGACAGCGAACGCGGCCGGCAATTACTCGAATATCTCGCGCACACGCTCGCGAGCGTGCTCGATGAAACCGCGCGCCTGCCGCTGACAACGCTACGCGCACAGCCCTGAGAACCGTGCATTACAAGATCGCCATCACCGCGTCGTAATCGGGTTCCTGCGCGATCTCGGGCACCAATTCGCGATGGACAACCTGGCCGCGCGCGTCGATAACCACGACCGCCCGCGCCAGCAATCCGCCCAACCGGCCGTCGGCCATGTAAACCCCGTAGTCCTGACCAAATGTCGGCGAGCGATAGACCGATGCGGTTGCGACGTTGGCAATCCCCTCGGCACCGCAAAAGCGGCTCAGCGCGAACGGCAGATCGGCTGACACGCACAGTACCTGGGTGTTGGGCATGCTCGCGGCACGCGCGTTGAACTGGCGCACCGATTTGGCGCAGGTCGGGGTGTCGATGCTCGGAAAGATATTCAGCACCAGCCACGCGCCGGCAAAGTCTGCCAGCGCGACCGGGGTCAGATCGGCCCGGCGCAATGAAAAATCGGGCGCTGCCGTACCCACCGCGGGCAATTCGCCACAGGTTTCGACCATCTCGCCACGGGAAGATATGCGTGCCATGTTCACCTCGCGGGTTGTCATTGACGTTAAGCGCCGGCGCAAACCGCGCTGCCCATGCAACTTTAGCCGCCTCGGCGCGAGTTGTCTGCGCGGCTCTAACGTTCATGGCGAGGACACCACTACGGAGCATGAAAGCCGCTCCGGGCCGGCCAGGCGGGAGACGCCGTGAACCCATCCATGGGGGCTCGGCAGCCGCCTCCCTGCGGCCGACGCGCCCGCCTGGCCAACCCGGAGCGGCACCCGGGTTCTTTCACGTTAACCCGCCGCGCAGCGGGTCGAAGGCGGCGATCGAGAGCCGCTCGCGCGAAAAGCCCTTCAGGGGACACGGACTTGCTTTTCTTCGCCCGACCGGACGCCTAACATCACAAGAGACGACGGTTCGACACCGGACCGGGTCGCCTTCATTACGACATCGACAGGGAATCGCGCGTGGTCCAGACCCTCCATCACTACCTCGACGGCGCCAGGGTCGACGGCGGCAGCGGCCGGTTCGGCAATGTCTACAATCCGGCGACCGGCGTAGTCCGGGCACGGGTGCCACTGGCTTCGAGCAGTGAAACCGCGTACGCAATTGCGCGCGCCGCCGCCGCCTTCCCAGCGTGGCGTGATACTCCACCCTTACGACGAGCCGCGGTCCTGTTCCGGTTCAAGGAATTGCTCGACCGGGAGCGGGAAGCACTCGCGCATCTGGTAACGGCCGAGCATGGCAAGGTGCTCAACGACGCGCGTGGCTCCGTCACTCGCGGCATCGAAGTCGTCGAATTTGCGTGCGGCGCACCGCATCTGCTCAAGGGCAGCTTCTCCGAAAATGTTGGCAGCCAGGTCGACAGCCATTCGCTCCGCCAGCCGGTCGGGGTCTGCGTCGGGATCACGCCATTCAACTTCCCGGCCATGGTGCCGATGTGGATGTTTCCGATGGCGATCGCCTGTGGCAACACCTTCGTGTTGAAGGTCTCCGAGCGGGTGCCGTCGACCGCGTTGCGCCTGGCGGAACTGTTTAGCGAGGCGGGCTTGCCGCGGGGCGTATTCAATGTCTTGCACGGCGACAAGGAAACCGTCGACACCCTGCTGACCCATCCGGACGTCGCCGCAATCAGCTTCGTCGGCTCGACAGCTGTAGCCGAGCATGTCTATCGAACTGGCACCCAGCACGGCAAGCGGGTGCAGGCGCTCGGCGGCGCCAAGAACCACATGGTGATCATGCCCGACGCCGATCTCGATCAGGCGGCGGACGCCCTGATGGGCGCGGCCTATGGCTCGGCCGGCGAGCGCTGCATGGCGATTTCGGTCGCAGTGGCGGTCGGCGATGCGACCGCCGACGCATTGATCGCACGCCTCGCGCCTCGGATCGCAGCCTTGAAGGTTGGCCCTGCCACCGACCCGAACGCCGAAATGGGCCCCTTGATCACGCGCGCGCACTATGAGCGGGTCCGCCACTATGTCGATCTTGGGCTCGCCGAAGGCGCGCAGCTGGTGGTCGACGGGCGCGATGTCGTAGTGCCAGGTCATGCCGGTGGCTTTTTTCTGGGCGGGTGCCTGTTCGATCGGGTCAAGGCTGCCATGCGGATCTACCGCGAGGAAATATTCGGGCCTGTTTTGTGCCTCGTACGCGCGACGGACTTCGAGCAAGCCCTGGCGTTGGTCAATGACCACGAGTATGGCAACGGCACCGCAATCTTCACCCGCGACGGCGACACCGCGCGAACCTTCACCTCACGGGTCCAGGTCGGCATGGTCGGGGTGAACGTGCCGATCCCGGTACCGATGGCCTTTCACAGTTTCGGCGGCTGGAAGCGTTCGTTGTTCGGCGATATCCACATGCATGGCACCGAGGGCGTGCACTTCTACACCCGACTCAAGACCGTGACGTCGCGCTGGCCGACGGGCATCCGCGCCGGGGCAGACTTTCATATGCCCACAATGAAATGAATATCATCGCCGAGCGCCACGCAATTCCGACCCCCTCACCGGCAAGGTCTATACTTACCCAAAGAAGTCGGAACCCGCGGCCAGTCCAATACAAACGCTGGCGGGATTTGGATTGCGCGCAGCGTTTGAGCGCTCACGAGTGTTTCTCGGCTGCAGCCGTCATTGCCGCGATCCGATGCGCGGCAAAGGCATGTACCGGCCCCATGGCACGCCGAATCGCGAACATCCAACGAAGCTTTCCGTGGTGTTTACGCGAGCTGCAAAAAGGGACATTCGCTGAACCTTTTGGCGTATATTGATCGCAGGTTCCAAGGCCAAATTATGGAGCGCAAATTCAAACGATAGACCCGACACCACCGATTAAAAAAGACTGATCGAAAGTCCGGGCAGCATTTACCGACCCCCGCTTCGTCCGCGCACTCCAGTGGCGTGGGTGAGGCGGATCCATCACCCGAACCGGAGGCAAGAGATGACTGAACTGAACACAAAGACTGCGGCGGACCCGACAACCGCACAATCCAACGGCCGACGTAAATTCCTCAAAGGCAGCCTGGCCGCCGCGGCGGGCGTGGCGGTCGGCGGCTTGGGCGCGCCGGCTATTGTCGGCGCGGCACCCAAGGTGGTGAAGATGCAGACCTCGTGGCCTGCCTCGGATATTTGGATGGATTTCGCGCGGCAATACGTCGAGCGCGTCGAAAAGATGTCGGGCGGTCGCCTCAAGGTCGATCTGCTGCCTGCGGGCGCTGTCGTCGGCGCATTTCAAGTCATGGACGCGGTCAGCGATGGCGTAATCGACGCCGCGCACACCGTACCTGTGTATTGGTACGGCAAGCACAAGGCAGCGTCGCTGTTCGGTACCGGCCCGGTCTTTGGCGGCAACGCCAACACCATGTTGGCCTGGTTCAATGCCGGTGGCGGCAAGGATCTGTACCGCGAACTGACCCAGGACATCATGAAGCTCAAGGTCTACGGCTTCATGGGATTCCCGATGCCGGCACAACCCTTCGGCTGGTTCAAGAAACCGGTGACCAAGGTCTCCGAAATCAAGGGGCTCAAGTACCGTACGGTGGGCCTCGCGGCCGACCTGTTGCAGAAAATGGGCATGAGCGTGGCCCAGCTGCCGGGTGGCGAGATCGTGCCGGCGATGGAGCGTGGTGTACTGGATGCGTTCGAATTCAATAACCCCTCCTCCGATATGCGCTTCGGCTCGCAGGACGTCGCCAAAAATTACCTACTCTCGTCCTACCATCAGGCCAGCGAGAGCTTCGAGTTTCTGTTCAATAAGGACTTTTTCGACGACCTCGAACCCGATCTACGCGCAATTCTCGAGTTCGGGGTCGAAGCGGCGAGCACTGCCAACACCGCGAGTGCGCTCGACAACTACTCGAAGGATCTGCGTACCCTGCAGGAAAAGCACGGGGTCGCGGTCCATCGCACCTCGCAGGAGATCCTCGACGCGCAGCTCAAGGCCTGGGATCAGATCATCCCGGATCTGGAAAAGGATCCCTACATGAAAAAGGTCCTCGACAGTCAGCGCGCCTGGGTCGATCGGGTGGTGTTCTACGAACTCATGAACTCGCCTGACCTGGCGCTGGCCTACAACCATTATTTCCCGGGCAAGCTGAAGCTCTGATCCGGTACCGCGTGCGGCACCGCGCGTGCGTGGTGCCGCACCGATTCCCGGGTGCCGAGGACCCTGCGTCACGCGGCGGTCGCCCGCTCAACGTGACCCCGCGGGAGCCGACATCCACCGACGCCGGTAACGCCACGGTTATCGCGTCCATAACGATCACTGACCGCGTTTTTCGCTGAGGGAGTATCGGATGCTTGCGTACATCCAGTTTGCCGATCGGCTTTCGGCCTGGTTCGGAAAGGCCTTCGCATGGCTGATCCTGGTCATGGCTTTCGGGGTCGGGTACGAGGTCTTCGTGCGCTACGGACTCAATTCGCCAACGGCCTGGGCGTTCGATATTTCGTACATCACCTACGGCACGCTGTTCATGATGGGTGGCGCCTACACGCTGTCGCGTGGCGGACATGTGCGCGGCGATTTCATCTATCGCTTGTGGAAACCGCGCACTCAGGGCTGGGTCGAGCTCATTTTGTACTTCCTGTTTTTCTTTCCCGGCGTGCTGGCGCTGATCATCGCCGGTTGGAAATACGCCGAGCGCTCGTGGCGCTATCTCGAAGTGAGCGTCAACAGCCCGGCCGGGGTGCCGGTGTTTCAATTCAAGACTGTCATTGTCGTCGCCGGCATCCTGCTATTCATCCAAGGGATCGCTCAGGTATTTCGCTGCATCATCTGCATCCGCACCGGACAGTGGTTGCGCGCCGCCGAGGACGTCGAGGAAACCGAGGTGCGACTGGCGCGCGAATCCGCTGCCGAAATGGCCGAACTCGAGGCGCAGGATCGCCTTCGCGCCACCCAAAACCAACATCCCGAGGAGCGTCGCTGAGCCATGTCCGATCCCGTCATTGCCCTGTCGATGCTCGCGATTTTCCTTTTCATCATCCTGCTTGGATTCCCGGTCGCCTTTACCCTGATGGCGATGGGGATCATGTTCGGGTACTACGCCTATTTCGATGCCCCGCGCATGTGGCGGGCCTATGACAAAGCCGTCGCGGCGGATGTGGACACCTGGACCCAATTCCAGCTCTGGTTCGAGGGCCTGTTCAATAATCGAATTTTTGACCTGTTCGTCAACCAGACCTACTCGGTAATGGCCAACGACGTGCTGACCGCGGTGCCGTTGTTTCTGTTCATGGGCTATATCGTCGAGCGCGCGAATATCGTCGCACGACTGTTCCACACCTTGAACATCGCCGCACGGCGCATTCCCGGCTCGATGGCGGTGGCAGCTCTGGTCACTTGCACCTTGTTCGCGACCGCAACCGGTATCGTCGGCGCGGTAGTGACGTTAATGGGTTTGCTGGCGCTGCCAGCCATGCTCAAGGCGCGTTACGACACCAGCCTTGCGGCCGGCGTGATCTGCGCCGGGGGCACGCTGGGGATCCTGATCCCACCGTCGATCATGCTGATCGTCTACGCCGCCGCCTCCGGGGTTTCAATCGTAAAACTCTACGCCGGAGCCTTGCTGCCCGGTTTGCTGCTGGCCGGTTTGTACATGGTGTACGTGGTGACCCGCTCGGCCCTGCAACCGCAGCTGGCCCCAAAACCTACCCGCGAGGAGGTCGGCGACTTCAGCGTCGGTGAGATCGTATGGCAATTAGCGACCTCGTTCTTCCCGCTCGCGTTTTTGATCCTGGCAGTGCTGGGCGCGATCCTGTTTGGCCTCGCGACGCCGTCCGAGGCCGCCGCCATTGGCGCGCTCGGCGGCCTGTTGCTGACGGTGGCCTACGGCGCCTTCACCTGGCAGCGCCTGCGCGAGTCGGTATACCTCACCGCACGCACCACGGCGATGGTGTGCTGGCTGTTCGTCGGTTCGTGGACTTTTTCGTCGGTGTTTTCCTACCTCGGCGGCGAGCACCTGATCAGCGAATTCATCACCGGGCTGGACATCTCACCGATCACCTTCCTGATCATGGCGCAGATCATTATTTTCCTCCTCGGCTGGCCACTGGAATGGTCCGAGATCATCATCATTTTCGTGCCAATCTTCCTGCCGCTGCTGCCGCATTTCGGTATCGATCCACTGTTCTTCGGTATTTTGGTGGCACTGAATCTGCAAACGTCGTTTTTGACGCCGCCGATGGCAATGTCCGCCTATTACCTCAAAGGCATCGCGCCGCCGCATGTGCAGTTGGCGCAGATTTTCAAGGGTAACTACCCGTACCTGGCGATGGTGTTGCTCGCCATGGTGATCCTGTACACCTTCCCGGGGATCGCGCTCTGGCTACCGGCCAAGCTCTATGGTGGTTGATTGGCAGTGAATAACCCTCCAGCCGAAGCCACACCGCTGAATGCGCTCGCCGCACATGAGCGGCTCACCGCGGGTGCGCTCAGCGCCGACGAACTGACCCGCGCGTGCCTGCACCGAATTACCGCGCTCGAACCCGCTGTGCAGGCCTGGACCGCGATCGACGAACCCCTGGCGTTGGCGCGCGCCGAAAGCCTCGACACCTACCGCCGCGGCGGGCGACCGGTCGGACCTTTGCACGGCCTGCCCGTTGGGCTGAAGGACATCATCGACACCGCCGATCTGCCGACCGAAAACGGCAACGCCCTCGACGCCGGGCGCCGTCCGACCGAAGACGCCTGGATCGTCGCCCGCCTGCGCGCAGCCGGGGCAATCATCCTCGGCAAAACCGTCAGCACCGAATGCGCCTATCTCGCACCCGCCAAAACCCGCAACCCGCACCACCCGGAACACACCCCCGGCGGCTCGTCGTCAGGGTCCGCGGCCGCCGTTGCGAGCGGTATGGTCCCCTTTGCGATCGGCACCCAGACCGGCGGCTCGGTGATTCGCCCCGCCTCGTTTTGCGGCGTGGTCGGATTCAAGCCCAGCTTCGGTCTGATCCCACGCACGGGCATCCTGCGCACCTCGCGCCGACTCGACACCGTTGGGGTGTTCGCCCACACCATTGAAGACGCCGCCCTGCTCGCCGACACCCTGATCGGCCACGACCCGGACGACCCCGACAGCGCGGCGATGGCCGCACCGCGCCTGCTCGACATCAGCCGCACCGACCCGCCGGTCACGCCGCAATTCGCGTTTATCAAAACCCCGGCCTGGTCCATGATCGAGCCGGATGCCGCCGCGGGCTTTGGCGAGTTGCTCGAAGCACTTGGCGATCGCTGCGATTCCGTCGATCTGCCGCCCGCCTTTGCCGAAGGCGCCGCCGCCCACCGCCGCATCATGCTCGCTGACATCGCCTACAACCTGCGCCACTACTACACCCGCGGCGCGACGGTGCTCGCCGCGCAAACCCGCGCCGCAATCGAAGAAGGTCAAACCGTGACCGCCACCGAATACCTCACCGCGCTCGACTGGCGCGAGGTGCTCTACGCCGGACTCGAAGAAATCTTTGAACGCTACGACGCGATCCTGACCCCCGCCGCGCCCGGCGAAGCCCCCCACGGCCTTGCCAGCACCGGCAGCGCGGCGTTCAACGTGCTGTGGTCGCTCACCGGGGTACCCGCGATCACGTTGCCTCTGCTCAGTGGCGCCAACGGGTTGCCGATCGGCGTGCAACTGATCGGCCGCCGCCATAACGACGCCCGTCTGCTGCGCACCGCGCGCTGGCTGATCAACGCCCTAGGCGCCTAACAACGCAAGACTTTGGAGCACTACGGATATGTCCGACCTGATCATGGCCATCCTCGCCCTCGCAACCCTCGCCGCGTTCCTCGGCGTCGTCGCCTGGTGGGTACCGCACCTCGACCTGATCATCGTCATCACCATCGTGCTGCTACTCGCCGCCTTCGACTTCTGGCGCAGCTTTCGGGAAATGCGCACGCGGCGTGACACGAAACGCTGAGCCGACGCGCGTGACCTCTTCGATTTGCGTGCACGATTAATGTCCCGCGCGCTGGGTGTTGGCACGCACCCGAGCGCCGGCGGTGATTGAGATTGTCGCCCGGCTCAAACGCCGCG
>CAZUJU010000009.1:11058-78011 GCA_964620675.1 uncultured Thiotrichales bacterium | reverse complement strand
GCGCGGCGCGAGATTCGGCGTTGGGATTCGACGGTCCGGGTTTACTCGAACCCTTCAGCCTCGAGTGCGAGATAGACCTGGTAGGCATTGGTCCGATGTGCCTGCTCGTACGCGGGCAGCTTTTCGAATCGCGACCAGTCGATCGCGGCGAACGCCTCATCGAATGGCGTGAAATCGGCCACTGCGACACCCAGTTGTTCACGCAGGTAGGCGAGATATTCCCGGGTTGTGCGCACTGAGGCCTGCGGATCGCGCGCAGCGGGACCATGACCGGGAATAAGCGCTGTCAGTTGCGCTTGTTCGAGTCGCTCAAGGGTCGCCAACCATTGCCGGGTTTCGGCGTCGCCGACAAACGGAATCCGCCCCTCGAAGATCAGATCGCCGGTGAACAGCACATTGTCCGGCTGCACGTACAGACTCAAATCACCGTCCGAGTGCGCGGCGCCGAGATAATCGAGGCGCAACTTGACCCCACCAAGTTCAATTTCGCGCTCGGCGTCGATGTATTCGTCCGGCACGACGAGGCGCGTGCGCTCATCCACCCACGGGAACAGCGAGGTGCGGCGTTCGTCGAGGCGAGTCTCGGCGTTCGCGGCGGCGAGGTAGAGATCGGCGCCGCGCGGCGCGATGATCTTTGCCCCGGCGTCCTGAAAGACCTGTAACCCGTAGATGTGGTCGGCGTGGTAATGGGTGACGATCACGTAGCGAATCGGCAGATCGGTTTTCTTCCGGATCAGGCCAAGCAGTTTCTCCGCAAGCGATGGAGTGCCGAGGCCGTCGAGCAACACCACACCATCGGTGGTGATAATGACACCGGCGTTGGAAATAAAGCCCTGGTTATCCGTCGCGGCCCCCGGCGCGCCCATGACGTAATACACATGAGGGGAGATCGGTTTGAGTTCCATCGCGACGGTCGCCTCAGCGTAGACTCGCTCGGCTCGCGCGGTTGCCTTTGATTGTGAGGCGTCAATGTTTGGCGCGGCGCCACTGGTTGGCTCGTTTGTCTGCGGCTCGCCACCGCAACCGGCCAGCACCAGGGACGCGGCCAAGAGAATCCAGCTGTTTTTCACGATCATGCTATGGCTCTGTAGGGTTGAATGGAGCCGCCGCGTTGCGCTCGTCTGCCGCCCCTCTTCATTCGCTGTGGCGAATGAAGAGTCCGACGCTTAGCGTCGGGCGCGAAAAAAGGCGCGCAACAGCGCGGCGGCTTCGGCCGCCATGACGCCCGCGGTGACTTCGATCCGATGATTGTGCCGCGGGTCCTGCAATAGCTCAAATGCACTGCCTGCGGCGCCGGTCTTTGGATCGCTCGCCGCGAACACCAACCGCCCGACGCGCGCGTGGATCATCGCTCCGATGCACATCGGGCAGGGTTCGAGGGTGACATAGAGCGTGGTACCAGGCAGCCGATAATTCGCGAGCGACTGCCCCGCGCGGCGCAGCGCCACGATTTCGGCGTGCGCGGTAGGATCATGCGCCTGGATCGGTTGGTTCCAACCTTCCGCGATCAAGGCATCATCGCGCACCAGCACGGCACCGATCGGCACCTCTCCCGCCGCTTCGGCGACGGCGGCGAGTTCGAGCGCACGTTGCATCCAGCGCAGATCGGTCGCCGCGGTGGCATCTGGGTTCAAGGCCACGCCACGGGCCTCTCGTCTTCACGGATTCTGGCGTAAGCGCTCGGCATGGTCAGGTGTGGTCGATGGAATGGGTGGGTCCTGCAAGCAAAGGGTGAACGACTCCCGGCCTCTCACACCGACCGACGAGCCCGCAAGTCCGGCAGCGCTTACGGTGTGAGCGTGACCTCTGCCGGTTCGCCGAAATTATGCCACGACCGCGATCGAATCGCGCCGCGTGAAGCTTCGCCCGCCGCGGCGACTGCAAGTCGTACTACGGCCGGGCGCTCAAGCAAAACTACAGATGTGAAAAATTCCAACGCCCGCGAGGTTCAGTGCTCGGATAACGATACCCGAAAGCAGGTCCCCGCGGCGTCACCTGCGTGCACGAAAATCCGCCACCCTTGGCGCGCGTAAATCCGTTTGACCAGCGATAAGCCAAGCCCGAGACCCTCGCCGCGCGCGCTTTGGCCGCGCCGGAAGGTTTGAAATACCGCGTCGTGTTCCGCAGCCGGGATGCCAACGCCGCTGTCTTCGACCCGAAAACCGCCGGATTCGACGATCAGGCGAACATGTCCCCGTTCGGTGTAGTGCAAGGCGTTGCGTAACAGATTCGCCATGACCGCGCCTAACAGGGTCGGATTGTAGTGGCCGTGATCCGGTGTCGCTTCGACGTATTGAAATTCAAGCCCCTTATCCTGAAACAGCCACCGCCAGCGTTGCGCCTGTTCCACCGCAACTTCGGACAGGGTTCTGTCGGCGTCGGACACCATCGCATTGGGCGTACCCCGCGCGAGTTGGAGGAAGGTTTGCACCAAGTCGCGCATTTCCTCACTCGCGCGCTCGATCCGCTCAAGCTGTTCGCTCTGACGCGGGGTCATGGACGACTCCCGCAGGAGTTCGCAAGAGCTGGCCACGATCATCAACGGGGTGCGCAATTCGTGGCTGACGTCGCTGGTGAACAGGCGTTCGCGTTCGAGCAAGCGATTCACCTGACCCAACGCGGCATCGAAGGCCGCGGCAAGTTGGCCGACTTCGTCAGCCGGGTAATCCGACGCGAGCGCCGCCACTGCGGGTCGGGTTGGGTCGAGGTCGCGCACCTGGCGCGCGAGTCGGCTGACGGGTGCCATGATCGCACGCGCGGTGAAGCGGCCAAGGCCCCAAGCGGCGGCGATCGTCAGTAGAAAGCCGGCCAGGACCACATTGAACAGCGCCTGTTCACGCGCTTCGAACTCGTGCTGATCGCGCACCAGCAGGTAGCGGTGCCCGTTGCTTTGGTGGGTGTAGGCGTAATACGCGCCACTCTCATCGACGATTTCGGTAAAACCGGCGTCGAGGCGCGCGAATCGTTCAGGCACCGCGTACTGCGGCAGATCGGTGGCGAAAAACCGGGTGCGCGAATCGAGCCGCGGCGGTCGATCGTATTGAATATCCTCGCGTAGCACCGAGTTCAACTCGCGCTGCAATTCTTCGGAGACCAGGTGTTCTTCGACAAAATGCACCACCGCGACGATGCTGAGCGAAAACACGCCGCTGACCAGCGCCGTCAGCAGCACGAAGGCGATGACGATACGCCACTCGAACGGTTGCTTAGCCCCCATCGGCGTGCTCCGAAAGGCGATAGCCAACGCCGTGCAGGGTGTGCAGCAACGGGGTCGAGAACGGTTTGTCGATTACCCGCCGCAGTTGATGAATGTGGCTGCGCAGGCTGTCGCCATCGGGGCAGGCATCCCCCCAGAGCGCTTCCTCAAGGACTTCGCGGCGGACCACCGCAGGACTTTTCTGCATCAGGATGGCCAGCAGTTTCATCCCGAGTGGATTGAGCTTGAGCGCCTGACCGGCGCGACTGATCTGCAAGGTGTCGAGATCGTAGACGAGATCGGCGACCTCGAGCTGCCGTGCGCGCGTGCCCTGACTGCGCCGCAGCACCGCTTCGATACGCGCGACCAGTTCGGCGAGCGCGAAGGGTTTGATCAAGTAATCGTCAGCACCCGCGCCAAGGCCCTCAAGGCGATCATCGAGCGCATCGCGCGCCGTGAGCATGATGATCGGCACTGGGTTACGCCCCTCCTCACGCAGGCGCTTGCAGAGCTGAATGCCGTCGATGCCGGGCAGCATGAGATCGAGCACCAGCAAATCGTAATGGCCGGTGGTTGCCAGATGCAGCCCGCTCAGGCCGTCCTGGGCGCAATCGACGCTGTAGCCCTTGAGCTGCAGATAGTCGAGTACATTCGCTAGGATGTCGCGGTTGTCTTCGATGACCAATATTCGCATCGGTAATCCTGTTGGATCGCGTTGACGTTTTCTTCACATCGCGTTGACACGCCGCTCACGGGCCACGCGCCAGACTGCGGCAGCTCATTCAATCGAGGATCTCGCGATGCCCTGGCTCCGATACGCCCAACTCCGTTACCTGTCCATCATCCTGCTGGCGTGGCTGGCGGTCTTCTTCATCACGCGCGGTGCGCTGCTGGTCGTGCACTGGACGGAGGTCGCGATGCAGTCCGCCCGCCTGCCCGGAGCATTCGGGGTCGGCTTGATCTACGATCTGGCTTTTCTGCTGTATGCCAGTCTACCACTCGCGCTGTATCTACTCCTTTGTCCGCACCGAGTGTGGCGCCAAACCTGGCATCGGCGCGGGCTGCACCTCGGGGTGACCGTCAGCGTGTTCATCATGCTATTCACGGCGGTAGCGGAATGGCTGTTCTGGGACGAATTCGGCGTGCGCTTCAATTTCATCGCGGTTGATTACTTGGTCTACTCGCGGGAGGTGGTCGACAACCTGCTGGAGTCGTATCCGATTTACCCATTGCTGGCATTGATCGCCGTGGTTGCGCTGGGCGTGGGGGCGGCTTTACGGCGACCGGTGCAGTACGCGCTGGCGGCACCGCCGTTGCGCGGCAAGCACGCCGCGTTGACATTCACGGCGCTCGTGATCGCGGCCGTTCTGAGCAATTTCGTGATCGATCAGCACGCGCCGCGCGGTCTGGGCGGCAATGCCTACCAGCGCGAACTGGCGAGCAACGGGCCGTTTCAGTTCTTTGCCGCCTTTCGCAACAACGAACTCGACTACGAACAATTTTATGCCACCCTGCCCGACGCGGAAGTCGCGCATCTATTACGGGACGAGGTACGGGCGACCAACGTGCGCTTTAGCAGCGACGATCCGCTCGATATCCGGCGTGAGGTCAATAATGTCGGTAAGCCGCGGCGGTTCAATGTCGTCCTGATCACCATTGAGAGCCTGAGCGCGAAATTCCTCGGTCGCTTCGGCGACACCCGGGGCTTGACGCCAAACCTCGATGAACTGGCTCGGCACAGTGTGTTATTCACCCACTTCTACGCCACCGGTACCCGCACCGATCGCGGACTCGAGGCCATCACGCTGTCGATACCGCCGACCCCGGGTCGCTCGATTGTCAAACGGATCGGACGCGAATCCGGCCACGCGAGCCTGGGGCGCCAGTTCAACGCGCAGGGTTACGACAGCGTGTTTCTCTACGGCGGCCGCGGCTATTTCGACAATATGAACGCGTTCTTCAGCGGCAACGGCTATCGCATCGTCGACCAGAGTCGGGTCGCCGCCAGCGAGATGACATTTCAGAACGCCTGGGGCATGGCCGACGAAGATCTCTATGCGCAAGCCCTGCGCGCGGCCGACACCGACCACGCCGCCGGCAAACCCTTTTTGTTCCAGTTGATGACCACCTCCAACCACCGCCCCTACACCTATCCCGCCGGGCGTATCGATATCCCCCCGGGTACCGGCCGCGAGGGCGCGGTGAAATACACCGACTTCGCGCTGGGTCAGTTCATCGCGGCTGCGCGCGAGAAGCCGTGGTTCGCGCAAACCGTGTTCGTCATCGTCGCCGATCACACCGCCGGCAGCGCGGGCAAGGAGGACCTGCCAATTGCCAACTACCACATTCCGCTGCTCATCCACGCACCGGCCCTGTTACAGCCACGCGAAGTCGACCAAGTCGCGAGTCAGATCGATCTTGCGCCGACCCTGCTTGGGTTGTTGAATTTCGACTACGGCTCGACGTTTTTCGGGCGCGACGTGTTGCGCGATGACGCCCGCGCCGGACGGGCACTGATTGGTAATTATCAACATCTCGGCCTGTTCGAAGACGACCGTCTCGCGATTCTGAGCCCCCGCGGAGTCCTGCGCCGGCATGACGACGCGCTGGGGCGGAGTCTCGAACAGGCAGCTGATCTTGAGGATCCGCTGATACGCCGCGATGTCGCCTACTACCAAGGCGCAAGTCACGCCTTTCGCCACGGCTTGATCGCGTGGAAAGAAGAAACCGCAAAGGGTCAACATCTGAGTTGGCGCGAGTAATGACAAGCATGGAAAGCCCGCATGCGGCGCGCGCGTTCAATTTTCGACTCGGCTTCGGTCTGCCGCTCGTGGCGATGGGCTTGCTGCTCGTACTCGACCCGACCGCGCTCGATTTCGCGATTGCGCGGCTGTTTTACGTGCCGGGCGAAGGGTTCGTTGGGCGCTACGACTTCTGGCTTGAGAACATCCTCCATGACTATGCCAGGAAAGTCGTAGTGCTGTTCGGGGTATTCTGCATTGCGGCTTTCGTCACCAGTCTGGTTATGCCGCGCTGGCGCCACTGGCGGCGGCGCCTCGCCTACGTGGTGTTGGCGCTCAGTCTGTCCACCGGTGTCGTCGGGCCACTGAAAACGCTGTCCAACGTGCAATGTCCCTGGAATCTCCAGGAATTCGGCGGCAGCGAGCGCTACTCGTCCCTACTGGATGAGCGCCCGCCCGCGAGCCGACCCGGCCGCTGCTGGCCGGGCGGTCATGCGTCCGCTGCCTTTTCGCTGTTGGCCGTGTTTTTTATGTTGCGTGATCGTCATCCGCGCGAGGCGCGCATTGCGCTCGGGGTGGCGCTTGGATTAGGCACGCTGTTTTCGCTCGGCCGATTGATTCAGGGGGCGCATTTTCTTTCGCACAACCTGTGGACCCTGTTGCTTGACTGGATGCTCTGCCTGTTCTGCTACCGCATGCTTCTGTTCCGCCATCCGGTTTCGGCGGTGCGCGAAGGCCCTTGACATAAGTCTCCAAGTGGACTATTTAGAATATATGGTTTCTTTATAGACTTACAATTGTCCGCCATGCAAATCGCTGATCACAGGTCCGTCTATACGATCGCCACGCCGCAGTACTCCGAGGCCCAACTTGCCGCAGCGGGTCTGACCGCGTTCTTCTCGATTGCCAGCGAATGGAACCTGGACAACGAACAACAGCGCGTATTGCTCGGCGATCCGGCCCGTTCGACCTTTTTCAAATGGAAGAAACATCTTGCCGGCCAACTCTCGCGCGACACACTCGATCGCATCAGCTACCTGCTCGGCATCTACAAGGCGCTGCATATTTTGTTTTCCGACCGCAGCGCGCGCGAATGGTTGAAAAACCCCAACGGCGATCCGCTATTCCAAGGCCGCGCGCCGCTGGATTATCTCTTGAGCGGTTCGCTGGTCGCGCTGGCCGACGTCCGCCGTTACCTCGACGCCGCGCGCGGTTGAATAGGCCGGCATGAATTCACCGGGCCTGGAAGCCCTGCCCCTGCCCGCAATCCTGCGGCCGCCCGGCAAGCAGTACCGCATCATTGCCACCCGCTATCCACCGATTGACTTCTTCGAACGCCACGTGCCCTCCGACCTTCTCGGCGCCGTGTGGGAACTGGAAACGCGGACCAATCCGCGCCTCCTCGAAGAAACCGGAGACCTGCACCGGGTCGCGGCGGTCGACCGTCTGAGCGGACCCGGGGCCAGCATTGTCATGGCGGCATTCACCCACATTGGCTGGCCATCGCGCTTCAGCGATGGCAGTTACGGTGTTTACTACGCCGGGCGTACGCTCGAAACCGCGATTCGCGAGACCGTGCACCACCGCGAACGCATCGCTCGCCACGCGGCCCTGAGCGAGACCGAGTTCAGTCTGCGCGCCTGGATCGGCCGGGTACAAAAGCCGCTGCACGACATCCGCCTACCCGAATTCGATCCATTACACGACGCGGCCCCCGACCCGGGCGACCATCCGCTCGCGCAAGCCTACGCCCAGTCACTGCGCGCAACCGGTTCATGGGGGCTTTATTACCGCAGCGTGCGCCACCCCGGCGGTGAATGCATCGCCGCGTTGCGTCCGCCGGCCGTTTCCGCACCGATCCAAGGCGCGCACCTCGTCTATGTCTGGAACGGCGAACGCATCACCCAGGTTTATGAGCGCTCCGAGCCGATTGTGCGGTTTGAAGTATGAAGCGACGCGTTTTGTAGTCCCTCCGTGAGGGGTTCGAAACGGAATTCGAAATGCACCGCGCAACCCGGAAAATCGTAACCCGCGCGGAATCGCCGTGTGCTCCATCACGACCCGGGCGTGGATCCATGGCAGCGGTGACCCGTACTCCGAACCCATCCGACCGAGGATTTCAGGATCATCGGCGCGAAGAGTAGTGTATATTTAAACACTACTCTTCGCGCCGCGACATGACTGCCTACGCCGAACTCCACTGTCTGACCAATTTCACCTTCCTGCGCGGCGCCTCGCAGCCGGAGGAGCTGGTGCGGCGCGCGGCGGAACTGGGCTACGCGGCGCTCGCGATTACCGATGAGTGTTCCTTCGCCGGCGTGGTCCGGGCGCATGTCGCAGCGAAAGAGGTCGGGTTGAAGCTCTTGATTGGCACCGAGGTTCGCCTGGAGGACGGGCCGAAGCTGGTGCTGCTCGCGCGCAACCGGGAGGGTTACGCCCAGCTCGCGGCATTGATCACGACCGGGCGCCGCCGCAGCCCGAAAGGCCAGTACGCATTGCGGCGCGCCGATCTCGAAGGCACCCTCGCGGATTGCCTGGCGGTGTGGGTGCCGGAAACCACCGCAACCGCCAGCGGTGCGGCATTCGCGCTCACGCAAGACGCACCCGCCCCTGCCCCGGCGCAGCCCGAGCACCTGTCGGACCTGGGGGGAGCACGGCGAAAAAGTGGGGGAGCGAGGGCATTTTTTACTCCGGGCCTCCTGCCCAACGCCCTGCGGGCCGGCGATCGCCGCTCAATCCGCTCCTCGCGGATGAGTCGCTCGCTTGAGGAGAATCGCCATAGCGATTTGACGCCCCTTTCGTCTGGAACGAAAGGGCACCACTCCCCCACTTTTGTTGCCGAGTCATCACAAGTCCGACCGGCACCCAACGATTGCGCGGGCACGCCGGTTGCATGCGCGGGCGGCAGCGTCGGGATAAGTCCGGCGCCGCTCACGCTCCGTGAGGGATTGATCTGGCTCAGCGCGTGGTTTCCACAGCGGGCCTGGCTCGCGGTCGAGTGCCTGCACCTGCCGGACGAGACGGCTCGGATCACGGCCCTGGCCGAGGCCAGCGCCTGGTCCGGCGTCCCCCTGGTGGCCTGCGGTGACGTCCATATGCATAAACGCGGCCGGCGCGCGCTACAGGATCTGGTGACCGCGATCCGCCTCAACATCCCGCTCGCGGCGGCGGGATTCGCGCTCTACCCAAACGGCGAACGCCACCTGCGTCCCCTCACGACGCTCGCCGAGCTTTACCGGCCCGCCTGGCTCGCCGAATCGGTACACATCGCCGATTGCTGCACCTTCAGTCTCGATGAACTGCGTTACGAGTACCCGGACGACCTGGTGCCGACGGGTCAGACCGCGACCAGCCATCTGCGCCAACTGACCGAAGCGGGCATCCGTCAACGCTGGTCGACCGGCGCGCCGGCCAAAGTGCGGCGCATGATCGAGCACGAACTCGCGCTGATTGCCGAACTGCGCTACGAGCATTATTTTCTTACGGTGTATGACATCGTCGCGTTCGCGCGCGCCCGCGGGATTCTTTGCCAGGGGCGCGGCTCCGCGGCGAATTCGGCGGTGTGCTATTGCCTCGGCATCACGGCGGTCGACCCGGAACGGGTGTCGATGTTGTTCGAACGCTTCGTGTCCAGGGAACGCAACGAACCGCCCGATATCGACGTCGACTTCGACAACGCGCGCCGTGAGGAGGTCATGCAGTACCTCTACGAGAAATACGGCCGCCACCGCGCCGCGCTCGCGGCGACTGTGATCACTTACCGCCGCCGGAGCGCGCTGCGCGATGCCGGCAAGGCGCTCGGTCTCTCGCTCGATCAAGTGGATCGGCTCACCAAAACGCTCGCCTGGTGGGACGAGGGCATCCCGCCGGAGCGCTTGCGCGAGGCCGGATTTGCGCCGGACAACCCGGTGCTCGTGCGCCTGCTACACCTGGTCGGCGAGCTGCGCGGCTTTCCTCGTCACCTTTCGCAGCACGTTGGGGGATTTGTCATCGCGCGCGACCAGCTGTCGCGCCTGGTGCCAGTGGAAAACGCGGCAATGGCCGAGCGCACAATCATTCAGTGGGACAAGAACGATCTCGACGCGCTCGGCCTGCTCAAGGTGGACTGTCTCGCACTCGGCATGCTGGCCGCGATCCAGCGCTGTTTCGCGCTGTTACGCCAGTACGGAGGCCCCGACCTCGAACTCGCCGATGTCCCGGCCGAAGACCCGGCGGTTTACGCGATGATTCAGCGTGCGGACACCATCGGCGTGTTCCAGATCGAATCGCGCGCGCAGATGAACATGCTGCCACGATTAAAGCCGGCGAATTACTACGACCTGGTCATCGAGGTCGCGATCGTGCGCCCCGGGCCGATCCAGGGCGAGATGGTGCATCCGTACCTGCGGCGGCGGCGGGGCGAAGAGCCAGTCACCTACCCGAGCGCAGAAGTCCGACGGGTGCTGGAACGCACCCTCGGCGTGCCCTTGTTTCAAGAGCAGGTGATCGAACTGGCGATGGTCGCGGCGGGTTTCAGCGGCGGCGAGGCGGACGAATTACGCCGCGCCATCGGCTCGTGGCGGCGCAGCTATCGCCTCGAATACTTCCACCAGCGCCTGGTCGAGGGCATGCGTGCACGCGGTTACGCGGATCATTTTGCAGAACAAATTTTCAATCAGATCAAGGGATTCGGCGAATATGGCTTCCCCGAGTCGCATGCCGCGAGCTTTGCGTTGCTGGTATACGTCTCCGCTTGGCTCAAGCATTACCACCCGGCGGTTTTCACCTGCGCCTTGCTCAACAGCCAGCCAATGGGCTTCTACTCGCCTTCGCAACTGGTGCAGGATCTGCGCCGACACCAGGTCGAGGTTCGCCCGGTCGATGCCTTGCGAAGCGCCTGGGAATCGACGCTGGAGCATGGCACCGATGGCGCTCTGGCACTCCGGCTCGGCATGCACCAAGTGAAGGGCTTGAGCCGTGCTGGGGCCGAACGTCTGCTGGCGATACGCAGGGATAACAACGGAATGGTGGGCGATCTTGGCGAACTGATTCGCCGCGCCCGCCTGGATCAGCGCGACCGCGACGCACTGGCCGCCGCGGATGCGTTTGCGAGCCTTGCCGGTCACCGCCACCGCGCCCGTTGGGAGGCACTTGGAAGCGAAATCCTGCCGGGGCTGCTGGCGAACAGCGCCGTGCGGGATGAACCCCCGCGCCTTCCCGGCCCGACCGAGGGACAGGACATTGCCGGAGACTACGCGAGTCTTGGCCTGACGTTGCGCCGCCATCCGCTTGCACTGCTCCGCCCGCGCTTTCTTCGCCTCGGCTGGATCTCGACGCGCGACCTGTCCACCCGCGCGCACGGCAGTCGGGTACGTCTGGCCGGCCTGGTCACCAACCGCCAACATCCGGCCAGCGCCAGTGGCGCAATCTTCATTACGCTGGAGGACGAACACGGGGTTGCCAACTTGATTGTCTGGGCGCGGATCAGCGAGCGCTTTCGCCGCGAAGTACTACAGGGCAGACTGCTGCTGGTGCAGGGCAAGGTCGAACGCGAAGGAATGGTGATCCACGTCGTCGCCGACAAACTTGTCGATCATACCGACTGGCTTGGCGCGCTCGTCACGAGCTCGCGGGATTTTCATTGAATCGATTGGATGACGTGAAAGCCCTATTTGATATCCTGCACAACCTTGATCAAAAGACTGTTGATCTCGGAATGAATATCGACGTCGCGCTCAAATGCGCCGGCGGGCTCCAGAAACAATTGCGCTCGCCCAGCATCATCATCCTTGCGCGTGGCCAGGGCGGATTTGGACAATTTGCGTGACTCACCATCCTCTTTCGGCTGGTAGATATTCAGCAGCTGCCGCAACGGCAGGTCATTTGGATCTAGCATGTTACTCATATCAACCTCGAATCAGGGGCTGTCGCGCATTCGCGTGAACTCAACAGGCCTTGGCAACCTGTTGCTTTGCCACTTGTGCTCGACTAGGATCGTACCTCACTTACTCCCCGAGCCCAATATGTAAAAGGTTATATGTTTATGCGTGGCTTAAGTCACCGCCCGGCTTAACGCAAACGAAGCCGGGACCATTCCTCACCGCAGTTCCGTAGCTTGGGCTACTGGCTCGTAAATAGCGTTCGAACCGCAGTTCCTGCTTGAGAAACCGCTGAAGTCAGCACCTTGATCTTGGTCAACCAAAACTCCGTGCTCATGAACCAGCGCGCCGAGTCTTGCGTATATTCGGCACCCGCGCCGTAGTACGCCTGGGTGGTCTGATGCATTTGCTCCATGCGCTCGATCCCCTCCCTGACGTAATCCTCGATCGTCGCCTTGCGATCAAGTCCCGCCCCCGTCGCTTCGTCGACATTCGACACATGTTTAGGTCCGGACTGCTCAGCGAGTGGGCTGTCGTCGAGAATGCCGTGTTGCTCCATGTAGGTACGAAACGTTGGCCAATCCTGAAGTCGCTGCACGACGCCTTCGTATTCGTTATTGATACCTGCCAGCCGATTCATGACGTCGAAGTTTGCGGACTCCCCCTGCGGAACTCGGGCAGCGCCCTGCAAACCCGTGTCAAGCGAACCGGAAGCGACGCTGCGGTCCTGCGACGCGGCGCCCGCGAGCTGTCGGTCGAAATACTCGATCGCCGCCGGCGAAGGCGGTTGCATGCGCCCGGCAGTCGTACCGGACAGAAACGAGTCCGTTAGTAATTGCTGCGGAGATACGCCTTCGATCATGTTTGTACACCTTTCACGTCACGCCATCGCTCGGTGAATTACACCGTCGCTAAGTACCATTCAAACTCCACGCGAAATCGGCAAATGCCGGATCACCCATCGGAGCTGATCAATCCTGTAAATAAACCGAAGCAACCGCTTTCTGATTGACGTCTCCGCGCGTACTGACATCCCGCAGAATTTCTCCGGCCTCGTTAATCTTGCCAAACTCTTTGAGCGCCAAGCCCAGAAAGCACTTCGCGGTCAGGTTATCCGGGTCGCCCGTCGTGACAATCTCACCGAGAATCCGAATCGCATCCGCGTACTTGGCCGCGGAAATCTTCGCGACCGCTAGACCGATCTGCACCGGTACCTGCTCCGGCTTCAGCGCGTACACGCCCTCCATGATCTCCTCGCCTTCCTGTGGAAAACCCTTGAAACTCGCCATATACCCGATTTCTGAAAGCCGCCGCAAAATCTCGACATCTACGTCGTACATATCTCACTCCGTCCTGCTCAAATGCCATTCTATATCGCCCGGCGCAACGGGCGATCGCTCGCTGCGCCGGCATCCAGTCGATCCCTTTATCGCGCGATTTGCTGCGATTGTTGATCGGTCATCTGTGACATCGATTCCGCGACGCTGGCGATGCGTTCGATGCCAGATTTGGTGGTATCGAACTTCATTTTTTCCACTGTTGATTGCATCTGAAAGTTCATTGCGGCGTTTTGCATCTGCGTTTGCGCGCTCAACATCTGGCTGAAATTCGCCTCAGCCGAACTCATTGCGCCTGAAAGTTCACTACCCATTGTCACACCTCTAAGGTTATTGGTACTTTGAAGTACCGATTCCGGTACGCCTTAATCGTTAGCACAGTCAAACATGCCGCGACGCTCCACTCGATTGACGTTCGTGGCCAAAACACCGTTGGCGATTGACCCCTGATACCAGGACTCATGCTTACCGTGACACGTCGCCAACCGCCCGTATCCACCGCGTCCGATCAATTCAGCTTCTGTAGCTTGGGCCACATCTGTTCAACCACATACTGCGCCTTTTCATAGGCTATCAGAACGCTGCTCAACTTCTTGTAATCATCTGGACTGACACCCGCATTGATCAGGGATCTGACCTTGCGCGATTCCTCCTGCAATTCCCCGAGAATTGTATCCCGTAAAACACCCTGCCGATCATCCTTGAGTTGAACCTCAAGATTCAAATACGCACCCTCTGTCTGACTCATTTGCGCTCACCTACCGAATATTCAATTGAATTGGAACCATCTTTCAGAATCAGCGACGACATCGATATTTTCTCTAGTACCATGCCATTGCTTAAGGTCGAACCTTCGCCGTACTTCTGCCCATCGACCAGCTCCAGTATCGCATTGCCGCCGACGCTGATGCTTTTGATATTCAGTCGAAAATCCTGTGTCTGATTGATCCGTGTTTCGTTACGCACGTCCGGCACACCGTTCCGGCTGATCATGAAACGCGCCAGTAACTCGTCGAGATCGGCTTGGCCTGAATTCGATAGTACGCCGCTTACATGTAGTCGAGTGTCATCAATTGAAACTTTTAAATGGCGTAGAGGCTCAACTTCGGCAAGCGCACCCGAGAGTTCATCGGCCAGTACCGGCAGGGTCAATACGTCCTTGGTGTTGATATCCAGGATGCGCGGAATATCGCTCTTGATCGTCACCAACGCCGCGTGCAATTCATCCGGGTGCCGGACCATTCCCGACCACGCCAACTTTCCGGGTGCCGACGGCATGACCGTTATTCCGTTCAACCCGAGCGCGCTCAATACCTTCCGCGCGGACGCGGCGAGTTCCTCGGTACTGATCACGCGTAAGTCGGCCGCGCTTCCAGATTCATCGAGGGCCTTACGCAAGGTGCGCACTTGATCCGATGTCAATACATGCCCAACCACCTGGGTGCGGCCACCGCCGGACTGCTGCACTGCGACCTCGGCATCCGCAGGCAACGCCGCCAAGACGCTGGTCAATACTTGCGGTGCCGTCGGTTGCGGCGCGACCGCGGGGCGATGGCCTCCAACCACGTCCTTTCCGGTGAGCGAGAGCATCAAAAAAGCCGCCAGTATTCCCAATACCACGATCCGCGTAAGATTTGGCAAACGCAATCGCCTGGGTTGTCCCGGACTTGTATCTTCGAAAAGGCGTGCATGCCTGAGCCAATCCTCACCCCGCAAAAAGGCACGCTTGGCCGAACCGCCGCGAGCGCCACGCGGCGGCTGTCGCGGCGCTGCTTTCACGTTGATCAGGAGATCGACGCTCCCGAGCGACAAAATCGATCCCGGGAATACCGTCACCGGATTCTCGCCCACCGCGCGCCCGGAGATCTCAACGTCACCCGAGATCGTTCGTACCGAAACCACACCATCGACGAAACGCAACTCAAGGTGATGTTTGTTTACACCAGGCCCCATCAACACGAAATCATTTTCGAACGAAGCGCCTACACGGTGAACACCTTCGCGGATCAGCGCCACGGCGCCCTTGTTCGGACCCGAAAGCACGCGCATGAAGCATTTTCGCGCCTCGGTGTGCCCCTGCCTCGATGCCTCCCAAGCAAACGATTTTTGCGCCGCGGTCGCCGTGTTGCCCCTCATATCATATTACCGCGCTTGTACCTGAAACGTACCGAGGTCCACCACTTCGTAGTTGACGACATCCTTCGACGGCGGCGCGGAACTCAAGTTTCTGACCCCGCGCGCGTCAATCCAGCGATAGGCGACGCCGAGCGCTTGCGCCACCGGCGCGCGATCAATGACTTTGGCGGATTCCATGACCATTTCGACGTACCGCGCAGGGCCGGCGAAATGCAGCAAACCGTCGCGCTCCGAAAGGGTCCAGGATATGCGCGGATCGTAGATTCCCATGCGCTCGATCGCATCGGTGAATTCCTTGACACTGATATGCTTGAGCATCAGCGTTCCGGTTTGAATCTCGTCTATGTGATAAACATAGACGACATTGCCGTCGTAGTACCAGGTGAGATTATAGGTCTTCGCCAACCGCTCCAGCACTTCGTCGTTCGATATGTCGCTGAAACTCAAGCTGACGACGTCCTTGATCTTCTTGCTCACGATAGCGGGAACGCCGTGGCTACCGAAAAAGCTGTTGACCATGTTGCGCAGCGGCTCGCTGTTGGAATAGTGCGAGTACGTTTTCGTCGTCCACGGAATCTCGGCTGCCTGAACAGGGGTGACTAAAAAAAGGCCGCACACGCCGAATGCGAAGCTCAACAGTCGCAGCGTTCGCGTACCGCTAGGTCTAGAACAATTCATGGCTGGAATTCATGACGATCGGGTTGCTTGTGGCTGATTTCGACTTCCGGCCGACGCAATAGTTCCCAAAAACGTTTTGTTTGTTAGTCCTTGCCGCGGTGGGCCATTATGACTTTCGTTATAGCTCGCCGACATTTCGCGGGAACCAACCACCGTCTTCCGCAGTCTCATAGCAGCGACCGGCTACGCAGCTGACGGGGCAGACGTTACCTGCGGGCAGGACGACGAAACGGGGTCGCGTTCGGCATTTTCAGCTTGAGCGCGTGCCGACCGCCTCGCAGCCCTCTCGCGTCGCAACGCCGAACACGAGACGTCTCGGGTGGCCTTTTGGCACCCACAACAGAATAACAGCGACCGGAACATGAGCGGATTGAAAATCGAAACCAGACAAAGCGATGGCCGGGCGGTCATTCACTTGCGCGGCTCGCTCGATGCGACCACCAGCCCCGACCTCGAGCATGTCGCCCGCGCGCTACAGGACAGTGAGATTCAGCATCTCGCGCTGGATTGCCGGGATCTCAGCTGCGTCACGAGCGCAGGCTTGAAATTGATTCTTGCGGTGTACCTGGGTTTCCGCGAACGCGGCTCCTTGCGTATCGTCACGGCAAGCGGTGATGCCGAGGCGGTCTTGCGCGGCGTCGGGCTGGATCGACTCCTGCCGTTTGCGCCTACGCTACCGGCGGATTGGAGCGAACCGCATGGTACCCAGCTCACCTGATCGATCGAAACCACAATCCGATAACCCGAGTGGAAACCAACCCCTGTGCCAAGCGCGAATATCGAATCCGCGACCCCGCCACGATCGCACCTCTCCGCGGCCGGACCGCCGACCGACCCGGCGGCCCGAACGAAATTAACCTCGTCCACTCCGGCGAATTCCACCGCGATTCCGAATACCCGGAACGTCGACGCTTATGTAATGGCGACATTACGCCCGGCGGTCTCCGACCGATATTTGATGCTGCCTTCACAGTACACCGCGCTGCTCGACGCGGCAAAATCCCGCTTCGAGCGACTCGCGCGGCGCGGCGATCGGCCCGAGTTCGCATCAGCTGCCGCCTTGCTCGCCGACGAACTCACGCTGCTCGGCGAGGTGTCACAACAGCGCAAAGACGCGCGGCACGGATGAGGCGCGGCGTTTGGGCGCAGCGGAGCGAGCAACGATGAATCGCGAATCACCCCAGGTACGGGCCTCCGATGTCGTCACGCTCACTCCCGCGCAGTTCGCAGCGGTGCAACAACTGGGCTACCTGCTGCTCCGCCACGGCCAGTATGGCAAGGCCAAGACCCTGTTCACTGCATTACACGCGTTACGCCCTACCGACCTGAACCTCACCGCGTCGTTGGCCTACGCGCGGTTGCAACTGGCGGAGTTCGACGACGTGCTCGTGCTGCTCGCGCACACGACCCGCCCATCCGGGACGCCGCCACCGATTTTTCATGCCCTCAGGGCGCGCGCGCTTGCCGGCCGCGCGGACCACGAGACAGCGCGCGAAAGTATGACCACATTCATCCACGAGCAACGACACCCCTAATGTTTTTGAGTCTGCAAACCCCTCTACTCGCGCTCACGCGGCGCAGCGACATCGCGCTGGCGATCATGCTGGTTTCGATCATCTTCATGATGATCCTGCCGATTCCGACCTGGCTCGTCGACACTCTGGTCGCCGTCAATATCGGTACTTCGGTGGTGCTGCTGATGGTCGCCGTGTATATCCAGTCGCCAGTTGCGTTTTCGGCGTTTCCCGCAGTGCTGCTGCTGACGACCTTGTTTCGTCTGGCGCTTTCGATTACCACGACGCGGCTGATTTTGTTGCAGGCCGACGCTGGCGCGATCATCTTCACCTTCGGCGATTTCGTTGTCGGCGGCAATCTGATCGTCGGTCTGGTGGTGTTCCTAATCATCACCCTGGTTCAGTTCATCGTGGTCACCAAGGGCGCGGAACGGGTCGCCGAGGTCAGCGCCCGATTCTCACTCGACGGTATGCCCGGCAAGCAGATGAGCATCGACAGCGATTTACGCGCGGGCCTGATCACGATCGAGCAGGCCCGTAAGCGCCGCACCAATCTCGAGCGCGAGAGCCAACTCTACGGCTCGATGGACGGCGCGATGAAATTCGTTAAGGGCGACGCGATCGCGGGGATCCTGATAATTTTGGTCAACATCATCGGTGGCCTGTCGATCGGAGTTTTCCAGCAAGGCATGGAGACCGGCGACGCGCTCGAGCTGTATTCGATCCTGACCATCGGCGACGGACTCGTGACGCAGATCCCCGCGCTGTTCATCGCGATCACCGCGGGGATCATCGTCACCCGCGTCGCTTCCGAAGATGGCTCCAATCTCGGTGCCGACATCGGCAATCAGGTGCTCGCGCAACCCAACGCGCTGCTGATCGGCGCGGCGATCATGGTCGGGTTCGCGATGATTCCGGGCTTTCCGGCCCCGGTGTTTCTGATTCTCGGCGCGGTGACCGGTGCGATCGGGCTCACCCTGACCCGCATGCGCGATGCGCCGGCCCATGCCTTGGTCGAGGACGTCTCTGGGTTCTCCTCGTCCGATGGCAAGATGGCAGCGGTTGCCGGCGATGCGAAGGGCGATCAGGCTCCCAACGTTCCGGTGTTGCTCGACGTCGCTTTATCCGCCCGCGCGGCGCTGGCGCCGGCGGTGCTGAATCCAGAATTGGCGAAGGTCCGCAAGGCGCTGCATCAACGGCTGGGCGTGCCGTTCCCGGGGGTGCACATGCGCTTCACACCCGAGGTCGAGCGTGACGGCTACGTCATCACAGTGCACGAGATCCCGGTCGGCAAGGGTTCGCTTGGCATCAACCGCTTGTTGTCGACCCACGGGGTCGAGGATCTTCAGATTCTGAATATCCCGGTGCAGGCTCATCAGGAGTTTCTGCCGGGCAAGCCGGCCGTCTGGATCGATCCCAAGTACCGGCCGCAACTCAACGCGCACGGCATCGAAGTCCTGTCGCCGCCGGCAATCCTGAGTCGTCACCTCGCGCACGTACTGCATCGCAATGCCAGTCAGTTCGTCGGGATCCAGGAAACGCACCAGATGCTGCAACAGGTCGAACAGCAGTATTCGGAACTGATCAAGGAAGCCTTGCGCGCCTTACCCTTGGGAAAACTCGCCGACATCCTGCGCCGGTTGGTCGCTGAAGACGTCTCGATTCGCGATTTGCGGCTGATTCTCGAGGCCTTGGTGGAGTGGGCGCCCAAGGAGCAGAACACCGAGCAGCTCTGCGAATATGTGCGGATCAGTCTCAAGCGCCAGATCAGTTACCGCTTCAGCGCCGGCAATAATCTGTTGCCGGTCTACCTCATCGATCCCGCGATCGAGGATACGTTGCGCGGCAGTGTGCGGCAGACGCCAACCGGCAGCTACCTCGCGCTGGATCCCGAGGTTTCGCAACAGCTACTGAGTTCGATCCGCGCCAACGTACGCGCCAGTCTCGCCAACTATTCCCGGGTCGTGTTGTTGACGACCATGGAATTGCGCCGCCATCTGCGCAAGCTGATCGAACTCGAATTTTACGAAGTCCCCGTGCTTTCCTTCCAGGAATTGGCGCCGGAAATTACCGTGCAACCGCTCGGCAAGATCGGCCTTGCGCCCGCGGAAAACTCCGCATGATGTTGGACTATCTCAGCACGATATTGCGCGAAACGGTGCGTAATTATACGCCCTATGTCCCACGTGGCCGCGTGATCCAGGTCGCCGGCACCATCATCAAGGCGATCGCACCGGGCGCCAGCGTCGGCGAAACCTGCATACTCCACTCGCCAGGTGAAGCCACCACTGCGTTCGCCGAAGTGATCGGTTTCGAAAAGGACGTCGCATTGCTGACCCCACTGCGCGATATGACCGGCATCTCGCCGAGCACCCAGGTCAGCACCACCGGTACCAAGCTCTCCGTGCCGGTCGGACCCCAACTGCGGGGTCGGGTATTGAACGGACTGGGGCAGCCGATCGACTTCGGCAAATCGGTCCCGATCGTCAGCAGCGAGTCCTACCCGGTCAACGCCGATCCGCCCGACCCCTTGCTGCGGCGCATGATCGAAGTGCCGGTTCCGCTCGGAATCCGCGCCCTCGACGCATTCGTCACCTGCGGCGAAGGTCAGCGTATGGGGATATTCGCCGCGGCCGGGGCTGGAAAAAGTACCCTGATGGGGATGCTGGTGCGCAATGCCGAGGTCGATATCACCGTGGTTGCGCTGATCGGCGAACGCGGCCGCGAAGTCCGGGAGTTCATTGAGCACAATTTAGGTGAAGCCGGCATGGCGAAGTCGGTGCTCGTCGTCGCCACCTCCGACCGCCCGGCGATGGAGCGGGTCAAGGCTGCGTATGTCGCCACCGCGATCGCCGAGTATTTTCGCGACCAGGGACTGCGCGTGCTCTTGCTGATGGACTCGGTCACCCGATTTGCCCGCGCCCAGCGCGAGATCGGGCTGGCGGCCGGCGAAGTCCCGACGCGGCGCGGGTTTCCGCCCTCGGTGTTCGCCGCGCTGCCGAAACTGATGGAGCGCTCCGGCAATTCCGATAAGGGCTCGATCACCGCGTTCTACACGGTGCTGGTCGAAGGGGATGATTTCAACGAACCGGTCGCCGACGAGACCCGTTCGATCCTCGACGGACACATCGTGCTGTCGCGTGAACTCGCCGCCAAGAACCACTATCCGGCAATCGACATTCTGCAGAGCCTGAGCCGGGTCATGATGGCGATCGTTTCGCCCGAGCATCGCGCCGCAGCGGGCAAACTGCGCGATCTGCTTGCCAAGTACCGCGAGATCGAGCTGCTGATTCGGGTTGGGGAATATCAACGCGGACACGACGCCGAAGCCGACGAGGCCATTCAGAAAATCCAGGCGATACGGGCCTTGCTGCAACAGGACGTGTTTCACAACTCGGAGTACGGCGCCACCCTCGCCCAATTGATAGAACTCGCCGGGGTATGAGCGATAAGCCGCTCATGCTGCTACGGATTCGCGAACATCGCGAGCGCCTCGCCCGGAGCCGGGTATTCGAGGCGCAACGCAAACAGGAGGAATGCATCAATCTGCTAAAGGAACAATCGCGGCAGTACGAGGCCTTCCGCGCCTTTCGCGCCGAAAGCGAACGCGAGATGTTTCTCGGGATGCTGGGCAAGCCTGTCGCCTCCAGCAAGATCAACGACTTCCGACACACGCTGGACAAGTTCAAGCTCCAACAACTGCGACTTGAGGCGGAACTCAAAACCGCCTATCTAAACCTCGAATCGGCTCAGCGCGAATTGCAAGCGCGCCAAAAGACCCTCGCCCAAGCCAATCGGGACGTACTTAAACTTACCGAACTCTTCAAGGAACTCGATCAGGAAGCGCAGAAAAATGAACTCTTGATCGAAGAGGCGGAACTGGATGAAACCGTCATGACCCACTGGGTGTCACTCAACCGCGCCGCGCACTGAGAGCCTGTGAAAATATCCGCCACCGACTGCGAGCGGCCTTGAATGCAGTGGGTTGCGTTGCGAAAACCACATCGTCATAGACGCGCGACCCGCCCAGATATTTTGCCCTCGCCCCTTGCCACCACACCCAGGCCACTTGCCCTCCGGCGGGGGTTTTTCTCGACGCCGCTGACCCGTTGAGATCGACGACGCGACGGGATCGCCGGCGTTCAGGCCGAACCACGCGCGCCTCGTTTGGGTTCTAGACCGCCGTGGCATCCAGAACAATGTCGAAACGCGCCCGCCAACGCGCATCCGCATCGTTTGCGACCGTCTCGAAACGCGCCTCGACCAGCGGCCGACGCTCGTGCGGGATACGGCGAAAAAGCATATCGTCGGTGTTGTCCGGTTCGCCCGCGATGTATATCTGGGTAACAAAAGGTCTTGAGCCGGTCTGATGTACGGCGACGTGGATATGCGGGGTACGACCCGGATACGCCACCGGTCGAATGGTGCGAAACCGGTATTCGCCATCGGAATTGCTCACGGTCTGCCCATAACCCTGGAAGTCTGGATCGGCCTGCCCGCCGCGATCATGCGGATGATGGTAGTAGCCATGCGCATCGCACTGCCAGATCTCGATCCGTGTCGCACGCAGGGGGCGCCCGTCGAGACCGATCAGGCGGCCACTGAGTTCGGTGATCTCGCCAGCGGCGACCTGCGAACGACCTTCGACCCGGGTGAGATCGTTGTCACTATCAAGCGGCAATTCGAGCGGATAGAACGGTCCGCGCGATTGCGTCGGCGTGGTCTTCAGGATTTGCGCCGCGACCGCACCTGGCGCCGTCGCAAATCCGAACAATCCGGCGATGAATCGCCGTCGGTTGATGGGTGTCGTCATGGTTACCTCGCTCGCCAACGGTTCGCATCGAATGATTAGTTTCTGTTTATCATCTCCCGCGAGCGACGAATGCTTCCCAACACGGGATGTCCGGGTTTAGGGTGGCAAGTGCCAGACGAAACAACCGCGCGAATATTCTGGTTTTTAACTTACATTGCATTTCCAGGCGGGAAAATCGAGGGTCATAACAATAGCGCCAGAGGATTCGCCGATGAAAACCCTTGCGATTACCGCGTTGTCAGCCACCGGCCGCGCCTACGATATTGAGTTTCCGTTACATCCGCAGACACGCTCCGAGGAAGGGGTTTCGCGCCTGGTTACCCGCCTGCTCGACACCTTGAGTCTGACCCTCGCCGAGCGCAAGGACATCAGTGACGGCGATGTCTTGCAAAGCCTCGCGATGACACTCGCCGTTCGCTCGCGAATGCTGAACGGAAACCCCGATGCGATGCTAAACTTGATCAACGACCTGTTGCGCAATGCGATGAGCGCCGCCCAATCTTCCAGCCCCTACCTGGCGGCGCGGGGTTAAAGGCCCGATTCCTCGGGCGCAACCGCCGCATCCGATCCGATCGGCGTGGACGCGTCGGTCACCAACGGCGGTAGTGTGGCAGTCGCGAGCAATGCAGCCAGATTCATGTGACTGATCGCCGCGATGCGGTCGCGGTTCAGGGTGCGTTCGTCACCGAGCAGTGCCTGCCGCAACGGGGCATTCTCGAACAACACATCGCGCGGTGCGGGCAAGAACGGTTGCCCGACGCTGATTCGCGTCACCCGACCGAGATTAATGCCGCGTCCGTCGCTCAACACGATCAGATGCGGTAACAAATTGCGCGATGGATCGGGCTTCGGAAACTCAACCACCGCAAGCAGTTCGAGCGGTTTGTCATCGAGGTGGACCGCGAGATGAATCGCGCTCTCCCGGATTTCTACCAAGTAAACCCGCTGACCGATGCCAGCGCGCAGCCGCGCGAGTTGCGCGTCATACCACGCCCCGGGCCAAACCTCGCCGTCGCGCCGTGGCGTGGCGATCGCTTCAATCAGGGCATGATCGGTCGTTCGCGACATCGTAAGCGTTCGTTCGTCGATCTCTTAAGCATTCACCGTCGCCTATGCGCGCAAGCAGCACCGCTGCCGCGCGCCACCCGCGGCGACCACTCGCGCGCCTTTGCGGTCACGCGCGGTCGCACCACCTGCCGGACCTGACGTCAATCGTCCGCCGTAAAACTCGCGATGATATAGCCACCTGATTTTTCATCAAACTCCAAGGTCAGCAGACCTCGTGTCTGCGCCTCTTCCAGCAACTTACCGAAGGTGCGAAAGCCGTGGTAAGACTCGTTGAACCCCGGATTGCGCCGCTTGATGGCCTGTTTCACCATTGATCCCCAGACCTTCTCCTCCGCGCTACGCTCCTCGAACAGGTCCTCAACCGTTTCGACCAACAGATCAACCGCCTCCTGGCGCTTATTCTCGTCGTTCTTATCCTCGGTTTCGGCCTTGGTCACCGCCTTGCCATTGGCTTTGGCCGGCGCGGCCGATTTACTGCGCCGCCGGCGCGGCTTTTTTTCTTCACGGACGAGATCATCGTAGTAGATGAACTCATCGCAGTTCGCGATCAACAGATCCGAAGTTGATTTCTTGACCCCAACGCCGATGACGAGCTTGTTGTTTTCACGCAGTTTGCTCACCAGCGGCGAGAAATCGGAATCGCCGCTGATGATCACGAACATGTCGACGTGCGACTTGGTGTAACACAGATCAAGGGCGTCAACGACCATGCGGATGTCGGCGGAGTTCTTGCCGCTCTGGCGCACGTGCGGAATCTCGATCAACTCGAAGGCCGCCTCATGCATCGCCGCCTTGAACTCCTTGTAACGTTCCCAGTCGCAGTACGCCTTTTTTACCACGATATTGCCTTTCAGCAACAAGCGTTCAAGCACCTTCTGGATATTGAAACGAGCGTATTTGGCGTCCCTGACCCCGAGTGCGATGTTCTCGAAATCGCAAAAAAGCGCCATCGTTTTGGTGTTGGTATTACTCATGCGGTCCTCTGGCGGCATCGATGCCGCGCGAAATTTATTTTGCCGACCTCACCCTGCAGCGGGTCGCTCGACTATTTCGGCCTGAGCTTGGTTCACAGACCAGGCCGCGCCTTTGATTGTACCCGATCGCCCGGCGCAGCAACCGCAGTGGCGCATCCTGGGAACACGCCAAGCCTCCATTTCTCGCTACCGGCAGGTCCACGAACCGCCACTCAATGGACGTCTGTGGAGCGGCGCAATCCATCGCGCCCACCGTCGTTCGACTCCCATCCATGGCTGCAATACCTGAAGGGGGCGAACGGAACCCGGTCGCGGAGCACCTGCGCGCGGATATCGCTGTTTCGCTCGCCGCGTACACCCGATATCCTGTCAGTTACCGGCACTGGAGGCAGGTGATGCAAATACAAGCACAAGCGTCGCAGCAATGGCGACCACGCGTAAGTTCACCCGGCGCCGAGGCTACCGCGGAGACTCACAGCGCCGTAATCGCTCGCGCCAGCGATGTGTGAGCTATTCGGATTTTCCGCCAGTCGTCCGCTCGACGCGACGACACTGCCGCTGGCCGCGTTTCGCGCCCGTGGCGGCGCGATCGCCGACAACCCGGACGGCTGGGGCGTCGCGTGGCGTGAGAACGGAACGTTCCAGCTCAAGAAGTCGCCCGAGCCGGGTAGCCGGAGTGACGTGTTCGCGGAATTGATCGACCACTTACGTTGCGATCTGTTGCTGGCACATGTGCGCAAGGCCCGGTTTCCGCCGGTGAATACGCAGCGTAATACCCACCCATTCCTGCATGCCTGTTGCGGGCGGATGTGGGCCTTCGCCCACAATGGTCTGGTGCCGGCGGCGGTCGCTCTGGAGGTGGCCAATGTCGAACGGATCTGCGCGCCCGACGGCGAAACCGATTCGGAGTTTGCGTTTTGCCACCTACTGAGCCATGTTTTTCGCCACCCGGACGTTAGCAGCCGCACAGAGGACTGGTTGGCCGCACTCGGAGATGTCAGCGCGATGATCGCCCACCACGGTCAGTTCAATTTTCTGCTTTCCGACGGCGAATATCTGATCGCTTACGGTCACGATCGCTTGCACGAACGCGAAATCTCGGATGGCGTGCACCCGATCGTGCTGGTCAGTACCGAACCGCTCGACGAGACGCCCGGCTGGGGTGCCTTTACACCGGGGGAATTGCGCCTCTACCGCGATGGTCGTCGCCGCGCGCAGATCCTGACGCACCCCCCGGCGCCGGGCCCTTCCCGCCCCGCTCCGCCGCTATGAACGACCCAATCTACCTCGACTACAACGCCACCACTCCGGTCGATCCGCGCGTAACGGAGGCGATGCTGCCTTGGCTCACCGAGGATTACGGCAATCCATCGTCGGACCATGTCTATGGCCGGCGCGCCCGGATCGCGGTCGATCACGCCCGTGGCGAAGTTGCCACGCTGATCGGTGCCCAGCCTGACGAAATCGTCTTTACCAGTTGCGCCACCGAGGCCAATAACCTCGCGATACTCGGCGTAGCGCGCGCCCGTCCCGAGCGGCGCGAACTATGTTACTCGGCGGTCGAGCATCCCTCGGTCACCCAACCGATGCGACATCTTGCCGGTGCCGGTTGGACCGTTACCGAGATCGACGTCGATACCGCGGGACGCGTCGATCCCGAGATCCTCGCCGTCAGCAGGGATACGGCGCTGGTTTCGGTCATGCTGGCGAATAACGAGGTGGGCACTGTGCAACCGATCGGTGCGATCGCGACTCGAGCGCAGGCAGCGGGCGCCTTGATGCACGTCGACGCCGCGCAAGCGGTGGGCAAGATCGCGGTGGATGTGAATCAGCTTGGCGCCGATCTTGTAACCCTTGCGGGACACAAGTTTTACGCCCCGAAAGGCGTCGGCGCACTGTATGTCCGCGCCGGCACACCGCTCGTTCCTATCCTGTTCGGAGCGAACCACGAGCGCGGACTGCGCCCCGGTACGGAGAACGTCGCCGCGATCGTTGCGCTGGGTGAAGCCGCACGCTTGGCGCGGCAACAACTCGCCGAGGAAAGCACGCGGTTGGCGACCTTGCGCGACCAACTCCAGCAACGGCTCGCGGGCGCGATTCCGCAACTGCAACTCAACGGGCACCGCAGCGAGCGCCTGCCCAACACGCTCAATGTCTCGTTTCCGGGCTTATCTGGCTGGCAACTCCTGGCGGCTGCGCGCGGGGTGGCCGCCGCCACCGGGTCCGCTTGTCATTCCGGACGGCAGGCGGTGTCCGCAGTGCTCGCGGCGATGGGTTGCGCACCCGAACGCGCGCACGGCGCGGTGCGTTTTTCACTCGGTCGCTTCACCACCGCGGTCGAGATCGACGCGGCCGCCGTTGCCCTGATCGCCGCCTGGGAATCGCTTAGGGACTGACCGCATCGCGCCGCGCCGCGGCGATCAAGCCGCTCACCAGCAGGTAAAGCACGCCCGCGGTCATAAGGTGCCAAAGAAAATGGGTACCAAATGCCACGCGCGGACATAGCGTGAGATCCACCGTACGCAGGCCAAGCGCGAGTAGAAATAGCAGTGCGGCCCACCCGAACACCTCGGCTTGCGGATGTCGCCGGCCACCGAGATAGAGCGCCAGCAGCAACAACGTCAACCACGTCGGCAGATAAAATCCCGAACCGTTGCCGAGTTCCGCCGGTAGAGTCACCTGAACCGCTGCGTTGAGCAAATGGAATCCGACCCAAACCGTCATGACGCGGGACCATACCGGCGTCACCAAGCGATAGAGCGCGAACAGGAAATAGAGACCGATGAAAGCGAGAATCGGCAGTGCGTCCGCGTACTCAGCCCAGCGCCGAGCCAACAGATGCCAGAGTCCGCTGCCAGCACCGATCGCCGCGACCAACCCGATCAGCCAGGGCAGCTCCGGCGCGTGAACGGGTTGCGCGCGGTAGGCGCGAAAAAGCATCCCTGCGGCAAGCAGGAATGCAAGATTGGAGACAACGTTCAGAGGCTCCGCCCAGAGCCCCGGTTCGACGCGCTCACAGTAACGGTCGAGGTAGGTGTTCACCGCCCCGCATCGCTTCCACGCTGCACCAGCAGCTCACGCATCACCCGCAATTCCTCGCGCAGGGACTGGATCTCGCGCGCCAGGGTCTGCTCATCCGCGGCCTCAGTCGTTGACGCTTCGGCTTCCGCCTTACCCTGACTCGCGTCGTGCAAGGTCTGCATCGTGTTGACGATGATCGCGATGAACAGGTTCAGTACCGTGAACGTCGCCATCAGGATGAAGGGGATGAAAAACAACCAGGCCAGGCTGTGGGTTTCCATCACCGGGCGCACGATCCCCATCGACCAGCTTTCGAGCGTCATGACCTGAAACAGGGTATACATCGAGCGCCCGATGGTGCCGAACCACTCCGCGTGTTCAGCGCCGAACAAGCCCGTGGCCATCACCGCAAACACGTAAAACAGCACCACCATCAAGGCCGCGATCGAGCCGATGCCTGGCAGTGCATGCAGCAGCGAATCGACCACGAAGCGCAATTGCGGCACCACCGATACCAGCCGCAATACCCGCAGCACGCGCAATGCCCGCAGCACCTGCAGCGGTCCGCTCGCGGGCACCAACGCGATCCCGACGATCAAGAAGTCGAACAGATTCCAGGCGCGGGTGAAGAAGCGCCAGCCCTGCGCGAAAATTCGTGCCGCGATCTCGACCACGAACACCGCCAGAATCAGCCGGTCGAGCAGAATCAGGGCCGACCCGACTCGCGCCATCACCGACGGGACGGTCTCCAACCCGAGAATCACCGCGTTCACGATGATCAAGGCCACGATAACGCGCTGAAACAACCGTGATTCCACCCGCGCATTCACGCGCTCGCGCAGGCTGCGCGGTGCCGCTTCGGCTGGTTCAATCAACATATAACCTCAACTCCCGGTGCCAATAAAATGCCGCCATGCGCGCTCAAGCCAGCGCTGCTTCGCCGCCCAACGATGAACTGACCCAGAAATCACTGCCTTTGGTCAGAAACTCGTCGTAGCGCATGTAGTGCGAGCCGTCGCAGGAAAAGGTCAGGCTCACGATCCCGTTAAAGATGTTGATGCTGCCGGAGCGCAGGTAAAAGGTTTCGTCAATGAAACGCAACGCGCGCATTACCCGCAGGAGGGGGCGAATCGCGTTGGCAGGCACCAGCGCGTCGGCGGGATACTGTTCGCGCGGATAGGCAAGACACATGTCCGGGTCAATCAAGGCCTCGTAGTCGAGAATCCGGTAGCGGTAGGGGTCGCTCATCAGAAAAATCGTGGCGCGGCTGCTTGAAAAATGGAGTTTGCATTGAAACACCCCATGATCGATCAGCAAGGCCTCGACCACCGCGAGCACGTTGTCAATCTCGCGATCGAGCGGGCTGTCGATCCGGCACTGATGAAAAACCTGACCGCGGATCGCCGGATCGCCCTTGATTTGGCGCCAGTGGTCGGGCTCGCGGTAGACCGCGCGCGTCAGCGGCAGATCACGCAGGTCGAAATCGACGCCGATGAATCCGACCACCGCGCCGTTCTTACGTACCAGGTGCAAGGCGGTCAGCGACGGACGCTTCGCGCGCAGACTGATATAGGCCGCGGACAACCAGAAATCCACGCACGGCAATACCGAATTCATGTACGGCCGATCCGCGCGATCGCGCCGGTAATGCTCCGGCATCAGCCCGCTGCGGCTGACGGTATCACTCACCTGCACGCCCGCGCTGTCCAGCGCATAGAGAAATTTCGCATACGGAACCGGCGCGAGGTGAGCGCGCAACACCTGATTCAAACCATCGCGATCCGGCCACGCCACCACGCAGCGTTCCACCAGCGCGGTGATCGGCCCGGCCAACACGTTCGTCAGCGCAGCGCGCTGCTCTTCAATGCTTTCCTGAAGTGCGGTCATACGGTTTTATCTGTCACCATCGACGTACCGTGCAGTCAACAAGCCCAGCCATTCTCGCGAGGCGCGGGCGCGGATCGACGCTTTCTCCGCGCGCCAGCGCTCGCAGCCCTTCAATCGAATTCCCGGAATTCCAGCTCACGGTTGGGCGCATCATCATTTTTCAGTCCCTGTAACGACGGCAATCCGTCCAAGGTGTTGAGGTTGAAGTAGTCGAGGAACTGGCGGGTGGTCGCATACAAGGCCGGACGGCCTGGGACATCTTTATGCCCAATGACCCTGACCCACTGCCGCTCCAGCAAGGTCTTGACGATTTGGGTACTCACCGTCACGCCGCGCACGGCCTCGATCTCGGCGCGGGTGGTCGGCTGCTTGTAAGCGATCAGGGCCAAGGTCTCCAGCACCGCGCGTGAGTAGCGCGGCGGCTTTTCCTCGTGCAGTCGTCCGATCCAGACCGCGAACTCGGTGCGTACCTGAAAGCGAAAGCCGCTAGCGACCTCCCGCAACTCGACCGCGCGCTCGGCATAGTCGATTTGCAACGCGGTGAGCGCGGCGGCGATCTCGTTGCGCGCCTGGTGCGAGTCGCCGTCATTAACAATCTCGGCGATACGTTCAAGTTTAAGTGGCTGATCGGAGGCCATCAGTAGCGCCTCAACGATCCGTTTCAGTGGCTGCGGTTCCATGTTTCTCGTCTCCGCGCGCGCGTCGGTCACTCAACCGGCACGCTTGACGTAAATCGGGGCGTGATGGGCATTTTGCATCAGGTCGATCGCGTGCTCCTTTTGCAGTTCAAGCACCGCAAGAAACGTTACGACGATGCCGAGCCGCCCTTCCGTCACCATGAACAATGCGGCGAGCTCGGTATAGTGTTCAACCGATTCCAGCCGCTCCAGGATCGCGACCATACGCTCGCGCACCGAAAGCCGTTCGCGCTTGATCTGGTGCCGACCAAACATTTCCGAGCGCTTGAGCAGATCGCGCATGACGGCGATCAACTCGTCCATCCCCACATCGGGTTCCGGGCGCAGGGTTTCGAGCGGCGGCGGGGCCGCGCGAGTGAGGGCGATATCGCGCTCCAGACGCGGCAGTTCGTCGAGACGCTCAGCGGCGAGCCGAATCTGCTCGTATTCCTGCAAGCGCCGCACCAGTTCGGCGCGCGGGTCTTCCTCCTCGGACATCGCTTCCGGCCGCGGCAACAGCATCTTGGATTTGATCTCCGCCAGCAGCGCGGCCATCACCAGATACTCGGCGGCCAGCTCCCAGCGCATCACGTCCATCAGCTCGATATAGCTGACGTATTGCAGGGTGATCTCCGCGATTGGAATATCCAGAATGTCGAGGTTTTGCCGCTTGATGAGGTATAGCAGCAAATCGAGCGGCCCCTCGAATGCCTCCAGAATCACCTCCAGCGCATCCGGTGGAATGTAGAGGTCCGACGGCGGCAGGCTGAGCGGCTCCCCTTGCACGATGGCAAAAGGCAGCTCGGTCTGAACGGCGGTTTCCGGTTGCGGTGGCATCGGCGGGGATCAGCGGTAATTCAGACCGATCGCCTTGCGGACTTCTTCCAGCGTATCGCGTGCGACATCGCGCGCCGCCTCACAACCCTCGTTGATGATGTTCTGGATCAGTGCCGGTTCGCGCTCCAACTCGGCGGCGCGTTCGCGTATCGGCGTGAGTTCTTCCAACACCGCATCGATGATCGGCTGCTTGCACTCCAGGCAGCCAATCGCGGCATTGCGGCAACCGTTGTCCACCCAGACGCGGCGCGCCTCGTCCGAATAAATGCGATGAAACTGCCATACCGGGCACTTGGCTGGGTCGCCCGGGTCAGTGCGGCGTACCCGCGCCGGATCGGTCGGCATGGTGCGGATCTTGCGCGCGACCTCATCCGGCGCTTCACGCAACGCGATCGTATTGCCGTAGGATTTCGACATTTTCTGCCCATCCAGACCCGGCATCTTTGCCGACGCGGTCAGCAACGCATCCGGCTCGTGCAGAATAATCTTGCCGGAGCCTTCGAGATAACCCCACAAGCGCTCGCGGTCGCCGACTGAGAGATTTTGCTGCGCTTCGAGGAGCGCCTGCGCCGTTTCCAAGGCCGCCTGGTCGCCTTTCTCGACGTAGGCCTTGCGCTTCTCCCGGTACAGCCGTGCATCCTTCTTGCTCATCTTGGCAATCGCGAGTTCGGCTTTGTCTTCAAAGCCGATCTCACGCCCGAACAGATGATTGAAGCGTCGCGCGACCTCGCGCGTCAGCTCGATATGCGCGACCTGGTCTTCGCCGACCGGGACGCCGTCCGCCTTGTAGATCAGGATATCGGCACTTTGCAGTAACGGATACCCTAAAAATCCGTATGTTGCGAGATCTTTCTCACGCAATTTATCTTGTTGGTCCTTATAACTCGGCACCCGCTCAAGCCAACCCAGCGGGGTGATCATCGACAACAGTAAATGCAGTTCCGCATGTTCAGGTACCCGCGATTGGATGAACAAGGTCGCAGAGGACGGACTGACACCCGCCGCTAACCAGTCGATCACCATGTCCCAAACGCTGGCTTCGATGCCCTCGGGCGTCTCGTAATGCGTCGTCAGCGCATGCCAATCGGCGACAAAAAAGAAACACTCGTGACTGTGTTGAAGCTCGATCCAGTTTTTAAGCACCCCGCGATAGTGCCCGAGATGCAGGCGCCCAGTCGGGCGCATGCCGGAAAGTATCCTGTGCATGGCATTGGCCTTTTAGATTTGAAGCAACATTTTGATCAGCCGAGAAAATACATCGGTGGCGGGACCGATGACGTGGGGCCACAGCCCGAGAAACAGCAACCCAAGCAGGATGAATATTCCATACGGCTCGATCCGGTCGAGCGCCAGCGCCCAGCGGGTCGGCACCAGCCAGCTCAGCACCCGTCCCCCGTCGAGCGGCGGCAATGGCAGCAGGTTAAGCACCATCAGGATCAAGTTCAGAAACATGCCGATCCGACCCATCAACTGCATTGGCTCGGCGAACCAAGCGAAATCGCCGCCCGACATCAGGATTCCAGCCTTCCAAATCAGGCCCCAGAAGAGCGCCATCAACAGATTGGAAACAGGGCCTGCCACCGCGACCAGGGCCATATCCTTACGCGGATCGCGAAAATTGCGGATATTGACTGGCACCGGTTTCGCCCAGCCGAAAATGAATCCGCTCAACGCCAACATCGCGAGCGGTACCAGGACCGTACCGATCGGGTCGATATGCGGGATCGGGTTCGCGGTCAGCCGCCCGAGTTGTTTGGCGGTCGGATCACCGAGACGATTCGCGACCCAACCGTGGGCGGCCTCGTGCAACGTGATCGCGAATATCAGCGGCAGCGCCGCCACACTCAGCAGCCTGATCATTTCATCCACGGTCGTGATCCGTCCCGCGTAGGTGTATGTTCAATGTCGTTCCAGCCAATCGATCGAACCCTTGCCGAGACGCACCACTTCCGGCATGCCGGTGGTCATGTCGATGACGGTGCTGGGATCGATATCACAGAAGCCGCCGTCGATCACGAGATCGACCTCGTGCTCCAGCAGGATCCGGATCTGGTAAGGGTCAGTCAGCGGCAGATCGGTCTCCGGCAGGATCAGCGTGCTACTGAGCAAGGGCTGCCCCAACTCCTCCAGCAGCGCGAGCGCAATCGGATTGTCCGGGACCCGGATGCCGATGGTCTTGCGTTTGGGATGTTGCAGACGCTTGGGCACCTCGCGCGTCGCATTCAGGATGAACGTGTACGGTCCGGGTGTCAGACTGCGCATCAGCCGAAATGCGTCGTTGTCGATCTTGGCGTAGCTGGAGATCTCGGACAGATCCCGGCACATCAGGGTGAAGTGGTGGTCTTTGCCCACCTTGCGGATACGCCGAATACGCTCCATTGCGTCCTTGTCGCCGATCAGACAACCCAACGCGTAACAGGAATCGGTGGGATACACCACCACGCCGCCATTGGTGACGATCGAGACGGCCTGACGAATCAAGCGTAGCTGTGGATTCTCCGGGTGGATCTCGAAGAATTGACTCATGGGGTGGGTATCGTTGGCGGTCGAGCGCTTGATGATAATGGCCGAAACCGCGAATCTCAAACCCCAATGCCTCACGGATGGGCTTAGGGTATGATGGCGCGGATTTTTCAACGGGATTGAGTGCGATGTTATACATGATTGTCGGCGAAGATGTCGCCGATAGCCTGTCGGCGAGGCTCAACGCGCGGCCGGCGCATCTCGAACGGCTCCAGGCGCTGCAGGAACAGGGCCACTTGCTTTTGGCCGGTCCAAACCCGCTGGTCGACTCCAACGATCCAGGCCCGGCCGGGTTCAGTGGCAGTCTGATCGTCGCCGAATTTCCGTCCCTGGAGCGCGCCAAGGCATGGGCCGATAGCGACCCCTACGTCAGCGCCGGCGTCTATGCCCGGGTGACCGTCAAGCCGTTCAAGAAAGTACTCCCCTGACCCGTTCTTATCCAATCTTACCAAGAGGTTACCGCATGAATTATGCAATCCCCGCGTCCGCGCTCGCGGCGTTGTTGGCATTCACCCTCAGTGGGTGCGACCAAGCCTCGTCACCCGCCGCCGTCGAATCCGAGCGCAATGCATCGGCGGAGGTCGGTGGCGACGTGATCGCCACCGTCAATTCGCGCCCGATCACACTGCAGGCATTTAGCGAATTCCTCAATGCCAAAACCCTCGCCGGGACGCCGGAATCCACCGATCCGTCGCTGGTGCTCAATGAGATGATCAATCGCGAACTGGTCAAACAGGACGCCCTCGCCAAAGGGATCGCCGAACGGGCCGAGTTCAAGTTCGATCTCGAAAAGCGTCGCGATGAGCTTCTGGTCAGCGCCATGATCGGCGAACAGCGCAAATCGATCGACTTTAGCGACGCCGTGCTCAAGCAGGAGTACGACAATCAGATCAAGGAGCTCGACCTCAAGGAATACAAGGCGCGCCATATCCTGGTCGACGAGGAAGACGCGGCCAAGGCCATCATCGCCGATCTCAAGGCCGGCAAATCGTTTGAGGCTCTCGCGAAGGACCAGTCGAAGGATCCCAGCGCGGCAGAAGGCGGCGATCTGGGCTGGTTCCCCCTCAGCGCGGTGGTGCCCGAATTTGGCGAAGCCACGCAAGGCCTGGAGAAAGGCAAATTCACCGAAACTCCGGTACGCAGCCAGTTCGGCTGGCACATCATCCAGCTCGATGACGTCAAAGTCGGCGATCCGCCAAAATTCGACGAGGTCAAGGACCAGCTCGAAATGGTCGTGACCAACAAGGCGATGCAAGGCTATATCGGTGCACTGCGCCAGGCGGCGAAGATTGACGTGATCGAGGCGAAGGCCGACGCGGCGGCGCCCTCGGATGCCGCACCGGAGCCCGCAGGCAAACCGGACGCGTCGACCGAAAAGTAACGCCCCGCGGTTTCCGTTTCGTATCATTCGACTGAAATCGGCCGGCCGCGTTCTTTAACGTGAACGAACGACTGCCGCTCCGGGTTGGCCAGACGGGCGCGTCGGCCGCAGGGAGGCGGCTGCCGAGCCTCCATGGATGGATTCACGGCGTCTCCCGCCTGGCCGGCCCGGAGCGGCTTTCATCCTCCGGGGCGGTGCCATCGCCATGAAAGTTAACGCGGTCGACCGACTTTGCTCAATTGCGATCGAATACCGCGACCGATTCGACATGCGCGGTGTGCGGAAACATATCGAGCACGCCCGCGGCGCTCAGGCGGTAGCCCTGGCCGTGCACCAGTTCACTCGCATCCCGGGCCAGCGTACCGGGATGGCATGAAACGTAAACGATGCGCCGCGCGCGAAACGAACCCAGTTTTCGCGTGAGATCCTTGGCACCGCTGCGTGGCGGATCGAGCAGAATCTTGTCGAATCGCGCCCGCGCCCACCCTTCGTGGCGAATCTCGCCAAACAGATCGGCGGTGTGAAAGGTCGCGTTGCTCAGAGCGTTCGCCTCGGCATTGGCCCGTGCCCGCCGAACCATCTCCGCCGATGCCTCCACGCCGACAACACTGGCTGCGAGCGTGGCAAGCGGCAGCGTGAAGTTCCCGAGTCCACAGAACAAATCCAGCACCGCCTCGTCGCGACCGGGTGCAAGCAGATCGAGCACCAACGGCACCATCGTGCGATTGATCTCGGCGTTGACCTGCATAAAGTCCTGCGGGTGAACTGCGAGCCGCAAACCGTACGCCGGATGCGTGTAAGTCAGGCCCGCAGCAGGTGCCCGCAGCGCAATCGTGCTCTCCAGCGCACCTGCCTGGAGATAAACGGCGTAGTCGCGCGGCGCGGCAAATGCCTCGATTTGCGTCCGATCCGCCGCGCTCAACGGCTGCAAATGACGGATCACGAGCGCGACTCCTTGATCGGCCACGGTGATTTCGATCTGCGGTATCCTATCCGGCCTTTCCAAGCGCCCCACCAACTCGCCGAGCGCACCGATCTGGTCACCCACCGCCGCATCGAGGATCGGACACGCTTGGACATCGGTCACAAAATGGGAGTGCTTTTCGCGAAAGCCGATCGCGATTCGCCCCATCTTGCGCACAAACCGCATCCCGAGACGCGCCTTACGCCGATAACCCCAGGCCGGGCCGAGCAGCGGCGCGAGCACCGTTTTCGGCGCGATCTTGCCGATATGGGTCAGCGCATCAAGCAACGCTTGCTGCTTGAACTCGATCTGCCGCTCCGAACGCAGATGCTGCAAGCTGCACCCACCGCAGAGTTTGAAGTGCGCACAGCGGGGCTCGACCCGGTCCGGCGATGGCGCCAGCACCTGCTCGGTGACGGCCTCGTCGTATTGACGGTGCAGCGCAACCGGCTGAACCAAGACCCGCTCACCCGGCAAGGCACCGTCGACAAACACCGCCTTGCCGTCCCGGCGCGCGACACCACGGCCGTCCTGCGCCAGTGACGCAATCTCGACCTCATAGGGCGGCCCGGGCGGGCGGGTCTTTCTCAAGCGATATTCCGCCAGGCTTGTTCGAACGCGAGCAGGTGCGGCTTATCGGCCGCGCGCAGATGATCGCGCACCAGATCGCACTCGCGCTGACAGTCCTCGGCGGTGAGGTGCCCGCGTAAACGTTCGAATCGCAGGTAAACGAGATAGGTATTGAGGACATCGGTCTCGCAGTAATTGCGAATCTCCCGGATTTCGCCCTGCAGAAACGCGTCCCAGACCTTCGCCCCGCTCATCCCCATCTTGCCCGGAAAGCCTAGCAGGGTTGCGATCTCATCAAGCGGCGCGGCAGCCCGCAGCTGATAAAGCGCCAGCACATCCATCAAGTCGGTGTGGCGCCACTGAAACCGATTGAGATAGTTGTTGAAGCGAAAGGACGAATCCTCCTCTCCCGTATCCCAGTACCGCGGCGCGGCGACTCCGTGCAACAGCGCGCGATAATGGATCACCGGCAGATCGAAACCGGCGCCGTTCCATGAGACCAATGTTGGGGTATAGCGCTCGATCCCGTCGAAGAAACGGCGCAGCAGCTCGGCCTCGGAGGCGTCCTCGTCACCGAGTGACCAGACCTTGAATTGATCCCGCGTGCGCAACACCACCGAAATCGCAACGATCCGTTGCAAATGCAGGGCAAGGAACTCGGAGCCGGTTTTCTGCTGGCGCAAGCTGAACAGCGCCTGGGCGGTGCGTTCGTCGTCGAGCCCGTCCAGCCCATAAAGCCGGCGCCCCCCGTCAACGTCGGGCACCGTCTCGATATCGAACACCAGTACATTCAACATGGCGGAAAGACCCCGGTCGAAATATAACGATCACCGCGGTCGCAGATGATCGCGACGAGCGTTGCACCCTTGAGTTCGGTGGCGAGACGCAGCATCGCGGCGACCGCCCCACCGGACGATACGCCACAGAAGATGCCCTCTTCCTTGGCCAGGCGACGCATCGTGGTCTCGGCCTCGTCCTGAGTCACCTCGAGAATCCGATCCACCCCTGCGGCTTGATAAATCCGCGGCAGATAGGCCTCCGGCCACTTGCGGATCCCCGGGATGCTCGCACCCTCGGCCGGGTGTACCCCTACGATCTGAACCGCCGCGGATTGCTCTTTCAAAAAACGTCCGGTGCCCATGATGGTCCCGGTGGTTCCCATCGAGCTGACAAAATGCGTGATGCCACCGGCGGTATCACGCCAGATCTCGGGGCCGGTGGTTTCGTAGTGGGCTCGCGGATTGTCGGGGTTGGCGAATTGATCGAGAACCCGCCCCTGGCCCTCGGCCTGCATGCGCAATGCCAAATCGCGCGCGCCTTCCATCCCTTCATCCTTGGTCACGAGCAGCAGTTCCGCGCCGTAAGCGGCCATACTCGCGCGCCGTTCGAGGCTCATCGTCTCGGGCATGATCAGGGTCATTCGATAACCGAGAATCGCGGCGACCATTGCCAGGGCGATCCCGGTATTACCGCTGGTCGCTTCGATCAAGCGATCACCGGGACGAATCTCACCGCGTTCCTGGGCGCGCCGAATCATGCTGTATGCTGGGCGATCCTTGACCGACCCGGCGGGATTTTGCCCTTCGAGCTTGACCAGCAGGGTGTTGTCCGAAGCGGCACCGAGGCGTTGCAGGCGAGCCAGCGGGGTATTACCGATCAGGGCTTCGATTGTTGGATAAGACATTGAAACTAGCGCTCCAGGACGACGAAGGCGACCGCGAAGTCACGTTCATCGGAGATCGAAAGATGGGTCGCCGTTACCCCGTGCAGAGTCAGCAGATTCGCGGCACGGCCGAAACAGCGCAAACGGGGCTGCCCGAGTGGCGTATGCTGTACCGTAATGTCGCTGTAGCGCAGGCCGTCGCGAAACCCTGTACCGAGCGCCTTGGCGGTGGCTTCCTTGACCGCGAAGCGCTTGGCGAGAAAGGCCACCGCATCGTTGGTCCCGAGCATTGCCTCCAGCTCCTCGGGCGCCAGCACACGCTCGGCGAAGCGTTGCGGATGGCGACGAAAGATCCGCTCGATCCGCGCCACGCTGACGATGTCCGTTCCGATTCCGAACACGGCCATGATGTTCGCCTCAGTCGAGCAGCACGCGCATCTCGCGCACTGCTTGACGCATGCCGACGAACAACGCACGCGCAACGATCGAGTGGCCGATGTTGAGTTCGTGTAACCCGGGCAAGCGTTTGATCGCGATGACGTTGCGGTAGTCGAGTCCGTGACCGGCGTTGACCACCAAGCCTAGCGATCCGGCATGGTTGGCTGCGACGATCAGGCGTTCAAGCTGACGTTGCTGTTCCTCACCCTGGCTGTTGGCGTAGGTGCCGGTGTGCAACTCGATCACCGGCGCACAAATCTCGGCGGCGGCGCTGATCTGCGCGAGATCGGGCTCGATAAAGATCGAGACCCGCACCCCGGCGGCGGCGAGTTCGCGGCAGACCGCACGCAGGCGTTCACGCTGACCGAGCACATCGAGACCGCCTTCGGTCGTCAATTCCTCCCGTCGTTCCGGCACCAGACAGCAATCCTCGGGCACCACCTCGCAGGCGATACGGACCATTTCCGCGCTCGGCGCCATCTCAAGATTCATGCGCGTGCGTATGATCCGGCGTAAGGTCCGTACATCTTGATCCTGAATATGCCGCCGATCCTCGCGCAGATGCAGGGTGATGCCGTCCGCGCCGCCCGCTTCGACCTCGGCAACCATCTGTTCCAGATCAGGATAAGGCGTGAACCGCGCCTGTCGGATGGTGGCGACATGGTCGATATTCACGCCGAGGCGTATCGCTGGATTTGAGGTCATGAGCGTTTCCGTTCAAGAGATTGCAACAACAGTTTACTGGCAAGTGGACGACCGTTCAGCAAGTGATTAACAGCCGCCCCCAGGATCTGGCGAATCTCCCGCATCAGCGCCGGCTCGTCGAAACGGCGCTCATGGATCGCCCGCAGCGCCGCGGCACCCACCGCGAAGCCTTCGGCTGCGACGCGACGGGTCGAAATCCCGTGTCCCGGATGAAAAAAGTAACCGTCAGCGCGCGCGAGATCGGCGCCATCGTGGCAATCGGTTTCGAGGTTGAGGCCGTAGCCGAGCGCGTCGAGCAACTCCGCCTCGAAGCGCCGCAGCCAGGGTCCGGGTGGCGAGGCTTCGGCGAGGGCCGCGAGGGTCTCGCGGTAGGCTTTATAGATCTCGGGATGGGGCAGGCTCTTGGCCAGCAACCTGAGCAACAACTCGTTGCAGTATAGACCGCAGATCCCGGCCAGCCCTTCGAGCCGCAGCGCGCCGAGTTCGTCAATGCCGACGGCGGTTTGAAGCTCGGAGCGGCCACGCCAGCGATACAGATTCTCATGAAACGGTTGCAGCTTGCCCAGCGCACCGCCGGAATGCTTTTGCGAAACCCGCGTCAGCAGTGCGACGCGTCCGTGCGCCTCGCTAAACACTTCGAGAATTCGGCTGTTCTCACGGTAGCGCCGGGCATGCAGGACATAACCGGCACTCGCGTACTCGGTTGCCATCGTCGCGGTGGGCTCAGCGGCGAACTTCGACGTCCATGCCGAGTTTGTCGAGCCAGCCCGGGGACTCGGTCCAGCCCGGCTTGACCTTGACCCAAAGCTGCAGAAACACCGGCCCGCCGAGGATGCCTTCGATCCGCCGCCGCGCCTCTGAGCCCACCTTCTTGAGCATCGCCCCACCCTTGCCGATCACGATGCCCTTCTGCCCCTCGCGCTCGACATAGATCACGGCACCAATTTCGGTGCACTCAGCTCCTTCCTTGAACTGCTCGATCTCGACTCCGAGCGTGTAGGGCACCTCTTGTTCAAGGAAGCGCGTGAGCTGTTCGCGGATCATTTCCGCGCTTAGAAAGCGCAGATTGCGATCGGTGATTTCATCCTCGCCGTACTGAAACGGACCGGCGGGTAGGTATCGCCGCAACAACCGTAGCAGATAGTTGACATTGCGAGTCTCGAATGCAGAAAGCGGCACGACTTCAGCGAACGCGCGCCGTTGCTGCACCGAGTCAATGAACGGCAGTAGCGCGGCCCGGTCGCTCAGCCGGTCGATCTTGTTGATAACCAGCAGCACCGGCGCCGCGACCGATGCCAGGTGGCCGAGTACCCGCTCATCCTCGTCGGTCCACTGCCCCGCCTCGATGACAAATAACACCACATCGGCATCGGGCAGGCTCGCGAGCGCGGCCTTGTTCAAGCGCCGGTTGAGCGGTCGCTCGCGGTCGTCGTGAATCCCGGGCGTATCCAGAAACAGCATCTGATAATCGCCTTCGGTATGGATGCCGAGAATCTGATTACGCGTGGTCTGGGGTTTGGGCGCGGTCGCCGCGAGATGGGTGCCGAGGATCTGGTTCAGCAAAGTCGATTTACCGACGTTGGGTCGACCCGCAATCACGACGGAACCGCAATGGGTAATGATTTCGTTCAAGTTCAATTGGATTTACTCAATAGCTGACTCAAGACTTGTTGGGCCGCTTCCTGCTCGGCGCTGCGGCGACTGCTCGCCGCGGCGGTGGCCCGGGATTCCATCGCCGCCACCATGCAGGCAACCGTCACGGTCTGGCGATGCGCTTCGCCGGTGACTGACACGACCTCATACTGGGGCGGCGTCAAGCCACGCGATTGCAACCACTCCTGGAGCCGGCTCTTGGGGTCCTTGAGCGTTTCCGCGGGCGGCAGGGCAGCGAGTTCGGTCGCAAACAATTCGAGAACGAAACACCGGGTGTATTCGAAGCCTTTCAATTTGAACACCGCACCAATTATCGCCTCGACCGCGTCGGCGAGGATTGAATCACGGCGAAAACCGCCGCTCTTGAGCTCGCCTTGCCCGAGTACGAGGTGTTCGCCGAGTTGTTCCCGCTGGGCCAGGGCCGCAAGCGACTGGCCGCGGACGAGGAAGGAGCGCAACCGGCTGAGGTCTCCCTCGTCCGCCTCCGGATGACGTTCGTAGAGGTATTCTGACATCACGAGATTGAGCACGCTGTCGCCGAGAAATTCGAGACGTTCGTTGTTCGTCTTGCTCGCACTGCGATGCGTGATGGCCTTGTCGATCAAATCCGAGCGCAGTATCTCATCATCGAGCAGGCGAAACATGCGCAGCCGCCGTTTGGGAATGGCGGCGCCTTTAGGCATGCGGGCCGTACCGATCTGAATCACGTCGCAGCGGGATCGCACCGGCGAATGGCGGTACTTTCGGCGACCTGCGCCACACATTCAACGAACGGGATTCACGCATCTATTTCGTCGGCGTCTGGTAGTCGAACTCCAGCAACAACGAGGCGTTGCCGATCAACGGCGTACGCGCCTCGTAAGCAATGCGCAGCATCTGACGCCCCTGGCCGAGGCGTTGCGCGGTAAAATGCTGATCTTTGACATAGCCGATGTTGTTCATCGCCAGCCGTGAGGAGAGGCGCCCGGCGAGTTGTTGCCGCGACAACCCACCGCTGCCACTCTCGGCGGCGAGGTCGTTGAGCACCCTTTTCAACATCACATAATCGTAATAGTAAGGCGCCACCCGCAACGCCACGAGCGCGAAAAAACCGCCGACAACCAATAGGACGAGTCCCCCCATCAGGGTCATCCCACGTTGCCGAGCTACGTCGCCAGGCATCCTTGCAACCATCGCCACACCTCAAATCTCAGTGAATCATTCGCCCGATTCGATTGAAATCAATCGAATTACGCGAAAAGTCCCAGTTCATCCAGATCAAGATCGCCTTGCCAACCAGATTTTCCTCCGGCACGAAACCCCAAAACCGACTGTCGTTGCTGTTGTCACGATTGTCGCCCATTACAAAGAAATGCCCCTTCGGCACAATGTATTCGCCTTCGATACTCGGCCGGCGCGGATTGACCAGGATTTCGTGGCGCAGACTCATCAGATCTTCTTCGAGGCGCACGTTTTGTCCGGGCGCATGGACGCCGCCGTCGCTGTAATCGCCCAACTGGACCTGCACGACCGGTGCACCGTTCACGAAAATCTGTTTGCCGAAATAGCCAATGCGATCCCCTGGTAACCCGATCACGCGCTTGATGTAATCGAGATCGGGATCCTTGGGGTAACGAAATACTGCCACGTCACCGCGTTTGGGCAGACCGAGATCGACGACCCGCTGATGCGATACCGGCAAGCGGATGCCATAAGAGAATTTATTGACCAGAATGAAATCCCCGACCAACAGGGTCGGCATCATCGAGCCGGACGGGATACGAAACGGTTCGGCGACGAATGCACGCAGCAACAGCACGATCACGAGTACCGGAAAAAACGATTTGGAATACTCAACGAACCACGGCTCGCGGGCTTCGCGCACATCCGTTTCAACCGCTTCGCCGGGCATGCCGCCGCCGTCGGCCACGGGGGTCAGTTGCATACGACGTTGGCGCAACCAAAAGGCATCCAACAACCAAACCAGGCCCGTCAATACCGACCCCACCAACAGGGCCATCTCAAGGTCAAATCTCATGCGAAAAATCTCCGCTCCCTTTCAAGTTCATCGAAAACCCCTGTCAGCGGACCAAGAACGTACGCGATTCGCAACGTCGGTGACGCCATCGCGCGGCCCTTGCGTCCCCACGAATAAGGCGGAATCTATTTCTCCACCTGCAGCACGGCCAAAAACGCTTCCTGAGGAATCTCGATCTTGCCCACCTTTTTCATCCGCTTTTTTCCCGCCTTCTGCTTCTCCAGCAACTTGCGCTTACGCGAAACGTCGCCCCCATAACACTTGGCCAATACATTCTTACGCAGTGCCTTGACCGTCGAACGCGCGATAACATGGTTGCCGATCGCTGCTTGTATCGCAACTTCGAACATTTGACGCGGGATGATGTCTTTCATCCGCTCGGTGAGATCGCGTCCGCGCGATTGCGACGCGCCTTGATGGACGATCAATGAAAGCGCATCGACCTTGTCGCCGTTGATCAGGATATCCAGCTTCACCAGCGGCGCGGCCTGGAATCGCGCGAAGCTGTAATCGAACGAAGCGTACCCACGGCTCACCGACTTGAGGCGATCGAAGAAATCGAGCACCACTTCACTCAGCGGCAATTCGTAACCGAGTGCAATCTGGCGCCCGAGATACAGCATCTTGTTCTGTACCCCACGCTTCTCGATGCACAGCGCGATCACGTCACCGAGATACTCCTGCGGTACCAGGATGTTCGCCTGAATGATCGGTTCGAGAATCTCCTTGACCTGATTGACCGGCGGCAACTGCGACGGATTGTGGATCTGGAAATGTTCGTCCTTCGCGGTTACGACCTCGTAGACCACCGTTGGCGCGGTCGTGATCAGGTCGAGGTTGTACTCCCGCTCCAGGCGCTCCTGCACGATCTCCATGTGCAGGGTGCCGAGAAAACCGCACCGAAATCCGAAACCGAGCGCTTGCGAGGTCTCGGGCTCGTAGTAGAGCGCCGAATCGTTCAGGCGCAGTTTCTGCAGCGCGTCGCGCAAGGCTTCGTAAGCGTCCGACTCCACCGGGTAGAGGCCCGCGAACACCCGCGGCTGAACCTCCTTGAAACCCGGCAAGGCGCTGGCCGCCGGGTTTTCCACCGCGGTAAAGGTATCGCCGACGCGTGCCGCGTCGATATCCTTGATGCCCGAGATCACGTATCCGACCTCACCGGTGGAGAGCTGCTCGCGATCCGACGGCTTCGGGGTAAAGATGCCGACCCGATCAACCTGGTAGGCGCGTCCGGTCGACATGACCAGCATCTTCTGTTTCGGACGCAGCACCCCGTTGACAATCCGCACCAGCGACACCACGCCGAGGTAATTATCGAACCAGGAGTCGACCAGGAGCGCTTGCAAAGGCGCGGCTGGCGAACCCTGCGGGGGAGGAATGCGTTTGACCAGCGACTCGAGCAGTTCATCCACGCCGAAACCGGTCTTCGCACTCACGTTCAAGGCATCGTGGGCATCAATCCCGATAATGTCTTCGATCTCCTTCTTGACACTTTCAGGATCAGCCGCAGGCAGGTCGATCTTGTTTAACACGGGTACGACTTCGAGACCTTGATCGATTGCCGTATAACAGTTCGCGACGCTCTGAGCCTCGACCCCCTGGGAGGCGTCGACCACCAGTAGAGCACCCTCGCAGGCCGCAAGCGAACGCGACACCTCGTAGGAAAAATCGACATGCCCCGGGGTGTCGATAATGTTCAGCTGATAGGTCTCCCCGTCACGGGCGCGATAGTTCAGCGACACACTTTGTGCCTTGATGGTAATGCCGCGTTCGCGCTCGAGATCCATCGAATCGAGCACCTGATTCTCCATCTCACGCTCCGAGAGCCCGCCGCAAAGCTGAATCAATCGATCGGCCAGCGTTGATTTGCCATGGTCGATATGTGCAATGATCGAAAAGTTACGGATGTGCTTGATCGTATCAGGCATGCGCCAGTGCCCCCCGCACTTGCTCCGGATCGAGAAAATGGCGACAAATGATGCGATCGGCATACGTCAACACCGGAACATCCGCGTTGAAGCGCTGACGCAACGCGCTGCTCGTGTCGATATCGACAACCTCGACCCTGAAATCAAGTTGGGTGCGAAGCAACGCGAGCTCGTCCAGCAAGGCTTCGCAGAGATGACAACCACCACGCGAATAAACCGTCAGCGTAGCCGTACTCATTCGCCCAACTTCAGCGCGAGAAAGACCGGGCTGCCTTCACGGTGGATCAAGAGCGGCACCGGCCGATCCTGGGGCAGGTTTTCGAGTAGCTTCGCCAAGGCCTCCTGCGTGGTCACCCGCTGATTATTGATCGATATTAAGATATCACCTGCCCGCACGCCGGCCTTCATCGCAGGTCCTTTGAAAACCTCCTTGACCACCAGGCCCTCGCTCAGCTTGAGCTTCTCCTCTTGTTCCTTGCTTAACGGCGTGAGGACTAAGCCGAGCGTACTGTGTGGCGCCTCGTTACCACGCGGCGTACGCCCGACCTGCAATTCATCTTCCTCCGGCAACTGCTCGATCGTCGCGACAATCTCAATCTCTTTGCCGTCGCGCAGCAATTTGAGTTTGGCCTTCGAGCCGATCGTATAACGACCGACAATCGGTGGCAGATCCGCCGATCGGCGCACCGATTTACCATCCACACTCAGCAAAACATCCCCGACCCGGATACCCGCTTTTTCGGAAGGACTGTTCGGCAACACCTGCGCGACCAAGGCGCCGGCGGGTTTCGATAATCCGAACGACTCCGCAAGCTCGCGGGTCACCTCCTGAATGTAGACACCGAGCCAGCCCCGATCGACTCTTCCCTTGGATTTAATTTGCGCTGCGACGTCGATAGCCACCTCAATCGGAATCGCGAAGGACAATCCCATAAAACCGCCGGTTTCACTGTATATCTGCGCGTTTACGCCGATCACTTCACCTTGCATGTTAAAGAGAGGTCCACCGGAGTTCCCGGGATTGATTGCGACGTCGGTCTGAAGGAACGGGACGTATTGCTCTGAAGGCAACGACCGCCCTTTCGCGCTGACGATACCGGCTGTGACCGTGTGCTCGAAGCCAAACGGAGAGCCGATCGCGAGCACCCACTCGCCAACCTTGAGCTTCTCCGCGCTGCCAATCGGTAACACCGGAAGATCGCTGGCCTCGATTTTGATCAGCGCGATATCGCTACGGGGATCGCTACCGATCACGGTTGCGGTGAACTCGCGCCGGTCGCTCAAACGCACCACGATTTCGTCCGCGTTAGCGATCACGTGGTGATTGGTGATGATGTAGCCGTCCTTCGAAAAGACGAAACCGGAACCAAGTGAACTCGTATCCGGCCCCTCTTCCCGCTCGCCGCCGCCCTCGCCTTCGCCGCGCCCTTCCCCTTGATAGCGCTCCATAAACCGCCGCAAGAACTCCTGCAGACCTTCATCCTTTGGCATATCAGGAATGCGGAAGATATCGGGCAGCGCCGCAGTAGCGATCGCTTTACCCGTCGTGCTGATATTGACCACGGCCGGACTGTGCTTTTCGACTAACCCGGTAAAATCCGGTAGCACCGCGTGGACCGGGGCGGAGAGCATGAGCGCCAGAAGCCAGGGCCAAGGCGAGAGACGCAAAAAGGGGCGACGAGAGCGAAATGACATGACGGCTTCCGGAGCGGTGGGGAAAAACGAGCGCGCAATTATGGCAAGTGCCTTCGGAAAAGGCCAATAACCGCCGAACGGGCGACCGGCTGCATATTCTCTACCGACGAAAGCGAAGCCGGGCGACCGTCGTTTGCTGATTACGCACCGGGATCTCGTCGCCTTCGCCGTCGCGCCCCAATCGCTCCACGACCACCGGTTGCCAGTCGTCGCGCCGACCTTGGCCAACCGCGACCCGCCGTACCCAGAACAACGCGACCACGAACCCCAAAGCCCCAGCCAACACCACCGGCCACTCACTCGCTGCGGGTGCCCAAAGCTGAACCACCCCGGCCATCACAAGCAACGCCAGAATGGGTGTGATGTAAACCAACCCCGCCCCGCGCAGCAAGGCACCTTCGCCAAGTCCGACCGCGACTCGATCACCGGCCGCCGCGCCAACCGCATTGCGTGCCTGCAACACCGTAGCGCGTTCGCCGAGCCAGCGATCGATCGCTGAGATGCCGCAGCCCTGTTGCTCCTTGCACCCGCCGCAGGTGCGCTGGCGTCGCATTTCAACCCAGGCGAGTTCGGCATCGGTCGCGATCACGACCCCCTGTTCCACAATCATCCTGGTTCGATCCACTCTCGCGCTGCATTAGGAACCCCAATCATAGCGGAATCCAGTCGCCGTGCGCGCTTCGCACCGGACCGAACCCCGTAACGGCTTGATCGTTGGAACGGAACGCGAATCGGTTTTCGCAGCCCTTCAGTTCGGACGCTTGTAGGCGACTGCGATTCCGACCTTTTCTGCGGTCAGCGCCGGCACCTCTCCGATCACAGTCACGACGTGGTCGTCGATCTTGCGGGAAAACGCGCTGAGCGCCCCGGATTGCAGAACCCCTTCAGCATAAGGCTCCCCCGGGACCGATTTGGAAATAAACACTGACAAGGTCGCGAGTCCGTCATCCAGCACGATGTGTTGGACCGGCAAGGCGCTGCTCGCGATATGCCGCATCACGTTCTGCGTGAGGAGAAAGCCGGGCGGCAAATCGGTTATCGTCCAGCTCGGGTCGATCGCGATGCTGGCCTTGCCGGCCGGCTGATCGCGCGCCTGCAAGACCGCAAAATCGTCTTTTGGCACCGCAGTCTGAAGCCGCTCGGTCGCGATCGACTCGGGTAAGCGGATGCTCGTAAACATCATTTGCTCCCGGGGTTGGCCAGCCTTGTCGACGGTCTGGGCCTTAAGCAGTAGGCTGCTCTCAACCTCGATGCATAGCCTGAACCCATAACGGAATTGATCCTTGGGAAAGATCGAGACCGACTGACAAAGGTGATCCGCCACCCGCTCAGTCCCGCCGAGTAACAGTTCATAGTGTCCATCAGGTTCGCGAAATGGATCGGGGATGGCGCCGCGCGCCGAACCCCGGTTTTGCAGCGACTCGATCAAGACCACTTTCCGCGCCGGCGACACCCACAGCATCCGCTTGTCATCGCGCACCAGTTCTTCGCTCGAACCGGCGATTGAGGTCAGACGTTCACGTTCGCCGTTTTTATCGAAACTGTGTACGACCTGAAGCGTCTCGACCTTTGGACCCGCAATATAGACGAACGTTCCTTCGAAGTTGAGAAATTGCTCGGCGGCCAGCATTTTTTCCAAGAGCTGACGGGGTGTCGGATCTTTTGCCTGCGCCACCTGGAACAGCGAAACCAGCAGAAATGCCGCAACGATTCGTGGAGTCATAGGGTGTGTCTCGATTCCTGGTCTCGAGCATGCGCCTCTATGCCCGACGCAAGCCCTCGTTGTTGTTATAAGTCGCGAACTTTGCCGCACCCCGGCGCGCCACTCCGCCGGACGTTGTTCAGATCGGTTCCATTAGCGCGATCGATGCGGCGCGTTACTCTTGCGGCGAGTCAAAACCGACGATTCGCGCGCGAGCCATCAGACCTGACCGTGCCGCGAATTCGGCGTGTGTCGCCAGGAAGCTATTGAGTCGAGGATCGCGTAATGTCGGCGCAGCACCGACGGCATCGTTTCCGGCAGCCCCTTGCGATGCGCCAATCGTACTAACCGGTTGCACCTCGATCCCCGCGATGGTGGGCGTACCGGGCCGCGCGGCCGACGGCGCCTGCAGCGCGACGCCGGCCGTTTCCACCGCACCCGGAGTATAGTTATTGTTGCTCGTCAGGAGCTTCAACGACAACAGCGAAACCGCCGCAACCGACGCCGCGATGGCCAATCCGCCGAGTGTTCGCGCCCACGAACTATCTCCTGACACGGTCGCCGGACGCGGGTTATCACCTTCGAGCGCAAGCCGTCGGGAGATGCGCTTGGCAAGCTCGCTTTCGTAATTGGTCGGCAATTCGCCGCGCATCGCGTCACCGATCAGATGGTAACGCGACCATTTGGCCGCGAGCTTTGGATCGCGTAAAGTGTCGCGCACGATTTGCCGAGTCTCGAACGGCGTTAGTTCACCGTCTATCGCGGCCGAAAGCGTTTCAGTCTGGGTATGCTTCATGCCCTTTCACACTGACCTAATGTCTCGATTAAGTATGCTAATAAGGCATTGTAACGTGAGATTAGTTCAATAGCGGCTCCAGTACGCGGTCGATTGCCTCACGAGCGCGAAATATACGCGAACGAACGGTACCGATCGGGCAGCTCATCGTTTCGGCAATTTCCTCGTAGCTCAAACCCTCCAGCTCGCGCAGAATGATTGCCATCTTGAGATCTTCCGGTAGCGATTCGATCACCGCGTGAATCTTGAGCTTGATTTCCTCGGTCAGCAGCACTCGTTCCGGGGTAGCGTCATCTCGCAACTGCTGCGCGTCGGCATGATAGATCTCGGTATCGGGCGCATCGAGTTCAACCTCGGGTTGCCGGCGTCCCTCAGATACCAGGTGATTCTTGGCGGTGTTGATCGCGATGCGGTAGATCCAGGTATAAAACGCGCAATCGCCGCGAAACGTGGCAAGACCACGGTAGGCTTTGATAAAGGTATCCTGGACGACATCCAGCGCGGTATCCGGATCTTTGACGTAACGCGACACCAGATGGAGGAGCTTGTTTTGGTACTTTTGCACCAGCAAGTCGAACGACGCGTTATCTCCCCTTTGAGTGAGCTTGACCAGTTCAGCGTCCGTTGCCGAAGCTCTCGCTGGCGAGCCTATTTTCACGGTTGTCCTCGTCTTGTTATGTATTGTCTTTGTTCAGGGCCGCGAGTACCGTCCATCGCACCCGTCGACTCCTCCTGTCAGACGATTATGTCAAAAAGGCCGATGCAATGAAGCACTCGAAATCCGCGCTACAAGATTTCTGTTTTGACGTTCTCATAATAGGCAGCGGCGCCGCAGGCCTCAGTGCCGCTTTGCAACTCAGCCCACACTTCACGGTGGCGGTACTCAGCAAGGTTCGCCTCGCTGGGGGGAGCACTTACTGGGCGCAAGGCGGGATCTCCGCAGTGTTATCCCAGCAGGACAGCGTTGATGCTCACGTCGCCGATACGCTGATTGCAGGCGCTGGCCTATGCGACGAAGCGGTGGTGCGATTCACCGCCGCTCAGGGGCGGGAAGTGATCGAATGGCTGAGCGACCTAGGGATGCCTTTCACCCGCGACGGCCTCGAATCCGGCATGCATCTCACGCGCGAGGGCGGCCACAGCCAGCGCCGAGTGGCCCATGTCGAAGACTCGACCGGTCGCGCGCTTGAGGAAGTCCTGCTGGAACAGGCCCGCGCGCAGCCGAATATCCAACTGTTCGAATCCCATATCGCGGTTGACCTCATCACCGCCTATCACGAAGGTAGCGCGCGGTGCGTCGGTGCCTATATCCTGAATGCCGAGTCCGGCCACGTGCAGGTATTTCGCGCCCGCTTCGCCCTACTCGCGACGGGCGGTTGCAGCAAGGTTTACCTCTATACCAGCAACCCGGACGGCTCGACCGGCGACGGGATCGCGATCGCCTGGCGCAAAGGCTGCCGCATCGCCAACATGGAGTTCGTGCAGTTTCACCCGACCTGCCTATATCACCCGCAGGCCAAGTCGTTCCTGATCACCGAGGCGCTGCGTGGCGAAGGCGCGCACCTCAAGTTGCCGGACGGTGAACGTTTCATGCACCGCTTCGATCCGCGCCAGGAACTAGCGCCACGCGATATCGTTGCCCGCGCGATCGACCACGAAATGAAACGCCTCGGCGCGGATTGCCTGTACCTCGACATCAGCCACAAACCCGCCGAATTCATCCGCGCGCACTTCCCCAACATTTATTCACGCTGCCTCGAATTTGGCTTCGACTTGACGCGCGAACCCCTGCCAATCGTACCCGCCGCGCACTACACCTGCGGCGGCGTCGTCACCGATCTGCGGGCGCGCACCGATCTACCCAACCTCTACGCCGCGGGCGAAGTCGCCTACACAGGTCTGCACGGCGCCAATCGCCTCGCCAGCAACTCCCTACTTGAATGCTTGGTATTCGGTCGCGCGGCGGCGCACGACATGCTGCGGCGATCGGCCGAGACGACCTACCTTGGGCCGATCCCGGAGTGGGACGAAAGTCGGGTCACCGATTCCGATGAGCACGTGGTGGTGACTCACAATTGGGATGAGTTAAGACGCTTCATGTGGGACTACGTCGGTATCGTACGGACCAAAAAGCGTCTTGAACGCGCCAAGCACCGCGTCGATCTGCTCAATGCAGAGATCCATGAGTTCTATTCCAACTTTCGCATCACGCCCGACCTGATCGAACTGCGCAACCTCGCCGAGGTCGCCGACCTGATCATTCAAGCGGCAACCCTGCGCAAGGAAAGCCGCGGACTCCATTTCACCCGCGACTATCCCGAGCCCGACCCCGCGCTTGAAGGCGTCGGCAGCGTGTTGCAGCGCGGCCTGCGGCCACGCGTCAACGCCCCGTGCGACTGATCCCCATGGCGCCGAAACCCACGGTTTCGTACCACGGGTTTTTGACCTTTTTCGATGATCCTGTCAGTCTCTCGCGATTATGTTCAATCCTGCCCGAGCCATGAGCGTTTCGATCAAGACCCCCGATGAAATCGAGAAGATGCGGGTCGCCGGGCGGCTTGCCGCCGAGGTTCTGGAAATGATCGAGCCTCACGTCAAAGCCGGTGTGACCACCGACGAGCTGAACGATATCTGCCACCGGTATATCGTCGAAGTGCAACACGCGGTACCGGCGCCGCTCAACTACCGCGGGTTTCCGCGCTCGATCTGCACCTCGGTCAATCATCAAATCTGTCACGGCATACCGAGTGACAAAAGGCTCAAGGACGGCGATATCGTCAATATCGACATCACCGTGATCAAGGACGGATACCACGGCGACACCAGCAAAATGTTCTATGTTGGGCAAGCCGGTGTCCTCGCGCGGCGCCTGGTCGAAGCCGCGCGCGAGGCGATGATCCGCGGCATCAAGACGGTACGCCCCGGGGCCCGACTCGGCGATATCGGATACGCCATTCAAAGCTACGCCGAAGGCAACCGCTTCTCGGTGGTGCGGGAGTACTGCGGACACGGCATCGGCCGCGGCTTCCACGAGGATCCGCAGGTATTGCACTACGGCAAACAAGGCACCGGGATGGAGCTGGTGCCGGGGATGACCTTCACCATCGAGCCGATGATCAATGCCGGCAGGGCCCATACCAAACTGTTGCCGGACGGCTGGACCGTAGTGACCAAAGATCACAGCCTATCGGCGCAATGGGAACACACCGTGCTGGTCACCGAGCATGGCTACGAGGTGCTCACCGCGCGACACGATGAAGTGATTTGAACGCAGCGGAACCCACCATGATCAAATCGGACCCGATCTGCCGCGATCCTGTCCCGATGCTCGATATCGGCGATTGGCGCCAGCGGGTCGAGACGCTGGGCGCAATCCCGCGCAACTATGCCGATGCACTCAAATCGTTACGCCGCCAACTCGACGCCGCGTTTGCCGAAGGCGCCTTTATCGGCGATCTGCTGCGCGATCTCACCTGCGGCGTCGATATTCTCCTGCAGCGCGCCTGGACGGTATGCGGTCTCGCCGATGCGTCCAACACCGCACTGCTCGCGGTCGGCGGCTATGGCCGCGCCGAACTGCATCCGGCCTCCGATGTCGACATCCTGATCCTGGTCGAACACGAGGCCAACTCCGAACTACCGGAAGCGATCGGTTACTTCGTCAGCTTCCTGTGGGACATGGGGCTCAACATCGGGCACAGCGTGCGAACGCTCGATGAATGTCTCGACGCCGCCAACCACGATTTGACGATCGCGACCAATCTGATCGAAGCGCGCCATCTCGCCGGTACCGAAACACTGGTCGCGCGCTTCGTTACCGCGATCCGCGCGCCAGAATTCTGGCCCAGCCGAACTTTTCTGCAAGCCAAGCTGCAGGAGCAAAAACGCCGCTACGAACGCTTTGGCGAAACCGCCTACCGGCTCGAACCCAATCTCAAGGAAAGTCCGGGCGGACTGCGCGACATCCAGCTGATCGGCTGGATCGCCCGCCGCCACTTCGACATCGACAATCCGCGCGAGCTGATCGACCTCGGCGTCATCACCGCCCACGAGTACGAGACCCTCTGCGAAGGCCGCAATTTCCTTTGGCGCATCCGCTACGCGCTGCACAATCTGTCCGGGCGCAAGGAAGACCGTTTGTTGTTCGATTTCCAGCGAACCCTGGCACAACAGTTCGGCTATACCGACGCGGCCGGTAATCTCGGGGTCGAACGCTTCATGCAGGGGTATTTCCGCACCGTAATGCGGCTTGAGCGCCTGATCGAGATGCTGCTCCAGTATTTCGAGGAGGAAATCCTGTTTGCCGGCGAGGATGAACAGATCACGCCGATCAACCGTCGCTTTCAGTTACGGCGGGGGTATATCGAAGCGCGCACGCCGGAGGTCTTCGAGATCTCGCCGCCTTCGCTACTTGAGGTGTTTCTGCTGCTCGAACAAATGCCCGAGGCACGCGGAGTGCGCGCGAGCACGATCCGGCTGATCCGCAAGAATCTGTTCCGTATCGACGAGGACTTTCGCAACGATACGATCTGCCGCGCCTTGTTCATGGAAATCCTGCGCCAGCCGCGCGGGGTGTTTCACGAACTCAAGCGCATGAGCAACTACGGGGTGCTCGGCGCCTATCTGCCGATCTTCGAGCACGTCACCGGACGCATGCAGTTCGATCTGTTCCACATCTACACCGTCGACGAACATATTTTGACCGTGGTGAGCTACGTGCGCCGCCTCGGGGTCGCCAAACACCGCCACGAGTTGCCCGAATGCAGCAAAATCTACCAGCGCATCCAGCGCCCCGAAGTGCTCTACCTTGCCGCGCTGTTTCACGATATCGGCAAGGGCCGCAACGGTGACCACTCGGAATTGGGCGCGGTCGATGCGCGCGAGTTCTGCTTGCGCCACAACCTGAGCGCCGAGGATTCGGCGCTGGTCGAATGGCTGGTGGCGAAGCACCTGTTGATGTCGCTGATCGCGCAGCGCAAGGACATCAGCGACCCCGACGTCATTCGTGAGTTCGCGGCCGAGGTCGGCGATGTCGACCGGCTGACCTATCTGTATCTCCTCACCGTCAGCGACATTCGCGGCACCAATCCGGACCTCTGGAACGACTGGCGTTCGAGCCTGCTAGCGGAGTTGTTCCGGCGGACCCGGCAGTGGCTCGAATACGAGTCCAAGCATCGCAGTCAAGGGGAGTTGGAGGACCAGCAGATCCAGGAAACCCGGATGGAGGCGTTACGTCTTCTCGCCCAGGATTCGATCGACGAGATGTCGGTGCTGAAGGCTTGGGAGCAGTTTCACACCGAGTATTTTCGCCGCCACGACGCCACCACGGCGGCCTGGCACACCCGCCTCGTGCTCGGTCAGGTACGCGATGATCGGGGACCGATCGATATCATCCCGTGTTCGCACCGCGGCGTCACCGAGATCGCGATTTACGCCAAGGCCCATCCGCGTATTTTCAGCCTCGCGACCCGCAGTATGGAGCAGCTCGGGCTCAACATCATCGATGCCCGGATCTACACCACGCGCGACCGGATGGCGCTCGATACCTTCTCGGTGCTCGACACCAACGGCACGGTTTGCACGGACGACTTCCGCATCGCTGAGATCCGCGAGCGGCTCGAAGCCTTGGTAACCAACCCAGAGAACGCCGTGGTGCCGCATCAGCGTCACCTCATACCGTTCAAACTCAAATCCTTTCACACCCCGGTCGAGATCCGCTTTGCGACCGCACCGAACAAAGCTTACACCGTGCTCGACCTCACCGCGGCCGATCGCCCCGGCCTGCTCGCCGATATCGCTGCGGTGCTCCATGAGTCCGGCGTGAGGATCCGCATGGCACGGATCGCCACCGTCAGCGAGCAAGCCCAGGATATCCTCCACGTCGCCAACAGCGACGGCGAGCCGCTGACGCAGTCGCAACAGTTACAACTCAAGCAAAAACTCGTCGAAGTCCTCGAACCGGTTAAGTAAACGCCGTGGCGCCCGCCTGGATCAACTCGACCCCGTTGCCATCCGGATCGCGGCAAAACACCGCCGCGCGACCCGACCGGCTCTGCGTATAAGGAATACCGGCCGCATCCAGCCGCGCCCGAACCCCCACGAGGTCGCGCACCGTCAACGCGACATGTCGGTCACGTCCGACGTGCTCCGCTCGCCCGCTCACGGGATCTGGATTCGGCAGCCGCAGCAGATGGATTTGTTGCTCCGCGTTCACCCGTAGCCACGCGCCGTCAAAGCCAAGTAGCGGGCGCGCCGGATCGGTGCGCAAGCCGAGTACTCCGGAGTAAAACTCGAGCGATCGCGCAACATCGGCGACCAGCACGCTTGCGTGGTGCAGCGACAGGATCGAATCTTCCTCGCTCATGCCTTTGCGTCCTCCGGTTGCGTTGGACAGAGTCGCGAGTTTGTTATACTCACCGTCCCCGAGTCTACGCCAACCCTATGCGCCCGGCATGAATCCCGACCTGGAGCGACTGCAACCCTACCCCTTCCAGAAACTGGCGCGATTGTTTTCCGACGTCACACCGCCCACGCAACTGGCGCCAATCCGGCTCTCGATCGGTGAACCGCAGGACCCTCCCCCGGCGCTGGTCGCAGACGTGATGTGCGCGCAGCTCGCCGGCCTCGGACGCTACCCGGTGAGCAAGGGCGAGCCCGATTTGCGCCAGGCGATCACGGCTTGGCTCACGCAGCGCTTCACCCTGCCCGCGGGCGCGGTCGATCCCGAACGCCACGTCTTGCCGGTGAGCGGCACCCGCGAAGCCCTGTTCGCATTCGCCCAGGCCGTGGTCGATCGTCAGCGCCCGGGCGCGCGCGTGGCCATGCCCAACCCGTTCTACCAGATCTACGAAGGCGCGGCGCTGCTCGCCGGGGCGGAGCCCCTTTTTTTGAATTGCACCGCCGAGACCGGGTTTGTGCCGGCGTTCGAACAAGTCACCGCCGCGCAATGGGCGCGCTGTCAGTTGCTTTACCTCTGCTCCCCCGGCAACCCGAGCGGCGCGGTGATCGACGAAACCACCCTGGCCCGCGTGATCGAACTCGCCGAGCGCCACGACTTCATTATCGCCGCCGACGAATGCTACTCCGAGATTTATCAGGACGAAGCGGCCCCGCCCGCGGGTTTGCTCGGCGCCGCCGCGCGTATCGGCAACACCGAATTCCATCGCTGCGTCGTGTTCCACAGCTTATCGAAACGCTCCAACGTGCCCGGACTTCGCTCGGGCTTCGTCGCTGGCGACGCGCGAGTGCTGGAGCGATTTCTGTTGTACCGCACCTATCACGGCTGCGCGTTGCCGCCACCGACCCAAGCCGTCAGCGCCGCGCTTTGGCGCGACGACGTGCATGCGCGCGCGAGCCGAGCGCGCTACCGCGAGCGCTTCGCCCAGGTACGTACCGTGCTCGACGGCGTATTGCCGCTCGAAGTGCCCCCCGCGGGATTTTACCTGTGGCCGCGCCTGCCGGTTGACGGCGAAACCTTCGCGAGGCGCCTATACGGCGAACGCAACGTCATCGTCCTGCCCGGGAGCTATCTGTCGCGCGACACCGACGCCGGCAATCCCGGCCGCGAGTATGTCCGAATCGCGCTCGTGGCACCGCTTGAGGCCTGCGTCGAGGCCGCCGAGCGCATCCGCGATACCCTCATCCATCTTCCGCAGAATTAAAGGAGCACCTCTCGCATGTCCGAACTCAAGAGCCTTATCGAAGAAGCCTACGAGCGCCGTGCCGATATCACGCCGCGCAACGTCGAAACGCGGGTCCGCGAGGCGGTGCAGGAAACCCTCGACCAACTCGACGCCGGCGCGCTGCGGGTGGCGGAAAAGGTCGACGGCAACTGGGTTGTGCACGAGTGGTTGAAGAAAGCGGTGCTGCTGTCGTTCCGCATACGCGACAACGAATTTATCAAGGGTGGATTCACCAACTATTACGACAAGGTGCCGTCGAAATTTCAGGACAAAAACACCCGCGAATTTCGCAACGACGGCGTGCGCATCGTCCCGCCGGCGACCGCGCGCCACGGCGCCTACATCGCACCGGGCGTGGTCCTGATGCCGTCGTATGTGAATATCGGCGCGTACGTCGACAGCGGTACGATGGTCGATACCTGGGCCACGGTCGGATCCTGCGCCCAGATCGGTAAGAACGTCCACCTCTCCGGCGGTGTCGGAATTGGCGGGGTGCTTGAGCCGCTGCAGGCCGCGCCCACAATCATCGAGGACAACTGCTTCATCGGCGCCCGCTCCGAGGTGGTCGAAGGCGTCATCGTCGAGGAAGGCTCGGTCATCTCGATGGGCGTTTACATCGGTCAATCAACCCGGATCTACGACCGCGAGCGCGACGAGGTGATCTACGGTCGCATCCCGGCCGGATCGGTCGTGGTCTCGGGTAATCTGCCCTCGAAGGACGGCAAGTACAGCCTCTACTGCGCGGTGATCGTCAAGCGCGTCGACGACAAGACCCGCGGCAAGGTCGGGATCAACGAACTGCTGCGCGATCTATGAACGGCAGCCCATCGCGTCACATGATTTATCAATCCGGCGCGCTGATCCCGTCTAGACTCCGCTAACCGTCCAAATAACCCTGGAAATCACCATGTCCGACACGCTAGAACTGACCCGCGCGCTGATCGAACGACCCTCCGTCAGCCCCGATGACGAGGGCTGTCAGGCCCTCGTCATCGAACGCCTCGAACCCCTGGGTTTCAAGGCCGAGCGGATGCGCTTTGGCGAAGTCGAAAACGTCTGGTTACGGCGCGGTGATCAAGGTCCGCTGTTCTGCTTCGCCGGTCATACCGATGTCGTACCTCCCGGCCCCGAGCAGCAATGGCAAACACCACCGTTTCTCCCCACCGTGCAGGACGGCACCTTGTTCGGTCGCGGCGCCGCCGACATGAAAGGCAGCATCGCGGCGATGGTGGTCGCGATCGAGCGTTTTCTCGCCGCGCATCCCGAACCGACGGGCTCGATCGCGTTGCTGCTGACCAGCGATGAAGAAGGCCCGGCGATCGACGGCACGGTCAAGGTCGTCGCCGCACTCGAAGCCCGCGGTGAAAAGATCGACTGGTGCCTGGTCGGCGAACCGACCAGCGAGGAACGCCTTGGCGATGTGATCAAGAACGGTCGGCGCGGCTCGCTCAGCGCCCGCGTGGTGGTCAAGGGCCAACAAGGCCATGTCGCTTACCCGGACAAGGCGATCAACCCGATCCATCGCGCCGCGTTCGCAATCGCGGAACTCGCCCACACGACCTGGGATCGCGGCAACGAACACTTCCCCCCCACCACGTTCCAGATTTCCAATATTCACGCCGGAACCGGGGTCGGCAACGTCATTCCGGGCGAGTTGGAAATGCTGTTCAACTTCCGCTATTCGACCGCATCAAACGACGTGCAATTGAAGGCCCGCGCCGAGAGCATCCTCAACCGGCATCGAGTCGACTATTCGATCGAATGGACACTGTCTGGCGAACCCTATCTGACCCCTGCGGGTACGCTCGTCTCCGCGGTCCGGGCGGCGGTCGCGGACGTTACCGGCCACGAGCCGCGGCTATCGACCTCTGGCGGCACCTCCGATGGCCGCTTCATCGCCCCGACCGGTGCCCAGGTGGTGGAACTGGGTCCGCTCAACGCGAGCATCCACAAGATCGATGAACACGTCAGCGTCGCCGATCTCGACCAGCTGAGTCAGGTTTACGAGGCGACCCTCAAGCGACTCCTCACCTGATTGGTTTGGCGCGACTCCAGCGCAGAGAACGCGGGAAAAAGCCTCGTTAAGCCGGTCACAAGTCGCGGACATGCCCAGCGGGTCCAGTGTCAAGTTCGACCCTAACCGCTAGAATCGTCGCAACGCGCCGTCGGATTTAACCGCGCGCGGCGCTATCTCCGTCAATTCGAGGGCAACATGATCCTGAAAGGAATTCTGATCGGTGCCGTCTTCGGCCTCATCGCCGCCGTGCTGCTCGAAGCAATCGGCGTCTCGGGAGCGACCCTGCCGTGGTTCGGCGCGTTGCTGGGCGGACTGTTCAGCTGGCGCCACCCGATTACGGCCGATCCGGCGCTCTTGACGCAATTCGAAGCACTGACGCAACGCCTGGAGCGCGTCGAATCCGCGCTCGGCGTCGCGGCCCTCAACGCCGCGCCGACATCGTCCCCGACCATGACCGAACCGGCCACGGACGACGCCAAAGATGCGCCCACGGTAACCGCACCGGAGCCAGCACCCGCCGCACGCTGGATCGAAGCCGAAGACACCGTTCCGCCCCCGCCGACGAGCCCCGGTCCCCTGGCCCGCGGCTGGGCGCTGGCAAGCGACTGGCTGAGCGGCGGCAATACGATTGTGCGCGTCGGCATTGTCATACTGTTCGTCGGCATCGGACTGTTGGTGAAGTACGCCGCCGAACATTCCCTGTTGCCGGTCGAGTTGCGTCTCGCCGCGACCGCACTGCTCGGTAGCGCATTACTCGCACTTGGCTGGCGTTTGCGTACCCGCCGCCCCGGTTACGCGCTCTCGCTGCAAGGCGGCGGAGTTGGAATCCTGTACCTGACGACCTTTGGCGCGCTGCGGGTATTCGAGATTCTGACGCCCACTCCGGCGTTCGCGCTCCTTGCGTTGTTGGCCGGATTCTCGGCCGTACTTGCCGTCGCGCAGAACTCGCTGGCGCTGGCGGTGCTGGGCACCGCCGGCGGTTTCCTCGCGCCGCTGCTGGCGTCCTCGGGGGGCGGCAGCCACGTGGCCCTGTTCGGCTACTACGCGGTGCTGAACGGCGGGGTGCTGCTGGTCGCCGGGTTCCGCGCCTGGCGGGTGCTAAACGTGCTCGGATTTGTTTTCACCTTCGTCATTGGTGCCGCCTGGGGCGTGCTCCACTACGGACCGCAGCACTACGCCTCGACGCAGCCGTTTCTGCTGCTGTTCTTCGCGATGTACCTCGCGATCGGCTGGCTGGTCGCGCGGCGTCGGGCCGCGTTCGCGTTGCGCGACTATGTGGACGGGACGCTCACCTTCGGCGTCCCGATCACCGCCTTCAGCCTGCAATATGCGCTGGTGCGCGAGATTCCGTTCGGCCCCGCCTTTAGCGCGCTCGGCTTCGGCGCGTTGTATCTGATGCTCGCCGCGTGGTTGTGGCGCGGTCGGCGCGCGGAGTTGCGTCTGCTAACCGAATCCTGGTTGGCGCTCGGTATCGGTTTTCTCACCCTCGCGGTTCCGCTCGCGCTCTCGGGCGGCTGGATCGCGGTCACCTGGGCACTCGAAGGCGCCGCGTTACTCTGGATCGGAATACGCCAGCAACGCTGGACCAGCTGGCTCGCCGGGATCGCGTTGCAGGGACTCGCCGGGATCGCGTTCCTGACGCGCCTGCCCGCAGGCGCCGACGCCGAGGCCTGGCTGCATGCTGGATTTATCGGGGCCGCGTTGCTCGCGGTGGCCGGGTTGTTCTCGGCCCGATACAGTCGCCAAGGTTTGCCTGCGGGGCCCTCCGGTGGCGTCGGCACCTGGTTTGCACGGTGGCCCTGGTCGGGCGGGTTGCTCGTGTGGGGCGCCGGATGGTGGTACGCCGCGGGCCTCGGCGAACTCGCGCGTATCGTCCCGGAGTCGGAGCTTCAAACGCACGCCCAACTTGGGTTTATCGCCGTTTCGGCGCTGGGCTTCTCGTCGCTCGCGAGCGCGCTGCGCTGGCCAGCGCTTGCGCTCGCGGCGCTTCCGTTGGCGTTGACGTTGATACTGGGCGCCGGCCTGTACATCGAGACGATCACCCATCCCGGCGCCGGGTTCGGCTGGCTGGCGTGGCCGGTCGCGCTCGGCGCGCACTATCTGTTGTTGTGGCGGCACGCGCGTGAACTCGCGCCGCTGCCCGGCTGGCTGGTGGGACTCCCGCATGCGCTCGGCGTGGTGGTGGGCGTGGGTCTCGCCGCCTGGGAGATCGGTTGGCGGATGCGCGCGCTCGTGCCGGAATCCCAAGCCTGGTGGTGGGCCGCGATCGTCATCGCCCCGCTCGTCACGCTGTGGTTTTTGCACACGCGCGGGGAACGGGTTTTGCCGTGGCCGATCGGGAGCCATCCGCTCGCCTATCGCCTCGGCGCCGGACTGCCGCTGGCGGTGGCGCTGCTAATCTGGCTGCTGATCGCCAACTGGCGCAGTGACGGCAACGCGGCACCGTTGCCCGCGATCCCGCTGCTCAATCCGCTCGATCTCGCGAGCCTGTTGGCGCTGGCCGTGTTGGCGCGCTTCGGTTACGCGCTTGGCCGCAATCCGATTGCAGGGTTCACGCCGCCGCGCGCGAGCGTGCCCGCGCTGCTCGGCGCCGCCGGCTTTTACTGGGCCAACGCCGCCTTGTTGCGGACCCTGCATCAGTTCGCGGATATCCCCTATCGCTGGCATGCGCTGTGGAACTCGCTCCTGGTGCAGATGGCCTTCTCGCTGTTCTGGACCACCCTCGCACTGACCACCATGGTGCTCGCGGTTCGCCTGCGCCAGCGCACGCTCTGGTTTGCCGGTGCGGCGCTGATGGCGCTGACGGTGCTCAAGCTGCTCCTGCTCGATTTGTCGAGCCAAAGCGGGATGACCCGGATCGCCTCGTTTATCGGCGTTGGACTGCTGATGCTCGCGGTCGGTTACTTCGCGCCGCTGCCGCCAGCAAAATCCACCCCAACTCCGGAGACGTCGTGATGCGTGCGACCTTACACCGTTTGGCCCTGCTCTCGATCTGTCTTGTGACCGGCACCCTGGCGGCGGAAACCCCGGCCCAGTTCGCCAACCGCTTTACCTTGCATCCGCAATCCACGGCCGACGGCCTCCACCGAGTCGTGCTCCCCGCCGCGATGTACGCGGGGTTCGCGCGCGGCGATCAGCGTGACCTGCGGGTCTTCAACGCGGGCGGCGAGCGGGTGCCGTTCGCGCTGACCGATTCGCCCGCACCGCCAACCGCGGCACCGTCACCGCGCGCCTTACCGAGTTTTCCACTGCGCGCGCCGCGCGGCACCCGGATCGACGACCTCGAACTCACCTGGCAACCGGGCGCGGCGCAAGGCGCCTTGCGGCTCCGCGCCGCCGCCGGCAACGCCGTCACCCACCAGCCGGAACAGCTCGTCGGCTGGCTCCTCGACGCGCGCGGACTCAATCAAGCCTTGACCGCGCTCAATATCGATTGGCCCGAAGAGCAATCGGTGCAGGCCACACTGCGCGTCGAAAGCAGCGATGACCTCGTGCGCTGGCAAGCACTCGCGGAAGCAACGCCGCTGTTGCAACTCCACCACGCCGGACAGTCCCTCGCGCAAACCCGCATCGCGTTCCCCGCCCGGACGCTGAGCTACCTGCGCGTGAGCTGGAACGACGCCGCCCAAGAACCGCCGACGCCGCGCGCATTTCACGCCGAGAGCGAGGGCGAACACGTGGAAGCGCCCCGTCAATGGCTTGAATTCAACGCCACCGCGACCAGCGACGAGGGCGTCTACGAAGTCACCGGTGCACCGCTTGCGCCGGTCGACCGGGTTCAGATCCTCGCGCCGCAGCCCAACACGGCGGTCGCGGCGACACTTCTGGTCGGAAGCGCCCAAGTCGACGGGCACGGCGAACGCGGTTGGACCCCGCTGCTCCACACCAACGTCTATCGGATGACCCGCGACGGGGTCGAGCGCAACAGTCCGCCGACGTCGATCCGGCGCACCACGGCGCACCACTGGCGAGTGCGCGTCGATCCGAACAGCGGCGGATTCGGCGCCGGTCAGCCGATCCTGCGCCTCGGCTGGACGGAACGTACATTGGTGTTTGCCGCCCGCGGCGACGGCCCTTTTACGCTGGCGTTTGGCGCCCATGAAGTGGAGTCGGCCGCGCTCGACGTGAAGCAGTTGCTCGCGCCGCATGCGCCCACCCAAGTGCACGACCTCCCGCTCGCAGGCCTTGAAATGGGGCCGGTCGTAACCCCCGCGCTCGCGAGCGCCACCGACTGGCGGCAACCGACCTTGTGGGGGGCGCTGCTTGGCGCGGTCGCGTTACTCGGCGGAATGGCCTGGCGCCTGCTGCGCGAGGTCAATGCCCCTCCTACCTGACTACGCGTCGATGTATGCCGGCGGCTTCGGTCACTGCAGCCGTTACGCGCCGGTCACGTCAGCGTGAAATATCCGATTCTCAGGGGTGCCGCTCCGGGTTGGCCAAGCGGGAGCGTCGGCCGCAGGGAGGCGACTGCCGAGCCCCCAGGGAAGGATTCACGGCTTTTCCCGCCTGGCCGGCGCGGCTTGCATACTCCGGGGCGGTGTCCTCGCCATGAAAGCTATTCCGGCTTCTCGCGCGTGGCCTTCTCGCGCGCCTCGCGCAACCGGTTTTCTTCGATCTGACGCTGTAGCTTTTTCAGGGCTTGCTGCCGCGCCCGCGGGGTGCCCCACGGCGCGGGTTGCTCTTGCGGTTGCGACGGAGCGTCGTCCCGGTCATTCACCGGCGGCGGCGCGGGCTTGGTTTCAGCCGGCACGCTCGCTCTGCCGCGGAACCGCTGCGACGCCACGCGGGGTCGGATTTCGCGATCGCGCAGCTTCGCCATCAACGCCTCATGCTCGCGCCGGGCAGCCGCTTCACGTTGTGCCGCCGCGACCTGACGCTCGGCGGCAATCGGTGTGCCAGCGGGTCTGCAACCGCTTTGCGCGAGCCGGGAATCGATCTCCACCCAATGTCGCGGTTCTGAAAATTCCTTGATCCAGGCGAGATTGAGTGCGACAAACACGGATTGCCAGGTCTCCCCATCGGCGGCCTTGCGACGGACCGCAAGGTCCGGATTGAACTGATACCAGCCGATCACGACCCGTTTGAACAAATGCCGGTTGTAGGCATAGTCCCGCTCGACTTCATTGCGCGACAGCACACCCGAGAGAAATGAACGCCGATGGCGCTCGGGCTTGAGCACATTCGGTGGCAGGTGCTGCCAAGCGTCCAGCAAGGTCGCGGTATCGAACGCCGACCGCTCGCGCCAACTCAGGACGTGGAAGCGCGACTTGAACAGCGCCCACAGACTTTGGACCAGAAGGTACTCCGACAGATGGCGATCGATCCGCACCAGCCGTTCGCCAACCTTGAAATCGATCGTCGCCGGCGCGATCAATTCATATAGCGGCGCCAGCGCGGTGCGCGCGTATTTCTTGTCGTCGAAGGCGCCGAGCAGGGCCCAATGCAGGGCGGTGCGTCCGAGATGGTCTGTGCTGCCGGGGTCGGCACCGCGTTCGAGCAAAGCTTCGACCAACGCCACATTGCCAGCGGCGACCGCGGCGATCAGCGGGGTCAGGTTCATCGACGTGCGATGCTCCAGTCCGTGCAGATCGCATTGCCGCAAGACATCCTTGAAATGTCGGGATTGATAGGATTGCAGGTGCTTTTGGTTCAACGTCGGGCGTTGCTTATCAAAGTGCTTGGCGGCGTCGAAATGCGCCTCCTTGACGAGGTATCCGGCCAGCATTGCGTCGTCGTAGACCGCGGCGTACTCGTACAGTTGTTGCTTGAACTTTGAGCCCGGCACCTGTTCGCGAAACACCTTGACCAGCAATTCGCGCACCCGGTCCTCGTCGAACACCGGCCACGGGACTGGCTTCTGCTTGAGAATCTCCTGGCGGATCGCGTCGGCCTGCTCTTGCTTCCCTTGCAATTCGAGCTTGCGCGCCTCGCGTTGCCAATCGTCGAGGGACGAGGCCTTCGCCTGCACCCTCACCTGCTCGGCGGAATCAGCGCCAATCCCGAGCAGACCCAACAACGGATGCGCGAGGTCGGATTCGACGAGATACACGTTGCGGATCGCGCGGGTGAGCGCGACATACAGCGCGTTGACGTAGAACTTGTAGATCTCCAGCGACTTGTCGTGCTTGTCGCGGGCGCGATGGTAGTCCAGCGCGTCACCGGCGAGGTCGGCGGCGGTCACGCCCTCGGTGATCGCCGCGAATTCCGCGCGGTGATCCGAGATGAAGCGGTGCAGAATGATGTTCTCGTACTCCAGGCCCTTCGCCTCGTGGATCGAAAACACCAGCGGCGTCTGAAAATGCCGCCGCGCGTCCGGTTTGTCCTCGTCGCGCATGACCAGCACGGCGAACTGGGTCGAACCCTTGGTCTTCTGGTTCAGATCCGCCTTGACCGCGTCCTTGTCGCGCAACAGCGAGACCTGACCATCCTCGCTCGCGATCGCCTCCACCAGGAAATTGCTCTCGCGGTCGATCGAACCAAAGCGCCGGTGCTTGACCTTGAGTAGCGCGTTGGCGATCCGCGTCGCCTCGCGGCCATTGCGAAAATTGGCGCGCAGTACCTTGAGTTCCTGTCGCTCGGCGAGCGCTGGATCGCGCCAGAACAGCGATTTGACCTTGCTCCACGAAAAGAAATTCGGATGCACGATCTGGTTCGAGTCGCCACACAGCAGAAAATGCCCGGGCTTGCGCAGGGTCTTCAACACCAGCGCCAATTGCGCGTTGGTGAGGTCCTGCACCTCGTCGACCACCACGAAGTCGTAGCGCGGGGTGGCCAGTTCGCTCCAGGCGTGGGCGACGAGGTTGAGATCGTAGAGCCGCGACTCGGCGAGCCAGGCGCGGTATTTCTCGAACAGATCGTAGATCCGCGCCCGCTCACCGACGGCGAAGATCGACTGTCGCACGCCGAGTTCGAGGTAGGCGGCGCGCGCGAGCACCCCGCCCGCCTCCGCCGTGATCACGCCGCGGATCTCCTCAAAGGCCTGATGCGCCTCGATCCCCTTGAACTGCTGACGCATGCGGGTGAACCAACCGGCGAAATCGCGCCACAGCGCCTCCCGCCCAGCGGGCACCCGCAGGCTCTCGAGGAACTCGCGGTAGGAAAAGAACGTCGCCTCCTGCCCCTCGCGCTCGAACCCGTGCGCGTAGTAGAGATCGCGCGCGCCCTGCGCAAGAAAGGCGGAGTGCGTCACGTACAGCACCTCGCCCTCGGCGTGCTTCATCTTCTCCAGCGTCAACGCCGTTTTACCGCTCCCGGCCGAACCGACGACGACCAGCGGCGGGTGCAGGCGGTACACCGCCTCCTGCGTGTCGTCGAAGGAAATCACCTTGTCGAGCAGATGAATCTCGCGCCGCTCGGGATGGATGTAACGCGCATCCTCCGCCTCTCGCGCCGCCGCGCTGGCGTCGACCAGCGGGATCTTGTCCTCGTCCACGACCGCCCCACGCAGGAAGCGCGACTTATCGTAGGCGTGATTTTCAATGATCTCCAACATCAGCGCGTAGGTGCTCGCACCGTGACGCACCACCGTGAACAACAAGCGATTGGCGTGATCGAGCCGGGCCCGAAAAAACTTGCCGTGGCTCAGATTGGCGAGCTTCTTCACCTCCGCCGAGCGGAAATCGTCGCGCTCGATCGCGGCGACGATTTTTTCGTACTGCTTCCGGCAGCGCGCGTGATCAAGTCCTGAGTATTCGAGGATCTTCATGGAGAAAGCCAAGTCGCAGTCAGCACGGCCGATTCTACCGGGTTGGGCGCGAGCGCTTCAAACTGCGCACCGCCAAACCACGCGGGTACGCCGCTACCGGCTGCTGATCACCACGCGCTATGATTCCTGTGCGCTCGCATTGAATGGGTACGCGCGACTGACGCGAAAGGTCAGGCAAGCTGGGTTACCCGCGCGAGCCATATCTCGTCCTTAACCTGCAGGGGCCTACCCGCGAGTGTGTCGCCGTCGAACACGATCAGAAAGTAGAACCCGATGAGCAGTCTTCTTCAAAAAATCTACGCGGTCTTCTCCCCAAGCCCTCTCGGGCTCGACCAGCAGAACATCTACGTCAATCTCGATGACGTGCGCGGCGACTCCGGCATCGTTCGCGGGATGGCGCAAAAAACTACGGCTGTCCGACGGGCCAACCGCACAGGTGCTCACTGGACATCGCGGCAGTGGAAAATCCACCGAACTGACGAGATTACGCCGGGAACTTGAGACGTCGAGCGACGCCCAGCAGCCGTTCTTCGTCGTCCAGGTCCGCGCGAACGACGAGTTGGACCGCAACGACATCGATTTCCCCGAGGTGCTGATCGCCATCGCTCGCCAGATCGCAACTCAGCTTCGGGAAAGAGCGGGTATCAAACTCAAGCCGGACTACTTCAAGGATCGTCTGAAGCGATTGAAAGATCTCGCGCTGACGGAATTGTCGTTCGACGAGGTCAGCCTGGAAGCCGGCATGGCTAGCGGGGCGGCCACCATCAAGAACAGCCC
>CAZUJU010000009.1:0-10958 GCA_964620675.1 uncultured Thiotrichales bacterium | reverse complement strand
CTGCCGATCGAACTCGCCTACTCGCACCACGAACCCACCATTCGCCGTCTTTACAACGGACTGCCGGTGGTGCCGATGACCAAGATCGCGACCCGCCCGCCCAACGTGCGTACGCACAAACCGGGCATCGAAAAATTTCGGGCGATCATTGACGAGCGACTGAAAAGCATCGGCGCGACGCGCCAAGACCTGTTTGAAAACGACCGCGTGCGCGACGACCTCATCAAGCTGACTGGCGGACAACCCACAGAACTCATGACCCTGATCCGCGAGGCCCCGGTCACCAGCGGGCTCCCGATCGCGGCGGACGGTGTACGCCGCTCCCGGCAGGAGGTCATGCGCAGTTATCGCCGTCAGTTGCGTGTCGACTATTGGCCACTGCTCGACGAAGCGCGGCGCACTGGGCAAATTGCGCGCACGGTCGAGAGCGAGGCGGCATTCCGCGAGCTGCTCGACAGCCGAGCGATCCTGCTCTACCGCAACGACGAGAAGTGGTACGGCGTTAACCCGGCCATCGACGACCTTGCTGGGCCAACGCCTCCCGTCGATCCCGCGCCGTAAACCGCCAGCAGGCCATGAGCGCTCGCGCTAAAAAAACTCGTCAATCCGCAAAAGATCCGGCGCGCGAAACCGCGTGCCTGAGCGTCGACTTCGCGCCACTGCGGCGCATGCTCGTCGCCTCCGCCGAGTGCTTCTCGTTGAGCTTTGCAGTGTGCGATGACCGCTCACTCCGGGATGACCTCATTCGGCGCCTGCGGCAGGAGTTTCCGAAAATCGCCGTCATCGAACTCGGGCCGGACGACACCGACGTCTTCGCGCGGGTCGAGCACGAAGCCACCTCGACGCGGCCCGACGCAGTGTTCGTGCTCGGTATCGAGCTCCATGTCCCGTTCGGTGCGCCTGAGCAACCCGCGCTGAGGGCACTCAACGCCTCCCGCGAGCGCTGGGAAGCGCTGGCCCGCCCCGTTGTCTTCTGGCTCGCGAGCTACACGGCGGCCATGCTCGCCAGCACGGCACCTGACTTCTGGCGCTATCGCAGCCACCAGTTCGAGTTCGTGCCGGAGCACACTGCGCCCACCGCAATGCAATTCGAACCGTTCGCGGGGTTCGAAGCAGTCGATGCGCTACCGTTCGAAGAAAAGCGATTCCGCATCGCCGAGCTCGAGGCCCGTATCCGCTAGGCCGGGGATCCACCACCCGCCGGGCTCATGACGCACGTGCTGGTTTGGCTATACGAACTCGCACGCTTACACGAACACGCCAACCGGTTCGAAAACGCGGAAGCGAGCTTGCACAGTGCACTGAAAATGGCCGAAACCCGCTTCGGCAGCAACGATCCGCGGACAAGCAGCGCGCTCAACAACCTCGCCCAGCTGCTCCAGGCCACCCACCGACTCGCCGAGGCCGAGCCGCTGATGCGCCGCGCGCTCGCCATCGACGAAGCGAGCTTCGGCTCCGAGCACCCCAGCGTCGCCCGCGACCTCAACAACCTTGCCCGACTGCTTCATGCCACAGATCGTCTGGCTGAGGCCTAGCCGCTGATGGTTCGTCACGTGTCGATCTTTCTCAAGTTCACACGCGAGACGGGACACGAACATCCGCACCTACTTGCGGCGTTGGGCAATCTCGCCACCCTGTGGGGCGCGATTGGCCGATCGGAAGACGAGATCCGGGAAGGGATCGCGTCGCTGATGGGAACGAACGCCTAGAGCGCTGCCGCGCACGAGTTCGAGCACGGTTTTCGAGTCGACCTCGAATTCGGCGCCGTCAAGCAGGTGCTCCGCCTCGGCCTGCAGCGCGCAGGCTTGCTCGAAGGTGAGGGTCCTGCGGCAGAGGTAGCCGGCCAGGATGTTGCGGAATTCGCTGCGCCAGAGGATCGGCGCGGCGAAGTCCGGGTCTCGCTCCAACAAGGCTTCGGCCGCCGTGGTGTATTCGCAGGGTAGATAGAGGTAGGCGAGGATGTTGGTATCGACGACGATCACGGACGGCCTTGTCGCTTCGCGGCGTCGATGTCGCTCGCGCGGAATGCGCCTTGAGGCAGCGAGGCCCGGAGTTCGCGGGCGCGCGCCAGCCGTTCAGCCAGCGCCGGCTTCGTAGGCAACAGCACCGTTTCCAGGCGAACAATGGCTTCGCTGTTCAGACTGCGCCGATGCGTCGCGGCAGACGCCTTGAGCCGTTCGTAGATCTCGTCCGGGACGTTTTTGAGTGTCAGGGTCGCGGGCATCGCTGGCAACCATTATGTAACCGTATTGGTTGCATAATGGCAGGGATCTGTTAGCTAGCCAAGGCGGAACTCAAGCCGATCCGGCTTCCCACCTCAAGCGTAAACCGGCGCGAACGCCTTCTCCCGCTCCTCGACCGGCCCGTTGTCTCCCCAATAGGGCGAGAGCTTGCGCAGTTGCGCGATGATCTCGGGGACGACGGCGATGACGCGGTCGACTTCGGCCTCGGTTGAGTAGCGCGACAGCGAGAAGCGGATGGTGCCGTGGGCGGCGGTGTAGGGAATGCCCATGGCGCGCATGACGTGGCTGGGTTCCAGCGAGCCCGAGGTACAGGCGGAACCCGAAGACGCGGCGATACCGAATTTGTTCAACAGCAGGAGGATGCCCTCGCCCTCGATGAACTCGAACGCGATGTTGCTGGTGTTCGGCAGGCGGTTGGTGACGTCGCCGGTGGCGAAGGCGCGCGGGACTTTGGCGAGGATGCCGGCTTCGAGCCGGTCGCGCAGGCGCTTGACCTCGGTGTTCTCGAAGTCCATCGCGCTCAGCGCCTGTTCGGCGGCCTTGCCGAGCGCGACGATGGAAGCGGTGTTTTCGGTGCCGGCGCGGCGTCCGCGTTCCTGGTGACCGCCGCGGAGCAGCGGGCGGAAGCGCGCGCCGCGTCTGAGATACAGCACCCCGACGCCCTTCGGCGCGTGCAGCTTGTGGCCGGAGATCGAGAGCATGTCGATCGCGGTGTTTCTGAGGTCCATCGGGATCTTGCCGACCGCCTGCACCGCATCGGTGTGAAACATCACGCCAGCTGCGTGTGCCATCTCGGCCATTTCCACGACCGGAAACAGCGTGCCCGTCTCGTTATTCGCCCACATCACCGAGACGATGGCGACCTTGTCGGTGAGCAGCTTGCGGTATTCGTCAAGGTCGAGCCGGCCCTTCGTGTCCACCTTGAGGTAGTGGACCTTGTAGCCCTCCTTTTCGAGGTGCTGGCAGAGTGTCAGCACAGCGGGGTGCTCGATCGTCGTGGTGATTATCTCCTTGCGCTCCGGCTGCGCGCGCAGCGCGGAGAGGATCGCCGTCGAGTCCGACTCGGTGCCGCAGGAGGTGAAGATGATCTCCGAGTCGTGCTCGGCGCCGAGCAGCGCCTGCACCTGCATCCGCGCTTTTTTAATCGCGAGCCCGACCTTGTTGCCAAAGCTGTGCATCGAGGACGGATTGCCGAACTGCTCGATGAAAAACGGCAGCATTTCCTCCACCACCGCGGGATCGACACGGGTAGTGGCGTTATTGTCGAGGTAGATGCCTTCCATCGTCAGATCCTCAAACGTGGCTGGTGGCGCGGGCCAGCGACCCGGTGCGCGTCGGCACGACCTTGATGAACTCGCCGAGATCTTCCATCAGGCGCTGTTGCACGCCTTGCAGCGTCAGCGCCTCAAGCTGGCAGCCCGCGCAGGCGCCGGTCATGTTCACGTAAACCGTCTTGCCATCGACATCGACGAGTTCGATATCGCCGTGGTCGCGCTGCAACTGCGGGCGCACCGACTCCAGCACCCTCTCGATACGGCGGATGCGTTGCAGGTTGTTCATCTTCGCGGGCTTTTTTTCCTCCTTGAGCTGCACCGGTACCGCACTGAAGGTCTCGCCACGCTCGGCCATCACCTTGACCAGGATCTCCTCGATGCCTTCGTGACAGGCCGCGCAGCCTCCGCCCGCCTTGGTGTAGTTGACGACGTCCTCAACGGTCGAGAGCTGGTTCGCGCGGATCGTGTCCTCGATCAGCACCGCGTCCACTGCGAAGCACTTGCACACCAGTGCGCCTTCCTCGTGGTCGTCCTTCCACTCCTCGCCGCGATAGTTCGCGATCGCCGCCTGCAGCGCCTCGCGCCCCATCACCGAACAGTGCATCTTCTCCGGCGGGAGGCCGTCGAGATAATCCGCGATGTCCTGGTTGCTCACCTTCAGCGCGTCGTCGAGCTTCATACCCTTGATGATCTCGGTCAGCGCCGAGCTGGAAGCGATCGCCGAGCCGCAGCCGAAGGTCTGGAAGCTCGCGTCGAGAATCGTTTCGTTGTCCGGATCGACCTTCAACATCAACCGCAGCGCATCGCCGCAGGAGATCGAACCGACGTCGCCCACGCCGTTCGCTCCGTCGAGGACACCGGCGTTGCGCGGGCTGAAGAAATGCTCTTTGACCTTTTCAGAGTAGTCCCACATGGCAATGTCCTCAGGCAGCGAACGAAGAGCCGCACGCGCAAGTCGCCTGCGCGTTCGGGTTTTCGAACTTGAAGCCGGAACCATTGAAACTGTCGACAAAGTCCACCGTTACCCCTTCCAGCAGCGGCGCCGAAAACGGATCAACCAGCAGTTTTACCGCACCGCACTCCACCACCACATCATCCTCGCCCGCAACCTCTTCCAGACGCATCCCGTACTGAAAACCCGAGCAACCGCCACCGGAAATGACGATTCGCAGCCCGAGCACCGGCGCATCGGCACCGTTGATGAACTTCTCTACCGCGGAAATGGCTTTGGGGGTCAAAGTGATCATGTCGTCGCCTCTCGGTTGGTTTGGCTTATTCGATGCATCGGTTAATGCATGCGCCGTGCCAACCCGGAATTGACCTTTATCTATATGTTTTTTAGTCTAAATTTACCGCACCACTGGAACCATTGGGCTGTAACTTGGCGTACGTAGCGGACGTCTTGTGGCGTTTGCGACAAGCGCGCGTGAACGCGAGGCATAGCGAACACCTCACATTTACCGATTTTGGGAATCCGTATCCAGACGCTCCGGCGCGAGCACCCGTCGCCGTTTCTCGTGGGCGAGCGGGCTGCCATTCGCGCGATGCATGCCCTCACCCAGATTGCCGTTGGCGTGACCCATGGCAAAAGCTATCTTTGATATCAAACACCGCTGCCGGAGGAAATACCTATGCCCGATCTGATCGTCAGAAAACTCGAACCTGAGATTGTCGCTGCCCTCAAACAACGCGCAGCCCGTAATGGCAGAAGCACCGAAATGGAACACCGCGCCATTTTGCGCGAAGTGTTGCTGGTGCTGAAAAAACGCAGCCTCGCCGAAGTGCTGGCAACCATGCCCGCTGTCGGTACCGACAGCGATTTCGAACGTATCCAGGATCAGCAGCCGGTAGCCGATGTATTTGCTTGACACCAACGTCATCAGCGAAATCCGCAAAGGGCAACGTGCCAATCCGGGCGTGCAGGCATTTTTCCAGCAAGTGATCAGCCATGCGGACAAGGTGCTTTTGTCGGCGGTGACAGTCGGCGAATTGCGGCGCGGCATTGAACTCATCCGCCACCGCCACGACCATACCCAGGCGCAACAACTGGAACAATGGCTGACAGAGATCCTGTCCGACTATCGGGATGCGGTGATCGACATGGATGCGGATACTGCCCATTTGTGGGGGAGATTGCGTGTCCCCCATCACGAACACGCATTGGCCAAGATGATTGCCGCTACGGCGCTCCTCTACGACCTGACGGTGGTGACGCGCAATGTGGATGATTTTGCCGGGACAGAGGCAAAGCTGCTGAACCCGTTCACCTAACAGCTTGCCGCACACCCCTAAGATCGCGGCAAGTCCTTCAGCTCTAAGCGTTTACCCGGCAACACCACCCGCCCAGCCAAACGTTTCAAGACGACGGTGGTGACGCGCGAGTCGAAGCAGTGAGCGGCTGCCACGCGGCAGCTTGGGGTGTCGCACGGCCCCGATGAGAGGATTATCTTGTCTGACCCGAATGGCACTGATTTAACGAGTAAATGCCTTATAAAACTAATATTTAGAATTCCACCGGAACCGTTCCACCTCTGCGAGATTCGATCCAGCACTTGGGTCTGCGGTACGTAAAAAAGGCGGATTTTCCGTGGCGAAGGGTTCGGTGCATGCTCGCAACCCCTTGTTTTTACACCTTCCCGGATTAAGTCAGTGCCATTCGTGTCTGACCCCATTTTTATTCCCATTTCTACCTTTCTACCATTTCTACGCGTCGGCGCCATACCCGATCTCCTCCGGCAGGCAACCCACCGGCGCAGAGAGCGTACCGTCGGCGCCGGTCTCGAAGCGCACGAGGTAGATTTCCTGGCCGGGATCGGTTTCGGCATAGCCGACATTGACGATGACGCCGCGGGTACCGGCGGCGGCCAGCAGTTCGCCGGGTTCGAGGCCGGGGATGGCGCTCGCGCCGGTTTCCTCGATGGCGTCGTTGTGCAGATCGTGGGTGGCGAATACCAGGTCGCCCATTTCATATCGACTCATCGTGACCTCAGCCAATCAGGGTTTCGTAGGCCTGCCGCAGCAGGTCGAGTTCCACCGGGGTGCAGCCGCGCGCCTCCGTGATCGCGATGAAGCGCGCACTCCGCGCCGCAGCGGAGGCGAACGGCGGGTCGGTGGCGGTGAAGTGCGCGAGACGGATTTCGACCGTGCCTGCGGACGTGTCGACGCGCGCGCGAAACTCGGGTTCCAGCTTCAGACTTGCTGGCGGCAGTTCGAACCAGCACTCCGCCGCGCGCAGGTATTGCGCGGGGTGGTGGACGACGGTCGGCGCAGACGGCGGTTCGTCAAGCACGCTCGCCAGTGCCGGCAGCGGCGCAAAGGCCAGTATTCCGTGCGCGAAACGGAGAAACCGTAGCCGCGCGCTGGTGTTTTGTTTATGCGCGAGCAACAGGCGCAGGCCCGCGGGAAACTCCGGCGGCACCGCAATCACACCGCCGCCAGCAGCCGCGGTTCGGACTTCACGCCGCCGTCGCGGCCCCAGGCGGTCACCGCCTCGACGAACCAGCGCGGGTCGCTCGGATGCGGCACGCAGACGTCGAACTCGGCGTAATAACTCCCGTCGGTATTGAACAGCAACTGCCCTTTGCGATAGCCCAGCGCATCGTGCCACACCCCCTCGAAGCCCGATCGTCCATTCGATGGATCGACACTGATCGAAAAGGTCGCGTGGTAAAGGTTGAGATCGAGCGCAGGCGCTTGCGGCGCACTCCGAGCCGCCTCGTCGCGGATCGCCGACAACAGGAGTTCCGCCGCGTCGACCAGTTCTTCGGGCAACGCAACGGGCTCGGCGTTCTGGCAAAGATATTTACCAGACATCGGCCGACACCTTGAGCCGCTCAACCGGCACACCGCGAAGCAGGTGTTCATCGAAAATCGCGCTGACGTCCGCACGGGTGACGTTGCCGTAGAACACCCCTTCCGGGTAAACGAGCACATTCGGTCCCATCCCGCACGGGCCGAGACAGCCGGTCGCGGTGATCGCGAATTTGTCGAAGCATTGCCGCTGCTGAAACTGAGCATAGAACTCGTCGAGCACCTCGGCACAATTGCGCGCTCCGCAGGAGCCGCGCGGATGGCCGGGCGGGCGCGACTGGGAACAGACGAAAACATGTTTTTCGGGTCTTGGCATGGCGTGGGTCCTCAGAGTCCGATCGGCATCGGGGAATGCGAATGACAGTTTTTCGGACACACCCGCCCGCAGGCGCCGCAGCCGATACAGTCCATCGCGTTACTGATGGACATCACACTCATCTGATCCTCGTCGAGGTCCTCGTCCAGTTCATTGGGCTCGCGGTCGACCAGCGCGAACACATCGCGCGGACAGACCTTGAAGCAGCGCCCGCAGCCGATGCAGGTGCTCTGGTCGAGATCGACCACGAAGGTAGGCGTCCAGGTGACCCCACCGCGTGTATATGCAACGTACGGCTCCATGACCTATCCTCCCGTTTGCGCCGCGTTCAGGCGCGCGCTGGCGTCGGCCCAGGCCTTGCAGGCGTCGTAGGTCGACTGCGCAATGCCGGGAATTTCTTCATAGCCGGCAGGCAGGCGATCCTCGACCAGATCATGCAGTTGCGACGCCCATTCGCTCGCCATACGCTTGAGTTTTTTGACTTCTTTATCGAGGTCTTTCAGTTCGGTTTCAGTCATATCAACGCTCCGCTCAATTCGCGGGCGCGGGCTCTCCAGCGCGATCACACCGAGCCGCGCCCATTCACCCTACATGCCCGCAACTTCGGGGTATTTGCCGACAATCTCCAATGCGACGGAGAGCAGCTTGTCGGCTTCGTCCTTCAGCTTGGAAAAACTCTCGAAACCAAAGCGGTGCACATCGCGCAAGGTGCGATCCACCACCACGAGCTTGCCGACGGTGATGATGGCCCGGCCAAAGCCCTCGTGCGACAGGTTCACTATCGGCACCGCCATCAGGCCGCATTCCTTTTCGATCAGGCTCGCGATCGCGTTGTAGAACACCTTGACCCGCGCCATGGTTTCTTCATCCGGGTCGCCGATCACCGGGATCTGCCGGCGCTGATCCTTGGTTACCACGAAGGAGCCGAGGATGCGCGTCACCGGCCAGCCGTCGTAGGTGCCGTAGCTGTCGATGGCGCGCATTTGCTTGACCATCTCCTGCATGTAATCGCTGGTAAACAGCGAATCGATTTCCGCTATCGCGGCTGAATTCATGGGTTTTCTCCGTAAGTAGATGATTCGTGAACGCGGCGCACGGCGATCTGCGTCGTACGCGAAGAACGGCGGGCAATGGCGAGACCGGCGACGACGCCAAGCCCAGCGCCGAGCGCGGCGGCGCGATCGCCGCCAGCGATCAAACCCGCCAGCGCCGCACCCGCAACCGCGAGGGCCGCTGGCAGGAGGTAGGCCAGCAGTGCCGCCTGCAGCAATCGCGCTTGCGGGAGTTCGAGCACCAGCTCGTCGCCCGCCCGGGCGGCGAGCGAAGTGGGCAGTGCCACCGGTGCGCGATGCCGCGAAAAAGCCCGCCCCAGGGCCGACACACCGCAGCGTGACTGCACCCCGCAAGCCGAACAGCTCGCCTCGATTGAGGCTTCGATCCAGATTTTTCCGGCGGACGCGCGCTGCACGCGCACGCGCTTTGCGATCGTGCTCATTCGTCCCACCCCTCCTCCGCCATGGCCGCGAAACGCGAACCGTCCGTGCGCTGACGTTTCAGATGCTTGGCCATCCACGCCGGGGGATCGAACAACAAACTTGCGCGTAGATCGACCAGGACCGCCTCGATCACTGTGCCCTCGTCGACCTTGACCGGCTGGATGCCCTTGGCGAGCAACTGCTGCACCGCGGACGAACCCACCGCGTTGCAGTAAACGGCAGCGACGCCGTCAAGCAGTGCGATCTTCCCGGCGAGTTTGCCCTCGTGACCGTCCATCGCGGTTTCAATGAACTCAGCGACCGCCACCAGGCGCGCGGCGTCTTCGGAGATCTCGAAGACCGCGAACGCCTCGGCGGCCCCGAAATGTTGATCGATCCGGCGCCGGTCGGTGCTCGCAAAGGCGATCTTGAGACTCATCGGAACCTCCTCGGGGTCAGTGACCAATCGCAGATGACGCATGGATGGCCTCGTCGCGGACGGCGTAGATGGAGCGGTAAGCGGGGATTTCGTGGTGTCCATGGCTCAGCATCAGGTTGGCGAGGTCGAACAGCGTTTGGCGGGTGCCGCGGTAACCGATCCATAACTTCTGATAGCCACCGATCAGGTCGTACTGCGGGAAGCCGGCGCGAAACAGCGGCAAGCCGAGCCGGTGCGCGGTGTCCACCGCATGCGAGTTGGCGATCACCAGCGCCGCGTCCTGCGCCCGCGCCACCTGCTCCAGGTCTTCGAGATCGCCGAGTTGCACCCGTTCGGTCGGCACTTGCGCAAGGATGGGCGAACGGCTCGGAGCAACCGCCGCTACGACTTCGCAGCCCATATCGGTCACCAGCCGCGCAACTGCGTACAAAAGATCCGGATCGGCCGCGATCGCGATCCGCGCGAAACCGAGCATGAAGTGGGTATCGACCATCGCGTCCTGCAACTGGGCGCGCTGGCGTTCGATTTTCGCCGGTACCGACACGCCGCTGATTTGCGCCAGCGCCGCGATCAAGGCATCGACCGGCGCCAACCCCATCAGGCTGTCGAAGCGGTAATCCGGCACCCCCGTGCGCTCGCGCAGCAGATCCGCCGCCGGATACAGCGAGTGCCCGATCACCAGCGTCGCCGCCGCTTCGCCGAGCGTGGTGATCTCGCTGACCCGCGTGCCGCCGACGGAAACCGGGCTGAACTCCAGCTCTGTGAGGTGTCCATCCAGCGCATCGCCGATATCCGGCAACACCACCGGTCGCAAATCGAAGGCCTCGATCAGCTCCTTGAGGTGCTCCAGATCGCCCGGCGTCAGCGCCGAACCGGCCAACACGTTAACCCGCTTGTCACGCGTGCCGACCCGCGAGCGATCCTCCGGGACCACGCATTCAATGATCGCCTTCACCGCGAGCGCGTAACCCGACTCCAGGCATCCGGTAAAATCCGGCGTCGCCACCGGCACCACCGGAATCGCGTCAAACTCCGGATGCTGCTCACGAAACTGCTTAACCAGCCGGCGAATGTCCGTGCCCTGCGTCTCCGACAACCCAGTCGTCGGCAGCCCGATCAACGCTGGCGCACTCTTCTCGGCGATCGCCTTCAAGCCCTGAATCACGTTGTCATCGGCGCTCATCACGGTCGCCACCTGGTCCATCGCCGTGGTCTGCAACGGTACCGGCTCGCGGAAGTGGCGCACGAAAAACACCTTGCCAAAGGCCGTGCAACCCTGCGAGCCGTGCAACATCGGGATCGACCGGTGAATGCCCAGAAACGCCAGCGAGGCTCCGACCGGCTGGCTTACCTTGAGCGGATTGACGGCAAGGGCCTTGCTGCGTTTGATGATTTCAGCCA
>CAZUJU010000008.1:12391-82407 GCA_964620675.1 uncultured Thiotrichales bacterium | reverse complement strand
AGCTCATGCGCTCACGCAGCAGGCGCAACGAGCCACCGAGCGGTGCCGGCATCGCCGCGAGCACGGTCTCAAGATCCACCGCGTCGAGCATATTTTTAACCGCCAGGCCAAGATCGGTATCACCTTCGATCATGAGGCGACGGTTGAAAAACAAGGTGTCGGGGTCCTCCAGACGCAGACCGAGACGAATGAAATCCATTGCGGTGGCGGTAAAGGCCACCTCGGCTTGCTCGCGATGCGCCGCGCGCAACCGTCCTGCGGCCACCGAAAACCAGGCTTTCACACCGAGATCGCGGACATGAATGACAAACCGTCGCCCTTCGAGCGCATCCCAATCGAGGTCGCGCAAGGCCCGACCAGCCGCCAGGTTGAAGGCGGTGGTCAAGGCGAATGACGCCGGGTAGGCCGGCAGTCGCGCGAATAGCCCGGGTAATGCGGCGGGGATTGGCAGCATGGCGGGTAACCTCCGTTCAGGTAATCGTGACCGACATCGCAGTCGTTCAGGGCGTTACAAGACTCGACGCCAGACCCGCATCACCGGTCCAGTAGCCATCGCAAACCGGCGCCGACATCAGCCCGGCCAAACCCGGGGACGTGTCGCCGCCCCCATCGAGCGCGGCACGGAAATGCGCGACCACCGCGTCCATCGCGGTTGCCTGCGGCGACAAGCGCAGCAGGTCGACCTTCAGCGCGACGAGTTCGGAGAGCCGATGGGCGAGGCTATGCACCTTGCCCGATTGGGTCTGAATCCCGTTCAGCACCAGAAAGTCCTCGCCCTCGCGGGTTGCGAGCGCGAGCCCGTCCGGATGATCCAGGCAGCGAAACTGGCAATCGTCCTTCTGCAGATTGTAACGACGGGCCGTAAAGCAGCGCGCGGAATACGCCAACGGCAAGCGTCCAAACGCAAACACCTCGGTTTGCATCCCGGCTGGGATTGGCATCGCCGCGAGCATCTCGCGCGGCATCTCCACTGGCGGCACCCAGCGCATCGCACCCGCCTCGGCGAGCAACGCGAGGGTGTCGGGGTTGTACAGGTTGAGCGTCGCGCCGGCGACAAACGGCAAGCCGCTCGCCGCCAGTAACCGCACCGCGCCAAAATCGTTCGCTTCGACCCCGTATCGGCCGTGACCGATCACACGGCGTAGCGCCTTGAGGTCGGATTCCGACTCCAGCAGCACCTGGGTTGAAAGCACCACCTCGATCCCGGCGTTGGCGAATCGATCCGCCAACGCCAGCCAATCGGACAGACGCAGTTCATGCCGGCGCGAACACACCGTCTCGCCGAGATACACCACGTCGAACGGCCAAGCCAACGCGGCGTCGTAGAACGCCAAAGTCTCCGCGCGCGGCCAGTAATACTGCAACGGCCCCAAAGCAAGCTTCATCAGGCGCCCCCGGTCTTCATTTCCATGGACGGTAGTACGCACCGAGGGTGTGCATGCTGCCCTCGGAAACCTTGTCGAGTTGCGCCAACCAGGCGGGGTGCGCGGCGTAGGCGCCCGGGTCGCGCTTGACCGCGTCGATCGCCGCCCGCCAAACCTGGGTGACCTGGGCCACATAGGCCGGACTGCGTTGTCGTCCTTCGATCTTGATCGCGGCCACCCCGAGCCGATGCATCGCGGGCAGGAGTTCCAGCGTATTGAGGCTGGTCGGCTCCTCAAGCGCATAGTAAGTCTCGCCCTGAACCTCGAACCGACCCTTGCAGAGCGTTGGATAACCGGCCTTTTCGTGCGCCGCGTAGCGATCGATGAGCACCCCGTTGAGCCGCGTTTCCATCCCCTGCGGGGTTTGCTCCCACCGCACCGCGTGGCCAGGTGAGCAAGCCCCAAAGGTATTCGGCGAATCGCCGCAGGCGTAGGACGACAACACGCAGCGCCCCTCGACCATGACGCAGAGTCCGCCGAAGCCAAACAGCTCGATCTCAACCGCGGTGTGGCGCATCACGTGCTCGACCTGCGCCAGCGACAGCACGCGCGGCAATACCGCGCGCTGAATCCCGAAGCGCTCGCGGTAAAACGCGATCGCCTCGTAGTTGGTCGCTGAACCCTGCACCGAGAGGTGCAGACGCAGATCGGGATAGTGCTTGACGGCGTAGGCCATGAGTCCGGGATCGGCGAGGATCACCGCGTCCAGATCGAGCGTGGCGGCCTGGTCCACCGCGTGGTGCCACTGCTTCAGGGTCGCCGGTTGCGGGTAGGTATTGAGCGCCAGCAACACCTTGCGCCCGCGACCGCGGGCATAACGAACGCCCTCGGTCAGCGCACGTTCGTCGAAATTGAGCCCACTGAAATTGCGCGCGTTGGTGCGGTTGCGCAGCCCGACGTAAACGCCATCGGCGCCGTGGTCGATAGCGGCCTTGAGCGCCGGCAGGCTACCGGCGGGACAAATCAATTCGAGCAAGGGCGGGTTACTCATCGGCGCGATTTCCTCTCGCGGGTGGGGGGCGGAACGGGCGTGCCTGGCCGGCGATATCGACCCGACTGCCCTGATGACTGCCGCGCCGGGTCAGCGTTGCCACCAGCGCGTTGACGACCGGCCATTTCTGGGTGCACCAACTCGGCGCCAGAAGCAACTCGGCCGGCGCGGTACCGGTCACTCGGTGCAGGACGACTGACCACGGCGTGCGTTCGATCAGATCCGCCGCGCTTTCGATATAACCTTCGCGCGACATCGGCTGGTACTCGCCATGCCGCCATTGGCGCGCGAGCTCGGTCCCTTTCACGACATGCAAGGGATGCAGCTTGAGACCATCGACGCCCAACGCCAATACCGTATCCAGGGTCTCGCGGTAGTGCCGCTCACCCTCGCCCGGTAACCCGAGTATCAGGTGGGTACAAACCGGAATGCCACGCTGCCGCGCGGCGGCGCAGGTTTGGATGTATTCCGCCAGACCGTGGCCGCGATTCACCCGCGCCAGCGATGCGTCGAACGCCGACTGCAGTCCCAGTTCGAGCCAGACCTCGTGCCCCGCGGCGCGATATTCGGCCAACAGATCGAGCACTGCGGGCGACGCGCAATCGGGGCGGGTACCGATCGAGAGGCCAATTACGCCCGGATAGCGCAGCGCCGCGTCATACTGCGCCTTGAGCGTTGCAACGTCGGCATAGGTATTGGTATAGGCCTGGAAGTAAGCCAGATACTTGCGCGCGCCGGTGCGCCGTCCGATTCCGCGCCGCCCCGTGCTCATCTGCTCGGAGAGCGGGGTCGGGCGGCGTCCATTAGGGCTAAAGGAAGCATTGTTGCAAAAGGTGCAACCGCCGATCCCCTTCGAACCATCGCGATTGGGGCAGGTGAACCCGGCGTCGATCGCGATCTTATGCACCCGTTCGCCGTGGCGCGCCTTGAGCCATTGGCCGAAGGTATGCGCGACGTCGGAGAGGCGCTGAACCGAAACGGAGTCGGACACGGCGGGAATATCCATGGACATAAAAACTCCGTAGTTTTACGCCCGGTCGGGAAGGTGAACATTGATCAGTATCAATTTACCGCACGATCCAATCGGGGCTCGGATCGCCTCCAAGCGCACCCGCGCGCGTTTCCGAAAACAAACGTTAAATTGGTATCCAACGCACATTTTTGCGCTAATCTTGCAAGTGATCAGATAATCGTCGGGCAATCCCGCGCGGACATTCACCACGATGCCGGGTGGCACCAAGGCCCCTCACCCGGACACCGGGATCGCAGCCCGCCTACCGATCCGCGAAACAACAACAAACCATGGAGCGACAATGCGCAAACTTCCTGCACTCAATCTCGGATTTCTCCACCTCGGCGATCATTACCGATATCGGAATCTCGCGGTCAAGAAAAAGTTCGCCGACACCTTGATCAGCCTGAGCGATAAATCCTTCCTCGCGATCCTCGCCCCCGCGCTGGGATTGGCCCTGCATCAGCATGTCGGTGCCTATATCGCGTTCGGGGTGCTCGCGGTGACGTTCTTCGTGGCGGGGCTGTATTTTCGGCACGCGGCGTTACAGATCTACGATCAATTGCTGGAAACCCCGGAAAAAATCGAGGGGCCCAACGGAAAAGGACTATAACCTGCGGGCAACGCTACTACTGCTTGTAGAAGGCTAACCTTTCTAACACAATATCTTCCGAAGAACGTTCAAATTCGGAGGAAGATATGCATCGCATAAAAACGCTCTGCGCGAGCGCTATCCTGTTGGCGCTTGCGCCTGGCGCGCAGTCGGCAACGCTCGAAGTAACGGTCGGCGACGACACGGTGGGCGCCGAGTTGTTCGTGGATTCGTCGTTCGTCGGGATTGGAAGCGCCGAGTTCAGCCTGGGTGGACTGATCAATGACGACAAGGACAAGGTGCTTTCGCTGGGACTCCTGTCGCGCGCACCGCCGACCGCGGACAACCCCTTTGCAGCCGCGCTCGGCATCAAGTTTTTTGCCGCCGATATCGACCAGCCAAACGCCGATTCTCACGCCTTGACGCTCGGCCTCGAACTGATGCACCACATCCCGGCGCGTTGGCCAATGGCGATCGGCGGGCGGGTGTTCTATGCCCCGAACATCACGACCTGGGGCGATGGTCGAAACTTCCTGGAAACCGGCGCCCGCTTCGAAATCAATTTCCTGCCCAACGCGGCCGCGTTTCTGGGCTACCGCCGCATAAGCACCAAACTGGAAGGCGGCAGTACCTATGAGATCGACGACGCGGGCCATCTTGGCGTGCGGATCCAGTTCTGAAGCAAACGCCGGCGCCTCGGACACCACGATAGGCAACGCCTTCTGTCGGCGGCGTTGCTGAGGTTGGTCGTTGCGCGGCGCGGTCGCGCCGCAATCAGGCCGGAACGGGCTGAAAATACCGTTCGGCCAGCGCTTGATGAAACTCGGCAATGCGGATCTGCAACAGATCCATCAGGTCATGGAGGGATTCAGGGTGGTTGATGCTGACGTGCCGTTTCAGCAGACGCTCGACCTGCCTCAATGCGCGCAACGGTCGCGCGGGTTCGAACAGCTGCTCGAGCACGTTGGCCAGCGCATTCAGCAGCGCGCGCAACGAGCGCGGAAACGCCGCACAGTCGAAAATGAAGTTCAGCACCTTCGGGGTTGCAATCTCGACCTCCCCGGTCGCCGTGTAGATGGCGCGCGCGTCGAGCGCGTCCAGAACGTGGCCCCAGGCGCTGGACGCGGCGAAACCACCGCGCCGTGCATCCGGCGACTCGGCAACGGTGGCGAGATCTACGATCCGCGATGTCATATCCACCCGCTCCACGAGCGCGCCTAACCGGTAAAACAGTTGGTGACCGTCGTCGTCGAGTGAAGTCGACAACCGTAGCGAAAGCTCGCCGCAGCGCGCAATCAACGCGACAAGCCACGCGCCGAAGTCATCGCCGATCGTTTGCCGGTGTAAACTCAGCTCGGTTTCGCCCATCAATTGCTCGAGCGCGGCCCGCGCGACGTCGGGCAGCCCGCGACCGACTTGACGCGCATTCTCGGTGCTCTGCCGTAAGCTCGGCAGGATGCCGCTGGCATTGGTCTGATCCTGAACCAGCAAGTGCACGACCTCGAGTGGCCCCAACGCCCCGGCGGGCACCGCGACGTCTTCCAGCCCCATGATCTGCAACAGCTGCTCCCAACCCTCCTCGATCGATACCCCTTCGTCCTCCAGGATCGCACAGGCGGCGCGAATCAGGCGCGCGGTATCCTCGGCACGTTCGAGATGACGCGCCATCCAGTAAACATCTTCAGTTTCATTGAGCACCGATGCGCCTCCCAATCGTTGCGCGCCTCGCGAGGCAGGATCCGAGCGCCTCGCTCAGCCGTCAAAATCCGCCCCATCCCGCCCCCGGACCGCAGTACGAGTGCGGTGTAACGCCATGACCACCGAACTTGCCCCGTAGAGTGGTGACCTCTGGACTACGCTCGCGAGCTCGGGTGTCTCGGCCTTCGCCCTACAAGTCGGCTGATCCCGCACAATCCGCTCCGCACGGATGAGGCGCCCGGCTTCACCTTGCGCGGCAAACCTCGATTAACGGCTAACGCCATCGGAGCGGGTTATCGCTTTGGCGCTTAAGCGCCACGACCCGATGCGGTCTTGGCCGCTTTCTCGCGCGCCGCAGACACGAATCACTCAAGGCGATCCGGACTCGACATGATCGCGCGAAAGCGGGCCTCACGCCAGCGCGTTGCGCGCGGGACGGAGTGCGCGTCACGCGGATTCACAAAGAAACACCCGGAGCGTAACGACGCAGCGCTGTTGTCGGCCCAGCCACGCACCCACCACGGTGGCGCACAGATCGAGGCCCGCGTACGCAAGCCAACATAGGTGACGATTCGGGGTACTGCGCGCGCGAATCTGTATCGTCGAGTGGCATCATGTTAAGTTCGTTGACGAGCTACGACGGCACCGTCGTTCATCATCATACATCGCCAAATCCGAATCATCGTTCATGCAAAACGACGCAACCCCTTTGGTTGAGGAGTCACTGCTCGACCGCATTCTCGCCTTGCTGGCCAGCGAGGACGATGAGGGTTTGCGCCGCACGCTCGCGCGCCAACACCCGGCGGATATCGCCAACGCGCTCGAAGCCTTGCCGCGCGATACCCGCAGCCGCGTATGGCATCGCGTGCCGGCGGGCAAGGACGCGGACGTTCTCGCGTCGGTCAATCTCGAGGTGCGCAATACTCTCATCCGCGACATGGAGCCCGAGGAGCTCATTGCGGCCGCCGAGATTATGGATACCGACGACCTCGCGGAGGTCATCCACGAGCTGCCGTCCGAGATTGGCGAAGCACTTAAAAGCGCTCTCAGCCGCGACATACAGGAGCGACTCGAAACCTCGCTGACATTCGACGAAGACACCGCTGGACGCCTGATGAGTCGCGACGTGGTGAATGTGCGCGCGGATGTCACCGTCGAAGTCGTCATGCGTTACCTGCGCTTTCGCCGCCAGCTGCCGCCGCATACCGACGGATTAATGGTCGTCAATCGCGACGGTAAATATCTCGGCAAGGTCGATGTCGCTGCGCTGTTAACGCACGATCTCGACGAAACGGTGGCGGAACTGATGATCGCGCGCAACGATAGCGTCGTCTGCTCGGCCACCTCCGACGAGGTCGCCGACCTATTCGAGCGTCACGATCTGGTCTCGGCGGCCGTCGTCAGCGATGACGGCATTTTGCTCGGTCGCATCACCATCGACGACGTGGTCGACCTCATTCGCGAGCGCGCCAACAGCGCGCTCCTCAACATGGCCGGCCTGCACGAAGACGAAGACCTTTTCGCACCGGCGATTACCAGTGCTGGCCGCCGTTCGATCTGGCTCGGAATCAATTTGATGACCGCCGTGCTGGCTTCTTGGGTGATCGGCATGTTCGAAGGCGCGCTGGAGAAAATCGTCGCGTTGGCGATCTTGATGCCGATCGTCGCCAGCATGGGGGGAATTGCCGGAAGCCAGACGCTGACCCTGACGATTCGAGGTCTTGCCCTGCGTCAGATCGTCAGCGGTAACGTTGTCTGGCTATTGCGCAAGGAGATCCTGATCGGCATCGCCAATGGCATCCTCTGGGCACTGGTGGTCGCGGCGGTCGCTTTGTTTTGGTTTAAGAATTGGGGCATCGGCGGCGTGATCGCGGCCGCGATCATGATCAATCTACTCGCAGCCGCCATTGCGGGCCTCGCAATTCCACTTTTGCTGGAGCGCGCGGGGATCGATCCCGCGATCTCGGCGGCGGTGATTCTGACAACCGTGACCGACGTCATCGGCTTCATGAGTTTTCTCGGCCTCGCCTCGCTGTTTCTTCTCTAGACGCATCCATACCCGATCGCGCCTGCAAAAGCGTAGTGTCCCTGCAGCCCGGCATCAAGCCCCGGTCGCCGCGGAGTGTGGCTTTATCTGCAAAGCCTCAAATTTCAGCTTTCGGACTATTCCATTTCGGCCGAATCTCGGCTAAGAATTATCCCTGTACCGACACTCGAGTCGTCGGTTTCACACACAGGAAATAACCGGTTTTGAGGCGATGAGCGAAGCAAATCTTTGGTATGGATTCTTGGACGCGGGCGCGAAGAGCTCGCCCGTGATTCTGGATCGTGAGCTGGATACGGGAAATCCCAAAACGCTGTATCTATTCAATCAGGTACGCGCCGAGTTCGTCGAATATCAACGCAGTATTGTCGACTCCAAACTCCGCGATCTGAAAGCCGGCGAGGCCGATACCGGCGCCCTGCTGGCCGCGTTCAACGCCGCACGCCCTGGGTTTGTGCCGAGCGGTCTTAAGGTTCTAGAGGTTGCGGAAATTGCCAACGCGTCGTCGATTGTCGATGACGATACGAAGTTTGACGAGGACATCGAAGCGCTAATCGATGCGCGCGAAGCCGTCGCAGACGAGAGCGACGATACCTGGGAGGAAGCGGAAGACAAAGAGGATGAGGAAACCGAACGCGAGGGCAGTTACGACTGATCGGCAGCGCCGGTGGCGCCGCGCCCGGCTGACGTGGTGGTAGGCGCGAAACCAGTTCTTGGGTGACCCCGATGCCTCAACGCGCTTGCCATACCTGCCGAGCGGCGTTGCTACGCCCCAAGCGAACCCGAGGCGCAGCCGCTGTCGACCGAGAGTTTACGTATCGAGTCAATCAAACGCCCCTACGCAATGAGTGGTGACGCGCGGGCACCGCCGGACGCTAGACAACCGGCGATCTGCTGGCGAACCGGAGGGAGCCTACGGAAATATGCGACGGTCACGACGACCCTGCACCCATTTGCATCTCGCCCTAAGAGGGCTCGAACCAGCGACCTAGATGCTGAAAACCGTCAGACGACGTCTGCTGACCGCCGCGATAGGCGACCGAAGCGAGGCAAGGTAGGTGTTTGATTTAATTGGTGGCTATGGGTGGACTTGAACCACCGACCCCGGCATTATGAGTGCCGTGCTCTAACCAGCTGAGCTACATAGCCTTTGTGGGGCCGCAATCTTCTGAATTCTGTACGGATAAGTCAAGCACTAATCCGCCCCCGCCTAAAGAATCCCGATAATCGCGATTAAACGTTGAAGCGGAAATGCACCACATCGCCTTCATGCATGACATAGTCCTTACCCTCTAGCCGCCATTTGCCGGCTTCCTTGGCGCCTTGCTCGCCGCGGTAGGTCACGAAATCCTGATAGGCAATCACTTCCGCGCGGATAAATCCTTTCTCAAAATCGGTATGAATGCGCCCCGCCGCCTGTGGTGCGGTCGAACCCTTGCGCATGGTCCAGGCCCGTACTTCCTTGACCCCAGCGGTAAAGTAGGTTTGCAGATCAAGCAGATGATAACCGGCGCGAATGACCCGATTGAGGCCCGCTTCATGCAAGCCCATCTCCTCCAGAAATTCGAGCTTCTCGGCATCCTCCAACTCCGCGATCTCGGCCTCCATCGAGGCGCAGACTGGCACCACGTCGGCCCGTTCGGCGACCGCCGCGAGGTTGACCGCATCCAGCAACGGATTGTTCTCGAAACCGTCCTCCGCGACGTTGGCGATGAACAGCAAGGGCTTGAGCGTCAACAGGTGCAGCTCGCGCAGCAGCGGGCGCTCGCTCTCCGATAACTCAAGCGTGCGCGCGGAGTATCCCGCACCGAGATGCTGCAACAGGCGCTCGATTGCCTGCTTCTGGGCCAATGCATCCTTGCCCCCGGCCTTGGCGGCACGCGCCACCCGGCTCAAGGCCTTTTCGGCGGTATCGAGGTCGGCGAGGATGAGTTCGGTATTGATGATCTCAATATCGGATGCAGGGTCGATCTTACCGGCAACGTGCACGATGTCCGGATCCTCGAAACACCGCACCACCTGGGCGATCGCATCGGTTTCACGAATATGCGCCAGGAACTGATTCCCGAGCCCCTCGCCCTGCGCGGCGCCTTTAACCAGACCGGCAATATCGACAAACTCCATCGTCGTCGGCACCACCCGCTCGGGTTTGACGATCGCGGCGAGTTCGTCGAGCCGCGGATCGGGCATCGGAACGATCCCGACGTTCGGTTCGATGGTACAAAACGGGTAGTTCGCGGCCTGAATCCCGGCTTGGGTCAGTGCATTGAACAAGGTCGATTTGCCGACGTTCGGTAATCCGACAATGCCGCATTTAAATCCCATAACGATCCCTACTAGCTGACTGCTGGATTAGACTGACGACGCGCGTCAGGTGCTGTGGAGGCATTGCTGCGCCTTCGCCAGTTCGCCCCGCACGAATTCCGGTACCAGTTCGACTGCGCGCGCGATCGTATCCTCAATGACACGCTGATCCTCCGCGCTTGGCCGATTAAGCACGTAGTCCACGACCTGATCGCGGTGGCCGGGGTGCCCCACGCCCAGCCGCAAGCGCCAGAACTCAGCGCCAAGATGCTGAATCAAATCGCGCAAGCCGTTATGCCCGCCGTGACCACCCGCGAGTTTCATGCGCGCGACGCCCGGTGCGAGATCGATTTCATCATGCGCGACCAAAGTCGCCGCCGGAGCAATCTTGAAGTAATCGAGAAACGGTCGCACGGCCTGACCGCTGCGGTTCATGAACGTCTGCGGTTTGAGCAACCAGAGCTCATGCCCATCGATTTGAATCCGCGCCTGCTCGGCGGCGAATCGCGCCTCGCGCCGGAACTGGCCGCGGTGGCGTTTGGCAAGTTCGTCAACAAACCAGAAGCCGGCATTGTGCCGGGTCTGATCGTATTGCAGGCCGGGATTGCCAAGCCCGACGATCAATTGAATCGACGCCATTACACCCTCGCTGCCGACCGGCGCCACGTCGTCCGCAAGCGACGTGGCGCGCAAGCGTTACGCGGCCGGAGCGCCTTCCTCGGTCTCGTCCTGAAGCCCGCCGCCCGGTTTGTGGATGCTGATAACCGCCTGATCGTGCTCGCCGCCGTGGGTCAACGCAACAATCTCCACATTCGCCGGCAGGACCAATTCCGTCAGGTGAATGGTTTGACCCACTTCGACGTTCGCGAGGTCGATCTCGATAAACTCGGGCAGATCTCTCGGCAAACACTGCACTTCGACTTCAACCATCAGGTGGCTGACCTGCCCACCCTGCTTGACGCCGCGAGAAATATCTTCATTGATAAAGTGCAATGGCACGTGCACACGAATCTTTTCGTTGTCGCTCACGCGTTGCAGATCCATGTGCAGGATCGCCGGCTTGTAGGGGTGCCGCTGTATATCGCGCAACACGACCTTTTCGGTCGAACCGTTGGCGATCTCGACGGTCAGAATATGCGAATAGAATGCCTCGTTCTCGAGTTGGTGCAGCACCTCGTGGTGCATCAACGATAGCGGCTGAGGCTGTTTGCCGGCGCCATACATGACGGCGGGGAACTTGCCGTCGCGACGCAGGCGGCGGCTCGCACCCTTCCCCTGTTCCTCGCGCATTTCGGCCTTGATAACGAAATCCGTACTCATACTGAAAACTCCAGTTGGCATAGTCATGAAAAATGGACTTGCGTCCGAGTCGTTTCCCGCGACCAGGAAACGGTGGCAGGTGGCGAAACCGGCAGGGTCGCGCCACCCAAAAGCTAGTTGCGTTGGCTCATTCCTCGAACAATTCCGAGACCGATTCCTCGCGATTGATCCGGCGCATGGTCTCCGCGAGTAAGCGGTCAATCGTCAGTACCCGAATCTTGCGGCAGGCTAGCGCTTCGGGCTTGAGCGGAATGGTGTCGGTCACGACCATCTCGTCGAGCACCGATTTTTCGATGTTCGCAATAGCCGGCCCCGACAGTACAGGATGGGTCACGTAAGCCGAGACCCAGGCCGCGCCGTGCTCCTTCAGCGCCTTGGCCGCCTCGCACAAGGTCCCGGCGGTGTCGACCAGGTCGTCCACGATCACGCAGTTACGCCCCTCGACATCGCCGATGATGTGCATCACCTTAGCCTGATTGGGGCGCGGCCGACGCTTGTCGATGATCGCGAGTTCGTCGCCCATACGCTTAGCGAAGGCGCGGGCACGCACCACACCGCCGACATCGGGCGACACCACGGTCCAGTTCCCGTTACCGTGCTTGTGAGCAATGATGTCGTCCACCAGCACCTTCGACCCGTATACGTTGTCGACCGGCAGATCGAAGAACCCCTGAACCTGATCGGCATGGAGATCAACCGTCAGCACCCGGTCGACGCCAACCACGGTCAGCAGATTGGCAACGACCTTGGCCGAGATCGGGACGCGCTTGGAACGGACGCGCCGGTCCTGGCGGGAATACCCGAAATACGGAATGACTGCCGTGATCCTGCCCGCGGACGAACGCCGCAGTGCATCGACCATGATCAGAAGCTCCATCAGGTTATCATTGGTCGGATGGCAGGTGGACTGGATGATGAACACATCATGTCCGCGCACGTTGTCGTGGATCTCGACCTGGATCTCGCCATCGCTGAACCGCCCGACCTCGGCTTTTCCCAGCGATAAACCGATATGATCCGCGACCGACTGGGCGAGCCTCGGCGTCGCATTTCCTGCGAAGATCATCATGCCGGATACATCAGACACGGTTAACCTGCCTAGATTCTGCCTAAAAAAAAGGGCCTGCTTCGGGGTGACCCCAAAGCGGACCCGTGGTATTGGCTGGGCCGCTAGGATTCGAACCTAGGTATGCTGGAATCAAAATCCAGTGCCTTACCGCTTGGCGACGGCCCAATTTTATCAGCTGCGCAGTGCTCTGAGCTGCGTCATGAGCGGCGACTCGGACACCCCTCTCGCCACGAACCCTTCGCACCCAGCGGGCAACTGCCCGAGTAGCGCCGTGGCTTCGTCTTCGAAGTCGAATTTCGCGAACACGCATGCGCCGGTGCCTGTTAACCGCGACACCGCATACGAATCAAGCCAGCGCATGACTTCATCGATGATCGGATAACGCCGCCGCACCAGTGGCTCGAAGACATTTTTGCCACCCGTGTCGCGAAAGTCGGCTATTTTCATCGGCGAACAATCGCGTGTCAATTCCCGAGCGGCGAATAATGCCGCGGTCGAGATCTCGATCGGCGGCTTGACAACGAAATACCAGGCCTCCCAAACCTCTACCGGCGTCAGCCGCTCGCCTACCCCTTCGCCCCAGGCGGTACGCCCCGCGACGAACACCGGCACATCGGCGCCGAGCTCAACGGCAAGCTGCAACAGCGTCGCAGTCGGTAACCGGCAGCCCCAGAGTTCATTCAGTATCAATAGGGTGGTCGCCGCGTCGGAACTCCCGCCCCCTAAGCCACCCCCCAAAGGGAGTCGCTTATCGAGGTGAATCTCACATCCGGCTGTTACGTCGCCCGCGGCTTGCAAAGCCCGCGCCGCGCGCACCGTAATATCCTGCGCTTCGGGCACTCGAGGAATCTCGGTAATCCGCCGAATCGAGCCGCTCGCGTTGCATGTGAAGGCCAGCCGGTCGCCGCGGTCGAGCATCTGAAACAAGGTCTGCAACTCGTGATAACCGTCCGCCCGGCGCCCCGTGATATGCAGAAAAAGGTTGAGCTTGGCCGGTGCACTAAACCAGCCGTCACCCGCACCGACCTCGACGCCCGCCGGCTTTAGCGCCATTCGCTGACCAGCACCTTGACCCGCATGTCATCACGCACCAATAGCGCCAGTGCCGGCCGCGCCAACAAGTCCTCGGTTAGAAACCGCTCGACGGTCATCGTCCAACCGCTCTGCTCCAGCCGCACCAAACGACCGGCATCATCGTACTCTTCACGCCAAGCCACTTGATTCGGATCCGGAATACCCTTGATCCAGTGAAACAGGCTACGCACCGGGAATGACCAACCGAGGTGGGTTTGCATGAGTTCTTCAGGGTTTTCCGAACGCAAGTCCTTGCCATCGCCGGTCAGAAGATTGACTTCACCCCGGTCACCAAGCAGCCACGCAACACGTCGCCCGAGCGGATCGAACAAACGGATGTCGAAGATCTCACCGTTCTGCTTCCATTCGAGCGCGGCCGAAAAGCCCTCCTCGGCTCGCTGTACCCCCAGCCGACCCTTGATATCCCACGCATTCAAGGTTGCGAGCTGCGTTCGCCGTTGCTCGGAGAGATCGATCGGCGCGGGTCCGTCGCCCCGAACATCCAACGCAGGCGCACTCGCGCAGCCGGCGAGCAACAAATAAGACAACATCAGCATCGCCGCGACGGAAAAGCTGAGCGAAGGGGTGCCGTTGTGCGGCCGGGAGGCGTTGGTAGTCGTCATTTGTGGTTAGCGTCGGCGCGCTCGGCACGGTGGCCGCCTCCTTGCCGCCCCACCGCATCGCGTCGGTGTACTGTGGTTTGCGTTATGGGTTAAAGCGTTTCTTCAGTTCAAGCAAGCGCTCATCCTCGGGCGCTTGCTGCAAGGCGTTGAGCACCAGCTCCCGCGCCTGATCGGTCTCGCCCCGAACCAGCAGCACCTCGCCCAGATGTGCGGCGATCTCGGCATCCGGAAGTTTAGCGTAAGCCTGACGCAGATATCGCTCGGCAGCCTCGTAGTCCTTGAGGCGATACTTAACCCAACCCATGCTATCGATAATCGCGGGGTCATCGGGGCGTAACGCCAGGGCTTTGTCGATGTACCTGAAGGCTTCGTCGTAACGCGTAGTCCGATCCGCGAGCGTATAGCCGAGGGCGTTGAGCGCGGTTGCGTTTTCAGGATCCTGGGCGATGATCGCGAGCAAATCCCGCTCTAACCAGTCGAGCCGTTCGATCTTCTCGGCCGTCAAGGCGCGCGCATAGAGCAAATCCGGGTCGTCAGGAAACCGTTGCAGCGAGGCCGAATACCAGTCGTAGGCCTCCTGCGAGCGCTTGGCATCCCGCAGCAGCTGCCCTTCGGCGAGATACAGCCGCACCTGCAACGCTTCATCGTCGACCTGCTGCCGCAGCTCCGCGAGATGTTCCCGTGCCTTGTCGATCTGTCCAAGTTTTGCCAGCATGTCGGCGACACGGGTTTGCGACTCAATCGCGTAGTCGCCGCTACGGACCCGCAGATACCAACCGATGGCCTGGTCGTAAAGCGTCTCGTCTTGCGCGATTCGGCCCAGGTAATAAGCTGCCTCGTTGGTGTACTGCCCAGATTCGAGTAGATTCTCCAATCGCAACCGCGCCTGCGGGTACTGCTTTTGCTCCAGCAGCAGCAGCGCAACGCTGTATTCGAGGTCAGGGTTTTCGGGAAAATCCGCCAGCATGCGTTCGAACTCGACCAGCGCTTTCTCGTAACGCCCAGCTTGGACCAGCATTCGCGCGTAGTTGGTACGCAAGCCCTCGTCGTCGGGCTTTTCGCGAATCAGTTGCTCCATATCAACAATCGCCTCGTCGGCCCGCTCACCACCCGCCAACAAACGATTGCGCAGGACCCGTGCCGGCACATCGCGCGGCGCGAGGCGTAATGCCTCCTCGGCGGCCGCGAGCGCCCCGGCCTTGTCATCGGTGGTCACCGCAAGCTCCGCGTAGACCCGATGCGCGCGCGGTTCTTGCGGATAGCGCTCACGCAGCAGTTGCATGACTGTGAGCTCGGCCGATGTGACCTTGTCCTGCCCGAACAACAGACCCAGCTGCGTAAATGCGATCTCGTAGTTGGTGGGGCCGTGCTCGATGACCTTGACCAGATGCTCGACCGCGTCCTCTGGCTTATTTAGGCGCACCAGCAACAATCCGACCGCCTGGCGTGCCTCGACGTTTTCGGGCTCCAACGCCAGCCAACGCTTAGTCACCTGAAGTGCGAGCGGATAGTCTTTGGCGTACAACGCGATGCGCGCGGTGCGCGCGGCGACTGCCGGATCGTTGCTGAGCGCACTGGCCTTGCCGTAGTGCTCGATCGCTTGCTCGAGACGTCCCGTCACCCCAGCGATTTCGCCCGCGAGCAATTCGAACACCAGGTCCGCGCGCTGTTGGGCCGCCTCTGGCAGGCCCGTCTGGGCGATTTCGACGCGTTGCGTCTCCAGTGGCGTCGCCGCCACAGCGCCGCGCTCGGCGGGGCTCATTGAGGCACAGCCGACGATCCCGATCGCCGCGATGGGCGCCAGTACCAGCAGGCGCGCTTTCAAACGCATAGTCATAGAAGTCCTTGGATTGACGGAAACCGCAGCGTAGCAAATTTCAAGCGGCCACCCTGTGCGGTATTATCACATTTCGACAAACGCATAAACCTCTCCGCCAGTTTCAACGGCTTGAGGGTTGAATGCGAGTGCGCTTGTCACCTACCGGGTTGTTCAAAGAGAATGCTCAGCTTTTGGACGCATAAAACTTCCACATGTCGTTGCTCACGCTAGGCATTAATCATGTCACCGCGCCGGTGGAGGTTCGCGAACGCGTCACGTTCGCGGCGGAGCACCTACCCGCGACCCTGGCCCAACTGCTGGAGCTACCCGGGGTGGAAGAAGTGTCGGTGCTGTCGACCTGTAATCGAACCGAGTTGATGTGCTGGCAGCACGGGCAGTCCGGCGAACACCAGTTGCCCGAATGGCTGTCGCGGCGGCACCGGTTCGACCCCGACCACCTGCGGCCCTACCTCTACCTGTATCGCGACAGCGCCGCGGTTCGCCATACCCTGCGGGTCGCCTGCGGACTCGATTCGATGGTGCTTGGTGAACCGCAGATTCTCGGCCAACTCAAGGCCGCCTATCAGCACGCATTGGAAAATCACAGCCTCGGGCGCTACCTAAGCCGATTGTTCCAGCACACCTTCGCCGCGGCCAAGCAGGTACGCACCGAAACCGCCATCGGGTCGAGCCCGGTATCGGTCGCATTCGCGGCCGTTCGCCTCGCCGAGCAGATCTTCGGCGAACTGCAACCGCACACCGCCCTGCTGATCGGCGCCGGAGAGACCATCGAACTCGCCGCGCGCCATCTGCTCAGAAAGAAAATCGGTCGTATGATCATCGCCAATCGAACCCTTGAACGCGCCGAAGTGCTGGCTGAACAGTTCGGCGCCACCGCGCTGGCACTCCCCGATTTGCCCGAGGCCTTGCCGCAGGCGGACATCGTGATCTCATCGACCGCCAGCCCGCTGCCGATCCTCGGCAAAGGCATGGTCGAGCGCGCGCTCAAGGCGCGTAAACGCCGGCCGATCTTTATGGTCGACATCGCAGTGCCGCGCGACATCGAACCCGAGGTGGGCCAACTCGACGACATCTACCTTTATACCGTCGACAATCTGCACGATGTCATTCAGGAAAATCTGGAATCACGGCGCGAAGCGGCAAAGCAGGCCGAGGAATTGATCGAGGTTCAGGTTGAATCCTTCATGGGCTGGCTCGAAAGTCAGGACGCCGTCCACACCATTCGAGCCTACCGCGACAAAGGCGCGACCACCCGCAACCAAGTGTTACAGGAAGCGCAACGGCAACTGCTGGTGGGCAAGCCGGCCGAGGAGGTCATGCACTACCTCGCCAACACCCTGACCAACAAACTCCTCCACGACGCCACCAGCGCCCTCAACGTAGCGGCGCGCAGCGGGCGCCAGGACCTACTCGAAGCAGCCAAGGAACTCTTCAAACTGAACGGCAACAGCAACGGAAACAACGCCACGTGAAACCCACCATTCTGCGTAAACTTGAAGGCCTGAAAGAGCGCTTCGAGGAAGTCACCGCGCTTCTTGCCGAACCCGACGCGGCCTCCGACCAGAATCGCTTTCGCACCCTCTCGCAGGAATACGGCAAGTTGGAACCGGTGGTACGGACGTTCAGCGACTACGAGCGCGCGGTCATGGACCGCGCCGCCGCCGAAGAGATGCTCCAGGAAAACGATCCCGAACTCCGCGCGCTCGCGCTGGAGGAACGCGCGGCGGCCGAAACGCGGCTCGACTCGCTGGAACAAGCGCTTCAGCGCGCCCTCCTGCCAGCCGATCCCCACGACCAAAGCAACGTGTTTCTCGAAATTCGCGCCGGCACTGGTGGAGATGAAGCCGCCATCTTCGCCGGCAACCTGTTCAAACTCTACTCACGCTATGCTGAACGTCGTGGCTGGCAGATAGAGTTATTGAGCGAGAGCGAAGGCGAACATGGTGGGTATAAGGAAGTGATCAGCCGCGTAATCGGTTTCGGTGCGTTTTCGCGCCTGAAGTTTGAGTCCGGCGCGCACCGCGTCCAGCGGGTACCGGAAACCGAGGCCCAGGGCCGGATCCACACCTCGGCCGCGACCGTCGCGATTCTGCCCGAGATCGACGAGATTGAAGGAGTCGAGATCAACCCGGCCGATCTCAAGGTCGACACCTATCGCGCCTCGGGCGCCGGGGGGCAGCACGTCAACAAAACCGAATCCGCGATTCGCATCACCCATCTGCCAACCGGCATTGTGGTTGAATGCCAGGACGAACGCTCGCAGCACAAAAACCGTGCGCGTGCGATGGGGCTGCTGCGCGCTCGCATCCTGGAAGCGGAACAGCGTAAACAAAGTGACGCCGAGAGTGCCCTGCGCAAGAGCCTGGTCGGCTCCGGCGACCGATCCGAACGCATTCGCACCTACAATTTTCCGCAAGGCCGGATCACCGACCACCGCATCAACCTCACCCTCTACCGCCTCGACGACGTGCTCCAAGGCGACCTCGATCAAGTCGTCGATCCATTACTGAATGAATACCAGGCCGAACAACTCGCCGCGCTCGCCAATCAGGAATGATCCCGTCGCGAAAGATCCCGTGCGCCGGCCGCGGCTGAAGTCCGCCACGGCACCGAGGATTCTCGGATGATGACCCTCGGCACTGCGATTCGCGACGCCGCGCGGCTGCTTTCCGCCCATACCGAAGCGGCGCGTCTCGAAGCCGAGATCCTGCTTGCGGAGATCTTGCAGCGTCCGCGTAGTTACTTGTTCGCGTGGCCGGAGCGAGTGTTGAGTCCCGCCGAAGACGCGGCTTACGCGGCGCTGCTGGTGCGGCGTATCGCTGGCGAGCCGGTGGCTTATCTCACTGGGACACGCGAGTTCTGGTCGCTCGCGCTGGAGGTCTCACCGGCGGTGCTCATTCCGCGACCCGAGACCGAACTGCTGGTGGAACTCGCGCTCGAATACTGCCGCCCGGATGTCCCGGCACGAATTGCCGACCTCGGCACCGGCAGCGGCGCGATCGCGGTGGCACTGGCGCACGCCGCGCCATCCTGGCAGATCGTCGCCACCGACCGCAGCGCAGCGGCGCTGGCGATCGCCGAGGGCAACGCGCAGCGGCTCGGCCTTGGCAATATCCGCTTTCGATCAGGCGACTGGTGCGCCGCACTGCCCGCTGGCGAATTTGATTTGATTGTCAGCAATCCCCCGTATCTCGCCGCCGACGACCCGCATTTGCAGCGCGACGGGCTGCCGTTCGAACCGCAAAGCGCGCTCGTCGCCGGAGCGGACGGACTCGACGACCTGCGCCGAATTTGCGCCGACGCCCGCACCCACCTCACGCGCGGCGGATGGTTGCTATTGGAGCACGGGTACACTCAGGCGCCAGCCGTGCAGGCGATGCTGACCGCTGGCGGATACATCGAGGTCGCATCCCGCCGCGATTGGGCCGGACAGCCGCGTGCTACACTTGGACGTATTCCGCCCTGAGGCCGCCACGGAACGCAGCATGAAGCTTAGTCCTTTGTCCGACTTCGAGGCCTGCGTGCTTGGAGTCCTGCTCGAACGCGAACTCGTCTGCGGTGCTACCTCGCCGATCGCGCGCACCGATTTGCTCGATGCCTGCGGCGAGCGCTGCCGCCACGCGCCCGCGACGCAAGCGTCCGTCGACACCGCCCTCCAAGCGCTGCTGGCGCGCAATCTGGTCACCACGGACGCCAGCATCGCCGCCTTTCACAGCCTGCTTGCCGGGCGCTTTGGATTTGACCCGTCCCAACTCGCCGCACTGAGCCTGTTGCTGCTCAACGGCGCACAAACCGCGCAACAATTGGTGCTGGCAGGACAAAAACTGTACCCATTCCGCGATCCGATCAGCGTGACATCCTTGCTGGCGTCGCTCCACGATCACCCCGCCGGACCTTTCGTCGAACCCATCGAGGTCGACCGAGATGCCGCGGAACCAAGATATCGGCACCTGTTCTCTCCCGCAGGCACCCAAACTGCGGTCACATTCAAGACCGCCGAAACAACACAGCACATCCCAACCGGCGAGGACGAGCTGGAACTCCGGCTGGGCGAACTCGATAAAGTCATCCGCAACCTCATACCCGAATGACCTCTACCAAGACGCGGAATTGCAAATTCGCACGAACCGGTTAGGCTTATGTCGATATGAGCGAGGTAAAGATCGAGATCCTGCTGAAACGTCGCATCGTCGGGTTGCGCGCCCCCTGTGACCCGAACTATCGGGCGCACGCCGCCGCCCATCTACTCAGCGATACCCACGGGATTCATCTCATCGAACTGGTCGGCGAATACCAGCTCGAAGTCGGCTACAACCTATTCGTCGTGACCCTCGAACAGATCGAAACCGCACTCTCGGAGGTCGGATTTCACCTCGATAACAGTCTGTTTTACAAGCTTAAACGCGCGCTCTACTACTACACCGAGGCGAACGAGCGCAGCAATCTCGGGCTCGAACGGCTCAGTTGCTCGCAAAACTGCGCGCGCCGAATCTTCGCCTCGCGCTACGAACACATCAAGCACGGGTGTCGGGATAATCGCCCAGATCACTTGCGCCGTTATTTGTAATCGGACCCCGCGCCGTTCGTGCAACTCCACCGCCCGCGCAAACGCTTCGGCCAGAACTTTCTGCACGACCCGCGCATCCTCGACCAGATCGTCGCCGCGATCGCGCCGCAACCTGAAGACAGAATGGTCGAGATCGGCCCGGGCCAGGGCGCGCTCACCTGGCGCCTGCTCGCGCATCTGACGCGACTCACGGCGATCGAGATCGACCGTGATCTGGCGTCCAGCCTGAGCACCGCACCGGCGGCGCAGGGCCGACTAAACCTCCACACCGCGGACGCATTGCGCTTTGACTTTACCGCCCTCGGTCGCGCGCTCCGGGTCGTCGGCAACCTGCCGTACAACATCTCGACCCCACTCCTGTTTCACCTGCTCGCGGCGGCCGATCACATCGCCGACATGCACTTTTTGTTGCAGCGCGAGGTTGTCGACCGCTTGGCGGCCGAGCCCGGCGGCGAACACTACGGACGCTTGAGCGTCATGGTTCAGTATCACTGCGAGGTCGAGAAGCTGTTCGAAGTCGGACCCGGCGCGTTTCGGCCCGCGCCCAAGGTCCATTCGGCGGTGGTGCGCCTGCGGCCACGCGCAGCGCCGGTGATCACGGCCCACGATCCGGCGCTGCTGACCGGGCTCGTGCGCCAGGCGTTTTCCCAGCGCCGCAAGATGCTCGGCGGGAGCCTGCGCGGTCTCGCCGAAACGGCGGATTTCGCCGCCGCCGGAATCGATCCGAGATTGCGGCCGGAGCGATTGGGGACTACAGATTTTGTGCGACTCAGTAACAATATTTCGGCAAGAACGCGCGCTTAAACTTACCTTCGGTCGGTTTTTTTTACATACTCTATCCAGTGCTCAACCAACCCGGTCGAAACGACATGCAAGAAAAACTTCCCCACGAGATTGCGGTGCGTGTGGATACGGCCTATCTCTCGACGGAGTCCGATCCGGATAGCGATCGCTATATTTTCGCCTACACCGTGACGATCGAAAATCGCGGCGATCTCCCCGCCAAACTTCTCACCCGGCACTGGGTGATCACCGACGCCAACGGCAAGGTACAAGAAGTACGCGGCGCCGGAGTCGTCGGTGAACAGCCCTACCTCAAACCGGGCGAGGGCTTTCAGTACACCAGCGGTACCATGCTCGAAACCCCTTACGGCGTGATGCAGGGGAGCTACCAGATGGTGGCCGACAACGGCGAGAGTTTCGACGCCGAGATCAGCCCGTTCACGCTCTGCGTGCCGCAAAAACTGCATTGAGTCCTCGCGTTTACGCCGCCACGCAATGCGCATCCGCGCGCCATTGATCGCGCACCGCAGTGCGCCGCGCGCGACTTTCTTGCCTGTTAACGGTGAGATACTCGATTCTCAGGGGATGCCGCTCCGGGTTGGATAGCTGGAAGCGTCGGTCGCGCCCCCAAGGTCGGGTTCACGACGATCCCCGCCTGCCCGGGCCCGGAACAGCTTGCATCCTCCGGGGCGGCGTCCTCGCCATGAGAGTTGTCTTGGACGTCGCGGCCAAGCCTGCCGGATGACCGGGTTCGCTCGCGATAGGCGTCGCGTCCATTCCTTTGGGCTACATTCGCTCCGCCCGCGTATTTCGTCCTTACCCGCCTCCGCGTGGAGATTCAACCGCCGCCCCGAGGCGCGCCTCGATCGCGAATTCCACCGTAATGCCGCCAAAACTTTTTTTATCCTAAAATCCTCGGTTGGACGTGCCCGAGTGGGCGGCATTCGAGGTGCAGGGAACAAATCCGCCAGGAGCGGATTTGGACCGCCGCAGGCTGGCCCGAAGGGCGAATGTCATGGAGGGTATTCGCAACGCGCAACGACGCGGAATGGTTGTTCCATTCCAAGGAGTTGCAACGCAGCCATGCGCCCCGAAGGCCGTGCACTCGGGCACGTAGCGTGTGCACCCGGAAGGTGTAGCCGATTTCAGCACAGTGTTTTCGCGTATACAGCACGTTACGTACCCAAACGAGCGGTCAACCGAGGAATCTAGGTTTATCGTCCACCACAATGGGTAGCCGCGCCGTGCCGCCTGTGACACTCTTGGCAATCGTTTCAACTCTTTCTTCGCGCCGCGCACATGGCCATCTACGCAATAGGTGATGTACAGGGCTGTTTCGCCGACGTGCAACGTCTCGTCGAACGCCTGAATTTCGACCCTGTGGTCGATACCCTTTGGTTCGTCGGCGATCTCGTCAATCGCGGGCCGGACTCGCTCAATACCCTGCGTTACGTGCGCGAACTGGGGAAAGCGGCCGTCGCCGTGCTCGGCAATCATGATCTGCACCTGCTCGCGGTCAGCCTCGGCATTCAACCGGCGCGCCCCAAGGACACGTTTTTCGCGGTACTGCATGCGCCGGACGCGGCGGATCTATTGCATTGGTTGCGTCACCTTCCGCTGCTACATTACGACCCGGCCCTGGAAATCGCGATGGTCCATGCCGGGTTGCCGCCGCAATGGGATCTCGCCACCGCACTGTCCTGTGCCCGAGAGGTTGAGGGGACCCTGCGCGGACCCGACCACCGCACCTTCCTGACCCAGATGTACGGCAACAAGCCGCAGCTCTGGTCGCCGGCGCTGTCCGGTCTCGATCGCCTGCGCTACAGCGTCAACGCCCTGACCCGGATGCGCTATTGCGACGCGGCGGGGCAACTCGATTTCAAACAAAAGCTCCTGCCCGGTTCGCAGCCCAAGCACCTCACGCCGTGGTACCAGATCCCCTGGCGCCTCAACAAGGGGGTGCGGATCGTGTTCGGACACTGGTCGACCCTGGGCTTTCACGACCGCGACAACGTCTACGCGCTCGACACCGGCTGCGTCTGGGGTGGAGCGCTGACCGCGCTCCGGATCGATGCCCATCAGCCGCAGCGCCTATCAATCCCCTGCGCGGGCGCGCTCCGCCCGCACGAGGCGCATGCCGCTCAACAACCGTAGCGCGGTCGAGACCCCTGAAGGGATCACCTTCGAGCTCGCGACCGCGGGGCCGTTCGCCCGGTTCTATGCGTGGCTGATTGACCTGTGGCTGCGGCTGTTGCTGTATGCGTTGATATTCGTGCCGCTGTCCTACCTCGGCGAATTGGGGCTTGGCCTGATCCTGTTGGTCTTGTTCATCGGCGAATGGTTCTATCCGGTGCTGTTCGAAACCCTGTGGTCCGGCGCGACGCCCGGCAAACATCTGCTGGGACTTATCGTCGTACACGACGACGGCACCCCGATCGGCTGGAACGCATCGATGCTACGCAACCTGGTGCGCGTGATCGACCTCCTGCCGGGCACTTACCTGCTCGGGCTGTGCAGTCTGCTGCTCACGCGCACGCACCAGCGCCTCGGCGATCTGGTTGCCGGCACCCTCGTGATCTATCGACCACGCAGCGTCGCGACGCCCACGCCGCTCGATGACGATCTTCCCGCCGTGGCGCCCGCCACCGCGCTGACTGCCTGCGAGCGTGAAACGGTCCTCGCCTTTGCTGAGCGCCGGCCCGCCCTGACCGCGGAGCGCGCCGAGGAACTGGCGCGCTTCGCGGCCCCGTTGCTGAACCCGCACCAGCCCGCCGCGCCGCAACTGCTGGCACTCGCGCACTGGCTGAACGGCCGGCGCGGTTGACGCGCGATGACGCCGGCACGCTTTGTGCGCACACACAGCGCCGAATGGGATGCATTCGAGGCCGGCCTCAATGTGATCCGGCACGGCACGGCGCCACCGCCTGGTTTCGATTTGCCTGCCGATTATCGGCGCTTGAGCCACCAACTCGCGCTCGCCCGGACCCGCGGCTATGGCCCGGCGCTCACTCAGCGCCTTGAAACGCTGGCGTTGCGCGCGCATCAGCATCTTTACCAACCCCCGACCGCCCCGTGGCGACCTGCAGCGCGTTTCTTCGGCGCCGAGTTGCCGCGGCGTGTGCGGGCGGAGTGGCGCGTGGTACTGCTCGCCAGCCTGGTGTTTTTTGGCACCCTCGCGCTCGCGTTCGGAGTTCTGAAAATCGAACCCGACCTGATCTTCAGCGTACTCGACCCGGAACAGGTCGCCACGATCGAGGATATGTACGCACCGGATCACCCACATCGGATCGGCCGCGCGCGCGAAGCGACCACGGATATCCAGATGTTTGGGTTTTATATCCGCAACAACACCAGCATCGGGTTCCAGACCTTTGCCGGCGGCTTGCTGTTTGGGCTGGGTACGCTGGCGTCACTGCTCGTCAACGCGGTGTATATCGGCGCGGTGGCGGGGCACCTGACCCTGATCGGCCACGGCCAGCCGTTCTGGAGTTTCGTCAGCGGGCACAGCGCACCGGAGTTGGTGGCGATCGTGCTATCGGGCGCGGCCGGGTTCAAACTCGCGGTCGCGCTGCTGCGGCCGGGGCACCAGCGTCGCCGCGATGCCTTGCGCGAACACGCCTGCGCCGCAATCCCGCTGGTCTACGGGGCCGCCCTGCTGTTCGTGCTTGCGGCGTATATCGAGGCGTTCTGGTCGGCCCATACTGGGGTTCCGTCGGCCTTCAAATATGCGGTCGGTGGCGCGTCCTGGGCAGTCCTGCTCGGTTACTTCGGCTGGGTCGGACGGCGTTGACGGGATGCGACTGGAACGCCTGCAACTCGAACTGCGCCCGCGTAATCCCTGGGATGCGATGGACCTCGGTCTGGGCCTGACGCGCGCGCATTGGCGCGCGATCTACCTGCCCTGGGTAGCCTTCGCGATCACCAGCTACGCCGCCCTGCTGCTCATTTTCGGTATCGAGCATGCCTTGCCGAGCCTGTTGTTCTGGTGGCTCAAACCCGTATTTGATCGCTGGTTGCTGCACGCGATCAGTCACGCCGCATTTGCTGAAGCCCCCAGCCTCGGTGCGACGCTGAAGGCGCTACCCGGATTGCTGCGCCATACCCGACTCATCCGCGGACTCACCCTGGCGCGGCTCTCGCCGTCGCGCAGTTTTCAACTTCCGGCGTGGCAGCTGGAAGGTCTGCGCGGCGCGGCACGACGCGAACGCATCGCGCTGCTGAAACGCCGCATCGGCGCGGCGCCGTTCTGGCTCACGCTGGCCTGTGTCCACCTTGAATTGTCGATCTACGTCGGGCCACTGTTGCTGGCGGCCTTGCTCGCCCCACAGGGTATCGACCCGATCGGTTTGCTGGAGGCGCTGTTCATCGCGCCTGGCGATCAGCAGTGGGTCGCGGTGGTCGGTCATGTATTTTATTTGCTGGCGGTGATCGTCATCGAGCCGATCTATGTCGCGGCGGGTTTCACGTTGTACCTGCAGCGTCGTATCGACCTTGAGGCCTGGGATCTCGAGCTCGCGCTGCGCCGTCTGGGCCGGCGTGTCGCCGCGGCGAGTCGTACCGCGATGCCGGCCTGCCTACTCGTTGGCGCCTTGTTCGCACTGACCGCACCGCATGTGACCGTGGCGGCGACCGCGCCGCCCGGCATCGCAGCGGAGGTTCAGCAAACCGTGGCGGCACTTGAGTTGTGCGAAGCGCTCCATCCGACCGCGACCACCACCTGGGTCTGGCAATGGCGCGATTCGGCGCCCGGCACCTCGGCGACCGGCGCCGACACGGGCTTCGGCGCATGGCTGCATTCACTCGCGCAAGGGCTGAAGTGGCTGCTGTGGCTGCTGCTCGCGATCGCACTGGCGGCGCTCGTGGTCCATCGCGGCCGGCGGCGGCGGCGTGATCCGGCCACGGTTCCACCGCCGGCGCCGCCCGGATACGTGACCGCCGCTGGTTCGATCGCCGGCGAGCCGTCGCGGGAGGCGCTGCGGCACCTCGATCAGGGCCAGCCTCGTGCAGCGCTCGCCCTGTTGTATCGCGCGGCGCACGTGTTTCTAGGGCGCGATCACACGCTTACACCCGGGGTTACCGAAAACGAGCTGATCGCGCTGGCGACACCGGTTCTGAGCACCGCGCAAACCGCGCTGCTCACCCGGCTGGTGACGCTCTGGAGCGCGACCGCCTACGCCGCGCGACCGCCCGATCCCGCCGCGGTGCGCGCCTTGGCCCACGCCTGGGCGCAGCAGTTTGGCGCTGATCGGTGAAGCGGCACCCGCAGGTGTTGACCATGCTGGTGGTAAGCATGTCGCTGGTCGCCGCGGCCACCTTCCTCAGCCTGTTCGAGTTGCGCGAGGTGACCGAGCCCGCGCGGGTCGAGGGCGAACAAGCCCAAAACCCGCTGTACTTTGCCCGCCGCTTACTGGTCGAGATGGGATTCGATGCCCGGGTTGCGCCGGCCGGTGTCGCGCGCGACCTCGACCTCAATGCGGTGCTGGTGCTCGATACCGAACGTCAACGCCTGCGCGATGAACACCTCGATCACTTGCTCGCTTGGGTCGCGCGCGGCGGTCACCTCGTGCTGCGCGCCGTCACCCCGGAGCGCAACCGCGATGCGCCACCTCCCACCGATCCGCTGCTCGAACGCCTAGGATTAGAGGTGAGCTTTAGCCCCGATCTCGCCTATCCCGATGCGGCGAACCCGCATCTGTTCCGTTCCCGGAGCGGCCGCACCGACGAGCTGGACGTCTTCTTTGTCGGCTATTACACCCTGGCAGGCCACCGCGCGGGCGACGAGATCCTGGCCGATGCCAACGGCGTCCACCTGGTTCATCGCGCGCTCGGCGAGGGCGCCATTACGGTACTGTCGGACCTCGACTTCCTGCACAATGACGCGCTTTGCACCCACGCGCACGCAGCCGCGCTTTGGCATCTAGTCAACCGCGTACACGAACCGCCCGCTCGCGTCTGGCTCGCGCATACCGAGGCCTATCCGGCGTTACCGCTGCTGCTCTGGCAGCATGCTTGGGCCGCCCTGGCGGCCTTAATGCTGCTCGCCGCGGCGGGGGCATGGCATGCCGGCGCGCGGTTCGGTCCGCTGCGGCCACCGCCGGATCATGTGCGGCGTGAATTGCGGCAGCATCTCGAAGCAAGCGCGTATGTCTACTGGCGTCAGGGTGACCACGCGCGGCTTTTGCGCGCACTGCAATGGGCGGTCGACCGCCGTGCGCGGCGACATCTGCGCGTCAACCATGACGCCACGCCGTTGGCGGACCGCGCCGAGACGATGACGCCTCAGGCGTTTACCGCGCACGTACGCCAACTCAATCGACAACGCACGGGATCATGAACGAAACGATATCGAATCCACCACCGCCCACGGCCGCCGAAATCGCCGCCGTGATGCAGACGGTCAGGGCGGAAATCGCCAAGGCGATCATCGGCCAGAGCCGCGTCATCGAGGAAGTGCTGATCGCCTTGCTGGCGGGCGGTCACGTCCTGATCGAGGGGGTGCCCGGCATCGGCAAGACCTTGCTGGTGCGGGCGCTGGCACGCACCTTCGGCGGCAGTCACGCGCGGATCCAGTTTACTCCCGACCTGATGCCGAGCGACGTGGCCGGTCACGCCATCTACGACCTCAAAACCGAACGCTTCGTGGTGCGCAAAGGCCCCGTCTTTACCCACGTTTTACTCGCGGACGAGATCAACCGCGCGCCGGCGAAAACCCAATCAGCCTTGCTCGAAGTCATGCAGGAGCAACAAGTGACGATCGAAGGACAGGCGTTTACCGTTCCGCGCCCGTTTCTCACCCTCGCGACGCAAAACCCGTTGGAGCAGGAAGGCACCTATCCGTTGCCCGAGGCGCAGCTCGACCGCTTTTTGTTGAAAGTGATGATGGATTACCCCAGCGCGGACGAGGAACACCGAATGCTGACGCAAGTAACCCAGAACCAGATCGGTGACACCCTGGACGTTTCCCGCCTCGGCACCTGCCTGACCCCGGACGGGGTGCTGCGCCTGCAACATGGCGTGTCGGCCGTGCAAGTCGACTCCGCCGTGACCGACTATGCCGTCCGACTGGTGCGCGCGACGCGAGACTGGCCGGGCATCCGGGTCGGCGCCGGGCCGCGCGGGGGCATCGCGCTGCTGCGCGCGGGCAAGGCCCACGCCGCGCTCGCGGGGCGCGACTACCTCACACCCGATGACGTCAAACACATGGCCCTGCCGGCGCTGCGCCACCGCATCGGACTCGCGCCGGAATTCGAACTTGAGGGTGAAACCGTGGACGAACTGTTGCGTCGGCTCATCGAACAGGTCGCCGCGCCGCGGCAATGAGACCGGCCCGCCGGCTGCTCGGCGCCTTGACGCTGCTGTTCGCGCTCGGCCTCGCCGCCAGCTTCTGGCCGGACGCGATGATCGGATGGTGGGTCGCGTTGGGCTTAGTGACCGTCGCGGCTTCAGCCGATGCCGTCGCGGCTTGGCGTCAACCGTCGCCGACCTGCTCCCGCACTTGTCACGATCCACTCCCGCTCAACGCCTGGCGAGAAGTCACGCTGGCGCTGCACAACCCCGGATCGCGTCGTCTCACGCTCGAGGTCCGCGATCACCCGCCCGACGACTTCGAAGTCCGTTACCCATCGCAATGGATGGAACTACGACCTGGACACGCTGCACAGCTGCGCTATTCGGTACGCCCGCTCGTACGCGGCGCGAAGCGTTTCGAAGCCACCTGGATCCGCCTGGGATCTCCGCTCGGACTCTGGCAGCGCACGCTGCGTTGCGGCGCGGACACACCGGTGCGAGTCTTCCCGAATCTCAAACCGATTGCGGACTACATGCGATTCGCAGCAACCCACCGGCTGGGACAACTCGGCGTCCATCGTCAACCACAGCGCGGTGAAGGCACCGAGTTTCTGCAACTGCGCGAGTATCTGCCCGGTGACGCGTTGCGCAAGATCGACTGGAAGGCGACCTCGCGCCAACACAAACTTACCTCGCGCGAGTATCAGGAAGCGCGTAATCAGCACATCGTGTTCTTACTTGACTGCGGCCTGCGTATGCGCTCGCGCGACGGCGCGTTGACCCATTTCGATCAGACGCTGGAAGCCATGTTGATGCTGACCCACGTTGCCCTGCGTCACGGCGACGCGGTTGGCCTCGCGACGTTTGGGGGTCCCGCGCGATGGCTCGCGCCCGCCTCGGGCCGCAACCAATTTCATCAAATCCTGCGGGCCGTTTACGACTTGCAACCCGCCCTCGCGCCACCGGATTATTCTGGGGCCGTGACAACGCTATTGCGACGCCAGTCCCGTCGCGCCCTGGTGATCCTGCTCGGCAACCCGCGCGAGGAGGAGGCGGACGAACTGAGCCCGGCGCTGGAACTGCTGCAACGTCGCCACCGCACAGTACTCGCCTGCGTGCGTGAAAGCGTGATTGATTCCCTATTGCTCGACCCCGTCGATGACCTTGAGGGTGCCTTGCGCCTGACCGGAACGCTGGAGTTTCTGCGCCGGCGCGCTCAGCTCATCGAGGCGCTACGCGCACGCCATATCGCCACGCTGGACGTGGCACCGAAGCAGCTGACGCTGGCGTTGGTGAACTGTTATCTCGCGTTGAAGGCGGGTCGTCGCGTCTGATGCAACGCACACCGATGCACACCGCTTCCGGCGGGATGCGCGCCACCGGCCGACACGTTCCAAGCGAATCCGTGCCGGTCGATGGTCGCGGCAACGCTATTCGGCCGCGCGCGGGCGCTGATCGCCGCGCGATTTTTGCCACTCATCGCGCGCCTTCTGCATCTGCTCCATCATTTGCTCGCGACGGGCTTGAGCCTCCTCACGGAGCTTTTTCTCCTCGGCGGCGAAATCGCCGAAACCTTCACCAACCGCCGGATGCCCGCCGTATACCGGGTATCCGCCCCAATCTGGGCCGCCCCAGCCCGGCCCCCCCCAAGCCGGCGCGCCCCAACCTGGACCGCCCCAGCCCGGGCCACCCCATGCGGGCGCACCCCAGCCCGGACCGCCCCAGCCTCCGGGACCCCATCCGCCCCAGCCGGGACCGCCCCAACCCGGGCCCCACCATGCATTCGCACTGCCCGCGACCGCGAGTAACGCGCCTGTCAGAACCAATTTTCCAATCGCTTTTTTCATCTGATTCGTACCTCTATCGTTCGGGTTAACTGAGCTTTCGAGCCCTCGCCACAAGTAGCAATTTATAATGTAGTGGGTAGTCACAAAGTTGACAAAGATCACGCCGCCGATTGTTCCATGGACCTACCGCCAGTCGCCGCGACGCCGATGCTGATTCCGGTCGGGGTTGTGCATTCACCCTTCAAAGAGAAGTTCGGCATACCGCGGCAACCGGGATTGATCTCAGCCGTACCCGGCACGATTGAACTGCTGCCACCGTACAATCAGCCCGATGCGGTGCGCGGACTCGAGGCTTTTTCACATATCTGGGTGTTGTTTCTGATGCACGCAATCCCTGCCGAGCAAACCGGCCTGACTGCGCGTCCGCCGCGACTCGGAGGCAACACCCGAGTCGGCGTGTTCGCAAGCCGCAGCACTCATCGACCCAACCGAATCGGTCAATCGGTGGTACGCCTCGAAGCGGTCGAGGCCGCAGGCTCCGAAATCTTACTGCGGATTTCCGGACATGACCTGCTGGACGCGACGCCAGTGCTGGATATCAAGCCATATCTGCCGTACGCCGACGCGATTGGAGGTGCGATCGGCGGTTATGCCGACGATGCGCCCGCAGAATGTCTGACGATTGCGTGGTCGAATGCGGCCGCCACTCAGATCGACGCGGCGAGGATATCCGTCGGCTGGGATCTGCGCGCCCTGATCGAAGCCATGTTGCGTCTCGACCCGCGCCCGGCGTACCGCGCCGAGCGCGACAGCGCCCGCCTATATGGCATGCGGGTCGACCGTTACGACGTTAGATTCGAGATCCGCGGCACCTGTGCCCACATCCTCGACGTAGTTCCGTACCCCGTTTGAACCGCGCCGATCGCCTCAGGCTTCACCAGCAGTCGCTGGTCTTGCCCTCCCCGCTGATCCCCTTGGCGCCGGTCTGATCTAAGGTGTACTCGGCGCAGCGCGTATCGCTGTGCATCACCCCGGATTCGCTGGGCGCCGCCGTAAGCGTGAACGTCACTGCGGAGGGGACTTCGACCGACACGACATACCAGCCCTCCCGCGACGGCAGCGATACGGTCTCGCCGAGATCGGTGCGTGCGATACCGCCTTCGCCGTCGGCACCGATCGGACAATCGTTGTAGGTCAGATTGGTGGCAAAGCAACGTTCAAGCACATGCGCCGTTTCGGCCAGTGTGATCTTCGCATCGGTGCGGCGACCTTTGCGCACCTGCTCCTGATACGACGGCACCGCAACCGAGGCCAGGACCCCGACGATGACCAACGCGACCATCAGCTCGATCAGGGAAAAGCCGGCTGTGGCGCGGCGCGACTTTAGCGACTTGATTGGCATACGCATCACGGCTCCATCAGTTGACGCCAGGTGGTCGGTGGTGACGAACTGCCGGACTCCGCGACCGGCTGCACGCCTCCCAGCGAAGTACCCAGCATTTTGATTTCGCTGTTGCCGTGGGTCAGAACAGCGTTACCGTCGAGAAACACCACGCCGGCATCGTCGAGACGCAGCGCGCTGCCGACCACGCGGTCGCTGGCATTGATCTTGCCATCGCCATTCACGTCCCAATCGACTGTCACGTAGTCTTTCAGGTCGAATGAATTGTCGTTGTTGAAATCAAAAGGCGGCGTTTTGAGGCGGCTGCCAGAGGTGAGATCCACCTCGTAGATCCAGCTCGTACCGCCACCGGTACAGGCGTCGCTCGATGGGGTGACGCTCGCGAAAATCACCCGCTCGCCGCGCAGGAACGGCGCTTGATGCACCCGCTCGCCGAGTTCGACATCAAGATCGAGATACCAGCCCTTATGCGTTGCCCAATCGATCGGGTGGTTGGTGGTTACGCGAACATCCTTGCGCAGAAACTGATTCTCGGCGGTGGCAAGGATCTGTTGCTGCAACAGATCGTCCCGAGTGAATTGGGTGCTGTTCAGCTGTAACGTGCCGTTTTCGAGGTCATCGGCGATCCAGATCGAATAGAAGGTCTGCACCTGGCCGGACTGCACATCGGTCGGTTCGAGATACTTGCCGGTGCCGAAAAATACCTGCAAGCCACGCCCTTTGGGGTGCTTGCGAACCACCGGCGCGGTCGTGATCGGCTGGCGCTGATCCGCTGAGTTACGGGCAACGAATGCAGGCGCCGGTTCGCTGCTGGTTCCATGCGCTATACGCCACTCGCTCGCCTGATTCGCCGACAGGTCGAACATCCACAGATTGCCATGCAAATCACCGGCAAGGACGACGTCGGTCTCGGAATCGTTATCGAGATCCACCGCGCGGACGTGCGCCAGGGCGTTATCGGTAAAGGTGTTCGGGATCGGGATGCGGCGGACCAGATTGCCATCGCCCAACCCGACGATATAGAGCGCCGGTGCCGAGCCGTTCGGGGTGTTGTAGCCGCTGCCGAACAGGACCACATCGGCGCCACCCCGGACCCGCGTCACCACCGGTCGGCCAAAGGTGTAGCCGAGATCGGGATGGGTGAATTCCCACAACACCAGATCCTCGGCGTTGGCCTCGCTAAAAGCGGTCGGGTCGGTGATATCCAACGCAAAGAGCGCGCGGCCACCGAGGCCGAGTCCGCCCACGAGCGAGGTCACCCAACCCCTGTCGCCAAGAAGGTTTTCGGTGACCGTCAGAGCGCCATCGGCGAACGCGGCGTGGCCATAGGTTGGTTGCGTGAGCTGGGCCAGTTTGGCGAATCCGGGGCTCGGCACGTAAGCCAGCAACTCAGCCCCGGTCGTCGCGTTAAAACCGTGCACCATGCCGTCGTTCGCGCCAACGAAAACCATCGGTGTCCGCTGCGCGTTGGCGCTAACGAATTCCCTGAAAGAGGCCTTGTTGGCTTCCGCGACGACCTGAAACGCGGACGGCGGCGGGACATAGACCGGCGCAGAGTTCAGAACATCCCCCAGCAGCGACCCACGCTGGCGAAAGGTCGTGCCTTCCTGACCGCGCTCACCGCGCAGGAAGTCGAGCCGGTCCTGCCCGGTCTCGGCCGGATCCGAACCTTTAAGGGCCAAACGCTGGGCATCGGAAAGTTGGCCCCAGGTGAACGGGACGCCTTTTTTAAGGTGGTCATTCCAGGTCAGTACGACGCGTTGGCTCGGCGTGGTCGCAGCGAGTTTGTCACCGGCCCGCCACAACACATCGCCGAGCGTGCCGTTGGTGTTCAACGCCAGCGCCTTGAGATCGCCGGACCAGTCGGAGGAGTCGAAGGTCGCCTGAAACACCATCGAGGCGGTGCGCGTCGACAGACCGTTGACCGCCGTCGCGGTTCCGGTGTCCGCCTTGCTCGCCAGCAGGTCGAACGCCGCCGCCAACTGTTGCTGAAGGTGAATCGGGTTGGTCACCGGAAAGTAGTTGTCGGGCTGCCCGGCCTTGCGCGCGTCCCACTCGCCGGGATCGGGGCGGTTGTTACCGTTGAGGTCCTTGAACCCGCCCCACTTCGCCGCATACCACAGCGGGTCTTTGAGCAGCGTCGCTGCGGGGGTACTGCTGGGCGTGAAGGTCCGCGTCGCGCTCAGTGGAAGCGCCACATTATCCTTCCAGCCCTCCTCGGTCCCGGGCAGCACGCCGGGCGGGGTGTCGAGAAAGTAGTCGGGGTCTTTCGTTGCGTCGGTATCTTTGTCACGCACCTCGAGATAAGTCCCATCTGCGGTGGTTCCGGATATGACATAGCCCATGTGCTGAATGATGCTGCCCGCGGCATAGGTCGATTCCAGCGCGACCTCAATCTGACCATTGGCCGTTACCGCGATGGTGTACTCCACGATCGCGTCCATGTCGTGGTCACCGCCTTGTTCAACATCTTCGAAGTTGATCGCGAAGCGATAGAAAGGCCGGCCGCCATTGACGCCGGCGTCGGTGTTGCCGGCATTGGTGTTGTTGACCTGGATCACATAGAAGTCAACGATCTGGTTGGTCGGCTGGTAGTCACCCTTGGTCGCCGTGATCACGTTGGTACCCACCGCGCCACCCGGCGACTTGCCGAACGGGACCAGGGTGACGGTCTGACCTCCGACAGGAATTTCGATTCGCGGCAAGGGCGATGCCAGGGCAACCGCGAGGGTCTCGACCTGTTGCTTGCCGTTGGCGGTGTGCAGATCCGTCAGTTTGCCGAAATAGGCTACGCTCGACGCGTAATACCCGCCCTGTTTGGTCGGCTCCTCCGGTGCGAGACCCCGGATGTTATGCAACCCTTGCACCGCTTTTGCGGTCGGTGCGCCGTCGTATACCCCGTTGGACTCGCCGATAAAGCGCAGACCGGCCACATCGGGCTCGTAAGCGGTAATGGTTTGTGCCAGCGCCGAAACATTCAAGCCGGCGAGATCGCCAGAAAACGAGGAGAATTCGGATCCTGGCAACTGGTCGGTGTCGTAGGACGGATTGATGTCACTGATGACCAGCTGGAACGCTTTGGCGCACTCCTTGGCGCCACCTGTGTCATAGGGATCGTTCCAGGTCGGCAGTGGCAAACCCAAAGTCGCATCGTCATTGCCGGAGCTTGCAATTGAAAACGCGGCGGTTGGCTGCTTCTTGCCGGCGAAATAGCGCAAACCCTCGTACATCATCTCGGCAATCGGGTTGCCCCACATCCGGCACTCGCCTTCGTTCATTGGCCGGGTCGCCGCGTTCCAGCCGCAGTTGTACACATAGTTGCCGCCGAAGCCCACGGTTTTAAGCTTGTCGATGGTCTTGACGATGCCGTTGATTGCCGTAAATCGACCGTCATTGGCGTTGACCTCGTCGACGAACGACCCGACGGGTTTACGCAAGACGCCACCGGACATGTGCTTGGCGTAGGAACCCGTCAGCAGACCAAAGGCCATCCCGTCGTTTTCACCATGGGTGTGCAACAAACCGGTCGGCTTGTAATTGCCGTTGGGATAGCGTTTACAGTTCGATTCCGGCGCGGTGCTGTTACAAACGCTGACCCGAACGGCAAGATCGGAGATCGGGGACACACTCGAATCCGCGACGGGCCGCTCTTTGCTCACCCAATCCCAAATTCTCTTTGACTGATTCAACGAGACTCGCAGCAGCGGGCCTTTACTCGCATCATTAAGCAACGTGGTATTCGCGAACAGATGGCGCTTTCCCGCGTTCGGCAGCGAATAAGGGGCATACTCGCTGATGTCGTAGCCATCGATCGCGACACTGGTGTACTCCTTGCCCCAGCTATGGGCGTCCTGCGGAATATGCGACCGCTCCAGGACCGTTTCAGTCGTACTGTCGACCGCGCGGTAGCCGCCGTAGAGCACCTTGCGCAACAGGTCCATCCGCGACATCGTGAGGTAATTCAGAAAATTACCGCTCCATTTCGACGAACATTTCTTGCTTGCGGAACTGCCAGATGGGTTGAAGCGGCCGTTGACCGTGTCGTAGGTATAGCAAGTGTACGAATCAAAGTAGCCGTAGTAATCCAGCGCCGGTTTGAATCCGACTTCGAGGTCGCCATCGCCATCGAGATCCGAAGCATCGTTATAGGCCTCGTAGTACAACTTGTGATCGCGGCCCATCACCAAGAGCGTCAGCGGCGGCTGGTTTCCGCCCAGGAACAGCGGCGTATCGCTGATGTTGAGTGCGGCGCCGCCCACCCCCGGAAACAACAGGGCTAACGCGAAAATACCCGTGGCGCGCTTGAGCGCGCCGATCCAATCAAACTTGGTCATGGCGATTCCCACCTAGAAATATCGAATACGATGAAACGCTTGCACCAGCGAGCGCGCGGTCTCGGTGCCACCGAGACCGCGTGCGGTGATGCGGTAAAAAAAGAATCCGCGCCGGGCTGCGATCGTGGCCGGATCGTTGTCATCCGGCGCGAATGCGAGTTCTTCAACCAGAAAGCGCGGTTGCTCGGCCACGCCGGCGACGACGTTCAAGGCGGGCGAGAGCGGGTAGTCATGCAGGTTCTCGGTGTCGACCCAGAACGCCGGGGTGTACAACTCGTCGAGCGCCACGCTGCCGAGCGTCCAGACACCGAGATCGCCGTCGCCACTCGCCACGATCGGTCCCCCCTGCGCCTCAAGCCAGGCAATGCCGTCGCGCACCGCTGCCTCGGCCGCCTGGAATGCCAGTCCGCGGTCGCGATCGTTGGCAATCATGCGCTCCTCCAGGGTGACGGAGCGCACCGCGCTCATCGCCGTCAGGGTAATGACCATCAACACGATCAGCGCGACGATCAGGGTAAAACCCTGTTGCCGTCCGGCGCCTTGGAGTTCTCGTACAGCATTGAGCGGTGTTTGCATCGTCATATCACACGGTTGCGTAGGGTCACGACCTGGGAGTAGCTGCGCCGCAACCGCCGGTCGGGCGCGGTACGGGTCTCGCCGTTGAAGGTGTAAGTTTGCGGCTCGACCGCGAGGCCATCTTGCGGGGTACGCAGCAGCAGGTTGATCTCGACACTCAACACCCCGAACCAGTCGGTGACGTCGCCGGCCTCGACGTAGCTGTCGACCGCCCGATCGCCGTTGTTGTCGAAACCGAATCGCAGCTGCATGTCCTCCACGCCATCGACCAACACCTCGTTGCCGCGGAACAGCGCGGGCTCGCCGGTCGGACCGTCCTGCACCGTGAACGCATTGAACTCGAGCGCCATCACCTGGGCTTCGGTGCCGTAAGCCTTCGAAAGGTTGCCGGTGACATTCGCCGCGGCGGAATGTTCGATCACTGTCGACCCTCCCGCTTGGGCCACGGCGGTGGCCTCGAACACATCGACACTGCCGCAATCGGCGATCATCAAGCGCGCGCCGGCGTCCCACTCGCAGCGCGTGGCGTCCTCGGTTTGTAGATCACTCACGGTATCGGTCATGATCTGGTTCAGCTGTGCGCCGCAGGCGCCACCGCGAGCGATGGTGATGGCATCGGGTGCGTCGTCCTCGCCGTTTTCCCCGACCAGACGCTGACCGACCTCGTCGTTGGGCCAGGTAATTTCGGCGTTGGTCAACACACTTGGCACCAGGACATCGAGGTTGCTGCAACCAGAGAAGCCGGCCATCCGCAACTCGAAGCCGAGGACATCGAGGGCGTGACGGGCGCTTTGTTGCATAGTCGACAGCGCGGTCTGGGTGCGGTAGGTCTGGTTGTTCACCAGGTAGACCTTGATCACCGCGCCTAGCGTCAACAGGCCGATCACCATCGAAATCATCAGTTCAATCAGCGTAAAGCCGCACTGAGCCTTGCGTTGGACGGGTTGCAGCGGAGTCATAGCACCACCTGCATTTGCAGCTGTCGCAAGCCGCCCGAGGCCTCATCGAGGGTCCAGCGCACCGTCACGGTGCATACACCGCTCAAGTCGCAGTCGATGGCGCCATCGCCGCTCGGCAAGCCCGTGTTGAGTTCGCCCTTCCAAGCTTGCAGATCCGTCAAGGCAAGCCCCGCACCCTCAGGCTCAGCGCCGAGGCTGATGTTGTAATCGCCGTTGCGTGCCTCGCCGGAATTGGCCCGCATCCGCTCGATCATCGCCGTGACGGCTGCGTTGGCCTGGTTCGAAAGTTCGGTGGTCAAGGTGTTTCGCAAACTGCGCACCTGCAGATTCGCCATTCCCAGCAATCCAATACTCAAGATCAGGATGGTCACCAACACCTCCGTCAAGGTCACCCCACGCTGTTCCTTCAGCCCGCCTGACGCCCCGCTCATGGGCAGGCCACCGCAACGGTCGCGACCTGGCCCGAGGTCGCGACGTTGACCTGTCGTTGCAGGTTTTGGCCACTCGTGCACTCGTGCGGCGTGACCACGAACGCCGCCGCATCGCGCGCGCGACCGTTGGCACGAATGCTGACGCGGTTGGCAGCCATGCTAAGCGCGAGTCCATCGCCCGGACCGTCCCAGCCCTGCAGAATGGATTCCCCGTCGCCGTCAAAACTGCCATCGCCGTCGAGGTCGATGCCGATATCCCAGCCGGCGTTCCAGTCCCCGTCCCGCGCCACCAGTTGCAATTCGACGCCCTGCTTGATCGCCTCGCTGCGCGCCATCTGAATGGCGGTTACGAGGGTATTCGTCGTCGCGACAACGCGATTGTTCTGCACCATCCAGCGGTAACTGGGGATGGCGAGCGACATCAACGTGGAAGCGATCCCCAGCGTCACGATCAGTTCGATGACATTGAAGCCTCTATTCTTGTTCTTCATGGCTCGTTGTTCTTGTTATCAGGCTTTGGGAATAGCCTAGGGGATACGCGGCAGCGGAGTGATGGACTGCTTCACCTTTCGGTTGAGGAGGTCGCGACCGTTGGGACGGTCCGTTTGCCCGCTGGTGCTCACGCAGGCCGCGATGACTTCGGCAACACGCTGAATTGACGTTAAAAAAGCGATAACGAGAGGCGTCGCGGGAAGCCTGGCGTCGATCCGCCGTCGGCCGGACCTAGGGACGCGATTCAGCGCATGGCGGCGCGCTGGTATTCGACGAAGTCCATCGGGTAGGGGTTGGCGGCATCGGCGGGGCGGTGGGTACGGGCGATTTCAACCCAGTCGCTCCGGGCGATTTCGGGGAAGTGCGTGTCGCCGTCGATCGCGGCGTCGATCTCGGTCAGATAAAGGTGTTGCGCGCGGGCGTAAAACAGGCGGTAAACCTCGGCGCCACCAATGATCATGACCTCCGGCGCCGGCTCTGCCGCGGCTAGGGCCTGCTCAACACTGTGGGCGACGACGGCGCCATCGACCTGAAACGCCGCCGCGCGGGTCAGAATGATATTCAAACGTCCCGGCAGCAATTTCCGCCCAAGCGATTCAAAGGTTCGCCGCCCCATGATGATCGGCTTGCCCAAGGTCAGCGCGCGAAAGTGTTTGAGATCGGCCGGTAAATGCCAGGGCATCTGGTTGTCGCGACCCAGCACCCCGTTGTGCGCGACGGCGGCGATCAGTGAGACGATCATCGCGGCAAGCTAGACCGCAACCGGCGCCTTGATGTGCGGATGCGCTTGATAATCGAGCAGTTCGAAGTCCTCATAGCGGAATTCGAACAGATCGGTCACCGCCGGATTCAGGCGTATGCGCGGTAATGGCAGGGGTTCGCGCGCGAGTTGCAGATCGGCCTGTTCGAGATGGTTGAGATAGAGATGCGCATCGCCAAGGGTGTGGATGAACTCTCCGGGTTCAAGCCCGGTGACCTGCGCCACCATCAGGGTCAGTAGCGCATACGAGGCGATATTGAACGGCACCCCGAGAAAGATGTCGGCGCTGCGTTGGTACAGTTGACACGAAAGCCGGCCGTTCGCCACGTAGAACTGAAACAGTAAATGACAGGGCGGCAACGCCATCCGATCGATGTGTCCGACATTCCAGGCGCTGACGATCAAGCGACGCGAGTCCGGGTTGGCCCGGATTTGTTGCACCACATCGCGCATCTGGTCGATCGGTCGCCCGCTGTAGTCCGGCCACGAACGCCATTGATACCCATAGATCGGTCCCAGCTCACCGCGTTCATCGGCCCATTCGTCCCAGATCGAGACCCGGTTGGCATTGAGGTACGCGACATTGGTGTCGCCTTTTAAAAACCAAAGTAACTCGTGAATGATCGAGCGCAGGTGCAGTTTCTTGGTGGTCACCAAGGGAAAACCGGCGCCCAGATCAAACCGCATCTGATGGCCGAAGACCGAGAGCGTGCCGGTGCCGGTGCGGTCTTCCTTGCGCGCGCCCTGGGTGCGCACCAGGCGCATCAGATCGAGATACTGTTTCATACCGCGCTCGCGGGTTTGCGGCGATAGGCGAGAACCATCAGCAACACCCCGAACACAATCATCGGCAGACTCAGAAGCTGTCCCATCGAGAGCCAGTCGAGCGCGACAAAACCGAGATGCGCGTCGGGTTCGCGAACGAACTCGACCAGAAAGCGAAATACGCCGTAGCCGATCAGGAATAGCCCCGACACCGCCGCGGTTGGGCGCGGTTTGCGCGAATAAATCCAGAGCAAGGCGAACAGTACAACGCCTTCAAGGAACACTTGATACAGCTGCGAGGGATGCCGCGGCACTTCATCCACGGCCGGAAACACCATCGCCCAGGGCACATCCGTCGCCCGCCCCCACAGCTCACCGTTGATAAAATTGCCGATCCGCCCAGTCCCGAGTCCGATCGGGATCAGCGGCGCGACGAAATCCGCGAGATTGAAAAAGCCCGTTCCCAGCCGATGTGCAAACAGTGCGATAACCAACAGCACGCCGATCAATCCACCGTGAAAACTCATGCCGCCCTCCCAGATGCGGAACAGCGTCAGCGGATCGGCCAGGAACTGGTCAAAGTTGTAGAACAGGATGTAGCCAATGCGGCCGCCGAGGATGACCCCGAGCGCCCCGTAGAACAGCAGGTCGCTGACCTGCTCCGGCTGAATTGGATAGTCCGGCCGCCGCGCGCGACGTTTGCCCAGCCACCAAAACGCCAGGAAACCAATCAGATACATCATGCCGTACCAGTGCACCTGGAGCGGGCCAAGCGCGAGCGCGACGGGATCGATATTCGGGTGGGTCAGCATCTTCCGTATCCTACCCTAAGCCGTGACGCGCGCGAAGATCGCCTTGAGGTAGGCCGATTCCGGGATCATCGGGTGTAATGGGTGATCCGCCGATTGCTGTCCGAACCCGAGGATTTGCAGGTTGCGATCGAGATGTCGGGCGGCGGCGTGCAGCTGTTGCAGCAGGGCCTCGCGCGGCAGGTGATACGAACACGAGCAGGAAATCAGAAAACCGTCGCGCTCCAACACCTGGATCGCCTGCTGGTTGAGACGGCGATAGGCCTCGATGCCGGTGTCGTAATCCTTACGGCGTTTGATGAAAGCCGGCGGATCCACAATCACCAAATCGAAGCTACGACCGGCCTCGCGCAAGCCCTTAAGCGCGGCGAACGCATCCGCCGCCTGAAACTCGACCTGCGACAGTCCGTTCAATTCCGCATTGCGCCGCAGCCACTCTCCGGCGCGTGCGGACTCGTCCACGCACAGCACCTCGCGCGCGCCCTGACGCGCCGCCTGTAACCCCCAGCCGCCGAGGTAGCTGAACACATCCAGCACCCGCGCGCCCGGCGCAAACCTTGCGAGTTCGCGGCGATTGTCGCGTTGATCGAAAAACCAGCCGGTCTTCTGCCCCTCCAGCAACGGCGCCTGAAAGCGCACCCCGAGCTCCTCAATTTCCAGGGCCTCGGCGGCCTCCCCTTGCACCACGCGACGGTAGGATTCCAAGCCCTCCAGCGCCCGCAACGGGCCCTCATTGCGCACCACAATCAATTCCGGGCGCAGCACCTTGTTCAGCGCGTCGACAATGGCATCGAGCCGGACCTCCATCCCTGCGGTGGTCGTCTGCACCACCAGCGCATTGCCGTAGCGATCGACCACCAGCCCGGGCAGACCATCGCCCTCACCGTACACAAGCCGATAATGCGGCGTGGGATAAATCCGCTCGCGCAACGCCAGCGCCACCTTGAGGCGATGCACCAGCAACGACGAGGTGAAAGGATGGCGCGGATCGCGGCTCACCAAGCGTGCGCAAATCAGCGAATGCGGATTGACGTAGCCGGTACCGAGCGCCGTCCCGCGCGCATCCTGCAACTCGATCGCCTGACCGGGCGAGAAGGCCTTGAGCGGCGTCGCATGAACGTCGATCTCGTTGCTGTAGACCCAGGGATGGCCTTGCCGAAGCCGGCGTTCTTCGTGCTTTTTCAGGCGCAGCGGCGCGTATTCCAACGGCGGTGAGGTCATGGTGCTGGATAACATTTTGTGAGCGACTGCACAGTATACCGAAAACCTTGACGACGCCTCGGCTTCAGGACACGCACACCCCCCCGCCGCTATAGTCGCCTCCAATCAACCGTTCGCTCGGGACACCGCCATGCCGAATCGCCTCGCCCGCGAGACCAGCCCCTACCTGCAACAGCACGCCGACAATCCCGTCGACTGGTATCCCTGGGGCGAGGAAGCGCTAACCCGCGCCCGGGCGGAACAGAAGATCATCCTGCTCTCGGTCGGCTACTCGGCCTGTCACTGGTGTCACGTGATGGCACACGAATCCTTCGCCGACCCGGAGACGGCCGACCTGATGAACGCCCTGTTTATCAACATCAAGGTCGATCGCGAGGAACGCCCTGACCTCGACAAGATCTACCAGCTCGCGCACCAGATGCTCGCGCGCCGCGCCGGCGGCTGGCCGTTGACGATGTTTCTGTCCCCGGAGCGGCAAGTCCCGTTCTTTGGCGGCACCTACTTCCCCCAGACGGCGCGCCACGGCTTGCCCGCGTTCAAGGACTTGCTGCAACGTCTCGCCGAGTATTACCACGCGCATCACGATGAAATCGAAAGCCAAAATGTAGCGGTCGCGCACGCCCTGGGCGAGGTCTATGCCGCTCAGGCCCCACAGCCGCTCGACACCAGCGTGTTCGACATGGCGCGCAGCGAGCTCGCCCGCGACTACGATCCAGAACGCGGTGGATTCGGACGGGCACCGAAATTTCCTCATCCGACCTACCTCACACGCCTGCTGCGGCACTGGGCCGGCACCCGAGCGAGCGGTCGCGCCGATACAGCGGCGTTGACCATGACCACCGATACACTGGAAAAAATGGCGCAAGGCGGCCTTTACGACCAGATCGGCGGCGGTTTTTGCCGGTATTCGACCGACGACGACTGGATGATTCCGCACTTCGAAAAGATGCTGTACGACAACGGCCCCCTGCTCGGCCTCTACAGCACGGCCTACGCCGCGACCGGCAACGACCTGTTTCACCGCATCGGGCGCGAAACCGCGCACTGGGTCATGCACGAGATGCAGTCACCCGAAGGCGGTTACTACTCCAGTCTCGACGCCGATTCCGAGAGCGAGGAAGGTCGGTTCTACGTTTGGAACCGGAACGAGGTGCGCGACTTGCTTCCCGGCGACGCCTACGCGCTCGCCCGACGCGGCTTCGGGTTCGATCGCGCACCGAATTTTGAAGGTCGCTGGCACCCGCGCATCGCGGTCACACCCGCCCGGCTGGCGGACGAATTCGGTGTCGATGTCGCGACCGTCGCCGCGCGACTGGAGGATGCCCGCACCCGCCTGTACACGGCGCGCGTTGCGCGGGTTTGGCCCGCACGCGACGACAAGATTCTCGGCGCCTGGAACGCCCTGATGATTCACGGCATGGCCCTCGCCGCCCGCCACCTGGCGCTGCCCGAGTGCCTACACTCCGCCGAACGGGCGCTTGACTTCCTCCGCGCCCAGCTTTGGCGCGATGGCCGCTTGCTCGCGACCTACAAGGATGGGCACGCGCACCTCATGGCCTACCTCGACGACCATGCGTTCCTACTCAGCGCCTTGCTGGAGCTATTGCAGTGTCGCTGGCGCAGCGATGACCTCGAGTTCGCCCAACAGATTGCAGACGTTCTCCTGATGCACTTCGAGGATCATATCCACGGCGGCTTTTACTTCACGGCGGACGATCACGAAACCCTGCTGCAGCGGCCGAAAGGTTTTGCCGACGAGGCAATTCCGAACGGCAACGCCGCGGCGGCTCAGGCGCTCGCGCGCTTGGGTTATCTCCTCGGCGAAACCCGCTATCTGGACGCCGCGGAACGCTGCATCCGAGCCGCCTCCGGTTGGCTGCGGCAATCGCCCGCCGCGCATTGCGGCCTGCTCGACGCGCTGGCAGAGCAACTCCACCCGCCGCGTCTGGTCATACTGCGGGGCGATCCCGAGTCTTTCGCGACTTGGCAATCCGCGTTGCCACCCGGTTATACCCCGGGCCTGATGTGCTTTGCGATTCCGCGCGCGGTCACCGCGTTACCACCAGGATTGGCCGCCAAACCACCGTTGGATGGCACCGTGGCCTACCTGTGCGAAGGCCTGACCTGCGCCGCGCCGGCGCGCGCGCCGGCGGAATTGCGCGCCGCGTTGGGCGACCGCGGCTGAAATTCGGGCGCCCGCGTCCGAATCCGCGTCCGTCCGTCATCGAAACTTCACCGCGACGTCATTCCGCTGTCACGCGCTGCCGCTAGCATCAGGCGAACTCCACCCTCGGACTTTCGCCCATGCCCGAAGCCGCCTATGCCTGTGCCGCCGCACCCTCGGCACGCAACCTGGTCGTCGAACTCGCCGCCGATGCGCAAGCGGTGCTCGAATCGCAACGTCTGCGCTACCAGATCTTCGCTGAGGAAGGCGGCGCGCATTTACGGACCGATGACGCCGGCGTCGACCGTGACTACTACGACACGTTTTGCCAACACCTGCTGGTGCGCGACGCCGAGACCGGCGCGGTCGTCGCGAGCACCCGGATCCTGACCGATGCCCACGCGCGTCAGACCGGTGGATTTTACTCAGCCGACGAATTCGATCTCAGCGCGCTGCTACCGCTGCCGGGGCGAGCGATGGAGATCGGGCGAACCTGCGTTCATTGCGCGTACCGCTCAGGCGGCGCGATTTCGGTGCTTTGGTCGGGGCTGGCCCGGTTCATGACCATCCATCGCTTCGACTACCTCATCGGCTGCGCCAGCGTCAGCCTGCGTGACGGGGGCGCGCAGATCGATGCGATCATGCGTCGCCTGCGCGCGGAGTCCATGACCCATGCGAGCCGCCGCGTCACACCGCGACTCCCGGTGCCGCAAGCCCCCGCATCGACCGCACTCAAGGCGCAGTTGCCGCCCTTGCTTAAAGCGTACCTGCGCCTGGGCGCCAAGGTGGGCGGGGAACCGTGCTGGGACCGCGATTTCAACGTGGCGGATGTGTTCATCCTGCTTGACCTCGACGACCTCAACCCGCGCTACCAGCGGCATTTCCTGCAACGCGGGGCCCGCCCGGCAGCGGTCCCTGCCGTGACGAGCGCGGGCGGGCACTGCTAAGTGGATGTCCGGCGCACCCGCCCTGACGAACGTCGCCCGCGTCGCGACCGGCCGACGCGGCGGGCTACAATGCGGCATGAAACACCTCCGCCGTACCTATCGCCTGACCCTGCTCGCGCTGCATTTGGCGCTGGGCATCCTGATCACCCTGGTACTCGCCGGCGCTGCGCGCGACAACCCGCCGAGCGCACAGTATCAAGGCCTGCGTCGCTGGTTTCTCGGTCGCGTCGCGCGACTCTGCGGCTTGCGGGTCTCCCACCGCGGAACCCCGCTGCGCCAACCTGCGCTCTGGGTCGCGAACCACGTCAGCTGGCTGGATATTCCGGTGCTCGGCGGCAGCGGCCTGGTGGGATTTCTCTCCAAGGCCGAGGTCCGACGGTGGCCCGTGATCGGCTGGCTCGCGGCTCGCGCCGGAACGCTGTTTATCGCGCGCGGCGGTGCGAATGCGTCGACCGAGGCCTCCTCAAGCATTGCCCGACGCCTTGCGGCCGGGCACTCGGTGGTGCTGTTTCCGGAGGGCACCACCAGCAACGGGCACAGCGTGCTGCGCTTTCATGCCCGGCTGTTCGCGCCAGCGCTGGAACATCGCCTCGCGATTCAGCCCGTCGCATTGCGTTATCTGGACGCCGACGGCAAGCCGCATCCCAAGGTGCCCTACATCGACGATCAAAACCTCCTCGATAACCTCTGGAATATCCTCGGCGAGCCATCGATCGCGGTGGAGGTGGTATTTGCGCAACCTCTGGTCGAGATCGACGGTATGGCCCGCAAACAGGTCGCAACCACCACCCATGCGCTTATCCAACAGATCGTCGATCCCCGCGGCGCGACCGACCAAGCGGGACCCCGCGCGTGAACCTCAAACCGCAACGCTGGCGCTGACGCCTACTAATACCCCGCTACGAATCGCCCTCGTCTCCGAAACCTACCCGCCGGAAATCAACGGCGTCGCCCACACCCTGCAACGCTATGAACAGGCCCTGCGCCAGGCCGGACATCGGGTTCAGATCGTTCGCCCGCGCCAGTTCGCCGGTGAGCGCGCCGGCGGTGACGGAGTACGCGACGAGTGTCTGGTCACCGGCATTCCCCTGCCGATGTATCGCAACCTGCGCTTCGGCATCACGACCCAGGCGCGATTGATGCGGCTCTGGCGCGACGACCGACCGCATGCGCTCTATATCGCAACCGAAGGCCCGCTCGGTCGAACCGCCCTCGATGCGGCGCGCAGGCTCGACATACCGGTCGCTTCCGGATTCCATACCCAATTCGATCGCTACGCCCATGCCTACCGCCTGGGTTGGTTGCAAGCACCGCTCGCGCGCTACTTACGCGCCTTTCACAACCGATGTCAGCTCACGCTAGTGCCAACCCACGCACTCCGGTACGAACTTGAATCGCGCGGATTCGAGCGCTTGCAGGTGAAATCTCGCGGGGTCGACACCGAGCTGTTCACACCCGCACGACGGGATGAGACGCTGCGCGCCCAGTGGGGTCTTGCGCCTGAAGCCATCGCGATGCTCTACGTAGGCAGGATCGCGCACGAAAAGAATATCGAATTACTCCTGCGGAGCTACCGTTACGCCCGCGACATTCACCACGAACTGCGATTGATTATGGTCGGAGAAGGACCGGATGCAGCGCGCCTGCGTCGCCAACATCCTGACATCGTGTTCTGCGGCGCACAACGCGGCACGGCCCTCGCAGCTCACTATGCCTCAGCGGATCTGTTCGTGTTCGCGTCGGAATCGGAGACCTACGGCAATGTGGTCGCCGAGGCCATGGCAAGCGCGCTGCCGGTTGTTGGCTACGCCTATGCGGCCGCCGCCGAACTGATCCGCGACGGTGAATGTGGCTTCCTCGCGCCCTACCGCGATACCCGCGGGTTTTTGGCCGCCACGCACCACGCGCTTGAGTCCCGCGACCGCTGGCAGTCGATTGGGCAACACGCGCGGTGGATCGCCCAGCGCCGCGCCTGGCCGGCCATACAGGGTGAATTTGTCGAAATGATACAGATGCTTGCGTCTGGTCTCCCGGTATCGTCCGGCGCGGAACTCGCGCCCGAATGAGCGCGGGAACGCCCTGAGAGCCTATGAAAACATCCCGCAATCAGCTGCGGACGCCCCTGAGCGCGGTGTCCTCGCGACGATCGGGGATGTTTTCACAGGAGCTCTGAACCAGCGACTTTAGCAAACGCCTGGAACGCCGCTGCGCGTCAGCTCGCGGCAAGATACGCTTGCAGCAACTTCGCCCCATTGGCGAAGCCGTCCACCAGATTGCGCTGGATTTCGTCCATCGTGATCTCGCCCTCACCGCGTCCGGCGGCGTGGTTGGCGACGACCGCCACGGTTGCGTAGCACAGGCTGAGTTCGCGTGCGAGCGCGGCTTCGGGCATGCCGGTCATACCGACCAGATCGCAGCCGTCGTTTTCGAGACGGTTGATCTCGGCGGCGGTTTCGAGACGCGGGCCCTGCAGCGTGGCGTAGGTGCCACGGGCGATGGCCGCGATGCCCGCCCGCTCGCCGGCGGCGATCAGCTTGGCGCGCAGATTCGGGCAATACGGCTCGGTGAAATCGATATGGGTGACGTGTTCAAGGTCCTCTTCAAAAAAGGTATGCTGGCGCGAGTAGGTGTAATCGACGATCTGGTCAGGGATCACGATCCGACCTGGCCCCATTTCCGGCTTAATGCCGCCCACCGCGGCGAACGCGATCAGCTCGGTAACGCCGAGGTGCTGCATCGCCCAGATGTTGGCGCGGTAGTTAATGCGGTGCGGCGGAATGGTATGGCTATACCCATGTCGCGCCAGAAACAACACTTCGTGCCCGAACAGGCGCCCGGTGGTGACCGGACCCGAGGGCTCGCCAAACGGGGTATGGACGACCTCGCGGCGTACGATCTCCATGTCCTTGAGTTTGGTGAGGCCGGTGCCGCCGATGATCCCGATTCTACTCATAGGGGTAGGTTCCTGTGTCAGAGCCTGTGAAAAAATCCCCGATCGTCACGAGTGCGACCCTGGGCGTGGTGAACAAGGCGTAAGAGGCCCGAAATCGGGGAGTGTAGCCGGCCTACATGACCCGATTTCGGGCCTCTTGCAACGCAGGACACCGCGTCCAGGGGCGTCCGCAGTAGATCGCGGGATATTTTCACAGGCTCTCAGTCGCGAACTGCGTAGATGCCGTGGACGTTGCGCAATTGGTGTTTGTAATCCATGCCCATACCAAAGACGTAACGGTCGTCAACCGTGAGACCAACGAAGTCCGGGCGATATTCAGCCTTGGCGCGTGGGTGGTCCTTTTCGGCGAGCACCGCGGTGTAAACCCGGGCCGCGCCTTGCGCGATGCAGTGGCGGTAAAGGGCATGCAGGGTGAGTCCTTCGTCGAAGATGTCGTCAATCAGCAACACCTCCCGCCCGGCCAGGTCGGTGCGTGGCATCGCGATCCAGTGCAGGGCGTCGCCAGTGGTTGCGCCGCGGTACCGCGTGGCGTGGATGTAATCCAGCGTGACCGAGAAATCCAGCCGCGTCAGCAAATGCCCAGCGAAGATCAAACCACCGTGCAATACGCACAAGGCCAACACCTCGCGCTCGCCCAGGGTCTGGTTGATCGCGGCGGCGACATGGTCGATCGCGGCATCGACCGCCGCCGCGTCGTGGAGGCAGTCAAAGTCCCTTGGTAGATCGTCGGCTCGGGTCGAAGGGCTCATGAAAGTTCCGTTCAGTCGCGGGGTTACCGGGCAATCGCCGCTCGGGGCGCTGTTAATAGGTAAAGGTAACGGTGCCGTCATTCATCGCCTCGCTGATCACGTAGGCGCCGCCGACCGTCTCCGACACTTCCGCAATCAGCTCGTCACCCCACATATCGAGCGTCGGCGCGCAGATCTTGAACACCACGCCGGCTTCGTGCGCGTCCTTGATGTAGTCGTGGATCGTTTTCGCACTCCCGCCATGCACCGTCAGCCGTTCGGCGACGCCGCGTTTCGCCAGCTCGCCCGCGCTCCCGGTAAAGATGATCTCGACTTCATATTCCATCGCCGCGGCGACGGTCGCCTGTAGAAACGGCGCGCCCAACTCGGCGCCGTTGCGCGGATCGGTGTTCAACATGATGATCAGGAGTTTGTCGGCCATCGCTGTCCTTCCCTCGCTGGCAGTGAAGCAGCGCGCATTATAGGGATCGACGCCCGACCACGCCACGCCAAATCGCGCGCCATTGGGTCACGCGCGTTGGTTAACGCACCCCGCTGAGATAGCGCAGGAGAACTTGTAGTTCCGGCGCGCGGCGCTCGACCTCGGCGCGCCCAAGCGCGATCGCCTCGGCGGCGCGATGAAACTCCATCAATGCGATGTCGCCAACCTTGGGTGAAAGCAGCAGATCGGGGGGTTCGCCGGCAAGCCGACTGCGGCTGATCCGCACCGTCATGATATTGATGCTGCGGATCGCGACGTCGAGGATCGACGGCAGCGCCGCGTCCTCCGGTTGACGATCGCGAAAGCGCCCCAGCATGCCCTGAAACATTTCGAGAAATCGATCGCTGACGCCACTCGCTTCGCCGTCAGACGTTTTCAGACTGAAACCGTTTCTGGGTGATTCGTCCGCCCCGCGAAGAAAGATCTGGGTCGACAGATCGACCGCGATCACCACATCGGCACCCAGCGCACGACACAGCGAGACCGGGACCGGGTTCACCAAGCCACCGTCCACCAACCATCGGCCGTGGAGCTTGATCGGACTGAACAGACCCGGCAGCGCGATCGACGCCCGCACCGCATCCAGAATCGGCCCCGCGCGCAACCAGCATTCATTGCCGTTCTCCAGCTCGGTCGCCACGGCCGCGAACGGTTGCGCCAGCTGCTCGATAGTCACCCCCTCAAAATGCTCGCGCAACCGATTGATTACGCGATCGCCCCGAATTAAGCCGCCGGACAGGCGAATATCGAGCAAACTCAGGACATCGGTCCAACTCAGGCCAGCGACCCATTCCTCCAGGTCATCGAGATGCCCGGTCACATAGGCCGCGCCGACCAGCGCGCCCATCGAAGTCCCGGTAACGATATCCGGTTTCAGCCCGAGCGCATCGAGCGCCCGGAGCACGCCGATATGCGCCCAACCCTTGGCGGAACCGGCACCGAGCGCCAGCCCGAGCTTGGGTTTCATGACACGACAGTGAGAAACGGATTGTTTCGGTTCATGTTCACGTTCAAGGTCTGAGTGGCGTAGGCCAGTTCCGCGCCGTGCCGCGCAATAATTTCCGCGATCTCCAGCAATAACGCCTCGCGCACATGGTGATATTCGGCGAGATTCACGGTGCGGGTAAAAGTATGCACCAGAACGTCGACCGACGATTCATTGAACGCCGTAAAATTGACAATGACGCCCTGTTTACGATCGATACCGGGATGTGCCTCGACCATCTGTCGCACCGCGCCGACGATCTCGGGCATGAATTCAAGATCCTCGTAGCGCAAGCGGATGATCTCGTGAATCCGAAAATGGGTGCGTTGCGACAGGTTCTCGACGCTGCGAGCGGTAAACACCGCGTTCGGAACCACCAAAGTGCTTTGATCGAGCGTGCGCAGTCGGGACGTGCGCCACCCGATATGCTCGACCACGCCCTCATGCTCAAGCGCCGCGATCCGAATCCAGTCACCCACGAAGAACGGCCGGTCGAGATACAGCAACACCCCGCCCCAGAGATTGGCCAGCAACTCGCGCGCCGCCAATCCCAGCGCCCCACCGGCGACGCCCACCACCACCAGTAGCCCCGTCACCGGAAATCCGAGCGCGTGCAGCAGCGTCAACGCGAGCGTTGCCAGCACCAACACCCGCAGCAGACGAAACATCAGCGCGCTGCGCGCAGGTGCGTTGCTGCCCTGCCCCGCGAACTCTGCCGGCGCACGTTCATATGAGCCGAGCCAGCGCCACAGTAACCACGCGACCGCCGCGATCACCCCAGCGTAGCCAAACGCCTGTGACCACGCCGGCGGATCGAGGCCGCGTCCGCTCGCGGCGGCCGCAATCGCAAGTGCGATACCGGTGATCCAGACCAACAGAATGGCCGGCACACGCGCGGCCTCACGCAAATTGTCGAACCACGCGGAACCGCCTGCCGCCGGCGCCGCCCGGGCGAGCCAGCGACTCGCCACCAGGCTCGCAATCGCGGTTCCGAGCAGAATCAGGAGCAGGTGGTTTTCGTGGCGCAGCAGCGCAAGCGATTCGGGCAGCCAACCGATTGGCGTTTCCATGAAGGGAGTCCTCCCTGAGTCGATATTTTTGTTCTTCTCGTAGGACTATCGGCCGCGCGCCAGAGAACCTGAGCGCAACTGGAACCAGCGGTACGATTCCTGCGCCGAATGGCCGTTAAGGCAAAATCATGGAGTCATGAACATAAAACAGACGAGACACGTAGCAACGACCGGGTGCAGGGCGATCCTGTTGCTCGGCGACCGCCCTCGCCGCCGCCAGGCCGCTTTTTAGCGCCTGCGCTAGGCACTCAACGCGGCAGAGGCCTGTCGCCATTCGCCGCTTGCGTGCAGTGCCTGCCAATTTGGCGCCGGTCGGGCGCGCATCCGTTCCAGGCGCGGGTTGGGCGGGTGCGCGGGAGTGACCTGTCCGATGGCATCCAGCGCGGTATCCGCCGCGGCGGGCTGGTTGCACACCAGCAACATATCGCAGCCGGCGCGATACGCCGCGAGCGCGCGTTCACCCGGCCCGCCCGCGCAGCCGGCACCGGCCATCGAGAGGTCGTCGCTAAAGATCACGCCGTCAAAGCCCAACCGTGTACGCAACACGTCCTGCAGCCAGAATCGCGAAAATCCGGCGGGTTGCGGGTCGCAATTCGCATACACCACATGCGCCGGCATGATGCCGTCGAGCCCCGCGTGTATTGCGTGCGCGAACGGCCGTAAATCCGCCGCTTCGAGCTCCGCCCAACTGCGGGTATCGACGGGCAAATCGACGTGCGAGTCGGCCGCAACGAAACCATGCCCGGGAAAATGCTTGCCGACCGCGGCCATGCCGGCCGCACGCATGCCGCCGATATACGCGGCGGCCAGCGCGCCGACGGCTTCCGGCGAGGTATGCAGCGCGCGATCACCGATGACACCGCTGCTGCCGTAATCGAGGTCGAGCACCGGCGCGAAACTGAAGTCGACCCCTACCGCGCGGCACTCGCTGGCCATCAACCACGCGTGGCGCCGGGCCGATTCGAGTCCCTGGGCGGCGGACTGGTCGTAGCGTTGCCCCAAGCTTCGCGGGGGCGGCAAGGACAAAAAAGCCTCGCGAAACCGCTGCACCCGACCGCCTTCCTGATCGACCGCGATCAGCAGCGCCGGCGTGCGCGCGGAACGGATCGCGCCGGTCAAAGCCTCGATCTGCGCCGGCGATTGGTAATTGCGCGCAAACAGGATCACGCCGCCACAGGCGGGATGAAGGAGCCGGTCGCGCTCCTCGGGCTGTAATTCAATCCCCGCAAGGTCGACCATGACGGGTCCGAGTGCCAGTTCGACTGGCATTGTCATGCCCGTGGAACCGCGCCGCAAACCCGCACCGCACCCCTCATAACGACGCCACCTCGGCGCGTTGGCGCTCCAGCAGTTCGAGCACGAGTGGTGCGCAAATCACTTCGAGCGCGATCCCCATGTGACTGCCAGGAACCACCAGGGTATTCGGCCGCGACATGAACGACTCGGGCAGCTGATCGAGCAGTTTCGGGAAGTTGAATTTTCGCGGCTCGCGAAAGCGGACCACGATGACGCTCTCATCCAGCGCCGGGATGTCGCGCGAAACGAACGGGTTGGAGGTATCGACCAGTGGCATCCGCTGGAAATTGAGATCGGTGAGTGAAAACTGCGGCACGATGTACTTGATGTAGTCCGGCATCCGTCGCAGGATCGTCGCAACCACCGCCTCCGACGAACCCTTGATGCGGCTATCGCGCTGAATCTTCTGAATCCATTCGAGATTGATCGCCGGCGCTACGCCGACCAGCAGATCAACCCATTTAGCGACGTCGACGCCGTAGTCGCCGCGCTCGCGGAACTGATGCCGTACCTTGACCACCCGCGGATTATGCGAGGAGCCGAGTTCGCGCTGACTCCAGGTCGACTCGGTACAACCGCCATGCAAACCTTCGTACAACAACAGGTCGGAGCCTTCCGGAATATCCTGCCACGCGGTAAACGTGCCGACCGGTTGTGCCACGGTCGCGGCGGCTTCCCGGTCGACGTAGCGTCGATAAATGCCGGTACCGGTTCGCGAATATTCGCGGAACGCACTCTCCAGGCGATCGAACAAATTCGCTTCAGGCCCAAAATGCGAGATCGGACGCCCGCGAGCGATGGAATCCGCCACCGCGCGCTTCATCCCTTCTCGATCAAAGCGGCGAAAGCTATTGCCGTCGATGAAAAACGCGGAGATCCGTTCGCGCCGGAAAATCTCTTCGAAGGCGTGTTTGACAGTGGTCGTGCCGGCACCGGACGAACCGGTCACGGCAACTATCGGGTGCTTGACGGACATCGGTGATGTCTCCCCGGTGATGGTTTGTTATTTGGGATGCCATTCCTGCCGGGGTCGATACATTGCCGCGGCGACTTGCCCGGCGTTGCGCGGATGACCTTCGGAACGGCGCCCTGGTGCTGCGATACTGATTCGCTAATGTAACGGGAATTCGGCGCCTTGCCTACGCCTGCGCGGACCGTTCCACGACGCCTTCGCGCACCCACGCAAGTGCCGCGTCCAGCACCTCAAGGCCTGCGCCGGGTCGATGCGCGCGTTCACTCAGCGTGCGCCGCCAGGCGCGAGCCCCGGGTTGACCCTGAAACAGACCCAGCAGGTGTCGCGTGATCGACGCCAACGGCGTACCCCGCACAAGTTCCGATTCGATATAGGGATACATCGCGCGCACCACCGCGTACCGCGACGGCGGAGCCCCGGGGTGGCCGAACACCCGACTGTCGACGTCCGCCAACAGATAGGGATTGTGATAGACCTCGCGCCCCAGCATGACCCCATCGAGCGCCGCGAGATGCGTCGCACACTGATCCAACGTGGTAATGCCGCCGTTGAGAACGATCGTCAGCTCCGGGTGTTCGATCTTCAGGCGATAGACCCGCCCATAGTCGAGCGGCGGCACTTCGCGATTCTCCTTGGGACTCAGGCCCTTGAGCCAGGCCTTGCGGGCGTGCACGACAAAGGTATCGCACCCGGCCGCGGCCACCACCCGGACAAACCGTTCGAGGTCGGCATCGCTGTCCTGATCGTCGATACCGATCCGGTGCTTGACCGTAATCGGTAAGCGGGTCGCGGCGCGCATTGCGGCAACGCAATCTGCGACCGTTTCGGGCGTCGCCATCAGGCACGCACCGAAACGTCCGCTGTGGACGCGATCGCTCGGGCAACCGACGTTGATATTGACCTCGTCATACCCCCAGTCCGCGGCGATCCGCGCGCACGCGGCCATCGCCGCCGGCTCACTGCCGCCCAGCTGAAGCGCCAACGGCCGTTCCGCCGCATGAAACCCAAGCTGGCGTTCGCGCTCGCCGCGCAGAATCGCGCCGGTGGTGACCATCTCGGTGTACAGGCGCGCCCGCGCGCTCAGCAAGCGCATGAAGTAGCGCGCGTGGCGGTCGGTCCAGTCCAGCATCGGCGCGACGCAGAAACGCCACGCCGAGCCGTCACCCGCCATAACGGCGCTGCAACATCGCAAAGACCGCACGCACCCCCATCGCCTCGCCGCCCTTGGGCCGGCCCGGACGTGCCCGGGTGTTCCAGGCCATCATATCGACGTGGACCCAACGGGTGTCGGGCGCAATGAACTGCTCCAGAAACAACGCCGCAGTGATCGCACCGGCATAGCCGCCGTTGCCGGTCGAATTGACGAGATCCGCCACCGGACTTTCCAGCAGGTTACGGTAACCGGCATGCAACGGCAGCTCCCACATCGGATCATCGACTGCGGTCGCCGCGGCGAGCAGCTCCGCGGCCACGGCGCGATCGTTGCAGAAATACGCCGCAATTTCGGTCCCGACCGCCACGCGCGCGGCGCCGGTCAGGGTCGCGAAATCCAGCAACAGATCGGGCTTGTGACGGCAGGCCTCGGCGAGCGCATCGCATAGAACTAGGCGCCCCTCGGCATCGGTGTTATCGACTTCGACCGTCTTGCCGGCGCGCGTATCGAGCACGTCGCCGGGGTGAAATGCGTTCCCGGCGATCGCGTTCTCGACCGCCGGGATCAACACCTGCAACCTGACCGGCAACCCCGCCGCCATGATCAGCTCGGCCAGACCGAGCACGTGCGCCGCGCCGCCCATATCCTTCTGCATCAGGCGCATACCGCTTGCCGGCTTGATGTCGAGCCCGCCGCTGTCGAAACAAACGCCCTTTCCGACCAGCGTCACCCGTGGATGCGCCGGCGCACCCCAGGTGAACTCGATCAGCCGCGGCGCGAACGCACTGGCGCGCCCCACTGCATGGATCGCCGGATAGTGCTCGGTCAACAGCGCGTCACCCACGATCTGGCGAAATTCGGCAGCATAGGCGTCGGCGATGCGCTTGGCCTCACACGCGAGCTCCGGCGGCATCATGTCATCCGCCGGGGTGTTGATCAGGTCACGTACCCGGGTCAGAGCCCGCAGTTGCGCCAGCAGCCCCGCCGCCGCCTCGGGCACCACCAGCCGCGGTCGTTCCGCCCCCGTTTTGAGGGCCGACTTGTAGCGTTCGAATCGGTACGCGGCGAGCCCCCATCCAAGGGCGGCGGCTTCACTTTGCGCGGCCGACCAGTTCGGGGCTTCGAGCCGGTAGACCATCGCCGGTAAATTCGCCGCCGCCGCCAGCGCCCAAACGCCGGGCGGATCGGCGACACCACAGAGCACCTGCAACGGGGTGCCGGCAACATTGGGCACGATCAGCACGCTTTCAAGGCGCGCCGAGAATCGATTCGCAGCGCACCAGGCGCGCACCGAATCCGGCTGCGCGGCGAGCCAGTCCGGGAATTCCTGCGCGGTCAACGCAACCAGGGGAATCGCGGCCGGATCGGCCACGGCAAAGCAATCGGGCAACGGCATCGGTAACCTCGGAGGGATGAATCAAGGGCTATGATACACTGCCGCGCAACCTGAACGAGGCGCTCCAGACCTCACCCCGCAACCGCTCCACGCGCCATGACCACGCCCCTCGCCCTTTCAATTCGTGACCTACGCAAGGTTTATTCCGGCGGGCTGGAAGCCCTCAAAGGCATTTCCCTCGACGTTGCCGCGGGCGATTTCTTCGCTCTGCTCGGCCCCAACGGGGCCGGCAAATCAACCACGATCGGCATCGTCACCGGATTGGTCAACAAGACCTCGGGCCGCGTCCGGGTGTTCGACAAAGACCTCGATCGCGACCCGTTTGGCGTCAAGCAGGCGCTCGGTCTGGTCCCGCAAGAATTCAATTTCAGCCAGTTTGAACCGGTTGAAGAAATCCTGATCAACCACGCCGGCTACCACGGCATCGCCCGACGCGAGGCGCTGCGGCGCACCCACCATTGGTTGCGACAACTCGGGCTGTTCGAACGCCGGCGCGCCGAGGCCCGGCAACTCTCGGGCGGCATGAAACGGCGCATGATGATTGCGCGGGCCATGGTGCACGAGCCGCGCTTGCTCATCCTCGACGAGCCGACCGCCGGGGTCGATATCGAAGTTCGGCGTTCAATGTGGGACTTCCTGCGCACCGTCAATGCCGCCGGCACCACGATCATCCTCACCACCCACTATCTCGACGAAGCCGAGAGCCTCTGCCGCAACATTGCGATCATCGACCGCGGCGAAATCATCGAACACACCTCGATGAAACAACTGTTGGCCAAGCTCGACGCCGAGACCTTCGTCTTCGATCTCAACCACGCCCTGCGGGCCGCACCCGTGCTGAGTGGCGTCGAACTCACCCACTGGGATGCCCATACGCTCGAAATCTCCGTGCGCAAACACACCCACCTCAACGCGGTGTTTCAGCAACTCTCCGCGCAGGGCATCGAGATCATGAGCATGCGCAACAAGGCGAATCGGCTTGAGGAGTTGTTCGTGCAACTGGTGCAACGGGGTGCCGCAAACGCTGCCGTGCCGCCACCGGAGGCCGAGCGCGATACCGCGGGGGGTCAGGCAAACTAGCGAGTCGCCCCGATTATCAGCGGTTGCGGTTGCAGCAGCAACTTGCGCAACTCATTCGGCAGCAACGGCCGGCTGAACAGAAATCCTTGCGCCATGTTCGACCCCTGAAGCCGCAGAAAATCAAGCTGCCGTTGCGTCTCCACGCCCTCCGAGATGACCAGCAGATTTAGCTCGTGGGCAAGGTGGATAATGATCTTGACGATCGCTTCGTCCTTTTTTTGCCCGATATCGGTCACGAACGAACGATCCACCTTGAGCGTTGTCAGCGGAAACTGCTTGATGAAACTCAGCGACGAGAATCCCGTCCCGAAATCGTCCACCGCGAGCGAAATGCCCAGATTGCGGATTTGTTTGAGCTTGAACATGACGTCATGATCGGTATTGATCAGTGCGTTCTCGGTGACCTCAAGTTCCAGAGAATCCGCGCTGAGTCCGGAATCGGCGAGCGCGCGGCGGACCGTGACCAGAAAATCGTCGTGCTGAAACTGTTGCGCAGCGACGTTGACCGACATCCGCACCGGCGGCAAGCCCTCCAGCTGCCACGTGCGATTCTGGCGGCACGCCTCCTCCAGCACCCACTGCCCGAGCGGAATGATCAACCCGCTGTCCTCCGCGACCGGAATGAACTCCCCAGGCGATATCAGACCACGCTCGGGGTGGCGCCAACGGACCAGCGCCTCGACCCCGACCATGCGTTGATCGCTGAGATCGATCTGAGGCTGGTAGTGCAGCTCGAACTCATGATTCCTGAGCGCCTTGCGCAGATCGTTTTCCAACTTCAGGCGGGTTTCGGTGCGCTGAGTCATCTCCGGCAGGTAGTAGCGAAAGCCGTTGCGCCCGGAGTCCTTGACGTCGTACATCGCGGCATCGGCGTTCTTGATCAAGGCATCGACATCACTCCCGTCCTCCGGGTAGCAGGCGATGCCGACACTCGCGGTCACCACGATTTCGCGCGAATCCAGGTCATACGGCCGGCTCAGGACCTCCACAATGCGATCGCCAACCCGCGCGGCATCCTCGCGCGAGCGCACCACCGGCAGCAGTACCGTAAACTCATCGCCACCCAGGCGGGCCAACTGTCCTTCTTCACCGGGTTGCCCCTGGGCGACCAGATCGGTTTCGCGCACCAACGCCCGCAAGCGTTCGGCCACCAGCTCCAGCAGGGTATCGCCGAGCTTGTGTCCAAGCGTATCGTTGACGTTCTTGAAGCGATCCAGATCGACGAACAGCAGTGCGAGCTTGAGTCCCTCGCGGCGCGCGCGACTGATCGCCTGGGTCACCCGATCCTTGAACAACTCACGGTTCGGTAGGCTGGTGAGTTGATCGTGGTAGGCAAGGAACTGAACTTGCTCCTCGGTACGCTTGCGTTCGCTGATGTCCTGCAAAGTCGCGGTGAGGCTGAGCGAGTGTCCGCCGACGTCTCGAGTGAGCTCGATATGCTCGACCACGTTCAGCTCGCCGCCTCGCGGCAGCAACATGCGATGTTCGAAATTTGAGATCGCTTGCCCCGCCTGGGCGCGCTCGAGTTTTTCGCGGAAGATCTCACGGTCGGCGGGATGAATCAGTTCGATAAACGCATCGCAACTGACCTGAAACGACTCGGGTGACACCTCAAACATCACGTACATCGTTGGCGACCATTGCAGTTCACGGGAGACGAGATTCCATTCCCAATACCCCAAGCGCGCAATGCGCTGCGCGTTCGACAACCGCGCCTCACTGAATTTGAGATCACGCAGAATGCGGTGATTGCGCAGGATGTAACGCAAGCGGTGGCCGAGGATGCTCCAGTTCACCGGCTTGGGGATAAAGTCCGTCGCCCCGACTCTAAAGGCTTCGTCGACCTTGGCGGTATCGCTGAGGCCGGTCATCATCACAATCGGAACGTCGCCGCCGGTGACCATTTCCCGGATTCGCCGACAGGCCTCGAATCCGTTCAAAATCGGCATTTCGACATCCAGCAATACCAACGCCGGCTCGTGGAACCGAAACTGGCTGACCGCATCCGCTCCGTTGCCGGCCTCGATGACGCGGTAGCCCTGCCGCTCCAGCATGGATCGAGTCACCATGCGCGTCGTCCGCTCGTGTTCGACGACCAGAATCAAGTCACCGGCGGTCTCCGAATTCATCTGCATTCTTCTTGTTCTCCTTGTTCAAAGCCGCCCGCGACGCCGTCGCGGTCTGTCGGAATGCCGCTGCCTTGCGGACGCTGCGCCGTAACCAAGCCCGGATTTCGCCACCACACGACGCGATGCCCTTGTCCGCCTGCCGCAACGCAACTCCGCAAGTCGCCTCGCTGCGCCTGCATCGGCGCCACCGCTACGCAAGCGCAAACGGTAGGCAACGCGACGCCTCCGAGCGCGTGCGGCGCGGACGCGATGGCCACGCACCGGGTGATCTGGCCGCACCCGACGGCGTCAAACGCGCACGGCGCGGGTTACGATCCGCAATCCGGTGGGTACCTCCGCCAAGCGGATCTGCGACGCGGTGCACTCGACGCCCGCCTCTCTCCCGTTATCGACACAAAGAAAAACAAATTTAGGCGGTAGCGACCGATTCGCGTCGAACATCACGCGGCCCGCAATTGTCCGGGTCAGTGGTTGTTTCGCGTCGCCGCGGCGAGGTCGTATGGCCGTGAATTGAGTGGCTGGCGGCGGTGCCGGACGGACGCGCGGCAAAACCACATCGAGCACGATTCCACGTTAGCGTGCGAGGGTGCGATCCGGCTTCAGCAATGGCCGAACCAGCTGCGCGATATGCTCCGCAGGGAGTCCGAACGGCACGCGCGCGACCAGCGTTCCGGTCGCATCGAGGACGAACAGGTCGACCGAATGGTCGACGGTATACGGCCCATCGGCCTTGGACGCGCCGAGGGCATACACAGCCCCAAAGCGCGCGGTGACGGCCACAATCGCGCCCGCATCGCCGCTCAGACCGATGATGCGGGGATCAAAGTAACCGACGTAATCCTTGAGCCGCTGCGGCTGGTCACGTGCCGGATCGACGCTGATGAACAGCGGAAGAACCTCTGCGGCCTGATCGCCCAGCGCACGCAGCGCCGCCGCGATGACCTGGAGCGTGAGCGGACAGACATCGGGGCAAGAGGTGTAGCCGAAACTCACCAGCGTAACCTTGCCGGGCGACGCAGCTGCGGGCCACGGTTGGTCGTGGTGATCACGCAATCCGAGGTCGGCGAGCGTGATTGCCGCCCGCGGCGCCTCGGAGCCGACGACGACGCTTATGCCTAGCGCGAGGCACAGCGCAAGGAATGCCCTCATTCGAGGTCTCCGATCGGCGCGGCGAAGGCGTCGCGTACCAGGGTTTCCACCGCGTCACTGGTCAGACTATCGAGCAGACGCACCAGGTCATCGCGTTCGCCGGAGGTCAATCCGAGCGGGCGAATCAACGGTGAAAGCAATGGGTTGGGCTCGCCGCCACGATCGTAGAAGGCCACCACCGCGGGCAGATCAGGCAACGACCCATCGTGCATGTAGGGGGCGGTCAGCGCGACATTACGCAGCATTGGGGTGAGAAACTTCCACCGATCAGCGGGATCGCGGGTGATCTCGTAACGCCCGAGGTCGTTGCCACCTCCGGCGCCGGAGACCGACGCCACGATCGCCGGTGCGAGTTCGGCGAAAACGCCGGGCGCCAGCAGTACCCGCCGTGGTGTGTCCGGCGCCAGCCCTGCCGCCGCGTAGCCGATACCGGTGTGGTGTAGGCCCTGGTCGCTGAACAGTGCGTCGTGTACGCCGACGGTGTGACACGCCGCGCAGCCGGCCTTGCCGGTAAACAATCGGAATCCGCGTTTCACGGCCTCGTCCACCGCCTCGGCGTCGCCGCCGTAGTACCAGCGATCAAACGGCGAGTTCCCGGCACGCAGGGTACGCTGGTAACTCGCCAGCGCCTGCCCGACTGTTTCGAGGGTCGCCCCCGATCCGGTAAAGGCCGCTTCGAACAAGCCGCGGTAGTCGGGCCACTCACCCAGACGCGCCAGTACCCAGCCGATCGAGGGATTCGCCATCTCCAGCGGATTGATCAGTGGCTGCCAGGCCTGGTGTTCCAGCGAGGTTTCCCGGGCGTCGTGAAACAAGCGCCGCTTGTAAGCGACGTTGAACAAGGTTGGCGCATTACGCCCGACGTCGCGGCCCTCGATCCCGACCGCGGTGGCGATTTCGTTGTGGGCAAACCCCTGTTCCGGTACGTGGCACATGGCGCAGGATTGTGTCCCGTTCAACGACAGACGCCGATCGAAGAATAACTTTCGCCCGAGCGCGATCTTCTCCCGCGTGAGCGGATTGGCCGCGGGCACCTCAAGCGGCGGCAGGCCGAGCACGGGGGCCTCGGCCAACGCGAGCAGGTCGGCCGGCTCGCCCTGGCGCGCGGCCAATGCGATCGAACGGGTGCTGAAATCGGCGTGTTCGTAACCGTCGCGAAAATCTCCGGGACCGCTGACCGCGGCCCACCCGAGCGCCGTCAATGCCGCCGCGATGGCGAGCGCAATCTGCCCCGCAACCCGTGCGCGAGGATAAGCCGCCCTCATGGTCGCCACTCCGCCGCGACCGGTTCGCCGAGCGCCGCCGCGGCATCGGCATCAAACAGCGCGAGATTGTCGCCGGTCAAGGCCTCCAGAAACACCACGAGGTCCGCCCGTTCCGGTTCAGTGAGTCCAAGCGGCCGCAGGCGCGGATCGAGCCCCGGGTGGGCGTGGCCGCCGCGGTCGTAGTATTCAACGACCGCCGCCAGCGTCGGCAAACTGCCGTCGTGCATGTACGGGGCGGTATTGGCGACGTTGCGTAAACTGGGGGTGCGAAACCGCCAGCGATCGGCCGGATCCTGCGTCACCTCATAGCGACCGAGGTCGTTGTAGGGGCGCTCGGCGGTGCCAGTCAGCGCCGCCAGGTCGACTTCGATGCGCACCCCGGGCGCCGGTTCCAGCACCCGGCGGGCGGGCTCGCGACGCATCGAGTGCTGCCAACCGATGCCGGTGTCGTGCATTTGTTGGTCGGTGAACAGTGCGTAACGTTCGGCCAGGATGTGGCAGCCGGCACAACCGGCCTTGCCACGGAACAGCTCGAACCCGCGCTCGGCCGCTGGGGTCAACGCCCCGGCTTCGCCGCCGAAGTACCCGCGATCGAACGCCGAATTGGCCGAGACCAGGGTGCGCAAATACGCCGCCAGGGCCGCAGCAACTGTGACCATGTCCGCCGCACGACCGGGAAAGGCGGCCTCGAAGCGCCCCTGATAATCCGGCGCCGCACGCAGGCGGTCCAGGACCACGGCAACCGAGCGATTGCCGAGACGGTCAAGATCCAGCAACTCCATCCAGACCAGCGTTTCGAGCGTGTGCTCGCGGCCGTCGACGAAAAGCGGATCGCTCCAGGCAAGGTTGTAGAGACTGGCGGCGTTGCGCCGCAGCGAACGGCCCTCCACGCCGACCGCGCGGGCCATCGCGTGATGGGTAAAACCCTGCTGCGGGCGGTGGCAGAGCGCGCAGGAGAGCGTGCCGTTGGCCGACAGTCGCCGGTCGAAAAACAGCTTGCGCCCAAGATCGACCTTGGCGGCGGAGAGCGATTGCACCACCGCCGCTGGCATTGGCGGCAACCCGAGCGGTGGGTGAGCCGCCTGGGTCAACAGCTCGCGCGTGCGCACCTCGGGCGCGGTGGCGATTGGTGTATCGCCACCGCTGCCAGCCGCCTCGCGGAGCAAGGTTCGCACGTCGGCCAGCACCAGGTCGGGATGCAGGAACGACACGCTATAGATATTGCGGATCTGTTGCTGCGGATCGATCAGGAATACCCGCAAGACGTGCGAGATTTGTCCGGTGTACCGGCCTTGTGCGTCGTAAACCCGACTGATGCCCTGGTCGTAGTCGCGCAAGATGGGTGCGAGTTCATCCTCGGAGGCCGTGGTCAGAAACTGCCACTGCCCGGCGGCCTCGGGAAAATTGGCGCCGTAGAGCCGCATCGCCGCGGGGGTATCGTTACGCGGATCGAAACTCAGGCTGAGCAGACGCAGCTGTTGCGCCAACTCGGGATCCTGCTGCATCGCCTGGTACAACCGGTACAGCACAAAGGTCGACAGCGGGCACCCGTTGAGATCGTCGCAGCTGCTGTAGATGAAGCTGAGAATGACGTATTTGCCCGCGTACAGTGCATGCAGACGCACCGGCGCGCCATCCGCACCGCGAACGATACCATCGGCGGCCGGCGCGATGGGCGGCAAGCGATAACTGCCGGGCGGCGGCGGAGCGAAGTCAAGCTGGCCGTAACCCGGAGCGAGAATCGGCGAACCTACCAACGCGGCCGCACTCGCGCCGAGGTCGGCCCCGACCGGCAAACTTATCGTCAAAACCCAGCAAATCAGGAGGCGGACAAGCTTCATCGGTGGATTGCACAGCTGTGATAGTCGCGACGAGCGCACGGGTTCAGAGCCTTAGCGGTGTGAACTCGGTCGTGGGCCGGATCAGCCCGCGTGGGTGCGCGCCGAACCAGCCCACTTCGCATACGCCTCAGTCCGGCTTCGCGACCGCTGCCACGGTCGCTTGCGGCAGACCAGATTCGGCACGCTGCGAGAGATTGGTCTCAAACAGCGAGCGCGAGTTGAACGTCATCAGGTGCGCGCGCCCGAGTTTCTCGGCATAGAAATCGATCTCGAACCCTTTGTTGAGTTCCTTGCCGTCCCAATGGAACATGCGCAGAAACTGCTCGTCGTCCTGACCCTTTTTGTCCCAGTTGCCGAGCAGCGACGAGGTGAAATACAGCCGATTACCGTCCCAGCTCTGCGAGACCATATTGACCTGCGAGCCAATCTTGTATGTGCCGACCAGCTTGGCGTTGAACGGGTCGGAAACGTCGTAACGGCGCGTCGATCCGTCCATGAAGGTGTTGACCCACAGGGTCTTGTCGTCCGCGCTGATGGAAAACGCCACCGGCAGCGGAACCTGCGCCGGATCACCGATAGTGCCAACCTCCTTGGCCTGCCAACCCTGGGTGCGATCCTCGTAGATCAGCCAGATTTTCGAGGTCAGCGCGGTGGTGGTGAAGCAATAGTTGTTGCCCCAGGCGCAGCGAATCTCCAGCGGCGCGCCGGGTACGTCGAAGACCTTGAGCGGTTTGCGTTGGTGCAGATCCCATACGATCGCGGTGTTGCCGAAGCGCTTCATCGCCGCCTCGTCGCCCAGCATCTTGCCAAAGTCCATCATGTAATTGGACCAGCCGGTGAAGGAGGTGGTGACCATGACGTTCTTGGCCGGGAGGAAACGCACGTCGTAGCCATAACCGTCCGCGAATTTGCCCGTCTTTTCCGCGCCTTGCAGATTATCGTCGGTTGGCATCCAGTAGCTTGCGATGAATGCGCCGTCGTTGGTGTACTCGACCAGCGCGGTGCGCCCGCCGTGGTCCTTGTTGTTGGATAGTGCGCTGATCATCATCCGCCCCGGCAGCGCGAAAAAGCTGTGCGGACCGACCGCGCCGCCGCTCGCCTTGACGAAATCGTCGATCACCTTGACCAGTTTCGGCTTGGCCGGATCGGTGTGAACGTCGAAGATAAAGATCTTGTTGGTGTCGAGCGCGCCCGCCCAGAGGAAGCGCCGGTCATCGGTGTAGCCGGAGTGGTGCGCTTCGTTGCGTCCACCGACCGAAACCGAATCCACCACTTTGCCGTACTTCGGCGACTTAGGATTGACGTCGACCGTAACAAGCTTGTCCTGCTCGTCACCCACGCCCTGCGCGCCCAGGGTCCAGACATAAACGAAATCCTCCTGCCCGAGGATCTTGGGGGAATACGGGGAGACGCAGGTTTCATCAGCCCAGACGGAGGGCAATGCAAGCGTCGCGGCGAGAACACCGGCGGCGACGCTCACGCCGGCCGTGCGCAGATGGCGAGTTAACGTGGTATGCATACGTTCCATCCTCGTGGTAGTCGAAATATCGGTATCGTTTGGGTCGCGGGGTGGGGCTGAGACCGCTTTGTCAGTACCCTGACTGGACACCCGCTCGTCAATCTTCTATAGACGCAATGAACATTCATTTCAACTTGAGCACACACGGATGACCCCATCGCTTGAAACCGCCGCCGCCGCCGCCGCCACACCGACCCGCGTGCGCCAGCGCATTTTGGAAACCGCCTTGCACCTGTTCACAGTCCGCGGTTACTTCAATACCTCCGTGCACGATGTGCAACGCGAGGCCGGCGTGAGTATCGGTTCGATCTACAACCACTTCGGCGGCAAGGAAGGAATCGCGGCCGCGCTTTACGACGAGCTGTTAGAGGCGAATGAGGCGTTGGTCGACCGCCTGTTCGCCGAACATACCAGCACGCACGATCGTTTTCGGGCCTTGATCACCGCGTTGTTCGAGGCCACCGAGCGCGATCCGGAACGGGTCGGTTGGGTGTTTCACGCCAAGCACACCGAGTTTCTGCCCGGCCGTCCGCCCATTTGTAGTTCAACGCCCTTCATCAAGATTCGCGAAATGGTCAAGGAAGGGTTACAGAACGGCGAGCTGCGGCCGATGGATCCGTGGGTCGCGGCCAACAGCCTGCTCGGATCGACACTGCACATGATCCACCTGCGCCTCGATCACCTGATTACCACACCGCTACCGAGCTACCTCGATGAGGTCTGGCAAGCGGCTTGGCGCAGCGTGGTCAATACCGGGCGCGACTGAGCGTCGGCGCGAACTTTGGCGTGGCAGGTTTCGTGGAGGCTTGAGTGCCGGTTCTACGCGCCGGCTCTCGACGCGCGCGGCGTTCATCGGCATCCTTGGCGTCCCTGACCTAACCCGGCCGCTCCAGCCATGTCGCCACGGGAGAAACTCGTCGCGTTCAACACGATCTTGATCAAAGAGATCCTGCGCTTCGCGCGGATCTGGATACAGACGATCCTACCCCCGGCCATCACCACCGGGCTGTACTTCGTCATCTTCGGTGGCCTGATCGGGCCGCGGATCGGCGAAATGGAGGGCGTGAGCTATGTGGAGTTCATTGTACCGGGGCTGATCCTGATGGCGATCATCACCAATTCTTATGCCAACGTGGTGTCATCGTTCTACCTCGCCAAGTTCTCCCACAGCATCGAGGAAATGCTGGTGTCACCGGTGCCGAGTTACGTCATCCTGTTCGGCTATCTTGGCGGGGGTGTCGTGCGCGGGTTGGCGGTGGGGCTTGCGGTCACCGGGGTTTCGCTGTTTTTCGCTGACCTCAACGCCCATCACCCGCTGGTCATCGTCGTCGTCGCCACGCTCACCTCGTCGCTGTTTTCCCTGGCGGGATTCATCAACGCGGTGTACGCGCAAAGCTTCGACGACATTTCGATTGTTCCGACCTTCGTATTGACCCCACTCACCTACCTCGGCGGGATCTTCTATTCGATTTCGCTGTTGCCGGAGTTCTGGCAAAAGGTGTCCCTGCTGAACCCGATCCTGTACATGATCAACGCCTTTCGCTATGGCCTGATCGGTATCAGTGATATCGATCTCGGCACCTCGCTCGCGATCATCGTCGTGTTCAATCTGGCGCTGTTTATGTTCTGCATCTGGCTGTTGCGACGCGGCATCGGACTACGGAGTTGAGCCCCGAGCGCAATCGCCTTGTGCCGCGCGTGGGATCCTTGAGTTCCGCGTGCCGGATCCCAATCAGAACAGTTAAACAAGCGCCAAACAAAGGGTTCCACTATGCTCGAACGTCAATTTCTGCTCGCCATCTACGGCGCCGAAGCGAACGCCCAGCGCGCGGTCGATGCGCTGATCGAGGCCGGCTTTCCAATGGACCGAATCTCGGTACTCGGTAAGTTGCAGCACAGCGGCGACGACGTGCTCGGGGTGGTTTACCCGGAAGTCGGCGAACGCGCACGGGTGTGGGCTTCGCACGGCGCGATCTGGGGCGGACTGCTCGGCGCGCTGGCGGGCGCCATCGGTGTGTTCCTGATTCCGGGCTTGGGGACGGTGCTGGTGATCGGACCCTTGGTCAACGCCATCGCCGGCGCGACGACCGGCGCGGTACTCGGCGGCGGCGCGTTGGCCGGCGCGGCGGCCCTATCGGAGGTGTCGGTCGCGTTACATCGCGAAGGGATGCCCGAGCACGCGCTCGCGCAACTGCACGCCGAGATCGAAGCCGGCCGGATCGTCGTCGTGCTGCAAAGCGATTCGGCCGACGAACTGACTCCGTACCGGAGCGCGCTTGAACGCGGCCAACCGTTGCGGGTGCAACCGCTGCCTGAATCGATCGCGGCCTGAACGCGGCGGGTTAACATTATCCGCCCCGTGCGCGGCAACGAACGTTTAACCTAGAATCCTCGGTTGGACGTGCCCGAGTGGGCGGTATTCGGGGTGCAGGGCCAGGCGCAACGACGCGGAATGGTTGTTCCATTCCAAGGAATTGCAACGCAGCCATGCGCCCCGAAGGCCGTGCACTCGGGCCCGTAGCGCGTACACCCGGAAGGTGAAGCCGAATTCACCACAGTATTTCCGAGAATACAGCACGTTACGTACCCGAACGAGCGGTCAACCGAGGAATCTAGGTTTAACTTTCGTGGCGCGGACACCGCCTCGGAGAATGAAAGCCGCTCCGAGCCAATCGCACCGCAACCCTGCTCCCCGGCGGCCTAAGTCGGTACAATGCCGCGCGTATGAGCATGGACTGGAATCAACTGCTATCCCGCAAGCGCCTCGGCTCCGACCAAGCCTCGAGCGCATCGCCCGCGCGCACGGATTTTCAGCGCGACGTCGACCGTATCGTGTTCAATTCGGCGTTTCGCCGGATGCAGGATAAGACCCAAGTATTCCCGCTGTCGCAGGTCGACTATGTGCGCACCCGCCTCACGCACAGCCTGGAGGCCTCCAGCATCGGCCGCTCGCTCGGTACGCTGGCCGGCGAGCAGATCATCGCGCGCCATGCGCTGCGCGATTACGAGGCCTCGGATTTTGGCGATATCTGCGCCGCGGCGTGTCTTGCGCACGACATCGGCAACCCGCCCTTCGGCCACTCCGGCGAGGATGCGATTCGCTATTGGGCAACGCACGGCGACTACGGCCAGCGCCGCGTCGCGATCCTGCGCGACAGCGAACGCGAGGATATCCAGACCTTCGAGGGCAACGCCCAAGGCTTTCGCATCCTCACCCGGCTGCAAAACCCCGATAATCCCGGCGGCTTGCAACTCACCAGCGCCACGCTCGCCGCCTTTACCAAGTATCCGCGCGAGGCCTGGCTCGGCGGCAGCCGATTCGACGGCGTAGCGGCGAAAAAACAGGGGTTCACGCACGCCGATCGCGCCTTGTTCGAGGAGGTCGCGGCAACCACCGGTTTGCTGCGGCGCCATCCGGTACACGCGATCTGGCACCGCCACCCGCTCGCGTTTCTGGTCGAGGCCGCCGACGACATCAGCTACCGCGTCATCGACATCGAAGACGGTTACCGCCTGGGTTACTTCACGTTTGACGAGGTGTACGCGCTATTTTGGCCGTTGCTTCGCGACCACGCGCAACAACAACCGCGGCTAGAGCGTATCCGCCACCCCCAGCAGCAGGTTGAGTTCTTGCGCGCCAAGGTGATCAACGAGGCGATCCGCCAGGCACTGGAGTGTTTTCTCGATCACGAGCCGGACATGCTCACCGGCCGCTACGATACGCCCCTGCTCGACGCGATCCCGCAGCATCGTGAAATGGAAGGCCTGATCGACGCCGCGCGCATGCGCATCTACTGCGCCCAGGAGGTGGTCGAGATCCAGGCGGCCGGATTCGAGGTCATCAGCGGCCTGCTCGATCGCTTCGCCCAAGTGCTGGACGATATCGCCGAGCACGGCAAGGACGCCTCGCCGCGCAGCCGGATGCTGATACGGCTGATTCCGGAGCAATTCATCGGCCCGGCGCGCGCGCCGGAACCCGATCCATACCTGCGCCTGCTGCACCTCACGGATTTTATCTCCGGCATGACCGACTCCTACGCGGTCTCGTTGTACAAAAAGGTCACCGGCATTTCGTTGCCGAGCGGCTGACCGCGCCCGGCCGCGCGATCAAACGGCCGCTGGTAACACGCCACCGGCGCGATCGACCGTATCCGTCTGGTCGCCTGTCGGACTTACCCATCCACCCTAAGCGAAGCGACGCGTAAAAAAAGGGTTGGGACAGAAAACGCCGAAGACAGAGATGGCATTTCACCCGATAGACCGGGACACGGACACCTGCTCCCGCCGTCGGTACAGGATTGGCTACCCAAGGCGCATCTGGCGCGCTAGGTCGTGGACGTCTTCGAAGGGCCGGACTTGTCCGAGGTGGAACGCGCCTATGCGGGTCGTGGCAGCGATGCCGATCACCGGGCACTCCTGCTTTTGCTGCTGAGCTACGATTACGCCACCGGCACCTTCTCCAGCCGCAAGATCGACCGAGCGATCCATGACTTGCTGGCGTTTTGAGATCTAGCGTGCAACCGCCACCCGGACCACGACACACGGACGACCTTCCGGCGGCGTTTTTAAATTCAGCTCCAGAATCCCTTCGTCCAGGTATTGCAAGTCGCGCGGTACGAGCGCTGCGTAGCAGGGAACTCAATTCCGTCAAAGCCCGGCGTCGGGTCGACCAAGTCGTCACCCTGAACGCCGATCCCAACGG
>CAZUJU010000008.1:0-12291 GCA_964620675.1 uncultured Thiotrichales bacterium | reverse complement strand
TCAAAGCCCGGCGTCGGGTCGACCAAGTCGTCACCCTGAACGCCGATCCCAACGGGGGACGTGAGGCGCCAATGCTCCACACGGGCGTCGTGAGACGGAAACTACGCCGCGGTCGAGGCGTCCGGCGAGGAGATCGCGAGAGAAAATTAATCCAAGTTAAACACACGCACCCGCAGCGCTTTATCCCGTGAAATCAACATTTGCCAAGCGCCGAGCCACCGATTATCTTTGCAAGCACACGGTCTTTGTAGGGATATTTTTGAATCAGGATTTTCGTCAATCGAAACGAGAAGGTGAGAAGCTCATGCAAAAATCAAAACTCGTCATGATCGCCGGCACGGCTCTGCTGCTGTTGGCTTCAACCTCCGCCAGCGCATGGTGGAATAACAATGGTTGGGACCGCGGATGGCGCGGCAGCAATCCGTGGGGGTATGGCGGCGGCCCATGGGGCGGCGGCTACCCCGGCTATGGCTACGGCGGCTACCCAGGGTACGGCTATGGCGGATATCCCGGTTACGGTTACGGTGGTGGCTGGGGCGCACCGGGTTATGGCTATGGTTATCCGGGCTATGGCTATGGTTACGCCCCGGTTGCGCCGACCATTCCTGCGGCACCGGCGCCGGCGCCGGCGCCGTCCGCACAGTAGGCGATTCGCCACTTGACGGGCCTGTACGATACGGCGGTCCTCACCGCCGTATCGTTTCGAGATCGTTTTGAATCGCAACGCGAATCGCTTGCGCCGTTCCTCCTCGTCAGTCCAGATCCTCACCGGCAACAGGGTGCGTTATAGTCCTATAAAATAGGACATCTCAATTCCATTAATTTATTTTACAGTCGCCCTAGAGATCACTGGCACTTCTGCAAAAAATCGCTTTAAATTCAACGCACCGAAGACCCAGCCAGATGAGGCCGGGTCGCTTGACGCGGTTCATGGACGAACCGCTCACTCCGCCCCGCCGCTCGATTCCAGCAAGAACTTGATACGCCTCACCACCGCCTCGCTCGCACCCTGTGTCGCCTGCGCAATCGCGCGGCGAAAGGGTAACCAATAACGCTCGGGGTCGAGTTCAAAGGTGAATATCAAGCGGGTGGCGCCATTATCCGGCTCAAAGCGGTAGGTGATCCGAAAGCGTGGACGCGTCAGCGCCTCGAAGCACAGCCGTCGCTCGAATTCAAGCTGACTCACCCGGAACCGCGCCTTCGAGCGGTAGCCAAAGTCGCGCCGAACCTGCAACGCCGTCACTCCGACGGTGATAGGGCCGGGCACGGACGGTTCAAGCGCAATGACTTCCGGCGACCACTTGCGATAATTTGCAAAAAACTCAATCGCGACGTACTGAAACACGACCGCGATTGGCCGCTCGATGCGAACCTGCGCCTCGGCTGCGATCACCGGCCGATCGCTAGGACCGCTAGCGCAAGACGTGAGTGGGTTGTTTCAACATGTCCGGCGTCACCAGTACGACGCCCTTTTGCGTCACGCGGAAACCGCGCTCGCGATCGTGGTCGTGATCCTCACCAATCACCACACCCTCGGGAATCTCGCAACCTCGATCGAGGATGGCACCGGTGATCCGTGCGTGACGCCCGACGATTACGTCCGGCAACACGACAGTCTGATTGATTTTGGCGTAGGAATTGACCTTAACGTTGGAAAACAGCAGCGCCCGATCAAGTTGCGCGCCGGAGATGACGCAGCCACCCGAAACCATCGAGTCAACCGCCATGCCGCGCCGCTCGTCGCTATTGAAAATAAACTTGGCCGGTGGCAACTGCGCCTGGTAGGTCAGAATCGGCCAATCGCTGTCGTAGAGATTCAACTCCGGCGTCACCGCCAACAGCTCCATATTCGCCTCCCAGAACGCATCCAGGGTGCCGACGTCACGCCAATACGCGCGTTTGCCAGTGAGCGGATCGCGGAACGGATAGGCGAATACCCGGCAGATATTGATGATGCCCGGAATGATATTGTTCCCGAAATCGTGCTCGGAATCGGTGCGATCCGCATCCGCAATCAATTGCTCGTATAAGAAGCCGGTATTGAAAATATAGTTGCCCATCGAGGCCAGGCACATGCCCGGCTTGCCCGGGATCTCGCGCGGTTGCGCCGGCTTCTCTTCGAATCCCACCACGCGGCCGTCTTCGTCGACCTCGATCACGCCAAAAGCGCCAGCGGCCTCCTCGACCGGCACTTCAAGACACGAAATCGACATATCCGCGTTCTTTTCGGCATGAAAGGCCAGCATCGCGCCGTAATCCATTTTGTAAATGTGATCACCCGAAAGGATCAAGACGTACTCAGGGCGATGGGTTCGAATGATGTCGAGGTTCTGATAAATCGCGTCGGCAGTGCCGCTGTACCAGCCACTGTCAATCCGTTGCGAGGCCGGCAGGATCTCGACGAACTCTCCAAGCTCTTTTCTGAACCCGCTCCAGCCATCGCCGAGATGCCGCACCAACGAGTGCGCTTTGTATTGCGTCAGCACCCCGATTCGACGGATGCCGGAGTTCAGCGCGTTGGACAACGGAAAATCCACAATTCGAAACTTACCGCCGAACGGCACCGCGGGCTTCGCGCGCCAATCGGTGAGTTCGTACAAACGTGAACCGCGCCCACCGGCGAGCACCAAGGCGAGCGTTTTGCGGGTCAATAAACTGACAAAACGTTGATGGGTATGACTAATCATAGTTTTCGTTCCAGTAAATAAGCGCAACCGCGCCGACGGTACCTGCAGGCGCCATCAAGCCAGACGCCATGCTCGAACCCCGGCGCGGGCGGCACCGCCACTGATGTCGGGCACGATCACGAGTTCCAACACCGTCACGCCAGCTAAATCAACGGTGTAAGTTTCGCGCTCCACGGTCACATCCGGCGGCGCGAAGTTGAATTGCTGGCGGACGATTTCTCGAAAGGTCCGGCCGCCATCAGCCGACCAGCGCAAGGCGAATTCGTGGGTGCGACTGAACTCGACCTCTTCAAACTCAAGATCGATCGCCGCGACGCGTTGCGGCGCGTCGAATAGCAGCCGCAGCGTTTGTCGCCCGGAAGCCGCGGCGCGCCAGCCAGAGCCGTTCGAACCGTCTACGGCGGACTCAAACGGAAATGCCGAATCTTCCGACGTCAGTTCGACCCGTGCCAATGCGGGAATATCAAGCCACTCGCGCGCCGTGGATGTCGAGTTTGCGTCGACTTTCGGCACGATCATCTTGCGCATAGTCACCTCACGTTGTTTGCAGGTTACTGCGACAGGGTTACGGTCCACCGCTGACACCGGCTCGGAATGCGCCCAGCCCGCACCCCCGTATAGGGACTTCCGAGGCCTGAACTGCCGCGAAACTCGGCCCGATCTGACTTATCGAACGACGATCGATCCACGCTTCAAATGCTAGTTCGAGTCGACGGTAACGTCGAGTCGATGTCGCGAATAGAAGCTTCGGCGTTACCGAAATCGGCGCTTTCTTTGACTTAGATCAACTTGGTTTAGAACCATTCTAATTAACCTCATCATGGTTAATGATATAGAGAATTCCCCGACGGCACCCTATCCCAGTGGGGTTGTTCGAGGCGGAATTGGGACCGATCCAAACCTGACGACCGGCCAATGAACCCGTCGCAGATCGCTTTCTCAAAGACTGGAGCACCATGATGAAACTTAAGCCCATCCCCGTATTGCTTTGCGCCACCCTGGCCACCGCCGCGTTCCCGGTATCGGCCGACGAGCTCCAGGCGCAGGCGAAGAAGCTGTTCGAGCCGATTCCCGCCACCGCACCCGCGCAGAAAGACAACCCCACTTCGACCGATAAGGTTGAGCTGGGCAAGATGCTGTTCCTCGATCCGCGCCTGTCGAAGAGCGGATTCATCAGCTGCAACAGCTGCCACAACCTCGGCACGGGTGGCGACGATAACCTCCCCACCTCGGTCGGACATGGCTGGCAAACCGGCCCGCGCAACGCACCGACGGTGCTGAATGCGGTATTCAACGTCGCGCAATTCTGGGACGGTCGTGCCGAGGACCTCAAGGCCCAGGCCAAAGGCCCGATCCAGGCCGGCGTCGAGATGGCCAATACCCCGGAAAACGTGGTCATAACGCTCAATAGCATGCCGGAATACGTCGAGCGGTTTAAGGCGTCATTTCCCGGCGAAGCCGATCCGGTTTCGTTTGACAACATGGCCAAAGCGATCGAGGTTTTTGAAGCCACGTTGATCACCCCCGACTCGAAATTCGACAAGTACCTCACCGGTGACCCAAACGCCCTTACCGCGGATGAGAAACAGGGGCTGAAGCTGTTCATCGACAAGGGCTGCGCCTCCTGCCATGGCGGCGTCAATTTCGGCGGTCAGGACTACTATCCGTTCGGTTTGGTCAAACAGCCGGGGGCGGACATCCTCCCGCCGGAGGACAAAGGCCGGTTCGCAGTGACCAAAACCGCAACCGACGACTACGTCTTCCGTGCCGCGCCGCTGCGCAATATCGAGTTGACCGCGCCGTATTTCCACTCCGGCCAAGTCTGGGATCTCAAGCAAGCAGTCGCGATCATGGGTACAGCCCAGCTCGGCGCCACGCTTGATGACAAAGAAGCCGAGTCCATCGCCACCTTCCTCAAAACCCTGACTGGCAAGCAACCTGTGGTGGAATACCCGATCCTGCCGGTCGAAACCGCGAAAACGCCGAAACCGGCCCTCTAACGCGGGCCCCACCCTTTGAGCCTCGACGCGCGTCGCGCGTCGAGGCCTGCACACGCAATTGCCTACCACGGCGTCGAAATCGTCAAGATTCTCGCGCGGGCTGCGCATTTTTCAGATTTTGGTCGATAATCGGTTTTGTAGCAGCCCACCACTTCCCTATCTATGCATCCGACACCTTCACGCTTTGCGTCGCTTCGTTGGCCGTCACCCTGGTCCATTATCCTGATTGGGCTGTGCGCGTCTGGGGCGTACGCCGGCGCGCCGGAAAGCGGAGTCACGCCACCTCCGTCACGCCAAGCGGTATCGTCCACGCCTGCGAACGACTACACGCGAATCGAGGCGGAAAACCGCAAGCGCGAAGCCGAAAATGCTGCGCTACGTCAACGCATGCAGGAGTTGGAGGCCGCCGTGAAGGAAAAAGACGCGGTCTCGTCACAAAAGACGAAAGAGATCGAAACGCTGAATCAACGCGCGCGTCTCGGCACGCAAAAGAAATCCGACTGACTTGCACCCGCCGCGCGGCGCGGTAGAAACGCTCGATGCGCACACCTGCGCGCCGCCACGACCTCGCGACGAAAGTAGCGATCCCCCGTCGTCAAGAAGTCGCGGATCGTTCGTGACCGCGTCGCCACCGCCTGAATATCGCGGTCGCCGCAAGGTCCCTCGCGAATGCGCGCGGGATACGACACTCGCGCAACGCCATAGATTCGCCGCGGCAACGGACGAATTTCCCGCTAACACACCCTCCCCTGCTTCATCCGCAACTCGCCTGCAATTAAGCCGCGGTTAAGCCGTCGTGCGCCAGACTGCGTGCAATCGTCGTCCGGTTTGGCTTTATTTCGGAGTCTTTCATGCAAAAGCGTTACAAATCCCGCCCCCTCGCCACCGCCGTCGCGCTCACCGTGCTCGCGCTGGGACTGAGTCAACCCGCCCTGCACGCGGAGACTCCTGCGCTCGCCGCACCGCCCACGCAAGTTGGCTTGCCCGACTTCGCCTCGATCGTGCGTGGCAATACCACCAGCGTGGTCCATATCTCAGTCCGTAACGCAAGCGAACCCACCGGCTCGGCGCACAGACTGCCGAACCTGCCGCCGGACTCACCGCTCAACGATCTCTTGCGCCAGTTCCGCATCCCGCAGGAGCAAAACCCCGATACGCCCCCGCGTAATCGCGGGCAAAGCATCGGCTCGGGTTTCGTCATCGCGGCCGACGGTTACATTCTGACCAGCCATCACGTGGTCGAGGATGCCAAGGAAATTCGCGTCAAACTCGCTGATCGACGTGAGTTCAATGCGACCTTGGTCGGTGGCGATCCACTGTCCGACGTCGCGGTGCTCAAGATTGACGCAACCGGCCTTCCTGTCGTGCGGATCGGCGATGCCACTCGCGCCGAAGTCGGCGAATGGGTACTGGCGATCGGCGCACCGTTCGGCCTGGAGCGGACCGCCACGCAAGGCATCATCAGCGCCAAAGGCCGTTCGTTGCCTAACGATACCTACGTCCCATTTCTGCAAACCGATGTACCGATCAACCCCGGCAACTCCGGCGGACCGTTGTTCAATCTGCGCGGCGAGGTGATTGGGATCAACTCGCAAATCTACAGCAAGAGCGGCGGCTACATGGGGCTTTCGTTTGCGATCCCGATCGATGTCGCAATGAATGTCGCCACGCAGATACGCGAGAGCGGCACCGTTACCCGCGGCTGGCTCGGGATCACCCTGCAAGAGGTCAACCACGACCTCGCCCGCAGCTTCAATCTCGATCGCCCCCGCGGCGCACTGGTTGCCGATGTCAACCCCGACGGCCCGGCGCGGCAGGGCGGTCTCAAAGCCGGCGACATCATCGTCGCAATCGATGGCAGCGCGGTCGAAAGCAGCGCCGATCTGCCGCCGTTGGTCGGCGCCACCCGTCCGGGCACACCAATCACATTGCGCGTGATTCGCGAAGGTGCCGAACAAGCGCTGCGCGTGATTGCCGGAACCTTACCCAATGCAGAGGAAACGGTGATCGCCGATGCAAGCGGCGCGAGCGGCAGTGACGCGCTTGGCCTCGCGGTCGCCGAGCTGACCCCCACGCAACGTGAAGAGCTAGACGTGCCAAGCGGCGGCGTTCTGGTCATGGAGGTCGCGCCGGGCCCAGCTCGCGATGCCGGCGTTCGCCGTGGCGACGTCTTGTTGCGACTCAACGGGACCGATTTGCGCTCGGTCGCTGACCTGCGCGCTCAGCTCGACAAACTCCCGCCCGGTCGCCCCGGCGCCTTGCAGATCAAACGCAACGGCAACCCGCTGTTTCTGGCGCTTACGGTCGGCAAGAAACCTGTTGGTTAACGTAAAAGAACCCGATTCCGAGGGTGTCGCTCCGCGGGTTGGCCAGGCGGGAGCGTCGGCCGTAGGGAGGTGGCTGCCGAGCCCCCAGGGATGGGTTCAAGGCGTCTCCCGCCTGGCCGGCCCGGAGCGGATTTCATCCTTCGGGGCGGTGTCCTCGCCATGAAAGTTAGGATGATCCATGAAACCCAGTAAACCCACTCAGATCGCCAGTCGTTACCGCAGCGCGCGCCGTGCGAACGCCGAACGCCACGCCGCGGAGGGCTTGCCAGAACCTCACCGCGAACACCGGCCGGAATCGCCTTACGAGCTTTTGCGCCGTACCCGGGTCGCCGAGTCCGAACCAGTCGCGACAGGTTCCCGCGAGGCACGCACGCGCACCCGCCACGACTTGATCAAGCGCCGCGCCGCGGCGGAAGCGACCCTGCACGACGCGGCCGCACGCACCGCCTCAATCCTCGCCGGCGGATTGCTCTGCGAGGGCATCGGCAGCCTGTTCGAACATCCCGAACCAGCCGTTACCGCGCCAGCCCGCTCGCTGACGGATCAAGGCGCCACGCCGTTGGCGTCAGACGCCCCGCACCACGACGACGTCTGACGCGACCCGGAGCGGACCCGCGTCCAAACCGGGTGCCGCTCCATTTTTTTTGGGGTTGAATGCCTCCGGCGCATTACACAACGCGCTCGAATCGCACGCTGACACTCAATCCACCACTGTCGCTATCGGCGAGCTCAATGGCCGCGCCGTGGCGCTCGGCGATCGCCTTGACGATCGCCAAACCCAAACCGCTGCCGTTACCACTGTGTTCCGCCAACTGGGCGCCGCTGCCGCGATAAAAGCGGTCAAATACCCGGTCGCGCTCCGGCGCCGGAATCCCGGGACCGGTATCGATCACGCGCAGGCTCACCTGACCCGGCTCAACCTGACACACCACATCCACGGTACCGCCCGACGGCGTATAGCGCAGCGCGTTGCTCACCAGATTGTTGAGCAAGACCCGAATCTGATCGGCATCCCCCAGAACGTGACCGGTCACCTCCGCATTCGCGCCGAGATCGATCCCCGCTAGCTCCGCACGCTGGCTGAAATCGGCCACCACCGTGCGCACCAGCGCCGCCAGCTCAACCGGTTCGGTGACCTGCGACGGGTTTTCCGGCGCGAGACGCGACAGTTCGAGCAACTGTTCGATTAAATGCTGGGCGCGGTCGATCCCCTGCCGCAAAGTCGCAGTCGCTTCCGCGCGGGCGGCATCGCTCGGTGCCCGTTCGAGCAACTGCAGTTGCAAGCGTTGTGCCGTGATCGGCGTGCGTAGCTCATGCGCCGCATCGGCGACAAATTGTTGCTGCCGCGCCAACGCGACCCCAAGGCGATCCAGCAGACGGTTGATCGATTCGACCGTTGGCCGCATCTCCTCGGGAAACGCCTCCGGCGCGATGGGATCGAGCGAAACCGCGCTGCGCTGCTCGATCTCGTGGGTCGCGCGCTCCAGCGGCGACAGCCCGCGCCGCAGGGCGTATACCAGGAAGCCCGCGATGACCGGGAACGCCACCAAAATCGGGATAATCAAGCGACTGGCGCTGTTCGCCGCGAGCGTCTTGCGCACCTCCAGCGGTTGCGCCGCCTGCACCGCGAAGATCGGCGACGCCAGGGTATAGATGCGAAAGCGCATCTTCTCAATTGTCTCGGTGCGGTAACCCTGGGTACGCTGCAGCGGAAGGTAGAACTTACGGTTGGAACTGAACAGCAAAGTGCCGGTTACGGTCGACACCTGAGTGACGAATTCCAGCTCCCGGGGCGTGGTTTGCGGGCTGGGCGACAACGACTCGTGGAAATGCGCCAACGCGCTGAGGGCGATCTCGCGCAAATGGCGATCGAACACTTCATTGAGTTCGGTGAGCGCAATCCAGTAGGCCCCCGCCAGTAGCATGCCCGCGCCAAGGGTGAGCGCGCCCAACAGCCAAGCCAGCAGGTACCGGCGCAGTGACCGCACTCAAACGACCTCGACGACCCGGTAACCCACGCCGCGCACGTTTTTAATGAACTCGGCGCCGAGCTTGCGCCTGAGATGGTGTAGATGGACTTCGATCGCGTTGCTCTCGACCTCCTCGCCCCAGCCGTACACCGCCTCTTCGAGCGCCGCGCGCGACAGCACAGAACCCGGTTTTTGCATCAGGGCCTCGAGCAGACTGAATTCACGCGCCGACAGTTCGACCGGGACTCCGCGCAGCTTCACCACCTTTTGGATCGGATCGAGTTCGAGCGCGCCACAGGCGAGTACGGGGGAGGGACTGCCGGCATAACGCCGCAGCAGCGCGTGGGCTCGCGCGATCAATTCATCCAGATCGAAGGGCTTGACCAGATAGTCATCGGCCCCGGCGTTCAAGCCGGCGACGCGCTCCGCGACCGCGTCGCGCGCGGTGATGATCAACACCGGAACGTCCTGCTTGCGCGCGCGCAGACCCGTCAGCACCGCAAGCCCATCCTTGCGCGGCAATCCCAGATCAAGCAGCGCGAGCGCGTAAACGTCGTTCCCGAGCGCCAGTTCGGCGGCGTGGCCATCGCGCACCCAGTCCACCGTAAAACCAGCACCGAGCAGGCCTTTACGCACCGCCTCGCCAATCATCGGGTCATCTTCAACCAGCAATAAACGCATCGCGCGAGTTTAGCAGCGCGGCCCGCCCGGCGCACAGGTGTTAGACGTCGAGCTGGTAGCGCTTGATCTTGCGCCAGAGCGTGGATTTGTCGATGCCGAGGATCTCGGAGGCCAAGGCGCGGTCGCCCTGGGTTTCGCGCAAGGTCTTGCGGATAAAATAGGCTTCGATTTCCTCGAGACTCTGCGGCGGTAAATAGTCGAGCGCTTTGGCAGGGGATACGCGCGCTTCGGACAAGGGTTGCGGCAGCACGTCGGATTTAATCCGGTCCGTCTCGGTCATGATCAGCATCCGCTGGATCATGTTTTCGAGTTCACGCACATTGCCGGGCCAGTCATAGCGCAACAACGCCCCCAATACCTCGGTATCCATTCCCTTCACGACCTTGTTCATCCGCGCCGTGTGCTTGTTGAAAAAGAATTCGCGACGATTGGATCGGTCGCTCCCGCCGTCGCTGCCAGGGTCGAGCCCTTCATGTCCCAGATGTAGCCAGTAGTGAACAAATCGAACCATCCCTGCTGCACCGACAATTCCTCGGGCATGTCTTTGGCAGCGGCGGAGGCGACCCAGGGTGCCGGCACGAAGCGATCGAACCATCCGCTCGCGGCGACGAAAATCGCCTGGGAAAATGAGATCGCGACAATCACCAGCATCGAACCCATAATGCCCTCGCCGGCCTTATACAGCGAGCCCGAGGCGCAGCCGCCGGTAAACACGATGCCAAAGCCGAAGATCGCTGCCCCGATCAAGACATGCCACCCGATCGGATGGGGATGGACCGTACTGAATCCCGCCGCCGCGACCGCCGCGGAAATCACTGCGCAGAGTGCAACCGCCATCATCACCCCCACCGCCATTCGCGGCACGCTCACAGCGAAAAGATCCCGTACCGCCGACGCCATGATAAATCCCAATTTTACCGCGGCGTCGCAGAACGCTTGGCGGATTTTGCAATCGCGCATCGCGCGCTGACATTTACCCCACCCGCGACCGAACAAGCTGGCGCGGGCGGCATCTTTGGCTTAAACAATTGTGAATCACGCGCTTGCGCCCCCCTCCCCCCGAATACGAGGTATCGCCATGTTGAATCGACACTTAGCCGCGCGGTCGACGTACACGATTATCGCCATCGGCGCGGCACTCGTGTTGGTGTCGGCGTTGGTCACCCATTTCACTGCCGGTTACAGACTCGACGTCGGGGTACTTGCGGTCGGACTGACCCCCTATGCGATGGTTGCGATCGCCAGTGTCGTGGTCAGTGGTTGGAAGCTGCTGCTGCCGGCGTTGATGCTGCTCGTTGATATTCTGATGCGGCTCAACGGCGTCGTATTTTCCGATACTGCTTACGCGTCGAATTCGCTCTTCAGCGTACCGATCTTGCTCGGATGCGTTATTTTACCGCTGGCCTTTTTCGTCGCCGGGTACCTCGAACCCCGCAAATCAACGCCCGACGCATAGCAGCCCGCGCGGTCGAAACAGCGCTCGGACGGCGCGAGTAATGGATATTTCGCGGAAAGCGTTTTCGGCAGCTGCCGCTTCCAAGCGCCAAGTGCCGAAAAAGATGCTGCGGGCGCGCGAGTAGCGCCGCACTAACCGCACGACTCAGCGCTTATCCTTAGCCTGACGTTTGCGCCCCCTTTGGCAGACGGGCTGCCTCGCGCGACCCGCCATTGGTAAGGGTCTAGACCACCATTAATTCCATAAACTCATTCACGGGTAAGGCTTCCAGCCGCGCTTGATCGGCGCAGGCATGAATGAGCGCCAGCGCCTGTTTGGCGGCGAGGCGAGTAGCGATGTTGCGGGCGAACTTTTCTTCGAGGAGCGGAATACCCTCGCGACGACGACGGCGGTGACCAACGGGGTAGTCGACGGAAACCTGCTCGGTTGCACTGCCATCCTTGAAGAATACCTGCACGGCGTTGCCGATCGAGCGCTTGTCCGGGTCGAGGTATTCCTTGGTAAAGCGTGGATTTTCGCGCACGAGCATTTTGCCGCGCAGTTCATCGATGCGGGGATCGGAGGCGACTGCATCCTCATAGTCCTCGGCGGTGAGCGAGCCTTTGATCAAGGGCACCGCAACCATGTACTGAATGCAGTGATCACGATCCGCGGGGTTATCGAGCGGCCCGGTCTTGTCGATGATGCGCACCCCGGATTCCTGAGTTTCGATTTCGATCCGCTCGATCTGGTCGACACGATTCCGGATTTCGGCGTGCAAGGTGATGGCGGCTTCGACCGCGGTCTGGGCGTGAAATTCAGCCGGGAACGAGATCTTGAATAGCACATTCTCCATGACGTAGGTGCCGTAACCCTGGGTGAATTTGAGCGGGTTGCCCTTGAACAAAACGTCCTGAAAACCCCACAGTTTGGCCGACAGCGCCGAGGGATAGCCCATTTCGCCGCGCAAGGCAGTGAACGCGAGCCGCACGCCTCGCGCGCTGGCGTCGCCCGCCGCCCAGCTCTTGCGCGAGCCCGTGTTCGGCGCGTGGCGGTAGGTGCGCAGCGAACTGCCGTCGATCCACGCGTGGGAGACCGCGTTGCGTACTTCCTCGCGCGTGCCGCCGAGCAGGCCAGCGCAGACGGCGGTCGAGGCGATCCGCACCAACATCACATGATCGAGGCCGACGC
>CAZUJU010000007.1:0-89029 GCA_964620675.1 uncultured Thiotrichales bacterium | reverse complement strand
GCGATGCCGGCACCGCTCGGTGGCTCGTTGCGCCTGCTGCGTGAGCGCATGAGCTAACCCGGCGGCGCAACGCTCACAACGGCCTCATGCGGCGCGGTGGGGCCACCAGGCGACCCGTACACCATACTGTTCGAGGCGCCGGCACGTACGCCAGATCTGCAGCCACAACAACAACCCCGCGATCCCGAGGCCGGTGGCGCCGACAACGATACACGGACGTCCCAGCCACGGACTAGGCGCGAGAATCAACACACTGGCGAGATAGACCCAGTATTGCTGCCGCGTCGCCCGGTCGGGCATCAGGTCTATTGGATTGGGTAGCCCCTGACGCGGACGGTTGGGTACGGACTGCAAGTGCAGCCACCCAAGGAAGGGCACGATCTTGTACAGCATTCCGCTGACCACCGGCACCGCGAACCCGAGTAGAAACACCATGCCGAGCAACACTTGCCAGCGTCCATCGGGCGCTGTGGGGAAGCCTAAACGCACCAGCGACAGCAACGCCGCGAGCAGAAGACTGACCATCGCCAGGCGCCAGTAGTCGAGGGTGGTGTCGCGCAGCTTGCGTCTGCGTTGTGCTTGGAGGCGCAGGGTTGTCAATGCGAAGCCCGCCACCGCGGCAGCGAGCATGACCTCGGCCAGAATCGCGAGCCAGTCCGCCGCGGCGCCGCCCAATGGCAGGGCCGCGGAGAGCAAACCTAGCGCCGCAACGACGGCCCAGCCGAGCGTACGGATCAGTGCGCGCGGATATGGAGGCGTGACCTGAAACATAGGCACCACCTCTAATCCGACCCCGACCACCAGCAGAAACACCCAACCGAGCAACCCCCACGCGGCATGGAGATCGGTCAGCGTCACGATCGCCGCGAGTGGCCACCAACCGGCGAGCGCCCCGGCCAGCGCCAGCCCCAGCGCGAGCGTCAGCGCCAGGGCAAACCAGGCCAATCGCACGTAAGCGACGATCGGGTTGCGCGCCGCGCGCATCAATCCAATCCCGGCGATGGTGACGAACCCAAACCCGCCCACGCCGAGTGCAAGTGCGCCGAGTTGTAGCGCCAGCGGTTCGGAGGTCAGCAGTCCGAATGCCAGTGCTGGCGTACCGACAAGCAGACCCGCCAGCGTGAGGGTGCTGACCGGACCGACCGCCGGCAACGCGACCCCGCCCACCACGCCGACGACCTGAATGAAGGAACCCACCATGGTCATACCGAGAAAGCCCAGGGTCAGCAGGTGGGTCAGCGCCAGGGTTGCCGGCTGCCAACGGTTGGCCGCCCACGCAGGATCGACGCCCAAAGCGACGACGGCGGCGAGCACCAGCCAGCCCGGCGCGAGCAAATAAAACCGGATCGGGATCGAATAGGGCGGGCTGGCGTCGTAATCGGGGCGTATGCTGGGCATCGGCTGGCTAAGCGATCGTTAGCGCTGATCAGTCCGCCCGCGCTTGCGGGCGTGTGACGATCGCCTCGGACTCACCGCTCAACGCACGGTCGGCGGCCGGATAGCGGATCTGCGCGTCCTTGAGGTTGTGCTGACGGATCAGCAGTAGCAGGGTCTCGGCGGTCCCGAGGTAGGTGTCGGTTGCGCGGTGCGTGAGCGCTGCACCCAGCGTCGCGATCAGTTCGAGCATCTGCGCGTGTTCTCGCCGCATCACGGCGGTGGTAAACAAATCATCACAATGGGCGTGATCGTCGCGCATGAATTCGGTGATGTTCTGCATCGTGCCTACCTGATTTCCAAACCTGCCAAGCGTGACATTCTGGTCAGGGGGATGGCGTAGGATCCTTGAGCCGGATCAATGATCCCGGTTTGCCACTCGGGCAGCTTACCCGGGTTGCCCCCAAAGCCGAGGAACGATCGATGTCATTTCCGGATTTTTTCGCGCGGGTACCGGCCTTGGTACTGCGTGACCCGTTGGCGGCTACGCTCGGCGTTGCGCCCGACGGCCTGATCGAGTATCGCTACGCCGATGCGGTTCGCCTCGCCGGACACTCCTGTCCCACCGTAGCCGGCGCCTGGTTAATGACCCGCCATGCGTTGCGCGCATTGTATCCCGAGGGGTATCCAGAGCGCGGCGCGCTGCGGGTCGAGTTGCGCGACGAGGCGTCCAATGGCGTGACGGGCGTTATCGGCAGCGTCATCGCGCTCGTCACCGGCGCGGCGGGCGAGGGCGGATTTCAAGGCCTGGCCGGGCGGTTTTCGCGGCGCGGCTTGTTGATTTACGGGGTGACCATGAGCGGTGAAGTCCGCTTAACCCGCCAGGACACTGGGGCGCGGGTTGAGCTGAGTTACCACCCCGCGACGGTGCCTGCCGATCCGGCGCTGGCGCCGCTCATGCAGAGGCTGCTGCAAGGCGAAGCACAGCCGGAGGAGCGCCGCTTGTTCGGTCAGTTGTGGCAGGCGCGGGTGCAACGGATCTTGCTCGAACACGCGGATGATGCGGCTCTGATTCAGTCCCATCCGAGCGAATGACCGGGCTCGCGGCTCGAGTCTGGCCGGGTCTTCGCTTGAGCGACCTAGGCGCCTAAGAGGGTCGCCCCCAGTTTGCCAAGCCATCACTCGATAGATCCGGGCTTAACGCCGCTACCGGCATGATTCCAGATTGAATCAGGGCGCTTTGCGTCGCCGTAAGGCTTCGATCAGGATTTCGCGATTTTGGTAGCGTACATCGCGCCCCTTGGCGACGAAAATTACCTGCTCGGCGATGTTGCCGGCGTGGTCTCCCGCGCGCTCGAGTGCGCGTAGCGCGAAGACCATGTCGAGTACCTGTCCGACCAGGGAGGCGTCTTCCAGCACGAAGGTCATTAGGTGCCGCATTGCAACGTCGAACTCTTCTTCGAGTTGCTTGCTTTGCTCGAAGACGTCCAGCGCGAGTTCGACATCGTTCGCGGCCAGGGCTTCGAGGCTGCGGTCGAGCATGCCGCTTCCCAGGGCGTGCAACGAGCGCACATGATGCAATAGCTTCGCGGCGGGTTGCTGACCTTCGCGTTCGAGGAGTCGAATCGTGCACCAGGCAATCTGGCAGGCTTTGTCGCCGGAACGCTCGAGGTCGCCGGTGGCCTTGGACAGGGCCAGCACCAGGCGCAGATCGATCGCGGTGGGCTGCCGCTTCGCGATCAGGTTGAAGATTGCCTCATCGATATCCAGCTCGAAGTGGTCGAGCCGGCGTTCCTTGTCGACCACGAGGCGGGCGAGGGTTACATCGCCAGTCGTGAGCGCTTGGACCGCGGTTTCGAGTTGTTCCAGGGCGTACTCGCCCATCTCCAGCACGGCGCCACGGATCTTGCCGAGATCCTCGTCGTAGCTGCGGACAGTGTGTCCTTTGGTAACGTCGGTGCTCATCCGAATCTCCCGGTGACGTAGTCTTCCGTCAGCTTGTGCCGCGGGGCGGTGAATATCTGGTAGGTATCGCCGACTTCGACGAGGTCGCCCAAGTGAAAGTACGCGGCGCGTTGCGAGACCCGTGCGGCCTGTTGCATCGAGTGGGTAACGATTGCGATGCTGTAGTTCGCGCGGAGCTCCTCGATCAGCTCTTCGATCTTTGCGGTGGCGATGGGGTCGAGCGCCGAGCAGGGCTCATCCATCAGGATCACCTCGGGTGACACCGAGATCGTGCGCGCGATGCACAAGCGTTGCTGTTGGCCGCCCGAGAGGCTGGTGCCAGGTTGCGCGAGGCGATCCTTGACCTCCCCCCACAGGCCAGCCTTGATTAGACTTGTCTCGACCAATGCGTCGAGTTCAGCCTTGTTATTGGTGAGGCCGTGAATACGCGGGCCGTAGGCGACGTTTTCGTAGATCGACTTCGGGAACGGGTTGGGTTTCTGAAAAACCATGCCGACCCGGGCCCGCAGCGGAACGACGTCGAGTTTCTTGTCGTAGATGTCGACGCCATCCAGCGCGATCTTGCCCTTGACCTTGCAGTCGACAATCGTGTCGTTCATTCGGTTGAGGCAGCGCAGGAACGTGGATTTTCCGCATCCCGAGGGACCGATCATCGACACGACCTCGTTCTTGCCAATATCAAGGCTGACGTTCTTGATCGCCTGCTTGGTGCCGTAATACACATTGACGTCGCGGCATACCATGCGCGGGTTCGTCGATGCGAACTCGCCAACGGTACCCTTGAACGAGCGGTCCCTGGCTAGGTCCGCGGATGTGATGACCTCGTTCACTTGGCCAACCTCAGTTGTTGTAGCATTCATTTTCTGTGTGACTCCGATGTTTTGTTTCCGGTGCGATGCCGTTGGTGTCTACCAACGCCGCTCGAACTTGCGGCGCAGGAGCACCGCGGTCAGATTCATCGCAATCAGGAACGCCAGCAGGATCATGATCGCGGCCGACGTCTTCTCGATAAATCCGCGTTCGGGGCTGTCGGCCCACAGGAAGATCTGCACCGGTAGCACGGTGGAGGGATCCGTGAAGCCACCCGGGACGTCGACGATAAAGGCGATCATTCCGATCATCAAGAGCGGCGCGGTTTCACCTAGGGCTTGTGCCATGCCGATAATGGTTCCGGTCAACATCCCCGGCATCGCGAGCGGCAGGACATGATGAAACTGAGTCTGGAGTGGCGACGCACCAACGCCCAAGGCCGCTTCGCGAATGGACGGCGGTACGGATTTAAGCGCCGCGCGGCTGGCGATGATGATGGTCGGCAGCGTCATCAGCGTCAGCACCAACGCACCAATGAGCGGGGTCGAGCGCGGGACGCCGAAGAAATTGATGAACACTGCGAGACCGAGCAAGCCGAATACGATCGAGGGCACCGCCGCGAGGTTGTTGATATTGACTTCGATCAGATCGGTCCATTTGTTCTTGGGCGCGAACTCCTCAAGGTAGAGCGCCGCGCCGACACCGATCGGGAATGACAATAATAAGGTCAGTACCAGGGTGTAGAACGTCCCCATCAGCGCGCCGGCGATACCGGCGAGTTCGGGCTCGCGCGAGGACCCGGTCGTGAAAAATATCGTGTTGAATTTTTTCTCGATGCGACCGCGCTCCGCGAGGGCGTCAATCCAGCCCACGGTTTGATCCTTGACCCGACGTTCCAGTTCCGGAACGTCGCGTGGGATCGCGCCTTTCACGAACTGATCGACATCGTCGTCGGCGAGCAACCAGACGTCCTGGGTGGTGCCAATCAGCGTCGGATCTCTAAGTACCATTTTTTGCAGTTGCTGCGGCACGCCGACGCTCAGCATCGCCGAGAGCGCGCGCTGGTCGCGGCGCTCAGTCACCGCGGGAAACTCCGTCCGGAGCGCATCACGCGCCAGAGCACTGTAGTTCGCGCTCGAGAGCGCCTCTGGAGAACGCGTTCCGGCCGGATCGATCACCTCCGGGTCGAAGTGGATCGGGAGTTGGATATGGGTCTGGGTAAAGGCCGGGTAGCCCTTGGAGATGATGTCGACGAACAGGATCGCGACAAACGCTAGACCCAGGATCACGGCGCCCATCCCGATCAGTTTGAAGCGCCGCTCGGCCGCATAGCGGCGCTTCAGGCTCGCGTTGACGACGTCGATGGTGCGCCGAGTTGACTCGGCGGGGGCGTTGACTGGGTTATTCATACTGTTCCCGATACTTGCGTACGATATGAAGGGCGATGACGTTGAGTGTCAGGGTCACGAGGAAGAGCGTCAGGCCCAACGCGAACGCGGCCAAGGTCTTGGTGCTATCGAACTCTTGGTCGCCGGTGAGCAAAGCGACGATCTGAACGGTCACGGTGGTCACGCTTTCAAGCGGATTCCAGGTCAGGTTCGCGCTCACTCCGGCCGCCATGACCACGATCATGGTCTCGCCGATGGCGCGTGAAACCGCGAGCAACACACCGCCCACGATACCCGGCAGCGCGGCCGGGATGATCACGCGGCGAATCGTTTCCGATTGGGTCGCGCCCAGCGCGTAGGAGCCGTCGCGCATCGATTGCGGGACCGCGTTGATGACGTCTTCCGAAAGCGATGACACGAACGGGATGATCATGATCCCCATCACGAAACCCGCGGCGAGCGCGCTCTCCGACGAAACGTCGAGCCCCATCGACGTGCCCAGGTCGCGTACGAACGGCGCGACGGTGAGCGCGGCGAAGAAGCCGTACACGACCGTGGGGATGCCCGCCAAGACCTCCAGGGTAGGCTTGGCAAGCGAGCGCACCTTGCGTGGCGCGTACTCCGACAGGTAAATCGCAGACATGAGTCCGATCGGCACCGCGATCAGCATCGCAAGGAAGGAAACCAGCAGTGTGCCGGCGAATAGCGGCACCGCGCCGAACGCGCCAGCCGCACCGACCTGGTCGGCGCGCATTGCAGTTTGCGGGCTCCAAAGGGTGCCCGTGAAGAATTCGACGGGGGAGACGTTGCGGAAGAACAGGATCGATTCGAATACCACCGACATCACGATGCCCAGGGTGGTTAGTACGGCGATTGACGAGAAGGCGATCAGGATCCACATCACCGTGGTTTCGACCCGATTGCGTGCCCGCAACTGCGGCGCCATGCCACGCCATGCCAATGCCAAGCCGCCCAGTGCGATCGCGAGCGCCACCGCCCACAATGAAAGATCAGCGATGCCTTTTAGGCGGGCGTAATGGTCGGCCGCCGCCTGGACCTCGGCGGTGATCTCGCCAGAGACGATGTTTCCGGATGCCAAGTTCTTGATGTCGTTGACCAACAGCCCGATGCGACCCTCGGTCATCCCCGCGGTCATTTCGGCCGGGAGGTTCGCCTTCATCAACGCCGTGACTGCAGTGTCCTGGAATCCGGCCCAGAACCCGAGTATCAGCAGCGCTGGAATACCGGCCCAGAGCGCGGCGTAAAAGCCGTAATACGAGGGCAGGGAGTGTAGGTGTTTGATCTGCTTGGGGCCGCCAACCACGGCGACCGCGCGTTTACGCCCCAGGTGGTAGGCGATGGCAACGATCGCCAGGAGCACTAAGAGGAGAGTCGACTGCATGGGGTTGATCCGCGATTTGAATCCGGAAGGGCTGGCGGCGTGACCGCCGCCAGCACCGGTCGGGCTATGAGCCCGCTGATAATAGCGCTTAGTTGCTCGGCTTGCTTATGACTTCCATTGCCTGGACGCGCTTGGCGGCAGCGGCGCGTTTGTCATCCGGTAACGAGATCAAGCCTTTGTCGGCCAGATAACCTTCCGGCCCCCATGCCCCCTCGCTGGTGAATTCCTTAACGAACTCAGCAATGCCGGGAATGGTGCCGACGTGGGCCTTCTTGACGTAGAAGAAGATCGAGCGCGATACGGGATACTCGGCGCTGGCGATCGTCTCGTATGTGGGTGCGATGCCATCGATCTTGGTGCCTTGCAGTTTGTCGGCATTCTGGTCGAGGAAGCTATAGCCGAAGATGCCGACTGCTTTCGGGTTGGCGACCAGTTTCTGAACGATCAGGTTGTCGTTTTCGCCGGCTTCGATAAATGCGCCGTCTTCACGCATGCCATGGCACACCGCTTTGTGCTTCTTGGCGTCGTCCTTTTTCATCGCCACGATCTGCGGAAACGCGTCGCAACCCCCTTCCATAGCGATTTCAACGAATGCGTCGCGAGTGCCGGACGTCGGTGGTGGGCCCAAGACTTCAATCTTGTCGGCCGGTAGTGACGGATTGATCTCGTTCCAGGTCTTGTAGGGGTTGGGGATCAGCTTCTCACCGTCCTTCGAGTCCGGCACATCCTTGGCCAAGGCGAGCCAGAGTTCCTTGAGCGAAAGATTGAGCGCGGGTCCACTTTTGGAGTTAGCGACGGCAATGCCGTCGAAACCGATATGGACCTCGACGATGTCCTTGACGCCGTTTGCCACACAGGCGTCAAACTCGGAGGCTTTCATCGCGCGGGAGGCATTGGTGATATCCGGTTGGTTAACGCCTACGCCGCCACAGAATAGCTTCATACCGCCGCCGGTGCCGGTCGATTCGACCTTGGGTGCCTTAAACGACGTGGTGCGACCGAAAGTTTCAGCGACCGCGGTCGAGAAAGGGAATACGGTGGACGAGCCGACGATCGAGATGGTATCGCGGGCAAACGCCTGAGTTGAAAAACCTACTGTCATTGCCGTGACGGCGACAGCGATTAAAGTCTTCTTCATGAAAAACCTCTCGATTGGGTAGTAAGTTACGAGGCGGTATTCTGCGGCCGACGAGTTACGATAATATGACGATAATATGACGATTCTGTGACACAAACGCCCAGCGTCGCGATCCGGCCGGCCGTTAGGCGCGCGCGGGTCAGGGTTCACCGAACTGGCCTTGACGGGTTGGCTTTTCGGGGCGACGACCGCGCCGGGGTACTTGGGTCGCCGAGCCGGACACGCGTAGAATTCGCGAGAGCGTACTTAATTCAATCACATAGGCATTGATACCGATGACGATGAGGCCTTGGGCGGCACTGCGAACGGAGGAACAGATTCAACTTCAGGTTGAATACGGCTACTTTCAGGACCGCCTGCCGCCGACCTGTTCATTGGAGGTGAAAAACCAGCGATTCGCGCGTTGGCTCGCCGAACACGGGGTCGCGTTCGGGGCTGACTCCGGAGATGATCGAACCCAAACCGCAGTGCCGCAAGACGGCGACAGCCATCGTCGTTAGGGCGCCCTGAATCGCAGTTGTGTGTCGTGCGGTTCGGCGGCACCCTTACACGCCGTGCCGCGCACTCCCGCCGATTTCGTCGAGACGATGTTGGAGCGCGACGCGGTCTAGCGTGTCGATCGGCAGCGCCACAAAGGCCAACAACCGATGACGCAGCGTACGATAGGTTTCCTTGAACGCAAGCACCCGCTCAACTTCGGTTCCGGCTGCCTTGACCGGATCCGGCATACCCCAGTGCGCCGTGATGGGTTGGCCGGGCCACGGCGGGCATTCTTCGTTCGCCGCTTGATCGCATAGGGTGAACACAAAGTCGAAATGCGGCGCGGTGGGTTCGCGGAATTCCGCGGTGCTCTTGGCCCTGAGCGTGCCGATGTTGTGCCCGAGATTTCTCAGGACGTCGAGCGCAATCGGGTTCATCGTCGAATAAGGTTTGGTCCCGGCGGAGAATGCGCGGAATTTGCCGCCACCTTCCTCGTTCAGGATCGTCTCGGCCATGATCGACCGGGCAGAGTTACCGACGCATATAAACAAGACGTTAAAAACTCGGTTCGACATCTCTTTCGCCTCCAGGTTGACGTGCTTCAGGGCATGAGCGGCCATCGGAACGCACAGTTCCGGTCGACCGCGACAACAATCGTTGACCAAGTAATCGATGAGTTGCCCGACCTGGTGCAGGTCGATACGGTAAAAGATCGCCTTGCCGATTCGGGTCGAATGAATGAGTTCCGCGCGTTCGAGCGCCGCTAGGTAAATTGAAAGCGTGCTCGGTTTGATGTTCAACGCGTTCGCGATTTCGCTCGGCCTTACGCCGCCCGGCGCTCGTCGCGCGAGTAAACGAAACACCGCTAATCGACCTTCGTGCCCGAGAACGCTCAGGGCATCCGCTTCATCGCTTGGTTTCATTATTCATGAATACATGAAATATAAAATTAAAGCAAGGGCGTTTGCGTGAGTGCCTAAACGCGGGGGCCGAGATGACCACTGGCGTGTCACGGCTGCCTCGATCAAGCCTAGAGAGGTGGGTTTTCACTGCAAGTGACGCAAAAGTAACCTCACGGCTTCGTCGATGCCGCGTGGATAGACGGGCGTTGGGCGCACCTTGGCGAGCAACAGCCGCACTTCGATCGCAATCGTGCCGGTGCACAGTTGGTCAAGCGAGATCCGCGAACTCGGGAGGTGTTGACGGAGCCAGGTTTCAAGGCACGCGCTTTCCGCCCAGTCGTCGCGCTCGACGTAGAGTACGGGCAAGCCCAGCGCAGCGGCTTCCACGAACGTGCCGTAGCCCGGCTTGGTCACGATCAGGTCGGCTGAGGCCATCAGATCGCGGAAGGCGTACGGCAGGGATTCGAGTGGCGTTGTGTCGCTGCGTGGGAGTGTCCACGCGGCGGGTATCAGCCAGTGGACATCGGGCAGGCAGGGCCATTGTTGCACGGGCGGCGCGGGGATGCCGCCCAGGCTGACCACGACGAGGCGGGTTTGTGCCGGAAGATTCAACCGCTCGAACAACGTTGCGCGGTGGGATGTGCCTCGGAGCGCGACCGGACCGACCGGGTGGCGCTGTGGTAGCCAGGTCATCGGCATCGACGGTTCCGGTTGGATGAACACTTCGCAGCCGAGGTAGGCGGTGCGCATCTCGGCGAGCACCGCTTCCAAACCGAGGTCGGGTGTCGGCGCGGCTTCGATAATATCGACCCAGTTCAGCGAGCACAGCGCGAGGGCCGGGATACCCAATCCTCGCGCCGCGGCGAGCGGGAGGTAGGGCACGTCCGCAAGCACGCAATCGACCGCGGCGGCACTCAATAGCTGGCGTTGTCGGGCGAGGCGGGCGTTCCAATCCGCGTGGAATGCGCGGTAGGCGGCAGCGGCTTCGCGCCAGCGGACCGCGGTTGGCCCACTCATCGGGATGACCACATCGGCCGGGTAGGGAACGCGAGTGACGGGTGCGCGCAGGCGGTCGTGCAGCAGCGCGAGCGGTAGCTCGGTTTGCACCGTCAGGCGTAGGTCCGGGAGACTTTCGGCAAGGGCGTTGACGACCGGCGCGGCCTGCGCGAGGTGGCCGTAGCCGTGCGCCGACAGTGCGAGCCAGAGGTGAGGCACGGAGCGGGAGCGTAAGAGCCTGTGAAAAAATCCCCGATCGTCGCGAGGGCGACCCTGGGCGTCCGCAGTAGATCGCGGGATATTTTCACCGGCTCTCAAGCGTCGAGGTCGGGAATCAGCCCGCTTTGCAGGCGCTCGATGGCGTCCTTGAGTTGCAGCTTGCGTTTCTTGAGGCGCCGCAGTTGCAGTTGGTCCACGTACACCGCTTCGGTCACGCGGTTGATCATGTCGTCAAGCGCGCGATGCTCCAGTTGCAATTCGTATAACCGTTGCTGAATCAATTCCACATCGTTGCTGAACATCGGGTGCCGGGTAGGGTGACCAGTTGACGAACGGAAGTTTAGCCAGTCGCAGGTAGGTAATGAAACCTCAAGGCGGCGGAAATCGGGTATAGTTGCTCGCCAATTTGGGACGCGATTGGGAATTTGATGCGAGTTTGGCCGATTACCGCACTTTGTGCACTGACGCTGGGTGGCTGCGCCGGTACGTTGGGCGTGCGTGAGGGGGATGGAACCGCCGCGCAGACGGTGCGGCAGGCGGTCGCCGCACTGCAAGGCGGCAAGTTGCTCGAGGCGTATCAGATCGCTGCGGTGGGTGCGGGCAGCTATCCCGAAGATCCCCAATTACACAACTTGTTGGGAGTGACCCAACACCGCCTGCAACGGCCCGATCAGGCCCGCGACAGCTATCAACGCGCGCTTGCGCTGGCGCCGCGCGAACCACGCATCCTGAACAACTACGGCACTTTTCTCTGCGACCGAAAGGACTATCTCAGCGCCGAGCAACAGTTTCTCGCGGCCGCGACCCTTGCCGACAATCCATCGCCCGATGTGGCGTACGTCAACGCCGGTTTATGCGCCGAGCGGGGCGGGCGTGCCGAAGCGGCGCTGGGCTTTTTCGAAAGCGCGGTCGGCCACAACCCGGCCCAACCGGTGGCGCTCTACCAGTTGGCGCGCGCCCATCTGGCCCAAGGGCAAGCCGATACCGCCGCGCATTACCTGGAACGCTACCTCGGATATGCCCCACACAGCGCCCGTTCGCTGCTGCTTGCCGCGCGGATCGAGGCGCGCCGGGGTCACGCGGCCGGGGTGAGCGAATATGTGGCCAAACTGGCGTCGGGCTTTCCGGCGTCGGCCGAGCTCACCGAGGCGCGTGGATTGCTCGCGGCGCGTGGCAGCGCGCCGGCTGCGGCGCAATCGGGACTTCTCGATGCGGACTGGATTCAGACCCGATCGTCCAGCAACTACACCGTGGAGCTGCTCTCGGCGGTTGATCAGGCGACGTTGAACGAAAAACTTGCGTTATTGCGCGGTACGGCGCGACTCGCCTATTTCAGCCTCAGGCAGGATGGCCAAGTGCGCTTTAGCGTGATTGCTGGAGACTATTCCGATTACCGCGCCGCGGCCGCCGCGTTGGCGACGTTCGACCGGGATGCGCTGGCCTTACGGCCGTGGGTCCGGACCTTTGGCGACATCCAGGCATCCTTGAAACCGATTGAGCAGGTGCCGATCGAAATGCCGCTGCGTTGAGTCGAGCGGCAAGGGGCACGTGGCGGTCGATGCGTCCGCCACGAGGTCGGCCGTATCGGTGTCCGCTATAGGGCTGCGGCGTAGGCGCTGCGGTCCTGCAACATGAAGTGGAAGTTCTCAAGCTGCTCGGGCTGGCTCTTCATCCCGACGCGGATAAAGACCAACACTTTCTGTGCAACCTCCGCGCTCGGATTCAACAGGTAACAGCGGTGATCCCGATCGCTCAGCAAAACCCCGCTTTGCATTAGCATCGACAGCAGCGCTTTCATACGCGGTTCACTCTCGATCTGCTCGTAGCGGATGCCGACGCTATTTTTCGGCTTCTCGATCTCCAACGGTTCGACGTAGCCGAGCAGGGTGCGCAGCGGCTCCACCGGATCGTCGTTGTCTGCAAGTTGCGCCAGTTGGCTGCCGGCCAGCAGGTAGGTCGCAAAGGCGTGCATCTCGGTCGAATTGAGCGCGGGTGAGGCGGCGGCATGCTGATGGTTGAAGCGTGCACGAGCCTCGCTCCGCAGGTTGACCAGCCGCAACACGAACACATAAAACGCGGTCAGACCATCGTATACCCGCTGAAAAAACGGTCGCGTTGGCTTCAGCAGGTAGTAGCGGATGATGCCGATGAACAGGGCGATAAGATCGAAGATTGCGGCCCAGATGGCGCTTACGAGCAGCGAGATCGAAAACTGGTCGCGGTCGACCACGGCGAAATAAGCCTTTTCAATCGGGGTCAGCAGCGTGCCGAGATGTTCCTGACTGACGCGATAAAGGGTGTCCTGAGCGGCCGGGTCGGCGATCTCGGCGCGCAGACGCGAAAACAGCACGATCAGTTGCTCGCGCAGGCCGGTCGTGTCGTCGGAGGCCGAAAGCTTGCGGGTGATCTCGGCGATGATCAGTTGCGCTTCCTCGAAGCGCTTTTCTTCGAGGTCGGAACGGGTACGCACTTCCTGGTAGAACTCGACCTTGCGGTAATACTCGGGGCCACGCCCCGGTCCGAGACCCGAGCTGAGGCCGAGCTTGACCTCTTCTTCCACGCCGCGTCCGGCGCGTTCCAATTCCTGTCGCTGCAATTCCATGCGGGCGCGCTCCAGTTGCAGGGCGTCGCTCAATTTATTCGATAGCAATGCCTTCGACGCGGTGCCGAGGGCGTGAATATCCGTGCGTTCCGGCAGCGAGGCGTTATAGACGTAAAGGAACGCCGATAACGTCGAGAGCGCGAGGGCGGCCGCGTAGACGATCAGCATCGCGAGTTTGCCGAGACCACGAACGTAGGGCAGCGCGAGCAGACTGGCCGCGATCGCGAACTGCACCGCGACCGCGAACAGCAGCGCATAGAGCTGCTCCTGCACGTACAGCAGGGCTCCGGAATAGGTGAAAAAACCGTTGGCGGCGACCAGGAACAGAATTCCGGCGGCAAGCAAGGCGCTCAGGGCCGCGACCTTGCCACGGACTTCGGCGGTGGTGGTGCTGGATGTTTCGGCGTAGCCCGACATGTATGGTTTACCTCAATAAATGGCTTGTCGGCATATTCCGTCGCCGGGATTCGAACGCGAACTCCCCTGCGCGGCAATGGATAACGCTCGAGCCGTTCCGTGGCCGCGCCGACGCAAGTGCGTCGGCTGTTTGCGCACTCATCCTGGGATGCATCCCTGCACTGTGCCATAAATTAGTATATTAGTAAATCTAGATATACTATTTATAGCTTGTGCCAGTGTACCGGCAGGTGCCGGAGAAGCGTTAGCGCGCGGCGGTGGAAGTGAGAGTCGCGTCAATTTACTGGCATTTTTGGGTTAACGTAGGGGTATTTCATGCGGTGGGTTCACTGCAAGGGGCTCGAACCCGAGAAATGTGGCAGGCTCCGGCCCGGCGCGTAGGGTCGGGGTGTCAAAAATCTGGCGCAGGGGTTACTCTGATGCGTGTGAGGGTATCCGTCGCGGCGCGCGGTGCCGGCCGTTTCGAACGTTCGTCTGGCGGTTCAGGGTGTTCGTAAGGCACGCAAGCGAGCGAACGGCGCATCTCGATGCGCCGTGCGACTAGGAAATGGCCGAGCCCGCGGAGTTCGGGAACTATTGAATATCAGAACGTACTAATATTGATCCGGGCGGCGTTCTCACGTACAACGCGTTGCGCCCAAGTGGAAGGCTGAGGCGCTGCGAACGCGAGATCGTGTGAGCGACTTGAATGGTGAATGAGTTGGCGGGGGGTCGCCACTGGATGTACGGAGTCAGACAATATGAAAAAAATGCTATTGGTCCTGTCGCTGGCGGTGTTCTGCACTGGCATGGTGACCGCAGCGGTGGGTTCGATCCCGACCGGAATCCAGACCATCGAGGCGGTGGTTGCGGAACCGGTCGACTTTGAGTTTTCAAAGTACGACCGCCTGTTCCGTAAGTACGCCGAGCTGTTTTTCGGCGACAAGGTTGACTGGCGGGTATTCAAGTCACAAGCCATCGTCGAGTCCCGTCTGCAGCATCGTGCGGTCAGCGAGCGTGGTGCGGTTGGGTTGATGCAGGTACTCCCGACGACCTACGCCGAGATTCAGGAAAAGCATCCGTTGTTTAAGGATAAGCAGTTGGATCATCCGGAATGGAACATTGCCGCGGGCATCTTTTACACTCGCTATCTCTACGAGCGTTGGAGTAAACGCCGTGGTCTCAGCGAAGAAAAGCGGTTACTACTCGCGTTCGCGAGCTATAACGCGGGTTATGACCGGGTTGCGCAAGCGCTGCGTAAAGCGGATAAAAAGGCTTTGAGCTGGCGCCGCGTGGCGCCACACGTTCCCCGCCAGACCCGCGATTACGTGGCAAGAATCAATGACGTGACGCTCAGCCTGGTGGCTGAGGTTGACGGCGCGGCGACGCCCGAGGAGTTGATCGCGCTGGTGATGAACGACGTTCCAGTGCGCGATCTCTGAATCGTTCAGGTCGCGGGGGTGGCTTACAAGCGCAGATCACGCATTTCCGGAATCGCTTCCGCGCGCTGCCAAAGTTCCTGAAATCTCAGCTGCATGCGACGAGCTGCCGGCGGGTCGTCGAGGTTCAACCGCGCGTCGTAGCGCCCCGATCTCGGCTGGTATAGAACAGCGTTCTGGTCAGCGATGACGCATCCCCAAGGGGTTGGGCGATCGCGATGGGCGAGCTGGTAGACCCAGGCGCGGTCCGGCCAGCGTCGCATCGATTCGACCAGACGGTGATTGCGGTGACTCAGTTCGCGCCCGCTGCGCACCAGAATCCGCACGCTACGCCCGCGCTCCAACAGAAAAATACGCAAGGCCGCGATGATCTCGGGGTCATCGAACAGGCGCGGGTCGAGATTGTGGCTGAGTAACATGATTTTGGACTGCGCGCGCTCGAACATGCATAGCAAGGCCAGGCGATTTTCGTCCAGGGTGGTGAGCGGCTGGGTGGCTCGGGCGCTTTCCGGCGGTTGCTGCGAGTGATCGGCAGCGATTTGTTTCAAGGTATTTGGCTTATCCATGGCCTTCGGGATCCTGGTGTCATCGGGACAGGTTGCGCACCATTGTACGATGTGGGATTCCCGCCTCTATGTACTCGTTGCCTTCCATTTCGAAACCGTGGCGGACATAAAATGCAACGGCGTGGATTTGTGCGTGGAGAAGAACCCGCTTTAGGGCCGTTTCCGCGCGCGCTCGTTCGATCAATCTCTTGAGTATCGCGCTGCCGACCCCGTGGCGCCGATACGGGGCAAGCACCGCCATGCGCCCTATTTGACCGTCGGCGAGCAGGCGGCCGGTCGCGATCGCGTCACCGGTTGGCGTAACTGCTACCACGTGTCGCGCGGCGAGATCGAGACCGTCCCATTCCAGTTCCTTCGGCACGCCTTGTTCCTCAATGAATACGTGGGTACGAATCGCGCTCAGGATTGATTCGGACTCCATCCAGACGGCGTCGAACACTGCAAAATCAAGCCGTGTCATACGCCGCTTCCAACACGCCGGCCTTTACCAGATCCGCCAGTAGGGACCGCAGATCGGCCCGTTCGGCATGGGGGAGGTCCCGTGGCTTGAAGTCTGAGTGCGTGGTCAGGTACCGAATGTCGTCTAGCAATAACCCAGGCACCTTGTACGCCTGACCATTCGAGAATAAACATAGTTCATTTTCGCGTTCGAGGAAACTGACGCGTGCGAACCCGGATCGGCGCAAGGCGTGGTTGGTTTCGATCAGCGCCCGCGGTTCCAACTCGGGTTCGGTGGGATCGAGGTCGAACTTCGGTTCGGTGAGGTAGCGGCCGAGCCAGTCGCCGAACGCCTCCGCGTCGAGGGTACTGAGCGTCTGGATGAGTCGGTGGAAATGGGCGACGGCGGCGGCGCTGATTTCGCCCGGGTGGATTTGTGGATGCAGTGGCGGATCGGCGTAACGCAGGGTCTCGGGGGTGCGGTGAATCAGTTCTTCGCTCCAGGCTTGCAGGATCTCGCGCAAGGCCGGGGCGCGAAAGCCGACCGAGGCGGTCATGCACGGACCTTGCGCGATGCCATGATGGCCAATTCGGGGCGGCAGATAGAGCAGGTCACCGGGTTCGACGAGCACCGTCTGATCGGGCGAGAAATGTTGGAGCAGGCGCAGTTCGAGGCCATCGATGCAGCTCAGATCGGTCAATGGCGTATGGCCGAAGCGCCATTCGCGCCGACCGTCGAGTTGCAGCAAAAACACGTTGTAGTCGTCGTAGTGCGCGCCGACGCTGCCTTGGTCCGCGGCGTAACTGATTTGCAGGTCGTCGATGCGCCAATCCGGGATGAAGCGGAATGGTTCGATCAGCGCACGCAGTTCGGGCAGGTGCTTTTCGCAGTCGTTGACCAGCACGGTCCAATGCGTTTTAGGCAGTTTCTGAAACCCCTTGGGACTGAACGGACCGTAACTGACCTGCCACGGACCGCGGCGATGGCGCTCCTGAACCAGCCGCGAGACCACTTCGTCCTCGCAGGCGAGGCCGGCGAGGCTTTCCGCGGACAAGTTGGCTGGAAGTTGCGGCAGTGCGCCGCGCACCAGGAGCGGGCGTTGTTGCCAGTAATCGCGCAAGAAGGTCTCGGCCGACAAGCCGCCGAGCAGCGCCAGCGGTACGCCGGCGTCAGATGTCATGGGCCATCGCCGCGGCATTACCGGTATAGCTGGCCGGCGTCAGGGCGAGCAGCCGTTGCCGCTTGCTATCAGGAATGTCGAGTTGGGCAATAAACGCGCGCAGGGTTTCGCCATCGATACGCCGTCCGCGGGTCAGGGCCTTGAGTTGTTCGTAGGGTTGGGCGATGCCGTGGCGGCGCATGACGGTCTGGATCGGCTCCGCAAGCACCTCCCAGTTGGCGTCGAGATCGGCGGCGAGGCGCTCGCGGTCGACCTCGAGTTTACCGAGACCTTTGGTGAGCGAGTTGAGCGCGATCAGGGCGTGACCGAAGCTGACCCCGAGATTGCGCAGCACGGTGGAGTCGGTCAGGTCGCGTTGCCAACGCGAGATCGGTAACTTGTTCGCGAGGTGTTCGAACACGGCGCTGGCAATGCCGAGATTGCCTTCGGCATTTTCGAAGTCGATCGGGTTGACCTTGTGCGGCATGGTCGAGGAGCCGACCTCTCCGGCGACGGTGCGTTGCTTGAAGTAACCGATCGAGATGTAGCTCCAGAGGTCGCGGGCAAGGTCGATCAGGATGGCGTTGATCCGGCGTTGGGTGTCGAACAGTTCGGCCATCGTGTCGTGCGGTTCGATCTGGATCGTGTACGGATTCCAGGCGAGACCCAGCGACTCGACGAAATGCCGGGTGAACCCGCTCCAGTCGATTTCCGGATAGGCGACGAGGTGGGCGTTGAAGTTACCGACCGCGCCATTCATCTTGCCCAGCAGCTCGATGGCGGCGAGCTGGCGGGTCTGGCGTTCGAGCCGGTAGACGACATTGGCGAATTCCTTGCCGAGGGTCGTCGGCGATGCGGGCTGACCGTGGGTGCGCGAGAGCATCGGCACCTCGGCGTGGGCATGGGCGAGTTCGCGCAGGCGTGCGGCGACCCCGTGCAGCGCCGGTAACAATACCTCGTCGCGCCCGCGCTTGAGCATTAGCGCATAGGCCAGATTGTTGATGTCCTCCGAGGTGCAGGCAAAGTGCAGGAACTCGCTGATGTGCTCCAGTTCGGGATTGCCGACGAACTTTTCCTTCAACAGGTACTCGACCGCCTTGACGTCGTGATTGGTGGTGCGTTCGATGGTTTTGACCCGCTCTGCGTCCGCGACGGAAAAGCCGGAGACGATCGTATTCAACCAGGCATCAGCCGCCGGCGACAGCGGCGGCACTTCGGCTATCTCGACCTGGGCGGCGAGCGCCTGCAACCAGCGTACCTCAACCAGCACGCGATGGTGGATCAGGCCAAACTCGCTGAACAGCGGCCTGAGCGCGGCGGTCTGCTGAGCGTAACGACCGTCGATCGGGGATATGGCGGTAAGAGCGGTGAGTTCCATCGGGCGTCCCGGGGGTCATGTCGGAAACGCGGAACTATATCAGACGGCGGTCACGGTCCCCTATCGGGCCGGTTCACGAAGGGTCGAGCGCTGCGCGGAGGGGTCCGCTTAACCTTGGAAATGACCGCGATGGGCAGGGTGTATACTTGTGCGTGCCTCAAATTGTTAGCGATTGCGCAACCAGATAGCACCCCCATGGTCAATCCAGAGTTTCGAATCGAACGCGACAGTCTCGGCGAGGTTCGCGTCCCCGCCGCGGCGCTGTACGGGGCGCAAACCCAGCGCGCCATCGAGAACTTTCGTTTCGATGGGCGCGTGATGCCGATCGCTTTCATCCATGCGCTGGGTCTGGTCAAGGCGGCGTGCGCCCGCGCCAATCGTGATCTGGGGCAGCTCGAACCGGACTTGGCGGACGCAATTCGGGCGGCGGCGCTCGCGGTGGCGCGCGGCGAGCATGACGCGCAATTTCCGGTTGCGGTGTTTCAAAGTGGCTCCGGCACCTCGACCAATATGAACGCCAACGAGGTAATAGCCAACCTCGCGAGCCGGGCGCTGGGGCGTGCGGTGAGTCCGCACGACGCGGTCAACCGCGGGCAGAGCTCGAACGATGTGATCCCGACGGCGTTGCAGGTGGCTGCGGCGCTGGCGGTCGATGCCGAATTGTTGCCGGCGCTCGCGCATCTGCGCACGGTCATCGAGCGCCGCGGCGATGAACTCATGCATGTGGTCAAAACTGGCCGGACGCATTTGATGGACGCGGTACCGCTCACCTTTGGGCAGGAGTTGTCGGGCTGGCAGGCACAACTCGTGGCGGCTGGTGTCGCGATCGCCGAGGCCTTGCGTCGGCTGCGCGAACTGCCGCTCGGCGGCACTGCGATTGGGACCGGACTCAACGCCCATCCGGCGTTTGCGCAACAGGCCTGCGCCGAGCTCGAACGGCTCGGTGGGCTCGCGTTTCGGCCGCTGCGCAATCGGTTTGCCGGGCTCGCCAGTCCGGATGCGGCGGTGGCGCTGTCCGGGCAGTTGAAGGGGCTGGCGTGCATCCTGATGAAGATCGCGAACGATTTGCGCTGGATGAATTCCGGCCCGCTCGCAGGTCTGGGCGAGATCCGTTTGCCGGCGTTGCAGCCCGGCAGCAGCATCATGCCCGGCAAGGTCAACCCGGTGATTCCGGAGGCGGTCGCCATGGTTGCCGCGCAGGTGATCGGTAACGACCTTGTGATTACGGTCGCCGCGCAGTCGGGCAATTTCCAGCTTAATGTGATGCTGCCGGTGATCGCGGACAACCTGCTTCGCAGCATCGCGCTGCTGACTCAGGCCAGCCGCGCGCTCGCCGACCAGGCCATCGCCGGGTTCGAAGTCGATCGGACACGGGTCGCGGCCACCCTGAATGCCAATCCGATCCTGGCGACCGCGCTGAATCCGCTGGTGGGCTACGCGCGGGCCGCCGAGATTGCGCGGCGCGCGATCGCCGAGCACCGTCCGGTACTGGAGGTTGCGGTTGAAATGACGGGATTGCCGCGCCATGAACTGGAACAGTTACTCGATCCACACCGTCTGACGGGTATCGCGGAATGATCCGTAAGTGGGGGCGACGCGGCGCGGTGGCCCTCAGGCGCATCGAGACGCGCCGCGCCGATCGATTCCGACCGGGTGGTGTGGGCGCCCTGAAACTGCCGACCATGGCCAGCGCCGTCGTACTCGGATCGCTACAGGAAGCTTGTACGCATGACTGAACCCAACGAGGATCGCCGCATCCGGCTCGACAAGTGGCTGTGGGCGGCCCGCTTCTTCAAGACCCGCGCGCTGGCGACGGCGGCCATCGCGGGCGGCAAGGTGCAGGTGGACGCGCAGCGCGTCAAACCGTCGCGGGCGGTCAATCTCGGTGATCGGGTGCAGCTTCGGCGCGGGTTTGAGGAGCTCACCGTGATCGTGCGTGGTCTGTCGGAGCGCCGTGGCCCGGCGAGCGTCGCCCAGGCGCTGTACGAGGAGACGCCGGAAAGCCTGGCGGCGCGCGCCGAAAACGCTGCGCAGCGTCGGTTGCAACGTGAGGGCATGATCCCGAGTGAGCACCGCCCATCGGGGCGTGACCGCCAGCGGATTCGTGCGCTGAGTGGCAAGCACTGAAAAATAATAAAGGGGACGCCACCCGTTGTAATGCTACTCTCCCGACATGCCCAGACTATCGAGAACAGTATTTGCCGGAGAGTCGCACCACATCACGCAACGTGGCAATCGGCGCGAAGACATCTTTTTTTTGCTGATGAGGATCGCGAGTGCGTTACGCCCAGCGCGTCAACCGTGCGCGGGGCTGAAAGGGGCATCTTTGGCAGGGGCGGTTTTTCTCGTCGCCTCTGGATGAGTCATACCTGTGGGCGGCTGTTCGATACGTGGAGCGCAACCCGGTGCGCGCAGGCATGGAACGCCGCGCAGAAGACTACCGCTGGTCAAGCGCCGCCGCGCATTGCGTTAATCAATCAGAGCGACTGCTCAATCCGAAATCGGACTGGAACAAAAAGTTTTCTGAGACAGAGAACTGTTCAGTCTGGCTGGCTGAGGGAGACGAAGCGGATGAGATCGAGATATTGCGGCGCGATGTTGGGAAACGATTACCCTGTGTTTCTGATGGCTTCATTGAGAAATTGGGGAGCCAGATTGGACGTGGGTTGGAGTATCGCCCACAGGGACGCCCTGGAAAAAGCGACCAAGATGAATAAAAGGGTAGCGTCCCCTTTTGGCGAAAATCTTGGCATGCGGAAATCGTAACATCATTCGCCCAGCAGTTTTGTTGCGGCCAGCGGATTCATGACTTCGATTCCGTCTCGCATCGGGTAACTTTCGGCAACCGGTGCCACCAAGAGCTTGCGTTGGGCACCGACATCGTCGGCGGCCAAGTGAAATCCTTTGGATACGACAGGTGCCGATGAGCGTTTGATTTCAATGACCCAGGTTTTGCCATTACGGAAACGTAATACCAGATCAGCCTCAGCGCCATGGGCTGTGCGATAGAAACTGGCTTCTGCATCCGGGGCCGCGGCGAGTAGCTGTTCGATGACAAAGCCTTCCCAACTGGCACCGGCCACTGGGTGGGCAAGTACTGCTTCCTGGTTGCTCAGTCCAAGCAGCGCATGTGCAATGCCGCTGTCGCGTACATAAACTTTGGGTGCTCGTATCAGTCGTTTGCCAACATTTCCATGCCAGGCTGGCAAGCGCCGAACCAGCATCAGGTCGCAGAGCAAATCGATGTAACGCGCCACGGTCTGGCCGCTGATCGCCAGTGATGCTGCCAGTTGAGATTGATTGAGCAATCCACCTTGGTGGTGGGCCAGCATGGTCCATAGGCGTCGCAGTGTTGTGGCCGGAATTCGGGGACCAAGCGCGGGAATGTCGCGCTCAAGGTAAGTGATGATGAACGCTTCGCGCCAGCGCAGGCTGGCTTGATCGTCTTTGGCCAACCAGGACAGCGGAAAGCCGCCACGCGACCAGAGGGCGTTTGTCTGCTGGCTGCAAGCATCGTTTGCTTGGCTGGTGTCGATGAGTTCGCGTGCCTGAAATGGCGTGAGTTCCACTTGGACTATCCGGCCGGCAAGGCTTTCGCTGGACTGACGCAGCAATACGCCAGAAGCGGAACCCAGGAGAAGGAATTGGCCGACAGTCTCGCCCGCTCGCCTGCGCTGATCGATGACTCCGCGTAACACGGCGAATAATTCCGGCAGTCGCTGAACTTCGTCGAGGATGACCAGTCGGTCTCGTTGGGCGAGCAGGAATGCTTCCGGGTCGTCCAATTGGCGTTTTGCAGAGGGTAGTTCCAGATCGAGATACAGCGTGCGGGGACGTTGGGCGGCTTCAGCCAGTGCCAGCGTGGTTTTTCCCGCCTGGCGAGGACCGGTAAGCACGACGGCCGGGAATTCCGCGAGCAGTTGATGAAGAATAGATTGAGCAATGCGTGGATTCATCCGTGTAATATAACCATCCAATGGATAGATTGCACGGTTTTTGTCGCATAGGACTTGCGCAAAACCGCCATGGCGTGTCCTGAAACCACTGCATATGCGTTACGCCCAACGCGTCAACCGTACGCGGGGCTGGAAGGGACATCCTTTGGCAGGGGCGGTTTTTCTCGTCGCCCCTGGATGGGTCGGACGAGGGTTGGAGGATCGCCCACAGGGACGCCCTGGAAAAAGCGACTAAGATGAATAAAAGGGTAGCGTCCCCTTTTAACTGTGGGGACTCACCCGATCGAAGTGCGGATCGGACTCGGGCGTTTGAGTTCGCAGGCGAACACCAGGACCTGAACCGCCGTGTCCGGCGCGAGTTGGAGCGTTTCCTCGCCAATCCGACGCCAGCCGCGATGTTGCAGAAACCCACTGGTCATCCGGTCCGCCGCTTCGACGCCCATTTGCGCGTAGGCGAAGGTCTTGGTCTGAATATCGCCGCAGACGCGATCCAGCAAGCGGCTGCCGATACCGCGACCGCGATAACCGGGATCGATCCAGAGGTTGTCGACATTGTTCAGGCTGCGGTCGGCGTACCCGATGATGCGTTCCCCGAGTCGCGCGACCCAGCCACGCTGATGCGATTCGCGCAGATGATCGCGCCAGGCGGCGCGGTCCTGGCGTTGCACGAGCGCCGGTGGAAGCTGGCTGGCGTAGGTCTGGCTCCAGCGCGCGTGCACGAACCCGGCGACGGCGTCGAGACCCGCGCTGGGCGCGGGGTGGAGGGAAATCTGGTTGAGTCGGATGAGGTCGCCCATGTTGTTCGAATTTTCCCGTATCAGCGCTTGGATAGCATCGGTGTTATCCGCATCCGGGGCGAGAGAGAAGCCCACTTCAGCGTACTGCGTACACAGGAACTCGATCGTGGCGCGCAGGGCGGACAGGCCCTCCGGATGATCGCGAAACGCGTACGGCAACACGACCAGTTCGGTCACACCGCGTTGTACACAGCGTTCGATACGCGTGATGATCGAAGGTTCCGCAGTGCCGGGCATGGCGTATTCGACGACGTCGAAACTGTGATCCGGTTGTTTACGCAAGCGCCTGACGAGCCATTGGACGTCGCTTGCCACTTTTTCGCCGGTGACGATCAACAGTGCCTTGAGGGTTTCCGGATAGGTGTGCATGGGGCTTCATCTCCTAATGGCGTATTCGGGACTTGAAATGGGCGGGTCTGGAGTGCCGCGATTCGGGACCGGGCGCCGGGGCGAGTTCGGGCCTCCGCGCGATGGGTCGAATCGAATCGAGGCGCGTCGCAGGGCATGGGTCGCGGTTGCCGCGGCGGGTAGGGTGGCGTCGCGCGCACTGCCGTTCGTCAGCACCCAGAGCGGGGTGACGCCGCCGAGGTGGTCGACCGGGTTTCCCGATTTCAATACCGGATGTTCTCGATCTCAGCGACCTTGGCGAGCGATTGTTCGAGAATCGCGCGCGCGCGGGCCGTGGTGACCAACAAGTATGCGTGCAGCGCGGCGTCGTCCTGGTTGCGGTTCTGACACTGCTGGCTGTAGTCCTCGAAGGCGACGAGGGTCTGGATGATGTCGGCAAGATGCTGAGGACACTCGCACTTGATCCGCGTGCTGGTCGTCGCGAAATGCGCCAGTTGGACGTCGGAGAACCGGCGCGTGGCAACGGGTTGATGTTCCGGGTCGCCGTCCGCGCGGGGCGCGGTGTCGGGCGCCACTGCGACGACGCATTGCCGCCAGAGTTGGTCGAGCGGGAGCGGGGCGCGCAGCAATTCAATCCCGTGTTCGCGGGCGGCCTTGCGTGTCGCTTGATTGGCGAAGGCATAGACGATCACCAAGGACTCGGCGCGCCCGGATCGCGAAACGCCGAGCAAAAGATCGAGTTGCGCAAGGTCGAGAGCTGGGACTTCGATGACGAGTGACTGACAGACGGGCAGCACCTGTTGATACGCTTGCAGGGATTCGAAGATTCCGACCAGGGTCACGACTTCGGGGATCGCGGGCGCCTGGCGGACGCGAACCGCCAACGCGCCGCCGACGATGCATACGCTGCGCGGCTGCGTCGAGACAATAGGTGCCGGTACGAGTTGGCGCCGGTCCTGCATGCGTTGGCGGAGGGTTTCGAGCGCGAGGTTGGCGACGGTGCTGATCGAGTCGCCCTGGTCGACCAAGCCCTTGATCAAGGCGAGGCGGGCGATGTCCTGCTTGCTGTAGAGGCGACCGCCTTTGGCGGTGCGCTGCGGGTCCACGAGGTCATAACGGCGTTCCCAGATGCGCAGCGTGTTTGGCGAGATGCCGGTCAGGCGCGCGACGGCGCCGATACGGTAGACCGCACGCTGGTCGTCGCTCGCGGTCGAGGGTGGGTCGGTGGCTGTCATGTTCGCGTCTCTCTTGTAATCCATTAGTCCATGCGCTCGGGGGGCCGATTAGCGCGCGGGTCGCGACGGGTTGGCCGAGGGTGTCGCGGCGAGCTTGTGCTTAATTCCGCGCAGGAGTGGCCCCAGGAGCGGCAGCTGTTCGTAGAGTTGGGCCGCCGGGTCCCAGTAATCGATATGGGCCGCGACTCGTTCGTCGGTGTCGAACGCCACGTGGCTGACGCCGATAATCTGCCGGTGGCGACCCCGCAAGCGGAATTCGAATTGCCACCGCAGGAAGGCGTCGAGTCCGGTCTGCGCGGCGTGCGTCACGGTAAAAGCAGGTTGTTCGAGGGTCGCGAACATGTGCCGAAAAACCTGTTGTATGGCCGTAATGCCGGTCACGTCGTTGAAGGGATCCTGAAACCGTGCGCGGGCCGCAAAATAGGATTCGAAGCGCTCGATGTCGGCCGGCGTAAGGTGTTCGAACAAATCGATGTAGCGTTCCAGCGGCGTCATTGCATCATTGGCTCAGTAAACGCATAAGCGGGAAATACAGTCGATAGGGCAGGATCCGCAACAGCTTCATCAGGTAGGCGAAGCGTCGCGGAAACGCGATTTCGAAGCCGTCGCGATCGATCGCACGGACGACATACGCGGCTGCGGCCTCGGGTTCGAGCAGAAACGGCATCTTGAATGGGTTTTTGCCGGTCATCGGGGTACGGATGAAGCCGGGATTGATGAGGCGCAAGCGTATGCCCCATCGCGCCGCTTCGGGCGCGAGCGCCTCGGCCAGGTTGATCAATGCTGCCTTGGTCGCGCTGTACGGGGCGGCGAGCGGCAGCCCCCGGTAGCCCGCAATGCTCGCGGTGATCAGGATTTGACCACCTCCGTTCGCGCGCATTGCCGGGAGCAGGGCTTCGAGTCCATACACCACGCCGAGGTAGTTGGTGCGAATCAAACGCTCGAACAATGCGGAATCGAAATCGGCGAGCGGCATCGGTTCGTACTCCGCGGCGTTCAACACCACGGTGTCGGGCGGCGTGGTCCGAAAAATCGTTTGAATCGCCGCCTGGAATCCCGCGCGATCGCTGACGTCAACGCCAACGTGAGCCGCGCCGATCGATGCGGCGGCTTGCTCCAAGCGCGCCAGATTGCGGGCCGAGAGCGTCACGGTCCAGTCGCGCTTGCGTAAAGCCGCCCCCAGCGCAAGGCCGAAGCCGGTGCTTGCACCGACAATCCAGGCATGACGAGCTGTCTCAGAATCTGGTCGCGACATTCCGAAAGTATATACACAAATTGGTCACTGAGAAAGCCGCGACGAAGGGTTCCGTGCGCTGGGTCGCCACGGATTCGGTGAGTGCTCGCGCGATCGTCCCGCAGCGGGTCGTTTGGATCAAGCCGTGGACCGTTCCACCGAGCCGCCGTTTTTGGCGCGAAGACTAGGTATAAGTGGCTGTATTTAGACTTCTATCAGCACGAGCGAGTGAGAGCGGGGCAGGGACTGGATGTTAGGCGGTGCAACTGCAACAATTCGATCGGTACCCGCGTTTGCCCGAACTATGACGGGTTGACGTGGTCTTCGGGCGGGGCTTTCCGCGTGATCGCCCGGTTTTGTCTTACGAATCACTTGGAGGGTTCCCCGCGTGAGAATTCGTCGTTGGATGCGCTTACTCCCGGTCTTATGGCTGCTGCTGGTGTCGGGCTGTGCGAGTTTGATGCAGAAAACGGAGTCCCCGATCGTGACGGTTTCCAGTTTCAAACTTGCCGAAATGGGGTTATTGGAGCAACGCTACGATCTCGTGTTGCGGGTCCAGAATCCCAACGACTTCAACCTGCCGATCCGTGGGTTGACGTATACGCTTGAATTGAATGATGAAAAATTTGCGCGCGGAATGAGTGGTGATCACGTCAATATCCCGCCGTTTGGGGAGGAGCAGATGAAGGTGAGTGTCACCACCAATATGTTGACCCTATTCAATCGGCTCAAGAATCTCTCGCTCGATGGTGAGAAACCGCTGCGTTACAAGATCGATGGCAAGCTGAGTTTGGTTGGCGAGGCAATCCGGTTGCCGTTCGGCAAAGAAGGGGAGATCTCGCTCAAGTAGCCACATGCCGATACCGAAAGTCCGGGATCGGCATGACTGAAACGGGGTCAGGCCGCGCGTGAACGGGGGGCCGGTCGCCGATCGGCACTAGCGTATACCTGCGAATGCGAACCTGTATGGGGCTTCGGCGACGGCGCTCCGGACGCGCTACAGCTTTGAAAGACTCCCACCGCGGCATGAAGTTGCGCTGCGTCCTGTTGCATGGTTTCGGTCGCGGACGCGGTTTCTTCCACCAGGGCGACATTCTGCTGTGTGATGTTCTCGAGCCGCGTATTGGCGTGACTGACCTGCTCGATGCCGTGGCCTTGCTTCTGCGACGACATGGCCATCTCCGACACCAACTCAGTGACTTGGCGTACCGACAGCACCGCGTTTTCGATCGTGACGCCGGCGCGGGATACGAGTGTCGATCCACTTTCCACTTACGCCACCGATTCGGAGATCAAGACCTTGATCTCGCGCGCGGCTTCCGCGCTGCGTTGGGCGAGATTGCGAACTTCCGCCGCGACCACGGCAAAGCCTTTGCCTTGCTGCCCGGCGTGTGCGGCCTCGACGGCAGCGTTCAATGCGAGCAGATTGGTTTGGAATGCGATGTCGTCGATCAGGCCAACGGCGTTGGTGATCTGGCGTGAACTTTCGGTAATGGCCACCATTTTATCAATCACGTCGCGCATGGCGGCGCCGCCTTCCTCGGCGACCCGGGATGCGCTGGTCGAGATTTGGCTCGCGCGCACGGCGTTTTCGGCGTTGCGTTTGACGGTGGCGGTGAGCTCTTCCATGGTGGAGGCGGTCTCCATCAGGTCGCTGGCCTGTTGTTCGGTCCGCTGCGAGAGTCCGTTCGTCTCGGCCGCCACTTCACGGGTGGCGCGATGAATGGATTGGGTTCCGTTGGCGATGTCCTTGACGATCGCGGCAAAATTCACCGCGACCTGTTCCAGCGCGCGGAGTAAGCGCGCGATATCGTTCATTTCATCGCCTCCGGTACGGAACCGCAATTCCCCGGCCGCGATTCCGTGTGTCGCCGCGAGCGCGGTTTCCAAGGGGCGGGCGATGCTGCGTTCGAGGTATCCACCGGTTGCCAGGCAAACCAGTGCGACGGCGACCGTGATGACCGCCACCAGCGAAGGCGATGCGCCAAGCGCGAACAACCCACCCGCGATCGCGACCACGCTGGCGTTGAAAAGGCTCACGGCGCGGATTCGGGCGCGCGTACTCCAATTGCTCACCTTTAACAGCCTTGCGGGCAACGCCGTGTTGCACACGACACCCTCTTCGAGACGGCGTCCGCGCATTCGGCCGTTACGCATGTCGGCATAAAGTCGTTCGGCAGTGGCGATTTCGGTGGGTGTAACGCGGGTGCGGACCGACATGTAGCCCACGATACGTCCGGACTCCCGCACCGGCGTGACATTGGCGCGTACCCAGTAGGCGTCGCCGTTACGGCAACGATTTTTGGTGATACCGCGCCAGGGCAGACCGCGACTGATCGTATTCCAGAGATCGGCGAACGCCTCCGGTAGCATGTCCGGATGTCGCACCAGATTTTGCGGTTTCTCCGAGCAGGCCCGGCTCGGAGAAACCGCTGATCTCGATGAATGCTGGATTGGCGTTGGTGATTTCGCCCTTGAGGTTGGTTTTTGAGACCAATGAGCCGCCCTCGGGCAGCTCATGGAGGATGTTGGTGACCGGTAAATTCTTGCGCACTGATTCCCCTGGCATCCTTGCCGATGTAACGGATGTCTGGAGTTTGGCCGCCAACCGATGGGTCGGGCGACATGGAGCCGATTGTCGGGCTCGGTCGAAGCAGTGGGGGGGCTTCAAGTCGGGACCGCGACGCCGCTGGTTCGGTGGTCGCTCGGAACAAGTGGAGTCTAGTGACGATTATTCATCGCTGTCGTCGCGGCCGATCACAGAATGGGTGTGGCCGGCTCGCGCGTGGCGCGCATTCGGGTGTGGATCTCAAACCTTGAGTTTGCGAAGTTCGCGCTCGTACGCGACTCGCCGCGTAACCCAGCCGAAACGCATTCGTTGCTGATGAGGCAGTTTCCGCGTGTTCACCCGATCGCATCCTGGGTATCGGTTAGATCTGTTCCGCGGCGAAGGTATCGCATTGCTGAAAATCGCCGTTGTCGATGCCACGTTTGAACCACCGCATCCGCTGCTGCGACGAGCCGTGGGTGAAGGAATCCGGTACCGCGTAGCCTTGGGCGCGTTTCTGCATGCGGTCATCGCCTATAGCGGCGGCGGCATTGAGGGCCTGCTCGATCTCACCGGGTTCGAGGATCTGCTTCGCGGCATCGGTTCGTTTGGCCCACATCCCCGCGAGGCAATCGGCTTGTAATTCGAGTCGAACCGACAGTGCATTGGCGGTGACTTCGTCACTGCGGGCCTGGAGTTTTTGTACCTTGGTCGTGATCCCGAGCTGGTGTTGGATGTGGTGCCCTATTTCGTGGGCGATGACATAGGCTTGGGCGAACTCGCCGGGGGCGTTGAAGCGCTTCGTCAATTCGTCGTAAAACGCGAGGTCGATATACACGGTCTGATCGGCGGGGCAATAAAACGGACCCATCGCGCGTTGCCCCATGCCGCAGGCGGTGTCAGTGGCGCCGGTGAACAGCACCAGTTTGGGTTCCCGATAGCGTTCGCCGGCGGCGCTAAAAACCCCACTCCAGGTGTCCTCAGTCTCGGCGAGGATCTTGGAGACGAAAACGGCTTTGGCGTCTTCGGCCGGGGAGCGCGTGGACGGGACCTCCTGTTCGGTGCTCGTCATCGTGCCCGATAAGGCGCGTAAGACCTGCGTGGGATCGAGACCGAGGAAGTAACTGGCGATCACCGCGAGCGCGACCGCGCCGAGTCCGAGCCCGCCGCGGCGTGCCGTGCGCGAACCGCCGCTGGCGCCGCGCCGATCCTCGAGGTTTTCGCTCCGCCGAGAGTTGCCGAGGCGCATGAGGTGTTCTCCTGAGTCGTGGTCGGGTGGGTCGGGCGCGCAACGGCCGCGACGCCATATTTTTGAGTCAGTTGCAGCCGTTGAGCAACCTGTTTCGGTGCCGCACGACGCATCCCGCCGGGTTGGGCATCGGAGCGTTCGGTTGATTGACCGCTCGCGACGCGATTTGTTGCGGCGTTGTGATCGATTTGATCTGGGTTATCGCGAAAAAATCGATCGCCGGGCTAAGTTTCCAGTCGGTAAAAAACCAACATCAATAACCCTACACGACGGCGATTTAGAATGCGCCGCCGTCAGCCGAGGAGGTATGCAATGGCATTTTTAGGCCTGATTGCGCTAGGCGCTGTCGTTGGCGCGGGTCTCGTCATCGGGACGCAGATGGCGGTGAATGCAACTGGAACCAACGAATTTTGTTCGAGTTGTCACAGCATGACGATTCCGCACACGGAGTATCGCGGTACCCTCCATTACGCCAATCGCACCGGAATTCAGGTGCATTGCGCGGATTGCCATATTCCGCATCACTATCCGCAAAAGCTGATCACCAAAATCATTGTTGGCACCAAAGACATCGTGCAGGAGATGCGCGGCGTTCTCGCGACCGAGGCGCAGTACGCCGAACGCCGCGAGGAGATGGCGAAAAAGGTCTGGGCCAGGCTGCAAGCGAACGATTCCGCCGAATGCCGATATTGCCACGACACCGACCACATGCGAGCCGAGGCGCAGCGCCCCGAGGCGCGCGAAGCCCATGCGCTGCTGGCGCAAGGCGGCACGACCTGTATCGATTGCCACCAAGGCATTGCCCACCATGCCCCAGGGGAAGCGGAAGTTGCTGCTGTTGAATCCACCCCGGAGGCGGTGTGGGGGCAATATGCGGCGGGCGCCAGCGGAGTCGGCACCGATCTTACGGCCCCAAAAGTGACGGCCGCGAAGCCGCCCGCAGAGGTCGCGGCGCTGCTCAAAAAGGGCTTGTGTCTGAACTGCCACGGAACGGATAAGGACAAGACCGGCCCGGCTTTTACGAAATCCGCCGAGAAATACCGTGGTCGCGACGATGCTCAGGCAACGGTGACGGCTTACCTGCGCAGTGGGGAGGGACATCTGGCCGTTCCGTTGAATGACGCGGAGCTTGAGCGTGCACTGAACTGGGTGTTGGCGCGGTAGCGCGCTTTACGGCGCTGAACCGACGGCGCTGGTCTCGCGCTCGCGTTTCTGCGCGCGGCTACCGCCGATTGAACAGTGATCGCCGCGATACGCTGACACATCCGGTTTCGCGGCGTCGCGGGCGACCGAGCGCAAAAAGATCTCAGACGCTTGCCGCGCGCTGAAAGCGTGGTTCAAAAAAGCCTGCGTTCAGGAAGAACGCAGGCGGTTTGGCGGTCGGGTTAAGGCAGTGGACGCGGCCCGAGGCCGCATCGCCAAACCGCGCATCGCCGCGAGGCGACGCGCCCTTGGGTTCAAGCCGATGCGCGCTGGACCGTGCTGGCTTCAACCCGTCGGGCAATCGGGTAGAGCTCCTCGAACTCGGCCTGGATCCGCTTGGCGACCAGTCGAAAAATGTCGTCAGCCTCGGCGACGAAGCGCGCGTGGTCTTTGATCAGCAGGCCATGTCGGCACCAGCGCTGGACGAAGTCCTTGAACAGTTTCTTGATTTCCTTTTCGCCCTCAAGAAAACGCTTGGCGGTGTTGGTGACCTTGGGCTCGCTATGGGTAAGCAGGCCACCGTAGATCATTTTGCTGTTGCGCTCGAAGTGTTCGCGCACATCGCTCACGTACTGGTTGAACAGCTTGCTGGCGATATCCGTATCACACAACTCGCGGTCGCGAATCAGGTGCGACAACACCTTGGTGAGTTCGGCGATTTCGTGGTTCTGTGCGCTTAATTGTTCAAAGGGAATCATAGCCTTAGTGTCCTCGTCCTCGTATATCAATTCGTCGATATGTATTTAAAAACTAATAAAACATTGAAAAGTAAACTTATTTGCGGCATAGGATCGGCGCGATGGGTAATCTCTGTCAATTGAGCTAGGTCAAGGAACTCGCAGATTTCGCCGCCGTGACTATCCCTTTTGGTAAATGACGCAGAGTCCGATTGGATATGAGGTTAGAAGTGTATCAGGTTCAGGCAGGATACTCGCTGCGGCTGGGGTTGATCGCGGTAGCCGCGTTCGTGCTCGGTGGTTGCGCCGCGGCGCGAGTGGTCGGGGGGCCGATGGCTGGGCCGAGCAGCCCGCACGAGGCGCGCATCTGGCTGATGACTGACCGATCGGTTGCGGCGGCGATCGAATACTGGCCGCAGGCGCGACCCGATGAACGCAGGCGCAGCGGGGCGGTCACCGCCGACCCGACGACGGGCCACGTGGCGCAGCTCGTGCTCGCCGGGCTTGAGCCGAACGAACGCTATGCGTATCGCTTGCTGCTAAATGGTACCGCGGTAGCGGGCAACCCGCGCTATCAATTTGTGACTCAGCCGCAACGGCGCGAGGCGCCGAAGGCGGTGCGTTTGGCGACCGGCTCGTGTGCGCATATCGCGCTCGATGTGAGCGGACCGGAGGCCAGTCGTTTCAGTTCCGGGTACGGAATTTTCGACCGCATCGCGGCGCAGCGTCCTGACGCGATGCTGTGGCTGGGGGACTCCATCTACTACCGCGATTCGGACTTTGCCGAGAATCCTCCCGAGCAAATGAACGCCCGTTGGGCGATCACGCGCACGTTCGAACCGCTGCAGCAACTGCTGCAGACCGGCCACCACTACGCGATCTGGGACGACCACGACTATGGTCCGAACAATTCGAACCGCGGTTTCGAGCACCGGGACTCGAGTCTGGCGTTGTTTCGTCGCTATTGGCCGCAGGCGACTTACGGTCTACCCGGTGTGCCGGGAACCTTCGCGCACGCGGCGATCGAGGACGTCGAGTTGTTTTTGCTCGACAATCGCTTTCACCGTGACGATGACAACGCGCCGGACGTACCCGGCAAAGCGATGTTCGGCGATGCTCAGCTGGCCTGGTTGCAACGCGCGCTTGCTGAATCGCGGGCGACCTTCAAGCTGATCGTCGGCGGCAGTCGTCTGCTCGCGGAGCCGATCTCCGCGCAACGGCGCGGCGGCGAGGGATGGCACAATTTTCCGCACGAACGCGAGGCCTTTCTGCGTTGGCTGCGCGAGGCGCGTATCGATGGCGTGGTGATGGTCTCGGGCGACGTTCACTACACCTATTTGTCGGCGCACGAGCGCCCGGGTGTCTACCCGCTTTATGAACTGGTCTGTTCGCCATTGACCTCGCGCATCCATCCGCGACCGCACCCGATCAACGAGTTGCCGGGCACGCTGGTCCTGGAACGCAACTTCTGTACCCTGGAATTTACCGGCCCGGCGGCACGGCGTGAATTGCGCATCTCGGCGTGGAACCAGCGTGGCGAGCCGTTGTGGAGCGAGACGATCGCGAGCGAGGCCTTGCGCACGCCATGAGTGCGCCCGACTTACCGGGCTCGGGTGTAGGGATTTGTCCGCCGCTCGTGTCCGAACGTCGATTCGGGGCCATGGCCCGGAATGAACCGCGTCTCATCGCCGAGCGGCCACAGCCGATCGGTGATCGAGCGCAGCAGTTCGGCGTGATTGCCTTGTGGGAAATCGGTGCGACCAATCGACCCTTTGAACAGCACGTCGCCCACCAGCGCGAGCCGCGACGGTGCGTGGTGGAACACGACGTGCCCCGGGGTGTGGCCTGGGCAGTGCAGCACGGCGAGTTGCTCGTCACCCACCTCGACGGTGTCACCGTCACGCAACCAGCGGTCGGGGGTGAAGGGTTCGGCTATCGGTAGACCGAACAGTCGGCTCTGCTGCGCCAGGGCATCGATCCAGAATTGGTCGGCCGAATGCGGGCCTTCGACGGTGAGTCCGAGGCGCTTGACGAGGTCGGCGACGCCACCGGCGTGGTCGATGTGGCCGTGCGTCAGTAGCACTTTTTCGAGTACGCCGCCGGCACGCGCCACTGCGTCGAGAATTCGTTCCACCTCGCCGCCCGGATCGACGACTGCGGCGCGGTGGGTTTTGTCGCAGATCAGAACGGTGCAATTCTGCTGGAATGCGGTGACGGGAATGGTCAGTGTGTGCATGGGGTACGCGCGGGGGTCGTTGCTGGTTCGATTCGATTGCGCCAACGCATGGGCGTGATCGGGTGACATTGGGTACGGGCGCCGATTTTTCAATCGGATTCAGTACTCGAACCGCGGGAAGCAGCGGAGTAGGCCTGGGTTGGCCCAGCGTTGGCTACTCGGCGGGTGCCCGGCTTGCGGCACGGGTTGTGAGCGATTCGGCAGATTCGATCGATGGGTGCTTCGGGTATCCGCGAATTGCGGTAGATTAACGCTCAAGCGCCAACCGTTTTATCAGTCCTTGTCACCTTTATCAGTCAGGGTCATCGCTTGTAGCGCCCAAGCGGTGGCCGTCAACCGGGAAGTATAATGCACGCCATACGCAATATCGGGCTCGCGGGAACAGGATTTATCGCCAATGGTTTCGCCCGGCTGATTGCCCTGCACTATCCGCAGTATCGTCTCAACGCGATTTTGACCCGGCGCAAGCCTTCGGATATCACGGGATTTCCGTTCGCTGAAGCGCTCACCAACTCGCTCGACGAATTGATCGAAAAATCCGAACTGATCGTCGAGTGCAGCGGCGACCCGATCCACGCCACCGTCGTGGTGGATCGCGCCCTGCGCGCCGGGCGCCCGGTGGTGACGATGAATTCGGAATTTCATATTACGACCGGATCGTACTTCGTCGACAAGGGTTTCGTGACCGAAGCCGAGGGGGATCAACCCGGGTGTCTGGCGGCGCTGCATGAGGACGTGGTTCAGATGGGATTCAAGCCGCTCGTCTACGGCAATATGAAAGGCTATATGAATCACAATCCCACACGCGAGGACATGCAGTACTGGGCCGACCGCCAGGGTTTCAGTCTGTCGCAGACGACGTCTTTCACCGATGGCACCAAGCTCCAGATCGAGCAGGCGTTCATCGGCAACGGTATGGGTGCGACCATTCTCCAGCAAGGGATGGTAGGGATGCAAAAGGACGAAAGCGATGACGCCGCGAAGGTGCTGGCGGCCAAAGCGCAAGCGTTCGGCCAGCCGATTGCCGACTACACGATTTCGCGCACTCAACCGCCCGGGGTCTTCATCGCCGCCTTGCATGACGAAGCCGAGCGCATTCCGCTACGCAACATCAAGATGGGCGACGGTCCGTTCTATGTGCTGACCCGCAACTACCATCTCTGCGCGATCGAGATCGCCAAGACCGTGACTCGGGTGTTGAACGGCGGCGGCGTGTTGCTGAACAATTCGCGCAAGCCACGATTGGGTGTGCTGGCGATCGCCAAGACCGCGTTGCCAAAGGGGCATCGCATCGAGCAGGCGATTGGAGGTTTCGAGTTGCGGGGCGAGGTGGCGTTGGTTCAGGACAATCCCCGCCATGTGCCGATCGGCGTGCTCAAGGGCGGCGTACTTGCGCGCGCGCTCGAACCCGGTCAGGTCGTCACTTACGACGACGTCGAGTTGCCGGAGTCGATGGCCTTGACGATCGTGCGCGACCTATTCGCTCCCATCTCAGCTTGAGCGCGTAAAGCCTCAGGCGTTGATCGCGCGGTGGCTCGCACGCCGGGCGACCGCGAGCTGAGCCCGAGATGTCGCCGCCGTGCCTCACTCGGCGCGTTTAGCGTTTTGAAGCACGGCAGCATTTCGCGCGTCAGGGCGCGTCGGCGTGCCGACGCGCCCTGACGCATGAGGTATGCATTGCGGTCGCGTGGTCCTCGGGTCGTGACACGCTTGGAGGCAAAACTGCCACTTGTGGCGAAATCCGTGACAAATCTGTTACGCCCACTGTTCAACCGAGAATTCTAGGTTCAAGTCCGACAGGCTCCTAGGTGCGGGTGCGGACATGAACGATGGCGGCGGTTTCGCGTCAAACAGTCGACACATGGCCTGCGATGGCCGCTGTAGCGTCCTTGCTGAACTCGAAGCTGTCGTGAAACAGCCGATCGCGCGGCAGTCCGAGCGCTGTAAACGCAGTTGTCGCAGCCTGAATCATCGCCGGTGGTCCGCAGAGGTAGATGTCGTATCCGCTGAGGTCTGGGTAGGTCGCGCACACGCGTTCATGCACCAGGCCGGACGCACCGCTCCAGCTGCCCTCGGCGGCGGGATCCGACAACACCGGCGTGTAACGAATCTCGTCATGTGCATCCGCCCAGGCCTGGGCGAGACCGCCGAGGTAGAGATCTTGGCGCGCCCGCACCCCCCAGAAAAGATGCATAGGGCGCGAGAGGCGCTTGGCTACGGCCTGCTCGACGATGGCTTTGATCGGGGCGAATCCAGTCCCGCCGGCGACCAGAAGGATCGGTCGATCAGTGTCTTCACGCAGGAAGAAGGTGCCCAGCGGCCCGCGCAGCCGCAACAGGGCCTTGTCGGGTAGATCGTTAAAGACCTGCTGGGTGAACAGCCCACCCGCCACGGCGCGTATATGGAGTTGCAATACGTCGTCCGCGCGCGGCGCGTTGGCGATCGAGAACGCGCGTGCCTTACCGACTTTCAGCAGAATTTCCACATACTGGCCCGGCAGAAATTGCAGTCGCTCGCTGGCAGGGAGTTTGAGTTCGAGCAACATGACGTCGTGGCTCAAGCGGGTACGCGTGATCACGCGCGCGGGTAGGGTCTTGATCGGGATGTGCGCCGGGGCGTCGACGATGCGTGCTTCAAGCTCGAGATCGGTTAATGCGTGGGCCTGGCACAGCAGCACCTTGCCGCGTCGATGCTCCTCTTCGGTCAACCCGGCAGGTCGGGCGCTCGCGTAGTCGATCTGGCCCGATGCGAGTTGGCCGGCACAGTCGCCGCAGTTACCGCTGCGACACCCATAGGCGAGCGGTATGCCCTGACGCAGGGCTGCCTCCAGCAGCGGCTCGCCGGGCTCGGCGGTGAACTGTAGGCCGTTGGGTCGGAGGGTTATGGTATGGGTCATGGTGCGAATCGATGTTAGAGCGTAGGCAAGCGATGGCGGCGCATTCTACAGACTCAAGTCGAGCACCCCACGCTGGCGGTGATCCGGTAGGGATTTTGTCGCAGCGTCCCGGCGCTTGGGTGGCCCAAACACAAGTGCTCAGCGCGCGGCGTCGGCCGATAGTACATCGGATAGCGGGCGATCATCCGCCGCTGTTCATCGAGCATGCGTTTGAAACTGATCGGGATCTGGAGCCTGAGTACGATGCTGTTGACCTCTTGATTATGTGCCACCTTGGGCCTTGATCTGCCCGTCCGCCGCCAAGCGACGCGACGGATCGTTACATCTATTGCGCCGGGGACGGTTCGCCCCGGACGCTTGCTGCTGCACCCGAATCCGTGCCCGCCGACGCCGGACGTAAGCGATTGCGTGCCAACGTCAGCGGCCGCCGGATTCTACGCCACGAGCTTTGGGCGATAGAGGTGCGGGTAGTGCAGACGCATGCGGCGTTGCTCGTCGATCATGCGTTTGAGACCGATGCCGCGGAAGAAGCGCATCACGATCTCGGTGCGTTCGGTGCGCAGTACGGTGGCCTCGAAGGTGTCGTAGTCGATGTCGTTGTAGTGAATGCGTCCGCGGATCTCGGCGCGTTCGCCAAACCGGGTCGCGCCGGTTTCGATCCGTGCGCCTCCTTCAGAGAGTTCGACCAGGCGGTAGTACTGCCCGTCGATTTCCACCTGGGGGGAATCGTCGATCTCGGCAAAGTAGCGCAGGCGGTAATACGATCGCCGTTGGATAGAGTCGTCTTCAGACATGGTATTGAGCCCTTTTTTCTAGTTGTTGTACGCGACCTGACTCGGTCGCGTGGCGGCGTGCTCCGCGCCTCCAAGGTGGCTGGATGTCCGTGACCATTATGTTAAAACGCGAGTTGGGGCGGGTGACAGGAAGGGCTTCACAGCGCGCGCGTGGCAAGCGCGCCGCCGGCGCCGATTTCGAGAACTCGGTGGCGCTATGCCGCGAGACTGCGGGCCATCCGCAGCGCGGCAATCAGGCTGCCCGGGTCAGCCTCGCCGCGGCCAGCGAGGGCGAGCGCGGTACCGTGGTCGACCGAAGTGCGCACGATTGGCAATCCAAGCGTGATGTTGACCGCGTTGCCGAACCCGACGTACTTGAGGACCGGCAAACCCTGGTCGTGATACATCGCAAGGACGACATCGGCGTCGACGAGCCCGGCTGGCGTAAACGCCGTGTCGGCAGGCGCCGGGCCGATCAATTGGAAACCTTCGCCGCGCAGGCATTCGAGAACGGGCGCGATCACCGTGATTTCCTCGTCGCCGAGATGCCCGCCTTCGCCGGCATGCGGATTGAGACCGCAAACGAGGATACGCGGGGCGGGGATCCGAAAGCGCTCGATGAGATCGCGGCGCAAGATGCGCAAGGTCTGTTCAAGTCTGTCCGCCGTGATCGCGGCCGCCACGTCGCGTAACGGCAGATGGGTGGTCACGAGCGCGACCCGCAAGGTGTCGGTGGCCAACAGCATGACCGGCTGGACGCCGCCGCATAGATCGGCGAGAAACTCGGTGTGGCCGGAGAACGCGATGCCCGCGTCGTTGATGACACCCTTATGCACCGGTCCGGTCACGAGCGCCGCGAATTCTCCGCTGAGGCAACCGGCGGTCGCGCGGCGCAAGGTTTCGAGCACGTACGTGGCGTTGCCTGGATCGAGTCGGCCGGGCTCAACCGAGTGTTGCAGCGTGACGGGCAGCACGCTGAGTGAGGGCTCGCTGGATGGGTGGGCGGTGATCGGACCCGGATCAATCCGTAGTCGCAGGCCCAGGCGTTGCGCCCGCGCGCGCATCAGTTCCGGGTCGGCAATGACGACACAGGGTGCGGGTAATGCCGCTTGCGCCGCAAGTTGCAGCACCAGATCGGGTCCGATACCCGCCGGTTCACCGGGTGTAATGGCGATCGGTCTAATGGGCGTGGCCATGTTCGGGCGAGTTGACGCGTCGCTCAGGAACCGGACGATTGACCGATGCGGTACTCGACGAAGGACTCATCGCGCAGCCGCCGCAGCCAGAGCTCCAGTTCTTCCTCACGCTTCTGGCGCGAAATGAGCTCTCGTGCCCGTGAGCGCAGGGTGTCGTCGGCAACCTGGGTTTGGCGTCGCTCCATCAGTTGAATCAAATGCCAGCCGAATCGCGTCTGGATGGGTTCGGCAATTTCGCCTGGGCGCAACCGCGCGAGCGTCTCTTCGAACTCGGGGACGAACGCGCCGACCGCATTCCAGCCGAGCTCGCCGCCCTCGACGGCGCTGCCAGTATCCTCCGAGAACCGTCGTGCCAGGGCGGAGAAGTCTTCGCCGGCTTGAACCCGGCGCTTGTAATCCTGCAGCTGTTGCCGGGCCGTCGCGACGTCGCGAACTTCGGTGGTCTTGAGCAGGATGTGGCGCGCCCGGGTTTGGGTGATCTGCGGGCCGCTCTGGCCGCCACGCTTGTCCATCAACTTGACGATGTGAAACCCGCTGCCGCTGCGGATGACTTCGCTGACCCCTTGCGGCGCCAGTTGCAGGATCTGGTCGGCAAAAATTGTCGGTAACTGGTCCGCCGCGCGCCAACCGAGGTCGCCGCCCTGGAGTGCCTGCTGACTTTTCGAGTGTGCCACCGCGAGCTGACCGAAGTCCTCACCGGCGGCGGCCCGCCGGCGCACCTCGGTGGCCTGTTGCTGCGCCGCCTCGATCTGCGCTGGATTGGCGGCCTCGGGGACGGCGATCAGGATATGGCTGACGCGGTACTCTTGGGTGCTGCCGGTGCCGAGGTTCTGCTTGGCGATCAGATCGGTGATCTCCTGTTCGCTGACGGTCACACGGTTATCGACCTCGCGGCGTTGCAGCTGGGCGGTGGCGAGTTCGGTGCGGACCTTGTCGCGAAAGCTCTGAAATGGAATCCCATCGCGTTCGAGTGATTCGCGGAACTGACTCACCGTCATGTTGTTCTCACCGGCGATATTTTGCACCGCGCGATCGAGGGTGATGTCGTCGATTCGGATGCCGAGGGCGTCGGCGCGCTGCTGCTGGAGCTTGTCGAGGATGATCCGGTCAAGCACCTGTTTGACCAGCACGGCGTCGGATGGCGGCGTGGTGTTGCGGGCGCGCAATTCGCGCACGATCTGGTTCAGTGACGCGCGCAGCTCGGTCTCGGTGACCACGTCCTGTCCGGCGACCGCGACAATGCGGTCGAGCCAGCGCACTTCCGCGGCGGCGTGACTCGCGATCAAGGCGAGGGCGATGGCGACAGCCCAGGACTTCAGTCTAATCAAGTTCATTTTGATATCCGGAAATCAATTGTTGCAGCAGGCTACCGGCCTTGCCGAGAGAACCCAAGCCTTTCAGGATGAGCTCGAAGTAAAACGCATCATTATAGTCCTCCTGATCGTTCAGGATGAATCGTCGGTTCAGCGCGCGTGCGGCCCAGCAGCAGCTTTCGTACTCCAGGCCGCCCATCAGTTCGAGGTGGCGGGTGTCTTCGAGGGAGTAGAGCCAGCGCCCGAACAGGCGCCAGTTTTGGCGCAAAGGCCAGACGAACGAGAGATTGGTTTGTTCGATTTCGTCGCGGCGCAGGCGATATTCGAGGTTGACGAGGCGTTCGCGATCGATGCGATAGTTGAGCATGACGCTGGAGACGCGGGTCTCTAGCGCCTCGGCATCGACCAGTACGCTGGCGCGCCCGGACAGCCCCTGGCTGCCGGTGTAGCTCAGTTCGGCGGCGTAGTCCGAGCGTGAATCCTGGGCCGGCGCGCCGCCGGGGAGAGTGACCTCGCGGTCGTGCAGGTAGTACACCTGCCCGAGGCTGGCGCGCCAGTGTTCGGCGCCGTTTTCCGGGCGCAGGGTGCGCGTGGTCAGTCCGAGCGTGAATTGGTTGGCGTCACCGATGCGGTCGGAGCCGCTGAAACGGTTGTCGCGAAACAGGGTGGCGAAGCTGAACGCGGTTTCGTTGGTGTCGAAAACCGGGAACGTGTCCTGATCGCGATAGGGGATGTAGGTGTAGAACAGTCGCGGCTCCAGCGTTTGCAACCCGCCCGCGGCGGTTGGCCGCTCGAAGAACAGGCCGCTGTCGACGCTGGCGAGCGGCATCGCGCGGGTCAGGTCGCGCGCGGGCTCGGCGCCAAATGCGTCGAGGTCGTAGCGGGTGTAGTGCCAGGTCAGCGCGGGTTGGACGTAATAGCCGGGTCGTTGCCAGCGCAGGCTGGCGCGCGGGGCGAGTTCGAGGCGGTTGCCTTCGAGGTTGTCGTCGTGCACGAAACGAGTCAGTTCGCTTTCGAGGGAAAAGCCGAAGCGGTCGCTGCCGAAGGGGTCATTAATGTTGAGCACGATCTGGGGCAAACGTCGGTACGGCCGAGCGGCCAAAGCGATGCCGGGGTCGATGGTCTGAAAGGCCTGACCGCGAATCAGTCCTTCAATGAAACGGCTGCGATAGCTCAGATCCGCGCGGCGTTCAAGGTGGGTCAGGCTGCGATCGTTCAGTGAATCGCCGAAGTCGAGGTAGTAGTCGTGGTCCGAAACACGCGTACCGCTTAGGTCGAGCGACCAGTGCCGCGTAATCGAGCTGCTGTGATTGAATTCGAAGCGTTGGCGTGCCTCGTCGACCTTGCGGTCGGCGAGATGGCTGGCGTCGAGTTCGCCACGGTAGTTCCGACCCAGGTAGCGGAACTCGCTGTCGAGCATGATGCCGCGATTGTTGAGGTAGCGTGGGGTCAGGGTCGCGTCGAGCTGCGGCGCGATGTTCCAGTAAACCGGTATATTGACGATCAGTCCGGAACCTGAGGAGCTGCCGATGCTCGGATAGAGCAGGCCACTGCGGCGGCGATCGTCGATCGGGAAGCTCGCGATCGGCAAGTAAAGTAACGGTACGCCTTTGAAATAGAGTGCAGCTTCGCGTGCGGTACCCACGCCGCGGTCGCGGTCGAGCACGATGTTGTCGGCTTTCAGGATCCAATCGGGGTCGCCCGGATCACAGGTGGAAAACGAGCTTCGATCGAGCGTGGCAATCTCGCCGCGCAGTTCGATGGCGTCGGCGCTGCCGTAGGCGTGGCGCGGATTGAACTGGTAGCGAACATTGCTGAATCGTGCGTAGTCATCCGCTTCGATGAATTCCGCCGTGTCGCTGCGGACGAGCATGGCAGGTTGTTTCGCCTCGATATTGCCTTCCGCGACGATGCGGCGCGGCGTTTCGAAGACCTCGACCTTGTCCGCGGTCAGCCAGTTGTCGCGCTGCTGTAATTTGACCGCGCCGCTGAATAGCAAGCCGCTCGCATTTTCCGCGCTGTCGAGCGCGTCGGCGCTGACGCGCACCTCGTTCCCGATGTGCTCGGACGCGAAAGGTGGATTCGGGTCGGCCAGCGGGCGACATAAGGCCCAAAAGTCGTCATTCGCCTCGTTTGCGTAGCCCGGCGCGCCTGCGAGTAACAGCGCCAGGCCAACCAGCAGGTGCCGCCGGGCGCGGGCGCGCACTCGGTTGCGGGGGTGCTTGGGCTTGGCGGCGGTCATCGCGCGGAAATCTGTGGGACGGTCACGGGCAGTAAGCGTAGCTTGCGACGTCGATACGGGCAAATTCCGACCGCGCGTTCGGCGGTCGGACGCATGGCCGCGCGGCGCAGGGCTATCCCGCGCGGGCGAGGCTGGTTTTGATGCGGCCGAAGATCTGTTCGATGCTGCCTTCGCCGTCGATGCGCCGGAGTTTGCCTTGCTGCTCGTAGTAATTGATTAGCGGAGCGGTTTGCTCTTTGTGCACGCTAAGGCGGCTACGGATGGTGTCTTCCTTGTTATCGGCACGGTGGCGCAGATCGCCGCCGCATTCGTCGCAGGTGCCGTCCTGGCGAGGGGGCGAGGAATAGCGGTTGAATACCGTGCCGCATTCGGTACAGGTCAGCCGCCCGGTAATGCGCATCATGAGGTTGTCGAACGGCACGTCGATCAGAACGACTAGATCGAGGCGCCAGTTGCGGCCCTCCAGCATCGCGTCGAGCGCTGCGGCCTGGGCGATGGTGCGGGGAAAGCCATCGAGCACGAATCCGTTATCAGTGTCGGATACCTGGAGCCGTTCCTCGATGATCCCGAGCACCAATTCATCGGTCACCGGTTCACTGGCATCCATCGCCGCTTTGACCCTGCGGCCAAACGGAGTGGCCTGCTTGATGGCGGTGCGCAGCAAATCCCCGGTCGCCAGATGGGGGATGGCATAGTGCTCGATCAGGAGTTTGGCCTGGGTGCCTTTGCCGGAACCGGGAGCTCCGATCAAAACGATGCGCATGACGGCGTTCCTTAGCGTACCGAGTACGGTTGAGACGCGCGAGTTATAAACCTTGATCCCGGATCCCGCAAGCGTAACCCTTTGGGCCGCGCGATGGGTTCGGCTATGATTGCGCCGGCCGGTGAACGGAAATCCCGGCCCGAACGCATCATCGGGTCGCCGAGCCACCGCCGGCGGTTGGAAGCGACATTCGGACGCGCTTCAAACATCACGCCGTTGTGACCGGCGCGCCGCTTAATCTGGTCGAGGCAACCCAGACACACTCATGGCCCGCCGCCAAGCCATCAAGGATACCCGTCGCGAAATCGCGATCTTCGGCCTGCGTGCCACCGTCGTGGTCGTGATCACGCTCGGTCTGTTGACGCTGGTGGCGGTGCGGATGGTCAATCTTCAGATCGTCTGGCACGAGCATTATCGCGACCTCGCAAACAACAATCGGGTCCGGTTGGTGCCAATTCCGCCTGGGCGCGGGCTGGTCTACGATCGTAACGGAGTCCTGCTGGCGGACAACCTAACTTCGTATAACCTTGAGATCACGCCGGAGCAGGTGCGCGATCTGCCCAACACCTTGCAACGTCTGGGTGAGATCGTGGTCCTGACCGATGACGATATCAGTCGCTTTCAACGTCAACGCCGGATCACGCCGGCCTTTCGCTCGGTACCCGTGCGGTTCAATCTCAGCGACGAGGACGTGGCGGCGTTCTATCTCAATCACCACTTGTTCGACGGCGTGGAGGTGCAGGCGCGGTTGACCCGAACCTATCCGATGGGCGAGCTGTTTGCACATGCGCTGGGTTATGTCGGCCGGATCAGCGAACGTGATCTGGAGACGATCGACGAACGCCAGTATCAGGGCAGTACCCATACCGGCAAGATCGGGGTGGAGCGGTTCTATGAATCGCTTCTGCACGGCGCGGTCGGTGTCCGCCACGAGGAGGTGAACTCCACCGGCCGGCGGGTGCGGGTGTTGCGCGAGGATGCGCCGAGCGCCGGCCAGGGCTTGGTGTTGACGCTGGATCATCGCTTGCAGCGCGTCGCGCTCGAAGCGCTCGGAAGTGAGACTGGATCGGTGGTGGCGATCGATCCGCGCAATGGCGAGGTGCTGGCACTGGTCAGTACGCCGATCTACGACCCCAATCTGTTCGTCAACGGGATCTCGGTCGGCGACTACGCCCGCTTGCGCGACGATCCGGAACGGCCTTTGATCAACCGCGCGATCAACGGGCAATATCCGCCCGGGTCGACAATCAAGCCGATCACGGGCCTGGCCGGGCTGGAGCACGGCGTCACCACCGCTGAGCGGACGATGTTCGCCGCGCCGTACTATTCGCTGCCGAACAGTGAGCACCAGTATCGCGACTGGCTCAAGACCGGACACGGCTGGGTCAATCTCGACCGGGCGATTACACAGTCCTCGGATGTGTACTTCTATGACCTGTCGTACAAACTCGGGGTCGAGCGGTTGCATGAGGTGTTTTCGCGATTCAAGTTCGGCCAGCCGACGGGGATCGATTTGCCGAGTGAATCGAGCGGGCTGATGCCGTCGGCGGCGTGGAAGGTCAAGCGGCACAAGAAGCCGTGGTATCCGGGCGAGACCCTGATCCTCGGCATCGGTCAGGGCTACATGCTGAGCACACCGTTGCAGTTGGCGGCGGCGGTCGCGTGCATGGCACAGCGCGGTCAGTGCTACAACCCGCATCTGCTCAAGGCGGTCATCGGCAGCGCCAGCGAATCGCGCCCAAAGCGCTCGGACCAACCGGACTATGTGGTACCGGTGCGCGATCCGCGGCATTGGGATCAGATCCTGAAGCCGATGCAGCACGTGGTGCACGCACCCAATGGCACGGCCTATCGCGCCGGGCACGACACGGCCTACCAATGGGCCGGCAAGACGGGTACCTCGCAAGTTTTCAGTATCAAGCAGGATGAGCGTTACGACGCGAAAAAACTGCGTCGCGAGTTGCGCGATCACGCCTTATTCGTTGGCTACGCGCCGCTCGAAGCGCCGCGCATCGCGATTGCGGTGGTGATTGAGCATGGCGGCGGCGGCGGCGCGGTCGCGGCACCGATCGCGCGCAAGGTGATCGACGTCTTCATGGCATTGCAAAAGGAGCGTGGTGAGCAGCTTGCGCAGTTTCGAGACTAGTTCGACGCGCGCGTGGTACGCGCGGTTGAATCTGGATCCGGTGCTGCTCGCCGGACTGCTGAGCTTGATGGTGTTCGGCCTGGTGGTGCTGTACAGCGCCTCCGGACAAAACGAGTTGGTGATGCAACGGCAATTGCTGCGCTACGGCATCGGCCTGGCCGTCATGCTGGCGATCGCGTCGCTTGGGGCGCATCGGTTGTACTGGTGGTCGCCGATACTCTACCTCGTCGGCGTCCTGCTGCTTTTAGTGGTCGAGCTTGCCGGGGACATTGGTAAGGGCGCGCAGCGGTGGCTCGATCTTGGGGTGGTGCGGTTTCAGCCCTCCGAACTCATGAAGCTCGCGATGCCGATGATGTTGGCGTTCTTTTTCAGCGAGCGCCGGTTGCCACCGACTTGGCAGGAGATCACCCTGGCGCTGTTGCTGTTGGTGATTCCGGTCGGGTTGATTTTCCTTCAGCCTGACCTTGGTACCGCAGTGCTGGTGGCTGGTTCGGGATTGATCGTCGTATTTTTTGCCGGGGTTCGCTGGCGCTCGATGTTCGCGGCGGCCGCCCTGACGGCTGCGGCGGTACCGGTTCTGTGGCACTTCCTGCACGACTACCAGCGTCAGCGGGTGTTGACGTTTTTCGCGCCTGAAAGTGATCCGCTCGGTGCCGGTTACCACATCATTCAGTCGAAGATCGCGATCGGTTCAGGCGGGGTGTTCGGTAAGGGTTGGCTCAATGGCTCCCAGGCCCAGCTGCAATTTCTGCCCGAACGAACCACCGACTTTATCTTTTCGGTGATTGGGGAGGAATTCGGGCTGCTCGGTGCCTTGGTGTTATTTGCGCTGTATTTGGTGGTCGTGCTAAGGGGTATGCAGATCGCGTTCAACGCCCAGGATACTTACGGGCGTCTGCTTGCCGCGAGCATCAGCGCGACTTTTTTTATTTACGTATTCGTCAACGTCGGTATGGTTTCCGGTCTGTTGCCGGTGGTTGGGGTGCCGCTGCCCTTGATCAGCTATGGCGGGACGTCGATGGTGACGTTGTTGGCGGGCTTCGGTATGCTCATGTCGATTCAAAACGAGCGCAGACTCATTTCCAAATAATCATGGATTTCTCGCGATTTCTGCTCCCTGTTTGGCTGTGTCTGTTTGGCGTGACCGGCGCCGTTCAGGCCAACGGCGGGTTGGTCCAGCGCGGTGACTACCTGCAGCGCGAGGACGTGCGCCTGTTTGTGCGGGACTTGCAAGCCGAGGGGTTTCCGGCGGCGCGCGCGGAGGCCATGTTGGCGCAGGCGGTTCGTCAGCAAAAGGTGCTCGACCTGATCCAGCGCCCGGCGGAGGGCAAGCCCTGGAATGAGTACCGCGATATCTTCGTCACCGACCGGCGGATCAAGGGCGGGGTTCGGTTCTGGAACGAAAACGAAAAATGGTTGCGGCTGGCGCGGGAACGGTACGGGGTGCCGGAGGAGATCATGGTCGGTATCATCGGCGTCGAGACCTTCTATGGCGCGCAGATGGGGCAGCACAAGGTGTTTGACGCGCTGGTGACCCTGAGTTTCGACTATCCCCCGCGATCCCCGTTTTTTACCAAGGAACTCAAGAACTTTCTGCTTTTGACGCAGGAGGAGCCGATCGATCCCTTCGGGGTGCAGGGCTCCTATGCCGGGGCTATGGGCATGGGGCAGTTCATGCCCAGCAGTTATCGCGCCTACGCGGTGGACTTTGACGGCGACGGGCGCCGTGACCTCTGGCGCAGCGCCGCCGACGGTATCGGTAGTGTGGCCAATTATTTCAAGGTGCATGGCTGGGTCGCGGGCGAGCCGGTGGTGGCACCGGCGCGCGTCGCGGGCGACGCCTACTTGAACCTCGAAGCGAACAACCGTAAACCCAGCTACGCGCTGGCCGAGCTCAAACGCGCCGGAATTTCTCCGGAAGCCAGTATTGGTGAGCACGAACGGCTGGTGTTTATGAACCTTGAGGGCGTTGACGGCAGCGAGTTCTGGATCGGACACCAGAACTTTTACGTCATCACGCAATACAATCACAGTGTCAAGTACGCACTCGCGGTCTACCAACTGGCCGAGGCGATCAAACAACAACGGCAACAACAAGCAGCATGGTCCAACACGCGCTAAAACGAACCCACATCTACGCCCGCGGTGCGCTGACGAGCGTCGCGATCGCCGCGTTAGCGGGCTGTGCCGGTCTGGTCCAAGACGGCCCGGGACGCGCGGTCGATGTTTCCCAGATCGCGGATGCGGTGCCCAAGTCGGAACCGCGCTGCGCCAAAGGCAACCCTGAAAGCTACACCCAGGACGGTGTGCGTTACGTCATCGCGCCGCAACCCTACGGCAGCACGCAGCGCGGCAAGGCCTCCTGGTATGGCACCAAGTATCACGGCCGCAACACCTCCTGCGGTGAACCCTACGACATGTACGCGATGACCGCGGCGCATCCGACCATCCCGCTGCCTGCCTACATGCGGGTGACCAATCTCGCCAATCAGCGCAGTGTGGTGGTACGTGTCAATGATCGCGGGCCGTTCAAGGACAACCGAATCATTGATCTTTCGTATGTCGCGGCGGTGAAGCTCGGGGTTGCGAACGCCGGCACCGCGGACGTGGAAGTGACTCTGCTCGATCCGCGCGACCCGGCGGCCGGTGTGCCGGTCGAGGTGACGCCGCTCACTGAGCCGAGCACGTTGCAGGCGCAGGCGTTGCCGCTGCAACCGGTGCCGCAAACCGCGATGCTCGCGGCGGCGGCGCCGCCACCGGCGGCAGATGCACCGTTGCCGGCGGCGCCCGCGCCTGGCTTGGCGAGCGGCGGCACGCCGCCAGCGCTCGCCAGTACCGGTTATTTCCTACAGATCGGCGCCTATTCCGACCGCGGCAACGCCGAGCGCCTGTTGCGGCAACTGGTCGATGCTGAGATCCCGTATTCGGCGCGACTGGTTCCGGTCGATACCGGCGGCGCGACCCTGCATAAGGTGCAAGTTGGCCCATTCGACTCCGAGCAGGCGGCGACGCAGGCCGGCGGACAACTTCAGCAGCAGGGTTTTCGCTACCAGATGATCCGTCCCTAACCGCGCCCAGAAGCCGCGTGCCCGTCGGCAACTCCCGGCGCGGTTTTTTTCGTTTCGCGCCGGGTCGCGGTTACAATCTCGCGTCCCGTAACCCGGCTTCTCCGGAGCCATAAGAATTTCAGTATGGATATGCGCAAGATTCTGACTCTCATGCTAAGCGTGCTGGCTACCTTCAGCCTGGCCGCGCACGCGCAGGCACCGATCCCGATGGTCATTCCCAAGCCATCGCTGCCGACCCCCACGATTCCCGAACCCCCCCCCCCAAAGCAACCCTCGATCGAGGCTCGTAGCTTCATCCTGGCGGACTTCAACAGCGGTCAGGTGCTCGCGGAGAAGGATCTGGATCATCGCGTCGAGCCGGCGAGTCTGACCAAAGTCATGTCCGCGTATGTGGTGTTCGACATGCTGCGGAAAGGCAAGCTGAGTCGCTCCGACATGGTCGTGATCAGCGAGCGGGCGTGGAAGATGGAGGGGTCGCGGATGTTCGCGAAGGTCGGCAGTCAACTGCCGGTGGGCGACCTGCTTAAAGGAATGATCATCCAGTCGGGTAACGATTCCACCGTGGCCTTGGCCGAGCACATCGCCGGCAGTGAGGATTCGTTTGTCTCGCTGATGAACCAGTATGCGCAACGGCTCGGGATGACCGGTTCGCACTTTAACAACAGTGCCGGCATGCCTGACGAATACCACTACACCACGGCGCGGGATATGTATCTGTTGGCGGTGGCACTGATCCGCGATTTCCCGGAGGACTACAAGGAATACTCGCAAAAGGAGTTCACCCATAACGGGATCAGGCAAACCAACCGTAACCGCCTGCTCTGGCTGGACGCGACGGTGGACGGGATTAAGACCGGGCACACCAGCTCGGCGGGCTATTCGCTGATGGTATCGGCGGTGCGTGACGGGATGCGACTGGTCTCGGTTGTCCTCGGCACCGACAGTGACAAGACCCGCACCCAGGCTAGCCTGGCATTGATCAATTACGGTTACCGCTTCTTCGAAACCCGGCGGTTGTACTCGAACGCCGAGGCGTTGGCGCAAGCACGGGTGTGGAAGGGCGATCTCTCCGAGCTGCCGCTTGGCGTCGGCGGCGATCTGTTTGTCACCTTTCCGCGCGGCAAGTATGACGAACTCAAGGTGACGCTTGACCGTCCGCGGGTGCTCGAAGCGCCGATCGCCTCGGGGCAGGACCTCGGCAAGGTGACGATCGCGCTGGCGGATCAGGTGCTGCAAGAGACGCCACTGATTGCAAAGGCCGAGATCGCGCGGGGCGGATTGTTCAAGCAGGCCTTCGATAGCCTGTTGCTGCTGTTCGAGTAGGCGCTCGGGCATGGCGGAATCCTTGCCAGTGGTCTACCTGAACGGCGCGTTTGGCGATTTGGCGACGGCGCGGGTCTCGGTGCTCGACCGCGGGTTTCTGTTCGCGGACGGCGTTTACGAGGTCGTTCCGGTTTATCGCGGGCGACCCTTCCAACTCGCCGCCCACCTCAAGCGCTTGCGCCGCAGCCTCACCGAGATCGGTATGGCGGATCCGCGCGAGGAAATCGAGTGGTTGCAAATTGTGCGTCGCATTATCCGCGATAACGGCGGCGGTGATCTGGCGCTCTATATTCAGGTCACCCGCGGCGCTGCGCCGCGCGATCACGGTTTCCCGCCCGACAGCGCGCCGACCGTTCTGGTGATGGCCAGCGCCTTGCAGCCGCAACCGGAGGCCGTTCTGCAAGAGGGCATCGCCGCGATCGTGCAGGACGATCCGCGCTGGGGGCGCTGTGACATCAAGTCGATCGCACTGCTCGCGAACGTCCTCGCGCGTCAGGCCGCGCTCGATGCCGGCGCGCGCGAGACGATTTTCGTGCGCGGTGGCTATCTGACCGAGGCCGCGGTCGCGAACGTGTTCGTCGTCAGTTCCGGGGAGGTGCTGACGCCGCCGCTCGGCCCCGCGATCCTGGCCGGCGTTACCCGTGCGGTGGTGCTTGAACTGTGCCGCGCCCACGACATTCGGGTGCGCGAGACCAAGGTGTCGCAGAATACCCTGAAGCATGCCGACGAGATTTGGATTTCAAGCTCCATCCGGGGGGTACTCGCGGTCACCCGCATCGATGGCCGGGCCGTCGGCGACGGCAAGCCGGGGCCAGTCTGGACTCGGGTGCGTAGCCTCTACGAGTCGCTGCTCCAGCGTGTCGCGAGCGCGCGACCCGCCGCGCCACGGACGCCCGCCGCCGATTCACCGCCGCCGACGTAAATGCGATCGCGCTACCCGCGCTTAACTTACATGGCGAGGACACCGCCCCGGAGGATGACAGCCGCTCCGGGCCGGCCAGGCGGGAGATGCCGTGAACCTATCCCTGGGGGCTCGGCAGCCGCCTACCTGCGGCCGACGCTCCCACCTGGCCAACCCGGAGCGGCACCCCTGAGCATCGGGTATTTCACGTTAACGGTAAAACGACGATGACCGATTCGGAAACCGATCTTCTTCAATTCCCGTGCGAGTTCCCGATCAAGATCATCGGCCCCGACCTCGCCGCGCTTGAGACCTTGGTCGACGCGGTGCTGGCGGCGCACGCGCCGGCGAGCCTGGCCGCCCCGCGCCCGACCCGCGCGAGTCGCAACGGGCGCTATACCAGCCTGACCATTACCGTGCAGGCCAGCAGTCGCGCGCAGCTGGATGCGATCTACCGCGCCTTGACTGCGTCTGAGCACGTGGTTTGGGCGTTATGACCATCGCTGGTGCGCACTGATCCGCGCCCTTGGTCGAGTCCCGAAGTCGTCTGGCTCGGTCTGTGCGATTATCAGGCCGTCTGGCGGGCGATGCGCGAATACACCGATACCCGGACCGCCGCGAGCGCCGACCAGTTGTGGGTGGTCGAGCATCCGCCGGTGTTTACGCTGGGGCAGGCCGGTCGGCTTGAACACGTCTTGGCGCCGGGGGACATTCCAGTCATCGCGTGCGATCGCGGTGGGCAGGTGACCTACCATGGCCCGGGTCAGGTGGTGGTCTACACCTTGATTGATCTGGCCCGGCGCGGGCTCGGTGTGCGGGCGTTGGTCAGCCTGATCGAGCGCTCGATCATCGCGCTCCTGTCCGGATACGGCGTCGAATCTCATGCGCGCGCCGATGCGCCCGGGGTATACGTCGGCGCGGCCAAAGTTGCAGCGCTCGGTCTGCGGGTGCGGCATGGCCGCAGCTATCACGGCCTGAGCCTGAATGTCGCGCTCGATCTGGAACCGTTCCGTCGCATTGATCCCTGCGGCCACCGCGGCCTGGCGGTCACGCGGCTGCGCGATCTCGGGATTGAAACCGATTGCGCGGTCGTTGCCGAGGAACTGTGTGCAATGCTCACCCGTCACCTCAATGAACTGACCTGGAAGGACTCGCGGCCGAATGAGTGAAGCAGACCATAATCCCTGGAAAACCCTCGCGACGCGCGTCGCATTCGAAAATCCCTGGTTGCGCTTGGAGGAACACGACGTGATCAACCCCGGCGGGGGGCACAACTGCTACGGCAAGGTCTGTTTTAAAAATCTGGCGGTCGGCGTCATTCCGCTCGACGAGCAGGGCAATACCTGGCTGGTCGGCCAGTTTCGCTACACCCTCGGCGAATACTCATGGGAGATTCCCGAGGGTGGCTCGCCGCTTGGTGAAGACCCGGTCGCGACCGCGCGCCGCGAGCTGCGCGAGGAAACCGGGCTGAGCGCCGAGATCATCACCCCGCTGTTACGCATTCACACCTCAAACTCGGTGACCGACGAGGAGGGGTTCATCTACGTTGCGCGCGGCCTGAGCCAAGGGGAAACGGAGTTCGAAGAGACCGAGGCGATCACGGTGCGCAAGCTGCCGTTCGACGAAGCCGTGGCGATGGTGATGCGCGGTGAGATCACCGATTCTCTCAGCATTGCCGGGCTGCTCAAACTCGCAACGTTGCGCGCGGGTGAAGGGGCGTATCGGGGTTTGACGCGCTGGTAAAATCTTGAACCTTTGTAACAATGGTGAATTTCAGCGTCGAAAAATTTGTGCAGACACGGTGACGGCCGGTACACTCCCCCGGTCAAAAAATCGTACGGGAGAATGAAGATGATGAAAAACAAATTCTTATTTTGCATTGCGTTGATTGCTGTGGTGGCCTTGGCGGGTTGCGAAAAGGCTTCCGAGTCTACTGGCACGACGACCGGAACCACCGCGCCGGCCACCGAGGCGGTCAAGAGCGAAGCTGCAGCACCGACCGTAACCGACCAGGCGAAAGACGCCGGGGCGGCTGCGGTGGAGGCGACGAAGGAAGCCGGCGCCGCTGTTACCGAAGGTGCGAAAGAGGCCGGATCGGCTGTGGTCGAGGGTGCGAAGGATCTCGGCGGCGCGGCAGTCGATGGTGCGAAGGCCGCTGGTTCCGCAGTCGTCGAGGGGGCCAAGGAGGCCGGTTCGGCCGTTGTTGAAGGCGCGAAGGATCTCGGCGGCGCGGCGGTGGACGGCGCGAAAAACGCCGGTTCCGCAGTCGTCGAGGGGGCCAAGGAGGCCGGTTCGGCCGTCGTTGAAGGTGCGAAAGATCTCGGCGGTGCGGCGGTGGACGGTGCGAAAGAAGCCGGTTCCGGTGTGCTCGATGGGGCGAAGGCGTTGGGCGGCGCAGTGGTCGAGAAGGCCAAGGACGCGGGCGCTGCGGTCTCCGACGCCGCGTCGGGTGCCGTCGAGTCCGCCAAGGACGCGGTCGCGCCGGCCGCCGGTCAGTAAGGTCGATCCCGCTCGGTGGTGGTGTCGCCGCTAACTCTCATGGCGAGACCACCGCCCCGGAGGATGCAAGCCGCTCCGGGCCGGCCAGGCGGAAGACGCCGTGAACCCATCCATGCGGGCTCGGCGGCCGCCTCCCTGCGGCCGACGCTCCCGCCTGGCCAACCCGGAGCGGCACCCCTCGGAATCAGGTTCTTTCACATTAAGTCGAGCGGCGCCCCCACGCCCTCCTCTGGCCGCGCGGGTTCCGCTTGGTCTCAGCGTTCGAACGTGTAAATCAGATCCGCTCCGCTCGCCGCACCCGAGGTGGCGTGCAGCGAGAGCTTTTCGGTCAGTTTGTAGCGCAGGTTGAAGGTGTTGATTGCATTGAACAACCCGATACCGTAGCTGACGTACAAGTCCGGCGTCACGTATTTGCCGAGGGTGTAGCTACCGCCCTTGGTGCCCGGCGGCTGCCCCAGCAGGATGAATGACAGAATGCTGGCATCCGGCATCGACGGTTCCGAGTACAGTTGCAACAGCGGCGCCAGCGCGGTGCCGCGCACGCGGGCGCCGGCGGTGACGTCGTAGGCTTCGACCCGACGCGCGACATCCATGTCGAGGCGCGGATTGTCGATCGGCCCTCCACCAAAAAGAATGCGGCCGCGCTGAATATTGAGCGTCTGCCCGTAAACCACGTAGTCGCCATTGACGATCTCGATCGTTCCGGTGCCGCGCGGCGCGAGTTCCGGGGTTTGCACGACTTGCAGATTCCCTTTGAGCGCGCCGCGGAACTCGCCGGCCTCCACCTGGATGTCCTCGCCCAGTTCGATGCGCAGATCCAGATTGAGTGGGCTCGCAGGGCGCGCCGGCTCGGGTTGTCCATTGGCCTCGACGATGACGACGTCGCTGGACATCGCGACGGTCTGTTGCCCGGCGCCCGCACCCTTGGCGTTGAAGTACGCCTGTGGCACCCGCAGTGTGCCGTTGACCCGCATCCCTTGTCCGTCCAATGCGAGTTTGAGGTCCGGACTGATCCGCGCGCGGGCCGATTTGGCGTTAGCCACCTGGAAGTCCTTGCCGGTAAGCGTCATTTGCAGGGCGCGAGTGGCGGGGTCGAGTTGTCCCGCCAGCGCGAGCGTGCCGGGTCCGGAACGCGCGGAGCCGGCGATGCTGAGCGGTCCCGGACCGTCGCTGCGTGCGCTGATGGTCCCGTCCTCGATGCGAATCGCGACTGCCGGCACCTCGGCGCTGAAATCGGAGAGTCGGATATCGCCCCTTAGTGCGGGCGTCGCCAGCGTCCCACCGAGCGTGAGGTCGGCGTCGAAGCGGCCGCCGATCGCTTGCAATTGTGGTGCCAGCGCGCTCAGGGGCGCGAGGTCGTCGAGCCGGGCCTTGAGTGTACCGCCGAGGCGCGGGGTGCCGGCGAGTTCGCTGAGCTGGGTGTCGGCATCGATTCGCCCGAGGGCGCCGAGATCGAACGCCAATGCGGCGCTGGCTTGCTGACCGTCGAGGCGGCCACGCAGGTGGCTGTCGCCAAGCTGGATACGCAACGGGGCGCCATTGGTCTCGAGTGCAAGCTGGCCGGGGCGGAGCTGAAAATCGGCGTCGGCGCGGATGAGTCCCTGCGAGTCGCGTTGTCCGCTCGCTTTGCCGGCGAGCGCAGTGTCGAGGCGGATGCCGTCCGGGAGGTAAGTGGCGAAGCGCTTCGCCTCCAAGTCCGTCACGCTGAGTTCGCCGCGCGCGCCGGTGGCGGCATTCCAGCTGCCGTCCACGCAGAGCCGGGTCGGGGCGCTGGCGAGGCAAACCGGCGCGAGCTGCGCGGCTTCGGCCGCGATTTGCAAAGGCGCCGGTTGCGCGAGGGTCCAGTCGCCGAAAGCGGTCTTGCGCGCAGCGAGTGTGGTGATATTTCCCAGCCATTGCCGCTCGCTGAGCCCTCCAGCCAGCGCGAGTTCGAGGTTGCCGGGTTCGCCGTCGACCGTGAGTGTGAGCACATGGTCGCCGGGTGTGCCGGCGCCGTTCAGCGTCAGCGCGCGCCACGGTTGGCCCGCGAGTCCCAGGGTTGTGCCCTTGATCTCGACCACCGAACGGCCGGTCGCGGCGAGGTCGATCCGGGCGTTGGCGTCGAGGCGCTTGAGGGTGGTCGCGCCGGCGGCGAGATCGGTTGCTTTGAGTTCGAGTGCCGCGCGGGGCTGGGCCGCGGTGCCGCCGAGGGTGCCGCTGCCTTGGATCGCGCCGCCAAGATCGGGCAGGAGCTGGGCGAGATTCGGCGCGTCGAGGCGCCAGCGCAGATCCCAATCGTCGCTAAGCCGTCCGCTCGCCTCCAGCCGCGCGCCGCCGCTGCTGAGGCGTATGTCCTCAAGATCAAGCGTGGAGCCGCGCACCAGGACCTTGCCTTGTCCGCGCACCGGCTGGCCGCGGAACTCGCCGGAGAGCGTCGCGATCTCGGCGCTCAGATCAGGGCCAGCGGCGCCGAGCGACCCGGCGCTGCGCAAGTCCAGATTCAGTTTGCCGGCCAGTTCCGGCCATTGCGCGCCGGGATTGAGCCCCTTGCCGTTCAGTGCCACCTGCCACGCGGGCTGCGGTAACCAGGCGGCGTTACCGGCGACGGTGAGTTCGCCCGTGAGGACTTGGCCGTTCAAGGTGAAATCGCGCAGCGCCTCGGTCGAACCCTTGCCTTGCAGTTGCCATTCGCCGGAGGGGATCGCGGCGCCTCGCAGCGCGGCAGTCAGATCGAACTGGTAGTCGCCGAGCGTTCCGTTGGCATTGAAACGACCGCCTTTGCTGGCGAATTGCGGTTCGCCGCGCAGTGGCCAGCCGAGCGCCTGCCATTCGCCGCGGGTGTCAAAGCTGAGCGTGGCGCGGTCGAAAGTGCCTTGCGCGGTGAGCCGCGCGGCACCATCCGGTGCCCGCAGGGCGAGCTGCGACACGGTCAGCGTCGGCCCTTCGCCGTTGGCGTCGAGGCTGGCGTCGAGCGCGCCCAACAGCGGGCCATCGAGGCGGGCGCGCAGCTTGGCGCTGAACGCCTCGGCGTCGCCGACAAAATTCAGGCTGCCCTTCGGACTCAAGTATTGCGGGTCGGATCCGACCAATGGCCAGCCGAGGTCGAGCCAGTCAAGGTTCAGATCGGCGCGCATGCTCGCGCGGTCGACGGTGCCGCGCAGCCGGGCCTGTCCGGGGTGGTTGCTCGGTTTCAGCAGCAGCTCGCGCACCGTGATGGTTTCAGGGCCGCCTTCGGCGTCGAGTTCGAGCTGGAGCGGGCCGGTCTCGACGCGGTGGGTGGTGAGCCTGGCGCGGGCGTCGAAGCGTTCGAGCGTGCCTTGCGAGGTCACCTCGGCCTGGAGCGGGGTTTGCGCCAGTGCGGCCGCGAACGGTTCGAGGTTGTCGCTGTGCAGTTCTAGGCGCGCGTCCCAACCGGGTTGGCGTAACAGATCGACCACCGTCGCTTCGAGTTGCAGCTGGGCGATGCCGGCGATGGTGTGGGTGAGTTCGAGCCGCTTGAGATCGCCCTTGGCGGCGCCATTGCCGTCGAACGCGCCGAATTGCGGGTGGGTGTATTGCCACGCCAGCGTGAGATCGAGCGGGTAGTCGCCGCTGGGTTGCACGGTGCCGGCGAGGTTCGCCGTCAGTTCCGGCGCGCGCACCTCGAGCGTGACGACCTGGACCGTTGCGTCGGTGCCGGACGCGGCCAGCCGCAGCTGTTCGATCACGATCGGCGCCGGCGCCTGCCAGGGATGGATCCGGATCGCGCTGAGGTCGATGTCCTTGAGATCGATCCCGAGCGGCAAGCGCAGGTTCGGCAAGGTTAAAGGCTCCGCCGGCGGCGCCGGGGTTGTCGGCGGCGGCAGGTAAACATCCAGACCGTGCAGATGCAACTGGTCTATCCGCAGGGTGCGCGCGAGCAAGTCCGCCGGGCGCCAGCGCAGCTTGCCTTCGGCCAGTTCGATGCGGAATCCGTCGGCTTGATGATAGTTGAGGTTGCGCAGATCGAGCGGTCCGAGCACGCGGCCGTGCGCGGCGTCCCAGCTCAGCTCGCCGGGGGCGTAGCGCTGGGCCAATGTCAGCAGCCGTTGCAGGCCGCTCTCGGTCGCGGTGAAGTAGGCGACCGCGGCGAGCGTGAGCAACAGCAACGCAAGCAGGGTCCAGCCGGTGAGACGGAGCAGTCGGCGGGTCATAGATCCGGCCCGATCGTCAGGTGCAGGCGCAGGTTGCTGCCGGGGGGCTGGTCGAGGCCATGCCCCAGGTCGATCCGCACCGGGCCAATCGGCGAGCGCCAACGTACCCCAATGCCTACCCCAGTCTTGAACTCGGGTTGATCGTTGAACGCGTCGCCGGTGTCGACGAACGCGGCGACGCTCCATTTGTCCTTGAGCGGAAACTCGTATTCCAGGCTGGCTTCCGTCAAGTGCTTGCCGCCGACCGCCTTGGCGGCATCATCGCGCGGCGCGATCACCTCGTATTTGTAACCGCGCACGGTACGGTCGCCGCCGGTGAAAAAGCGCAGCGAAATCGGCAGGGCGTCGAAATCATCGACCCAGGTGGTACCGACGGCGCCGCGAGCGATGATCCGACCACGCTCGGCGAAACTGCGAATCCACTTGGCCGCGACCAGCGGTTGGACAAATGAGGTGTCCGAAAGCAGTGGTTCGTAAGCGCCGCGCAGGCGCAGTTGCAGCCACGCCCCTTCGACGGCATAGATCCGGGCCTCGAGTTCCGCAGGGAAGGTGCGGGTCCAGTCGACGCTCGGGATCAGCAACGTGCGTGTCGGCGTAAGCGCCCCGACCTCGAATTGCTCGACCCGGTAGTCGAGCGCCCAGGTCTTGAGCCAGAGCCCGTCGCGGTATTTGTAATAACCGCCGAGATTGAGCGCGCGGTACTCGCGCGTATTAGAGTGCTCATCCTCCAGCGAGGCGCGCAGGCCGTAGGCATCGCTGCGCGGATCGCGCCCCGGAATGACGTACTCGCCGGCGATCCCGTACTTGATCTGTGAGATCAACGCCTCGGCGGTGTAGTGATGCCCGCGCCGATTGACCCGTCGGCCGGTGATCCCCGCCTTGACCCGCGCCCCGGTGTCGGTGCCGTACCCGACGCCGTAGACATACTTGCGCGGCTTGTGCGGAAACAACTTGACCTCGACTGGGATGACCAGCGCCTGCGCCGATTCCGGCGCGGCGTCGATCTCGACCTGGCGGAAATACTCGGTATTGCTGAGATCGCCCTGGAGTTGCTGCAACGCCGCCGCCTCGTACGGCTGGCCGGGTTCGATCTCGACAAAGCGTTCGAGCAAACCCGCCGTGAGCCAGTCGCGTTCCTGCCAGAAGTTCACCGCGCCGAGCTGGTAGCGCTGGCCGGTTTCGAAGTGGAGGCGCACGCGGCTGGTGTACGCCGCAAGATCGACACCGATTTCATGCGCGGTGAGTTGCGCGTTGAAATAGCCGCGCTCCGAGGCCAGCACCTGAAACCGCCGTTTCAAGGCCTCGTAAGCGACCTGATCGAGCGCCGCGCCCTGGCGCAGCGGTGTGTCCGCGAGCGCCTTGCGAAACTCGGGGTCGGCTTCGCCCGCGCCCGTCACCTTAAGATCGAGTTCGCCGATCGTAAGCACCGGCCCCGGAACGATGCGATAGCGCGCGTCCCAGCCGGTGGCGCTCCGCGCGAGTGAAGACTCGATCTCGGGCCGGAAATGACCGTAAGCCTGCAACGCACGCGTGATCTGCTGCTCGGCGGCACGGTGTAGGAAGCGCACCCGTGCCGGCGAGGCCTCGGCATCGTTCGTGAGTTGCTGGATTTCGAGGTAGCCGAGCACGTTTTCGCGGAGTTTGTCCGTGACCCCCTCGACCGAAACGCGGACCGCGCCGTGCGGGTCGGACTCGGTCGCGGCGGCGGGTTCCGCAGTGGCCTCGGGTTCGCCTTCCGCCCCCGCGAGCGGCGGCGTCAACAGCGACCCTGCGAGCAACACCGCACAGGTCCAGGTCGCGCGCGCGGGATGGGCGATGCTGACAACACGCGTTGGGCGGCGGTTAGGCGTCAGGGCTGGCGGATCCGATCGCGGCATGTTCTGGTGCGTTATTCCCACGCCCTCAAGTATAAGCGATCGCCCCCCCGATGCGGGGTGGCATCCGTCCCCGCCCGCAAACTTGCGCCGCCACGTCGATCGGTGGCAGATTGCGGTGACTTCACATCAGCTGGGTGGAATTTGAAGGATGAGCGACGAACCGACTGCGACCCGTGTACCCGGTTTCAAGGAGCGCGGGGCCGATAAAACCGCGCGGATTCCGATCAAGGTTGAAGCGAGCGCGGCGCCGTTGCGCAAGCCGGACTGGATTCGGGTCAAGGCGCCGACCGGTGCGGGGGTGCTTGCGCTGAAGCAGCAGCTGCGGGAGCACCGGCTCCATACGGTGTGCGAGGAGGCGTCGTGTCCCAATCTGAGCGAGTGTTTCAGCCACGGTACGGCGACGTTCATGATCATGGGCGATATCTGTACCCGGCGCTGCCCGTTCTGCGATGTGGCGCATGGCCGCCCACTCGCGCTCGATCGCGATGAGCCGGAGCACCTTGCGCGTGCGATTCAGGCGATGGGCTTGAAATACGTGGTGATCACGTCGGTCGACCGCGATGACCTGCGCGATGGCGGCGCCGCGCACTTTGTCGCGTGTATCGAGCGGGTGCGGGCGGAGAACCCCGGGATCAGGATCGAGATTCTGGTGCCGGATTTTCGCGGCCGGCTGGAGGTTGCGCTCGCCATTTTCGAAGCGGCGCCGCCGGATGTGTTCAATCACAATCTGGAAACGGTGCCGCGGCTTTACAAGCCGGTGCGTCCGGGTTCGGATTACGCGCATTCGCTACACCTGATCCGCGCGTTCAAGGAGCTTTACCCCGCAGTGCCGACCAAGTCTGGCCTGATGCTCGGGATCGGCGAGGAGATCGCGGAGGTCGAGGCGGTGATGGCGGATTTGCGCGCGCACGGCTGCGACATGCTGACGCTCGGGCAATACCTGCAACCCACCCGTGGCCATCTGCCGGTGCGCCGCTTCGTCCACCCCGACGAGTTCGCGCGCTTGGCCGAAGTGGGCGCGCGGATGGGCTTTCGTCATGTCGCGAGCGGGCCGCTGGTGCGTTCGTCGTATCACGCGGATCGGCAGGCGGCCTTGGCCCGGTAGGGGCCGCCGCGCGACAAACAAACCGCGAGGGACGATGACGATGTCGGAAGTTTATCTGACCCGCTTAGTTGAGCTGCTGTTGTTGCCGCCGGGCGGGGTGGTGACGCTCGGCGTGCTGGCGTTGCTGATGTTCGGCGCCGGGGCGCGCCGCGCGGCGGCCGGCCTGTGGGTGCTGGGGGTGGCGCTGTTGTGGCTGAGCAGTACGCCGTGGTTTGCGTTTCTGCTGCTCGACCCGTTACAGGACCGTTACCCGACGCTGGCGCAAGTGCCGGCGGACGCCGATTCGATCATCGTGCTCGGTGGCGTCAGCGCGGCAGGCGCAACCGAATTCGGGACCCCGGGGACGCTGATCGACCACGGCTTGATGCGCGCCCGTTACGCCGGTTACCTGGCGCGTGCGACCGGACTGCCGGTGATTACCACGGGCGGCGACTTTGGCGGGCGCGAGCCCTCCGAGGCGCTGTTGGCGCAGGCGTTTCTGCAACGCGAACTCGGAGTGGCGACGGTTTACGCCGAAACCGCGAGTCAAACCACCCACGAAAACGCGTTGTACGCGCGCGATATTCTCACCGCCAAGGGCTTGCGTCGGCCGTTGGTGGTCACGCAGTACTGGCACATGCCGCGCGCGATGCGCAGCTTCGAATCACTCGGGATCGAGGCGATCGCCGCACCGGTGGCGCGGGTTACGCGTAGCAGTATGGAGCGCGGCGCCTGGCAGTGGCTGCCGCAACTGGATGCGCTGCGCCATACCCGGTTTGCGTTGCACGAGTGGCTGGGACAGGGGTGGTATTCGATTCGACCGATCTTTAGCGTGGCGCGTCCGGCAGTGCCAGTCGTTCCATGAGGTAGCACAGGCAGTCCTGACGGACGATGGTGAGGTCACGGGTGAGCATCGACGGCATCACGTCGCGCCGGAGCAGGAGTTGGTTGCGGCGGCATTCAAAATAGTGCTCGGCGACGTCCTCGCCGGCATCGTTACTAGCGATCAGACGCGGTGTTGCGCCGTCGCGGCAGACAGCCAGCGGGGTGCCGGCCGGCATTTCCTGAAAATTCATGCGCTCCAGATCCGCCGCGAACACCAGGGTGGCGGCGTCGGGCGCGAATGCAAAGTCCAGCCCCTCCGGCACTCGCACCTGAGCTACGGTGTGAAACAGATGGATGTCGCTCGCTGCGACCGGATGGTGCGGCACCTCGGCCAGATGCAGGCAGGCCTCGACGAACTCGGCCGCGTGCTCGACCCCGTGCGCCTCGCCCGGTTTACCGCATTCCACCGTCACCGCCGGACAGAGTGCCGCCATGGCCGCGCTTTGGGTGCCTTGCGGGGTTTGAAAATAAACCACGGTGCGGCTGAACAGGCTCGCAAGTTGCAACGGCTGGGGGGTGAGCGCGTTGACGCAGGCGTAATGCGGGTTGATGCCGGTGTTGTTGTGCAGGTCGACGCTGGCGAACACCCGCCGTTCACGCAGGCGTGCGACGACCTGTTGCATCAGCCGGGTCTCGGCGCAGGCGGGGACCTGGGTGCCGGGCCAGACACGGTTGTAGTCGGGCTGCCCGTCGAGACGGCGGACGTTGTGGCGCGAGGCCTCGAGGTTGCCGACGAACAGGCACAACGCGCGTGGCAGTTCGCGGCGCTGGTACTTGCGCAGCAGGCGCTGGATCGCGAGGAGCCCGGTGACTTCGTTGCCGTGCAACAGCACGCTGACGAATAGCGGTTCCGGCTGGCGACCGGGCAGGTGGAGCAGGGTCGGTCCCGCAAAGATCTGGTGCAGGTCGCGGGCGGCGATGTCCAGCAGTTGCGGCGGCAGGGTATCGAGTGCGTGGAGCGTGAGCAGATTCAGATCGCCCATGTGTGTACCGGTTGGTCGGCTTCCTGATGTCCGAGATAGGTTTGGGTCAAGGCCTGGAGATCGCCGGGATGTGCCCGCAGAAACCGCCGTTGCCAGTCGGCGCCGGTTTGCCCGCAGCGGATCCGTTCCGCGATGACCGCGAGATAGCGCGCGCTGTCGGTGGCGTCGAGCCCGAGCCGTGCGAGCCCCCAGGCGGCGGCGTCGAGCAACTGGCGGGATGCGAGTCGCGGCAACGGGTGGCGTTGGCCGTCAAGCCAGTCGAGCCGCGCCTGCAGCCCGTAGCGCGCGGCGCGGTAAAAGTTGTCGCGGACGCGGGCAAACTCCAGATCCTCCACCGGGTGTTCCAGGTAGTACCGTACCAGACCGAGGAACAGCGCGGTATTGGCCAGGGTATCGGTGAGGCTGGGACCGGCGGGCAGGGTGCGGTGCTCGATCCGGATATGCGGCGTGCCATCGTCGTCAAACCCGACGATCGGTCGGTTCCAGCGCCAGATCGTGCCGTTGTGCAGGCGCAGATGCGCGTAGGGGCGCGGACGCTCGTCCAGCACCGGCAACAGCACCGGAAAATGCGCGAGGTTTTCCTCGAAGCACTCGACGATGCTCCGTTTTGCGTAACCCGAGCCGAACGACACCCGCCGCAGCGGGCCGCCCGGCGCGCCGAACCCGCCGAGCGCCACGGATTGCTCGAACAGGGGGATGCGGGTCTCATCCCACAGGTCGTGGCCGAACAGGAACGGCGAGTTGGCGCTGAGGCCGAGCAACGGCGCCGAGATCAGTAGACATGCGTTATAGGCCCGCCGCACCAGACCGCGCGGGACCTTGAGGTGGATCTGCAGCGAGGTCGTCGCGGCCTCCAGCATGACGCTGCCATGGCGCAATACCAGGTGTTCGCGGCCGAGAATATCCAGTTGCAACGCTTGGCCACCGTGCGCGGCGAGCACCTGCTCATGGAGCGCTTGATAGCGGTTGAGCGGCGAGAGGTTGGCGGGCGTCAGCATGGCTTCGTCGAGCGTCGGCAGGATGCCGCACATCACCAAACGCATCTCGAGCGAGTTGGCAACGGCCAGCGCGTCGCGCAACAGCGTCGCCAGGTCGCGATGCAAGGCGCTCAGCAGGTCTCCGTGCACCCGGCGCGGCGTCGTGTTGAATTCGACGTTGTGCAGCGCCAGCTCCGCCTCCGCGAGCGGCGAGTTCAGCTGGCGCAGGAAGGCCTGGTTGCGCATCGCCGGGTGCAAGCGTTCGCGGTCGACCAGGCAGGTCTCGAGTTCGAAGCCGACGACGAAATCGCCATCGGCGTGCGAGGCCTGATCGTACGACGCGATCAACGCGGCGGTCTCGGCGCGCAGACGACGCGCAAACTCGGCGTATTCCGCCGCGCTGAACTGCGAATGGTCGATCTCCTGCCCCATGCGCAGAGTGTAGCGGTTCGCGCTCGGCTGAGTAGAGCCTGATGTGGGGTCAGGTACCTACATTATGCAGGATTGTCGCTTGTTGCTGTGGGTTGGCAGCGCCTCAGGCGGAGGTTTTGGCATGGGCTGCGGACCAGCGGTCGCGCAGCGCTTGCAGCCGTTCCGGGGTTCCCACGTCGAGCCAGAAACCTTGGTGTGCCGCGCCTGTCACCTGACCGTTCGCCATCGCCGCGCGCAGCAACGGCGCGAGCGGGAAGCGTCCCGGTAGGCATCCGGTGAACAGTTCCGGGCGGTACCAGCCGATCCCGCTGAAGGTCAATCGCGGCTCGCCCGTGGCGGTGATGCGGCCGTGGTCGAGGACGAAATCGCCCTGCGGGTGATGCTCGGGGTTGGCGACCAGCACCAGGTGCGCGAGGGTGGCGGGTGCGAGCGCTGGCGGCGTCAGCGGATGCTCGGACCAGATATCGCCGTTGATCACCAGAAACGGTTCGGTCCCAAGCCAGGGCAGGGCCTGCCGGATTCCGCCGCCGGTTTCAAGCGCCTCCGGTTGTTCATCCGAATAGTGAACGGTGACGCCGTAGCGCGCGCCATTGCCGATTGTGGCGTGGATCAGCGCGGCGAGGTGATGCGTGTTGATCACCAGTTCGGTGTAGCCGGCCTTGTGCAGGCGCAGAATGTGGTGTTCCAGCAAACCCTGCTCGCCAACCCGCAGCAGCGGTTTCGGGGTGTGGTCGGTTAGAGGCCGCAGCCGCTCGCCGCGTCCGGCGGCGAGAATCATCGCCTTCATTACGCGAGGCGTTGTACCAGTTGCAACTCGTCGATCAGGCGCGCCAGCGGCTCGGTCTCGGGGTGGCGCGGAGCGGCTTCAACGATGTAATTGAGGGTGCGGGGGATGTCCTTCAAGTAACCCGATTTGCCGTCGCGATGCCAGAGCCGGGCGAAGATCCCGCTGGCCTTGAGGTGACGCTGGATTCCCATCAGATCGAACCAGCGCAGGTACTCGCGTTCGCTGCGTCCGGCCGGCAAGGCCCGGCGCATCAGCGCATCACGAAACGTCAGGGCCCAATCGTTGACGAGGCTGCCAGGCCAGGCGACGTAGCAGTCGCGTAGCAGCGAGACGAGGTCGTAAGTGATGGGGCCGCGCACGGCGTCCTGATAATCGAGCACGCCGGGGTTGTTGTCGCCGGTTATCATCAGGTTGCGCGAGTGGTAATCGCGGTGGACAAAGACCTGCGGCTGTTGTCGTGCGTTCTCGACCAACGCTGTCGTGACTTGATCGAAGGCCTCGGTTTGCGTCGCGGTGAGTTCGATCTCCAGGTGACGCCGCAGCAGCCAGTCGAGAAACAGGCGGATCTCGAACCGCAGCAATTCCGAGCTGTAATCCGGCAATCCGTCGCAGGGTGCGCTCTGGATCTTGATCAAGGCGGCGATCGCGTCGGCGTATAGGTGGTCCACCGTACGTTCGTTGAGCAGCTTCAAGTACAGTGAACTGCCCAGATCGTCGAGCAGCACGAAGCCCTGATCCTGATCGACCGCATGAACATGCGGCACGTGCACCCCGACCCGCTCTAGCCGGGCGGTAATGGCGACGAACGGTTCGGTGGTTTCACGCTCGGGCGGCGCGTCCATCACGATGAAGCTGCGGCTGCCGTTGGCGGCGCGAAAATACCTTCGAAAGCTCGCATCCTCCGATGCCGGACTGAGATTTAACGGGCTGCTACCGAGTTGCGCGTGCACCCAGTGGTTGAGGTTTTCGAAGCGCTGTTCCGTGGGCGACATGGTCCGTCCGATCTGCGGTGGGTGGGCATTGGGTAAAGCATAGCACCGCCTAAAAAATAAGCTGGATGTGCCAGCATGAGCGGTGCTTGCGACGGCTCGAGATGCGATCTCAGGGCTGCGCCTTGCGGCCCGCGCGGTCGCCGTCGGCCGCGGCGCGCGACGATAGCACAAAAAGGGCAGGCGGCAGGAAACGGAGCGTACTTAATGGAGCGGGCGCAAATCGCGGCGCAGGTCGAGCACCAGGGTGCGCAACTGTTCCGACTCCTCGTCGTCGAGTTCCGCTTGCTGGGTATCCAGATAGGCGCTGAGGTCTTCGAGCGCCGAATGATTGCATTCGAGTTCGCGCAGCAGCAGACCGCGTTCGCGGCGTTCCTCGTGTTGCGTGGGGTCGATGGCGAGCAGCATGTTGTAGACCTCGATCGTGCGCAGGTGGTCCTGTTGCTGGCGATAGATGATCTTAAGATTGCGTAACAGACGCAGCAGAATGTCGTGGCTGCTGGCGGCCGCAAGCCATTGCCCAAGCTGCGACGCGTCGGCGTCGTGGTGATGGTGCCGCAACAGGCTCAGCAATTCGTCCTCGCCTAGGCTGATGCCGCCGTGGTAGGGGTCGAGCACGATGAGATGTTCGTCCAGATTCAGTTTGACGAGAAAATGCCCGGGGAAGGAGACCCCTTCGAGGTCGAGCCCGATGTGGCGCGCGAGCGTCATGTAGATCAACGCGAGGGTGATCGGGACGCCGGTGCGGCGTTCGATGACCTCGTCCATCAGGCTGTTGCGGGGGTCGTAGTAATCGTCGTCGTTGCCGCGGAAGCCGAGTTCGTCGAATAGGTAATGATTGAGTCGCACCAGCCGTTCTTTGGTGCCGGCATCGCCCGGAATCCGCGTGCGTAAGGTGGCGGCCCAGTCGCTGACCAGGGTGAGGTAGGGTTCGGGATCGAGTTCCGGCTTGGCGTGACGTGCGACCAGCAGCGCCCCCACCAGCATATCGGGCTCGCTGGCGGCGAGATAGCTGCGCAACGCCTCGATCGATTGCATGGTTGACGCCTCCACTTATGGTTATTCCGACTGAGGTTCCGTCGTCATCCGATTCAAGTCAAGCAACCGGATCAGGTTGCGCAGTAAACCACCTCGGTGTCGACGCCGCCGTGCGGATGCAGGGTGATGCGCCGGAACGCCGGTGGCAGATCGGCCACGGTAAAGCGTGGCGCGTGGGGTTCGAACTGCATGCAGGTCGACGGGCTACCGAGATACCGCACCTGATCGCAGGTCAGGTCGAAGTCCTGATGGATATGCCCCCACACCATGACGCGTACTTGCGGGTGGCGCCGCACCACGGCGAACAGCGCATCGGGGTTGGTCAGCATCAATGAGTCCATCCAGGGGCTTTCAGTTGCGAGCGGGTGGTGGTGGAGGGCCACCAGCGTCGGTGCGGAGGGGGCGGCCGCGAGATTGCGTTCGAGCCGCGCGAGTTCCGCTTCACTCAGACGGCCGCGGACCTCGCCCGCGATCCAGGAATTCAGCAACACGAAGCGCCAGCCATTGCGCTCGAACACCGGCTCCCAGTGAAAGCCAGGGCCGCTCAGTATCTCCGCGGCGAGCACCGGATCGTCGTGGTTGCCGGGGAGGCAGTGGCGTGGACATTCCACGGTGGCGAGCAGTTCACGCAGCTTCGTATACGCCGCCACGGACGGTCGGTCGACCAGATCGCCGGTGCACAGCACCAAGTCCTTTGGCTCCCTGCGAACGTGCTCAAGCACGTGGCGTAGCGTGTCTTCCGTGGTCCCTTCGCGGTGGTGCAGCGGTTTTGCCGGAGAATCCAGGTGCAGGTCGGTCAGTTGAATGACGCGCAGGGATTCGTTGCTCAAGGTCGCGGCCCCTTCATTGAGAATCAATATCTCTAAATGGTGGGCGAGGGAGCGCGTGCAGGCAAGAAAACTGGTTCACATCCGCGCACCAAGCGCGCGTTGCCGCCGCCCGAAAACGGCGTTGCGGCGTGTAAATGCGTAGGCGAATCCCACCGCTACCGTCGGGCGGCGTGGTTCGCCGGGGGATCACCAAAGATAGCGGGCTTCGAGATAACCGAATCGAGCCGCGGCCGGGATCGGCGCACCGGGTGCCACGTCGCCGCCGCTGACGCGATTGATGCCGCTCAAATGCTCGTGATAGTCGCGATCGAACAGGTTCTCGACGCCGGCGCGGACCTGCCACGCACCGGCTTGCCATTGGGTGCTCAGGTTGACGCTCGTCCAGCCGGCGGTGTCCTGTTCATTGTTGAAGGCGGCGACCCGGTCCTGCTCGGAGGCGGCTTTCACTTCGATGCGGTGGCGCCAGCGTCCGTGTAGATATTCACCGTGGAGCGACCCTTGAAGGGGGGCGACGCGGTAGAGGTTGTCGTCGGTGTCGCGGTTTTTTCCGCGCACGTAGGCGAGGCTGCCGCCCAGCGACCAGGTCGGCGCCAGTTGCCAATGCCAGCTGCCATCGAGGCCGTAGAGTTCGGCGGCGAGGTTTTGGTACTGCAATACCGGCCGCGCGTTGGCGTCGAGGCGCGCGATCGGGTTGCCTTGGATATAGTCGCTGACACGGTTGAAAAACAGCGCCGGTTTCAGCTCCAGACCGGCGCGGCGGAATGCGAGACCGCCGCTTACCAGATGCGCGACTTCCGGGTCGAGCGTCAGATTGCCGAGGTAGGTGCGGCCATCGGCCTGCCCGGCGCTGGCCGACAGCGGGGTCCACAGGTAGCGTTCGAGCAGGCTCGGTGAGCGCGTCTTGCGGGCGATGCCGAATTCGAGGTCGAGGGCCTTGCTCATGGCATAGCGCGCGCGTGCGGTGGCATCGAGGTGGGTGTCACTGGCCGTAAGGTCGCTGGCATTGAAGCGGGCACGATCGGCGGTGGAAGGCGCGAAATGGGTGCGGATGGCGCCGGTCTCACTGGCGATCCGGTCGACGCGAAGTCCGATCTCGTGGGTCCACCCGGATCCCGGCGATCCTTCCCATTCGCCAAACAGGCCGATGCGTTCGCGCGCTGCGTCATTGAACGTGTCCTGGGTTGCACCGGTGGCGACGTTGCGCTGGAACACGTCGAGCGTGTTGTGGTGCAGTTCGCCGCCAACGCGCAAGGTGCCGCCCCAAGCCGGGCGCGCGACCTTGAGTCCGAGCCCGATGTCGCGGCTGGTAGATGGCGCTTCCATGCGCATCCCCGGATTCGGGCGGAGGGAAAAGTTGTCCATCAAGTGTTCGATGTCGTGCCAGTAGGCATCGAGTTCAACGCTGTGGGCGCGGTGTTCACCGCGATAGCCGAGGCGAAGCCGGTCGGCGTCGTCGATGATCAGATCCATCGGCAGGGTTGGGGTGCCGGCGTCCTTGCTGCGGTGCAGGCCGAGTTCGACCACGGCGCGTCCGCCATCGGTGCGGGAGTCGAGGCGGAGTGCGCCGCGCCGGGTGGTGTAGCCGGTGGCTGCGAGGGTGCCGGCGCCGATACGGGTGTCGTCGGCATCCGCCAGCGCGCCGTGCAGACTCAGGACGTGGCGTTCATTGCCGGCTTCGATGCGGGCCGAGGCGGTCGTGGCGTTATTGCGACCGCTGTAACCCAACGCGGTCTCGCCGCGTGTGGCGGGCGTGCCGGCGGCGAAAAACTCGGGATCGATACTGCGGACCTGAATCGTGCCCGCAATACTGTCGCCGCCGGCGCTCACCGATGTGATTCCGGGCATCACGAGCAGTTCGCTCAATTCACTCGGGGCGCTGTAGTGCAGCGGTGGGTCCATGTGGTTGGGGCAGGCTGGGGTGATCGTCATCCCGTCGACGTCGATGCGAACCCGCTCGTTGAATAAACCCCGCAATTGGGCGATGCCCGTGAGGCCACCATTGCGCACCACGGTGGCCCCCGGGGCGTTTTCGAGCAGGCCACTTGCGTCTGCCGGCGCGGCGCCCGGGTGGGTCGCGCGGCGTAGCAGCGTCGCGCCGATTGGCACGTCGTCGCGTTCGGCACGCGCTTCGACCGGGTCCAGGCGCTGAACCGAATCCGCCTGCGCGAGGCCGATGGCGAGTGTGAGCGGTGTGATATGGATGATGAGACGAGTAATTTTTTTCATTTGGTGAACCCCATTGAATGCGTCGGCATCCTAGCGTCCAGCATGAAATGCGGGAATGCGTCACAGTGTCGCAGGGCGACCGATGCGGGAACGGTTCGGTCTCAGTCGTTCAGACGAAAACGAACGGGAATCTCGACCCAGCTCGCGACGGGTTCGGTGCCGCGCCGGGCGGGTTCAAAGCGCCAGGTGCGCACCGCGTCGCGCGCGGCACGGTCGAGTAGCGCGTTGCCGCTCGCGCGATGGATCCGAATCTCGCCGGGCGTGCCATCGGGGTGCACCTCCGCTTGCAGGATGAGATCGCCTTCGAGCCCAAGGCGACGGGCTCGCTCGGGGTAGGCCGGCGCCGGGTTGTGGCGATAACGTGCCGGTTGCAGTTCGAGTGTGGGTGGCGGTTGCGGCGGACTGGCGGCGGGCGGTGTCGTGGCGGCAATTTCAGTAATCGGAGCCGGCGGTTGCGGCGCGGCGGCTTCCGCAGGCGGGGAAATCGGCGCCGCGCTGGCGGGTGTCGGCACGGGCTTGGCGCGTTCGGCTTTTGGGCGCTGCTTCGGGGGCGGGGCGACCGCGCGTTCCGGAGGCGGGGCGGGCGCTACGGGCGCCGGCGGTGCCGCGAGCGGTGCGGTCGTGGCCGCGGTCACCAGGTCGATCATCAAGCGCGGCGGAGGTGGGATTTCCGGTGAACGGGTCCAGTGGCTGAGAGACAACGCCACCGTGAGGTGACAGCCGAAGCTCAGGATCACCAACGGCCAGAGGCGCGCGCGTGGTCTCGCGCGGGTGGCGGTCAGGTCGCCCGCCATGTCGGGTTCGGTAGGTGACCACGCGCTCTGTGGATGTGGCGAGGCGAGACTCAAAGTTGTGCGATCGGGCGCGACGCCGCCGCGGAGTGGGATGAGTTCGGACGGACACGGGGCGCTCGACATTCGCCCATTATAGCGGTATCGCCGGGTGTGTCAGGCCGCGACGAAATGTCGCACCGGGTTGGCGCGCGAGCTGCCTGGGTTAGAATCCGTCGATGTCACCTCGATCGCGATCCCTCTTCAGCGAATTTTCCGGTTTGCCGCCGGAGGCCTTGCTGTGGCGTCTGTTCTGGCTGCGCGGGATCGCGGTGCCGGCCCAGCTCGGCCTCATTCTGTGGGTGCATTATGGACTCGATATGCGCCTGGCGCTGGCGTCGATCCTGCTAGTGCCGGTGTTGCTGGCGTTGCTGAATCTGCTGCTCGTGTGGCGTTTGCGACAGGCCGTGGCGGTCACCGAGGTGGAGGTTTTCGCCTATCTGTGTGTGGATCTGGGGGCGTTGGCGGTCTTGCTGTTTTTCACCGGCGGATCGAGCAATCCGTTCGTTTCGCTGTTTTTGGTCCCGGTGGTTTTAAGTGCGGCGTCGCTCGCGCCACGGCTGGCGTGGGCGACTACCTTACTGGCCGCGCTCGCGTATACGGTGCTGATGTTTTTCTATGTACCACTGCCAGCGCCACCGACGGGCGGTGCGACGGCCGCGTTTTCGCTCCATGTGACGGGGATGTGGCTCAATTTTCTGTTCAGCGCGGTGTTGCTCGCGTTTGCCGTTTCGCGGATCACCCTTGCACTGCGTGAACGTGATCGTATGCTCGCCGACACGCGGGAGCATTCGCTCCGGCAAGAGCAGGTGGTGGCCCTGGGGGCCTTGGCAGCAGGCGCGGCTCATGAACTTTCGACCCCGTTGGGCACGATTCGTTTGTTGAGTGAAGAACTTGAGCAGGCACTCCGCGATCAACCCGCTCTCGCCGTCGATGCCAAGTTGCTGCGTGAACAGGCGGAACGCTGCAAACGCATCCTGACTCAGCTCGCCGACCGCGCTGGTTCGCCGCGCAGCGAATCGTTCGGTGGGATTTCGCTGGAGATCTGGCTTGATCAGGTGCTGACGGACTGGTGCGCGGCGCACCCCGATGTCGGATTGCGGCGCCGCATCGACGGGCCACGCCCGGCACCGCGAATCCTGGATGATTTCACCTTGCGTCAGGCGGTCGTCAATTTGTTGCAGAACGCCCGCGACGCCTCGCCTGGCGCGATTGACGTCGAGGCGGATTGGGATTCGACCCGGCTGCGTCTCGCGGTATTCGATCGCGGCGCGGGACCGAGTAACGCGGCCGTCGATGCCGCCGGGCGCGCGTTGCATTCGACCAAACGCGCGCAGGGCGGCATGGGGTTGGGGCTGTTTCTGGCGCGGGCGACTATGGAACGTCTTGGCGGCGCCCTGAGCTTGCGGGCGCGCGACGGAGGCGGCGCGGTGGCGACGCTCGACCTGCCCCTGGCGGCCATCCGACTGGAGGCCGCATGAACGCTGAGACCGCGGACGAGCGCCCAAGCCTGCTCCTGGTTGACGACGACGATGCCTTTCGCGGAACGCTGGCGCGGGTCTTGGCGCGGCGTGGCTTCGCGGTGGCGACCGCGCCGGACGTCGCGACTGCACGTAAGCTGGCGGAAGCGGAATCCCCCGAATACGCGGTGATCGATCTCAAGATGCCGGGTGAATCCGGGTTGGTGCTGGTGCGGGCCTTACACCACCTCGACCCCGGCACGCGGATTGTGGTGCTTACCGGCTATGCCAGCGTCGCGACCGCGGTCGAGGCGATCAAGCTCGGCGCGATCCATTATCTGGCGAAACCGGTCGGAGGCGATGAGATAGTCGCCGCGCTTGAGCGCACCGAGGGTGATCCCGGCATTCCGGTCGGCGACAACCCGGTGACGCTCAATCGTTTGGAATGGGAGCATATCCAGCGGGTGCTCGCCGACCATGGCGGCAACATCTCCGCCACCGCGCGGGCGCTCAAACTGCATCGCCGCACCCTGCAGCGCAAGCTCGGCAAACGCCCATCGCGGATCTGATCCAATCCGCGTGAAGCGGATGCTAGGTGGGGCGTCATCGCGGTAACACGTGCATTGAGGCGGAAGATCCAGCGATGGCTCGTGCGTCGCGACGTCAACAAGGTAAGGTTTGGGGCGGGTGGCGTGACCCTGGTGTTCGGCGGGTCCAACCCGTGTCGGATACGCGCAAAAAAAATCCGCCGTGCGGCGGATTTGAGGTAGCCCAGATTTTTTCTGATAGTTCTTGGCTCGACCTCCCTGTCGTACCGTCCCTGCTTAATGAACCATCTGGATGCGATGCATGGTACGCAGGTCGAGCCTGATCGCCGAGGAGCGCATTCACGTTTTTCTAGTTTCGACAAGCGGTTGCGCAAGCGCGACCAACTGCGCGGCGGGCCTGGGCCGCAATTAAAAGCTGCCCGGCGCGGATCGACCGGCCGGGCAGAGGCGGTGCGCCAAACGGCGTCGGAGGTGGAAATCGTCGACTCCGAAAAGACTGCCCGGCGCGGATCGACCGGCCGGGCAGAAGCGTTACGCCAGGTCAGGCGTCGGAGGTGGAAATCGTTTCGAGCGGCGAAGCAGGTGGCGTTCGCTGGTCGGGAATGGGGAGGTAATCGTCCTTGGTGTAGTCGATCAGGCGGTCGAGATCGCGGGTGGCAAAGATCTCGCCGTGATCGCCGACGGCGTCGAGTTCAAACGTGTCGGAGGGGGTTGCGATTGTGCCGAAGGTATGGATCTCGCCTTGCGTCAGGGTCACCGTGCCTTCGGTTCCGAAGGCCTCGATCGTCGCGCTGACTTGCGTCACACCGGGGAGCGGGCGTACCACCGAGTCGATCACGGCGCGGTAGCTCGATCCGGCCAGCGGCGGTAATTCCAGCTCATCGCCGGCGCGCAGAGTGTCGAGGCGTAGGCCGTCGAGCGATACCCGAAGCAGCGGTTCCGGGTAGCCTTGCGGACGTTCGATCATCCGCTCGGGCGTTGCCTGGCTGGGTTGCCAGAGCACGCGGGTGGCTACGCGCGTCGGTACCGACGGCGCTGAAGCGGCGAAATGATCTGGCGTTGCGAGGGCTTCAAAGCGCTGCAGTTCCTGTTCGCGTTTGGGTTCTGCGCTCAAGTGCGCTTGCATCCGGGCCTCGATCAGGCGCATCGCCAGCGGCGGTTGGGGTGAGTCGCCGACGTGTGCTGGTGGTTCGAATTGCCCGCTGGTCGCGTTCCAGTCGTTGGCACCGTCGGTTGAGTCCCCGGCGTTGAGGATCAGGATGCCCGCCATCCAGGGGGCGAGCAAGGCGCCAGTCAGCAGTTTTCCGGACATAAGGAGACCCTCCGCGCGGCGTGCGCTTGTTTTTGTTGTTGTTTCGGGGTGGGGCGCCGCCGAAGGCGGCACCGCCCTGGCTCACTGTGTCGCGAGCTGGCTCAGCTTTAAGTAGTTCTGGTAGTACGCTTCCAGCTCGTTCAGCGCCGGCTGGTAGACCTCGTGCAGGTAGTTGTTGAGCGCGGCGACCGTCGCATCACGGCGTGACTGTAGGGATTCGTAGGCGTCGAGCGCGGCGACGACCTGCTGGTAGGCGGCAGTGAGCGTGGTGGCGCTGCTGCGGCCTTGTTTGACGTCGCTGGCGGCCTTGTCGTACTCCGCCTTGACGCGGTTGTAAGCCTTGACCTGATTGATCAGCCCACGATGTTGTTGCTTCAGTTGGGTCAGGCGTTGCAGGTAGGTCGCGCGGGTGCCCACGAAGTTGGTCTTGGCCTGTTCGAAGGCTTGCCGGGCGGCGTCGATGGCCGGGTCGGCACTGGGGGTTACCGCATCGACGACCTTGCTGGTGCGGTAGCTGGCGACATTGGGTATGGTCAGGCCGAGTGCCCGCACGGCGTCGGCCTCGCCCGCCTGTCCGACCGGTATGCCGCAGGGGACACCGTTGCAGGTGAGGTTCGGCGAGGAGAATTTGTAGATCTTCGACGCCGCGCCGTAGCTTTGCTGGTAGGCCATGACGGTCGCGAAGCTGTTCTGCACCCCGTGCCCGAGGGCGTAGTTGTAGATTCCCGGTTGTCCCTGGCTGTGTGAGTGCCCGAGACCCATGACGTGGCCGAGTTCGTGCGCGGTGACATAGTCGCCGCAATCAATGGCGACATGCGCATACGCATAGTTGCCGCTGTTGGCATAGCCGCCGAGCCACGCCAGACCGCAATAGCCGTCATTCGAGTAAGGGCGGTAGGCGACAACCACATCGGCGCCGTATTGCTCGCGCAATTGTTTGATGGTGGCGTCGTTGGTGACGGTGTTGAGGGTGTCAACCGTAGAGACGCCGTCGCTGAGCGGACGCTCAACTGCGTGAACGATCCGCAGTTTGGCGTCGACCCCGCTGTCGGCGTAGATCTTGTTGGTAACGGCGGCGAGGTGGGCAATGCGGGTTTGCGCGTCACCCGAATATTTTTGCGTGACACCGGGGCTGTAGACGACCAGCGCGTCAATGACGTGCTCGGCGAGTACCGGCGTGGCGAGTCCGAGAACGGCGGCCCCCAGCGTTACGCTGGCGAGTGCCGTGCGGCGAGCGGAATTGGAGTGGATCATGTACGCCTCCCGATTTCTTATTCTTGTTATCTGGAGACGCCTTCCGTGGTGTCTTGCGGCAATTTATAGCGCGCCGCGGCGACGGCAATCCAGGGCGATCGGTGCAAGCGGTCGCCGCGGTGCGACGAATACCCCTCTAGTCGACGGTTTGGGTGATGAGCGGTGCGGCAAGCCGGCAATCAATTGCCGTTGTGGGTGGCAGAGGGTTGCCGGCGCAGTGCTGATGGCGGAGCCGCCGCCGCGGGGCTTGAGTTTTCGTCGGCCCGGCGGGGCGACTTGCGCGGGTAGCGGGGATCAATCCCCCGGACTAGCGGTAGCCGCGTGCGCCGGGGTCACCCCAAGGCCCGGGACCCATGCCGCGACCCATTCCGGGGCCGGCGCCTGGCCCCATGCCGCGCCTCATACCACGTTCCACGGGTTGATCGGGCAGATTCAGCCCGCGCGCCTGGGCCCGTTCCAACATCCGCGCGTGTTGTTGTTCACGCAGTTGCTGACGTTCTTCCGGGGTGCGTGCCTGACGCATTTGCTGCATGAACGCGTTGCGTTCCTGTGGTGTCATCAGGTCGCGTCCGTACACGGTAGCGTCGCCAGCGAGACCGGTGCCGACCATGCCAAGGCCAAGCAGCGCCGACGCCAGGGTGATCAAGGTTAATCGTTTCATGTCGCTCTCCTGGTTGTGGTGGGTATCCGGTCCACCGGAGCGTCGTGCGATCAAACTGCGAGGATTCCGGTGAGCCTGGGATAATTAAAGCAGGCGGGGATTAATTAAACCTGAAAAATTTTCACCGCGCGGCCGTCAAGGCGCGTACGGTCCAGCCGGCGCCGGACCCTTGGGTGAGTCGCGTGGTGAGCCAAGGCAGCAATTCATTCAGTTGCGCGACGAGTTGCCACGGGGGTTGGTGAATGATGAGCCCCGAGCCATAGAGGCCACGCGCGCTTTCGGGCGATTGCGTCCACAGCTCGATTTGCAGCAAATCGGGGAGCGCTGAGCGTTTCAGCCGGGTTATGAGATGGGCGCCGGGGTTCCCCGGCAACAGCGGATACCAGACGACAACGCACGCGGTGGGCCATTTGTTTTGCAGCGTGGTCACCAGCTCGGGGATGCGGTGGTAATCCTCTTTGAGTTCATAGGGCGGATCGAGCAACAGGAGGCCGCGTCGAAGCCGTGGCGGAACCAGCGCCGGCAGGCCCTCGTAGGCGTCGCGCCGATGCAGGTGAATCTGGCGATCGCGGCAATAGCGTTGTTTCAACTGCGCAAAGTCGCTCGGGTGCAATTCGAGCAGGATCAGTTCATCCTGCGGGCGCAGGAACGACCGCGCCAACGCCGGCGAGCCCGGGTAGCTGTGCAGCTCGCCGGAATAGCTCTGATGTGCTTCAAGGGCTTGCAGATAGGGCTGGAGCAGCTTGGGTGCGGATACACCGAGAATCCGCGCCACCCCGTCGCGATACTCCGCGTGCATTCGGGCGGGGGTGTCATTGAGGTTGTATTGACCGGCACCGGCATGGCCATCGATCACGCAAAACGGGGTGGGCTTGAGCCGGAAATAATTCAGAATCAGCGTGTAGACCGCGTGCTTCAGGACATCGGCGTGGTTACCGGCGTGATACGCGTGGCGATAGCTCAGCATGGCGCATCGTTTAACCTGACCGTGACAATCGGTAAACAATTGTCGACTCGCAAACCGGAACCAAAAAACATGATTTAAACTGCCCGAATTCCACCAAATTTAGCAGTCTAACGCATAACTGAGCCCAGCATGAGCACCGAGTCTGAAGTAAATCCGGTCAACATTCGCTTATCCCGCAGCCTCTCGGCGCTGATCTCGGCGGGTCGGTTCTTTCATCAGCGGGGGTGGGTGCCTGCCACAAGCAGCAATTTTTCGGCGCGCATCGATGCGACCAGCATGCTGGTAACGGTCTCTGGTCGGCACAAGGGCGAATTGGTCCCGGGCGATTTCATGCGTATGGATGTGCGCACCAATGAAAGCATGGAGCCCGACCGGCGGCCCTCCGCCGAGGCCGCGCTGCACAGCCTGATGTACCGTCTCGATTCCGCGATAGGCAGCGTACTCCATGTGCATTCGCCCAATTCGACGGTGCTCTCGCGCGGTGTTGAGCGCGTATACCTTGAGGACTACGAGTTGCTCAAGGCGTTCAAGGGGATCGATACCCACGCGACTGGAGTCGAACTGCCGGTGTTCGCCAATGATCAGGATATCGATCGCCTCGCCGGCAAGGTCGAGGCCTATCTGGATGAGCGGCCCGAGACGGTGGCCTATCTGATTGCGGGCCACGGGATCTACACCTGGGGTGAGACGGTTCAGCAAACGGTGCGCTATATCGAGGCGCTTGAATTCTTGCTGGAGTGTGAGTATCGCCGCTTGACGCTGGCAGGCAGTGCGCCTACCCCGCCGCGACCCTCTTGACACGCGCTTCCGCGGCTTGCGACGCTTCAAACTCCGCCGGCGCACGCCGGCCGTTCCGAAAATCGAGAATCCGAGGTGACCGACGATGAGCGAGTTGCGTGTGTACCCGGCCGCGACGGCGGCCAACCCCGAGACCTTGATGGACCACGCCGCGATACAGCAACGGCTCCAGCAGATCGGCGTGCGCTTCGAGCGCTGGGCGGCCAACAAGCCCCTCACCGCGACCTCGACCCAGGCGGAAGTCATTGACGCCTACCGCGACGATGTCGAGCGCCTGATGCGCGAAAACGGCTTTCAGTCGGTCGACGTCATCAGTGTGACGCCCGATCATCCGGAGAAAGCGGCGCTGCGGCAGAAGTTTCTCGCCGAGCACACCCACTCGGAATACGAGGTGCGGTTTTTCGTCGACGGGCAAGGCTTGTTTTATCTCCATGTCGGCGATCAGGTGTATACCGTTCTATGCGAGAAGGGCGACTTGATCAGCGTGCCGGCCGGCACCACACACTGGTTCGACATGGGACCCAACCCCTCCCTGAAGGCGATTCGGCTGTTCACCAAACCCGAGGGTTGGGTGGCGAATTTTACCGGCAGCACGATCGCGGAGCGCTTTCCGCGCCTGGAAAACTGAGGTGACCATCGCGGCGATCATCACCGATATCGAGGGCACGACTTCAAGCCTCGCGTTCGTCAAGGACGTGTTGTTTCCGTATGCGGCCGAACACCTGGCCGAATTCGTGCACGCCCGTGCGGCCGAACCCGAAGTCGCCGGTCTGCTTGATGCCGCCCGCGCCGAGGCGGGCCATCCCGAGTTCGATACCGAGGTGACGGTCGCGTTGCTGTTGCGCTGGATCGCGGAAGACCGCAAGTCGACGCCGCTCAAGGCGCTCCAGGGACTGATCTGGGAAGCGGGTTACCGGCAGGGTGCGCTCGTCGGCCATGTTTACGCCGACGCGGCACACGAACTGCGGGCGTGGCAGGCGCGCGGGTTGAGATTATACGTCTACTCCTCCGGTTCGGTCTGGGCGCAGAAGCTCTTGTTCGCGCACACCGGATACGGCGATCTCACCGGGTTGTTCGCGGGGTATTTCGATACCCGCATCGGGCCAAAACGGGAGGCTGAATCCTATCGGCGGATCCAGGCCGAGATCGGATTGGCCGCGGGCCAGTTGCTGTTCCTGTCCGACATCGTCGAAGAACTCGACGCGGCGCACGCGGCCGGTTGGCAGGTGGTTGGACTGTGCCGCGAGGGGCCGTTACCGGAGGGTACCGGCTATCGCTGGGCGGCGGATTTTTCCGCGGTACGGGCCTTGATCGTCTGACTACCCGACGCTCACCGTGAGGTTCGATGACCGTTACCCCGGCGGGCAGCAGCCAGGGTCATGCTCGTCGGTCTCGATCCGCGGTTGACGCCGTCCGAGAAACTCGCCGATGGCGTCGAGAAGACGCCGCTCGACCACCTCCGCGCGACCGTTGAGTAACCGATTTGCATACCGTCCATAGCGTTCGCGCAGGGGTGCGAGCAGGCGTTGCTCATGGCGACAGGCGCTGCCGGCGCCGGTTTCATGTTGGCGCCAAAGGGTCTTCGACAGTATCGTCGGGTTGGAATAGCGGTTGCAGTTGACCGCCTCGTCCCAGGCCGGGTCCACATAATCGCGCCAGTCGAAATCGTGGGTTCGCTGCAGGCGTCCGTTCGCGCACGCGATGTAGGGGTGGGGGCGGCGTTGGCTGAGGATGTCCGGGGCCTCGCCGAGGACGCGATTCCAGAACCGCATGCCCTGGAAATTCGCGACCAGATCGGCGTAGGAAAAAATCCCGGTGACCATCGAACCGAAGACGCTCAGCTCAGAGATCTCGCCGCCGAGCAGGGTGTCGGCGATCGGGAGGCCTTGTTGGTGGTAGCGGCGGAAATAGGTCTGCCCGTCGCTGAAGAAGTGTCCCAGCTTGTCGGTGCCGATGAGCACGCCATGTACCTGAATCAAACCGGCGAGTGCGCCATAGGTCACCAGCGTCGGTGCCTCGACCAGACTCAGATCCTGGTAGATCGATTGCGCGAGCGGGGTGTCATGGCGAAACCGTTGCGGTAAGGCATTGGCATAACGCTCGATTTCGCCGAAAACCAGGCCCCCGAATAAGTCTTCCAACCCCGCCAGCAAACGTTCGGTATCACACCGCTTGGGCTCGGCCGCGTGCGGTTCGGCGTTCGCGAATGCGATCGCGCGGTCGATGCGGCGATTGACCTCGGCGTTCAGAATCTCGGTCGCGTCGGGTAACGAGGGCGGGCGACGGGTGTAGCTATCCACCTCGGCGGCGACTGCGGGCGGCGCGGCCAGCGCGAGTCCGAGCCAGGCGCTGTAGCCGACCCGGCCCAGGGCATACCGGGCACGAACGGCCAGAGACCTGTGGCGGCGTGGCACCTGGCGCGGCTCTCAGGACGCGCGGCGCGGCTGCGCACGTGTCTCGCGCGTGGGCGGGTGCACCGCCAGTTCGCGCCAGGCGCCGGGGGCGATGCCGTCCAGCGTCCAATCGCCGACCCGATAGCGGATCAGGCGCAAGGTCGGGTGGCCAACCGCTGCGGTCATGCGCCGGACCTGCCGATTGCGCCCCTCGCGCAACGTGAGGCTCAGCCAGCAAGTCGGAATCGCGCGACGGACGCGGATGGGCGGATCGCGCGGCCAGAGACCGACGGGTTCGTCGATCAGATCGGCCTCGGCCGGCAGCGTCGGGCCGTCGTTCAGCACCACGCCGTGACGCAAGTGTTCAAGCGCGGCTGGGGTCGGCTCGCCCTCGATCTGAACCCAGTAGGTCTTGCCGCCGCGATGGCGCGGATGGGCGATGCGGTGTTGCAACGCGCCGTCGTCGGTCAGCACCAACAGCCCTTCGCTGTCGCGATCGAGTCGTCCGGCCGGGTAGACGCCCGGCACCGGAACCAGCGCGGCCAGCGTCGGCCGCGCGCCGTCGTCGGTAAACTGGCTCAGAAATCCGAACGGTTTGTTTAACAGGATGACCCGGCTTGGCATGGCCCGGATCATAGCGGTTGTGTGACAGACCGCAAGAACTCGGGGCTGTGGGTTTATTGCTCGTTGGCATTCGGCCTACCATACCGCCCAATGACCAAATCAAGACCGGAGATCGCCGTGCGTATCGCTTCGTTGAGTTCCCTGTTGACGCTGATCGTGTTCTGGACGGTCGCGGCTTGCGCCGCGGCGCCACCGGATTACGCCAAGTCGCCGCTGGGGCTGAATCTGCGCGAGGTTCGCGACTGGTCGGCGGATGTGCAGTTCGTCGATGTCTTTCGTGCCGCGCGGACGTTTCAGGAAACCAGCCCCGGGGTCGAGGTGGACAAGCACGGCTGGGTCAAGTCGCTTGGCGGTGAGGCGCGGGCGACGACCTACATGTTGTGGGATATCAAGGGACGCTTTCCAAGCGGGCGATACGAGGTAACCTACAACGGCAAAGGCCGAATCAGCTACGGCGGCGGGGCGGAGCCGGTCAGTCGCAGCGAAGGGCGCGATGTGATCTCGCTCAATGCGGCGGAAAACGGGCTGCAGCTCGACATTATCGCAACCGATCCGGACGATCCGATCCGGGATATACGCGTCGTCATGCCGGGTGGGATCTGCGCCTCGGATCCGTTCACGCGGGTCGCGGGAGAGGGCGAATGCAAGGGGGACTATCAATCGTTCAAGGATCACCATGCGACCCAATTGTTCAACCCCGACTATTTGAATTTTCTGCGGCCGTTCAAGGTGCTGCGGTTCATGGACCTGATGGGCACCAATGCCTCGCCGTTGCAGCATTGGTCCGAGCGGCCACGCGTGACCGATGCGACCTGGTCGACCCGGCGCGGCGTTCCGGTCGAGATTTTGGTCGAGCTCGCCAATCGGATGAACGCGGACGCGTGGTTTACCCTGCCGCACCGCGCCGATGACGAGTATGTGTTTCATTTTGCGGAGTATGTGCGTGACCATCTGAATCCCGCGCTGAAGGTCTACGTGGAGTACTCCAACGAAGTCTGGAACAGCGCGTTTGAGCAGAACCGCTATGCGTTGGAGATGGGGCAGAAGTTGCGCCTCGATTCGGACAAGTACACCGCGGCGCAGATGTTTTACTCCAAGCGCGCGGTCGAGATCTTCAAGATCTTCGAGAAGGTGTTCGGCGGCGACGAGAGGTTGGTGAAGGTGCTGGCGTCACAGGCCGCCAACGCGTGGTTCGGCGATCTCATTCTCGGGTACGGGGAGGCCGCCCGGCACGCCGATGCGTTGGCGATTGCGCCGTACTTCGGCGGCCATCTGGGGGATCCGAGTGGCGCCGAGCGGGTGGAGCGTCTGTCGGTCGCGGCGCTGTTCGATGAGGTGCGGACACAATCCTTGCCGGAGGCGATCGAGTGGATGGAGGCGAACGCGAAGGTGGCGAAAAAGCACGGCGTCGATCTGATCGCCTACGAAGGCGGCCATCACCTCGCCGGGTTTCACGGCGCCGAAAACCGCAAGAAACTGAACGATCTGTTCGACAACGCCGATCGTCACCGCCAGATGCGGGCGATGACGACGCGCTACCTCGATGCTTGGCGCAAGGCCGGGGGCACGCTATTCGTGTATTACTCGTCGCCGACCAAGACCAGCAAATGGGGGCGCTGGGGCTTGACCGACTCGCTCTACCGCAAGCGCGCCGAGGCGCCAAAATACGACGCGGTATTGGAGTTCATCGAGAACAATCCACGCTGGTGGTGACTGTGTCGCCCGCCTGAAACCAAATCCACGATGGTGATGCGTGTGCGCATCCCGCGCCCCAGGTTTGGCGTATCATTTGAATATATCCACTTCCGTGAGCGTACGAGATGTTGCGAAGCGCACTGAGCGTGGTGGCGATCATGGCTCTCGCGGGTTGCGCCAGCACCGTTCCCAAGGCGATCGAGACTCCGATCGAACCCCCAATCCAGCTCGCCGAGGTTAAGTCCGCGCCGACGGCTTATGTCGGCAGGCAGGTAAGGTGGGGCGGCAATATCGCCACCGTAGCGAACCTTGCGGATGCGACTCGAATCGAGATCGTATCGCGGCGGTTGCAGTCGAGTGGGCGGCCGAGTCGCGCGGACGCGACGGACGGGCGGTTCGTCGTGCTGGCGCACGGTTTTCTCGATCCCAGCGTGTACGCGAAGGATCGCCAAGTGACCGTGGTCGGCGAAATCGTGGGTACCGAACCGGGCAGGATCGGTGAATTCGCGTACCAATATCCAGTGGTCAAGGCCGATACCCTGCACCTATGGGAGCCGATCCGCGAGACGGATTGGTACGACTATCCTTCCTATCCGGGTTGGTACAACCCATGGTACGCGCCCTATCGCTCCCGCTATGATCCGTTCTATCCGTGGTGGTGGTGAACAGCATGATGAAGATCCGATCCGTTGTCTTGGGGGTTGCCCTCGCGGCGCTGGGTGGCTGCGCGAGCGGACCGCAGTTTCCCGTGACCGAAGAAGCTCGCGCCTATACCCCGGACGCGATGGCCGCGGCGCCAGCGACCGGGAAGGCCGTGGTTTGGGGCGGCATGATCATCAGCGCAAGCAATCAGCGCGACAGCACCCGCCTGGAGGTGCTGGGCTATCCGCTAGACGGCTCACAGCGGCCGGATACCAGCCGGCCGGCGCAGACGCGGTTTTTCGCCGACAGGCCCGGATATCTCGAAACCGCCGACTACAGCAACGGTCGGCTAGTCACCGTCAGCGGGGTCACGCGAGAGGTGGTCAAGGGCAAGATCGGCGAAGCCGAATACAGCTATCCGCGGGTCGAAGTCGACCAGATCCATTTATGGTCTATCGCCGGGCGCTACGGGGATGTTGGCTCGCGGGTCCAATTCGGCATCGGGGTCATGATCGGAAACTGAGCCAACCCAGTGCTCAGCGTGATGCCAGCCACGCCAACCAGCGCTGTTGCCGGGGCTGGCTGAAGCCCACCTCATCCAGCCACGCACGGAGTGGCTCCGGGTCAGCCGCGGCGAAACCGAATTCCCGCGTCTCGGCGAGGTCCGTGGCGCACTCGATGGCGGTTAAACGGCGCGCCAGCACGATCGTTTCGGTGTGCGCTTCGATCAGCGCCTGCAGCCGCTTGGCGCCGCGGATCTGCATCCGGCTGATCGCCGCGGTATCGGTGAGCAGCGCGTCAACTGTTCCGAATCGGCGCAGCAACTTGGCCGCAGTCGCCATGCCGACGCCGGGTACCCCGGGAATGTTGTCGATTTTGTCCCCAGCGAGCGCGAGGCAATCCGCGATCTGATCCGGCCGCACCCCGAATTTTTTCTCGATCTCGCGCGGACCAAAGCGGCGGCCGCGCGCGAAATCCCACCACTCGTCGTGTGCGCCAACCAGTTGTGTGAGGTCTTTGTCAGCCGTGACCAAGGTAACCCGATGGCCGTTGGCGCGGGCGCGGACACTGAGCGTGCCAAGCAGATCGTCGGCCTCATAGCGGTCGCTGCCATACGCCTGAATTCCGAGTAGATTCAGAAACCTGCGGCACTGTGCGAACTGGCATTTCAGCGCCTCGGGCGCTGGCGGTCGATTGGCCTTATAGGCCGGATAGATCTCATTGCGGAACGAACGGGTGAGGCTTTCGTCGAACGCGAAGGCAATCTGCTGCGCTTCGGTTCGTCGCAGCAACTCGGCAACGAAATCGGTGAATCCAAGCAGGGCGTTGATCGGAGTCCCGTCGCGTCCGACTAAGTGATCGGGCAGAGTGAACCAGGCCCGAAACACGTAAATACTGGCGTCGACGAGGTAACAGGTCGACGCCTCGGCGGGTGCCGTTGCCGGTTCGTCGTTGCGGTTCAGGCGGGCGTGCCGGCGCCGCGGATGCGAGCCACGCCACTCGCGAGCGCGGCGGCCTTGACCGCCGGCGCCACAGTCTGCAGCAAACGCGGATCGAGCGGTTTAGGCAGGATGTAGTCGGGGCCGAATTCGAGGTGCTCAAGTCCGTAGGCGTCGAGCACCTCCTGCGGTGCAGGCGAGCGCGCGAGCGCGGCGATGGCGTGCACCGCGGCAAGATGCATCTCGCGCGTGATCCGCGTCGCCTGCGCGTCGAGTGCGCCACGAAAGATGTACGGAAAACCGAGGACGTTGTTGACCTGATTCGGAAAGTCGCTGCGCCCGGTAGCCATCAACAGGTCATCGCGGGCCGCCATCGCCTGCGCGGGCATGATTTCGGGATCCGGGTTCGACAGCGCGAACACGATCGGTCGCGGCGCCATCGCGCGCAAGGATTCCGGGCTGAGCAGGTTGGGACCGGACACGCCGATGAAGACGTCGGCATCGACACAGGCATCGTGCAGGGTGCGACGGTCGGTCTCCAGTGCGTAGGCGCGCTTGTATTCATTCAGATCGTCGCGGCCACTGTGGATCACGCCGCGGCGATCGACCATGAACAGATTTTCACGTTTCGCGCCGAGCGCGAGCAGCAGGTTCATCGACGCGATCCCGGCGGCACCGGCGCCGAGGCAGACGACGCGGATGTCGTCGATCCGCTTCCCCTGAATCTCCAGCGCGTTGAGCAGGCCCGCCGCGATAATGATCGCGGTGCCGTGCTGGTCGTCATGAAACACCGGGATATCGAGGGCCTCGGTCAGGCGGCGCTCGATCTCGAAGCAGGCCGGGGCGGCGATGTCCTCGAGGTTGATGCCGCCGAAGGTCGGGGCGATGCGGATGACGGTTTCGATGAACTGTTCGTTGGTGTCGGCGTTCACTTCGATATCGAACACATCGACATCGGCAAAGCGCTTGAACAGCACCGCTTTGCCCTCCATCACCGGCTTGCCGGCCAGCGCGCCGACATTGCCGAGTCCCAGCACCGCAGTGCCGTCGGTGATCACCGCGACGAGGTTGCCCTTCGAGGTGTAGCGATAGGCTAGATCGGGGTCGCGGTGAATCTCGCGCACCGGTTCGGCGACGCCGGGGGTATAAGCCAACGACAGGTCGCGCTGGGTGAGGGTGGACTTGGTCACTGCAATGGCGATTTTGCCCGGCGTGGGTTCGGCGTGATACGCCAGCGCGTCGTGTTTGAGGTCGGATGTCATGGTGGCGGCTTCGTGGGGTGGTGGAGGGGCACCGGTATTCTAGGTCATTTCCGCAGTGTGGAGACACGCCGGGTTGCCGCGGTTTGGACCAAAACGCGCGGCACAAACGCCGACGCCCGCTGCAAGCAACGGGCGTCGAGCGGGAAGCGCACGCTCGCGAGTGCGCTTTTGCGGCGTTTAGCCTTGGGCGTAACGGCGGCGGAACTTGTCGACCTGACCGCCCGTGTCAACCGTTTTCTGCTTGCCGGTATAGAACGGGTGGCATTGCGAACACACCTCGACGTTCATCGCCGGTTTGCCGTAGGTCGAGCGCGTCGCGAAGGTGTTACCGCAGCTGCAAGTCACCTGGACCTCGGTGTACTTCGGATGGATCTCCGGCTTCATGTTTCAAACCTCGAGCTGATCGAAAAAGACCGCGAATTCTAGGTTCAATTGTCGTGCAACGCAAGCGTGTTGTTTTTACGCATTTGCCCCCTGATGAGGCCCCGGAATTAATGCGGAATGTGCGACACCCGTCTAACTGATTGAGTCTTTTGGAGGTATGCGCTTTCTCCACAATATCTGTGGATAAGTCTGTGGACGACGTTAGGAGCGCGGGCGCAATCCCGCATGAAATGTACGATTCTGTCGGTTTGATTAAACTTTCGCCGTATATCTAAAGTGCTGATTTATAGGGCTTATGGGATAACCCTTGGGGCGCGAAAAATAATCGCTGTAAGAATGTGACAAAAATATGGCGGGTGTGCACACTCCGGTGCGGGCCGGTTGTCAAGCCCCTTTTTGCGGTGCTTACTCGTCGTCGCGTCGCGGCCACAGGGCGGTGACGTGGCCCGCTTCGTCGTACTCGGGTTGCAAGGTCATCGGCGCGCAGCAGACGTGACAATCCTCGATGAACGCCGGACCAACGGCAGTCAGGTCGAGGGTGAAGGTCAGCAATGCGCCGCAATAGGGGCACTGCACGTCAAAGTCATCGCTCAGGCGTTGGTGTGGCATCGGGTAGGAACCGTTCGATCAGGTTGTTGAGGAATCGCTGACCAGCCGCGGACGGGCGTACCCAGCGGTCGGTGGGGTCGGGTTCGAGTAGACCGTCGGCCGTGGCCTCGGCAAGCTGCGTCGCCAGCGTGGTCCACGCAAGGCCGGTGCGCTGCGGGAACAACACACGCGGAAAGCCCTCGGTGAGGCGTAGCGCGTTCAGGAAGAACTCGAAGGCCAGCGCGTCGTGAGCGATCGGCGCGTCCTCGCCGATGCGACGGTCCGTATCGGCGAGGTACTGGCGTGGCTGGCGCACCCGGGTTCGGCGCCAGACTTCGCCCCGATCCGGCCGGGTGTACTTGCCGTGCGCGCCGGCACCGATTGCGAGGTAGTCGCCGAATTCCCAATAGTTGCGGTTATGACGGCTCATCGACCCGGTCCGGGCGTACGCGGAGACTTCATACTGGCGATAGCCGTGGCGTGCCAGGCGCTCGATTCCGGCCTCCTGCATGGCCCAGGCGGTGTCGTCGTCGGGTAAGGCGGGCGGGTGTGCGGCGAACTCGGTATTGGGTTCCAGCGTCAGTTGATAGAACGAGAGGTGGGTCGGTTCGAGCGCGATGGCTTGGGCGAGGTCGGCTTGGCTGGCGGCGAGATCCTGTCCGGGCAGGTTGAACATCAGATCGAGATTGAGGTTCTCGAAACCGGCTTGGCGTGCCGTTGTCACTGCTTCGAGCGCTTCGCTACCGCTGTGAATCCGGCCCAGGGCGCGCAGCTGAGCGTCCGCGAAACTCTGGATGCCGAGTGAGAGTCGATTGACGCCGGCGGCGCGGTAGGCGCTGAAGCGGTCATGCTCGACCGTGCCTGGATTGGCTTCGAGCGTGATCTCGATGTCGTCGCGCCAGGCGACGCGCGCGCGGATGCCTTCGAGCAGGCGTTTGATCGCGTCGGCGCTGAATAGGCTGGGAGTGCCGCCGCCAATAAAGATGCTGAGCAACTGGCGCCCCTGCACCAGCGGCAGCTCATCCTCCAGATCCCACAGCAGGGCATCGACATAGAGACGCTCGGGAGGCGCGTTTTCGCGCAGCGTGTAGGAATTGAAGTCGCAGTAAGGACATTTGCGCACGCACCAGGGCACGTGCACATACAATGACAAGGGCGGAAGTTCGAGGCCGTTCATCGCCCCGAGGGTATCAGCCCGGAGCGGGATTAGCCGAGTTCCCGCAATCGCTGCATCAGTGTGCCGAGCGCCTGGCCGCGATGGCTCAGCGAATTCTTGGTGGCGGGATCGAGTTCGGCCGAGGTCTTGCCGAGTTCCGGCAGCCAAAACAAGGGGTCATAGCCGAAACCGCCGCTGCCCTGCGGCGCGCGCAGCAAGGCACCGGCCCAGACCCCCTCGGCGATGATCGGGGCGGGGTCCTCGGCGTGGCGCAGGTAGACGATGACCGCGCGATAGCGCGCGCCACGTTCGTCATCGGGCACCCCGTCGAGGGCATCGAGCAGCAGTGCGTTGTTGTCGGCATCGCTGGCGCCGGGGCCTGCATAGCGCGCGGAGTAGATCCCGGGACGCCCGTTCAGGGCGTCGACCTCGATACCCGAGTCGTCCGCGAGCGCTGGCAAGCCGGTGTGCAGGCAAGCGTTGCGCGCCTTGAGCAACGCATTCTCGACAAACGTCAGGCCAGTTTCATCGGCCTCGGGCACGTTGAACGCGGACTGGGCGAACAGTTCGAAGCCGATCGGCTCCAGCACCGCGCGCAGTTCGCGCAGCTTGCCGGCGTTGTTGGAGGCCAGCACCACGCGGTGCTCGCGTTTAGCTGTCATAGAGCGCGAGCTCCTGGGCGGTGATGATCTGACGAATGCCGGCGACTGCGAGGTTGAGCATCTCGTCGAGTTCCTCGCGGCGGAATGGGTGGCCCTCGGCGGTTCCCTGAACCTCGATGATCGCGCCAGTCTCGTTCATGACCACGTTCATGTCGGTCTCGCAATTGGAATCCTCGGCGTAATCAAGGTCCAGCACCGGCGTGCCTTCGTAGATGCCGACCGAAACCGAGGCAACGCGGCCGTGCAGCGGGTTACGGGTGATCTGTTTCTGCTTGAGCATGGCTTCGACCGCGTCATGCAGCGCGACGTAGGCGCCGCTGATCGCCGCGGTGCGGGTGCCGCCGTCGGCCTGGATCACGTCGCAATCGAGCACGATCTGGCGTTCGCCGAGCGCCTGCAGATCGATCGCCGCGCGCAGCGAGCGTCCGATCAGGCGCTGGATCTCCATGGTTCGGCCGGACTGTTTGCCCTTGGCGGCTTCGCGCTGGGTGCGGGTACCGGTTGCGCGTGGCAGCATTCCATATTCCGCGGTCACCCAGCCGCGCCCGGTGTTGCGCAGAAATGGCGGGGTGCGGTCTTCAACGCTGGCGGTGCAGAGCACCTTGGTGTTGCCGAAGCACACCAGCACCGAACCTTCGGCATGAGTGGTGTAATTGCGGGTAAAACTGACGGTGCGCAGTTCGTCGGGGCGGCGTCCACTCGGTCGCATAGGCTATTTCCCGTGTTCAGATGGCCAAAAGGCCGCCGATTATAGCCGTGCGCGGGCGTCGCTGTCTTTGCGAAGTGCCACCGGTACCGGGCGCGCGCCAACGCACGACGAGTCGGACGTCCTCGGTGAT
>CAZUJU010000006.1:0-89738 GCA_964620675.1 uncultured Thiotrichales bacterium | reverse complement strand
GCGCTTTTTCGTTAATTCAGATATTTTTTTTCGACGAGAGGGGGCGAGTAGTTACCATTAAAGAATATCGCTTTAGTCGAGCAAGAAGGAGGAAGGCGAAATCCACGCTCGTCATGTGGCGTATCCGCTTTGTACCACCGAGCAGATCCGCTAAATGATCTTGCTATCCCTAAAGTCATCGCCTAAAGTCACGCTTATTTGGCTTAATACTGAAGCGAAACCATAAGCAGGAACACCTCTCGATGCAAGACTCCTATTGGCACATGCCCCCCAACCCTGCTAAAGCGCTAATGCTGGCGAAACGCCAACTCAGTGAATTCGTCTGTGATGCGGTCAATCTGGAAGGCATTAACATGACCTTACCGGAAGTCCAAACCCTGCTGGACGGTATCACCGTGGGCGGACACAAACTTTCTGACCAGCAAATCACTGTCAACCAAGGCAACGCATGGAGGCTACTGTTTAGCTGGATCGAACGCGGCGAATTTACGATTTCAGCCGAAAAAGCCTGTGTACTTCATGCCGTTGCGGGGAAAGAAGAAGCTTTGGAATGGGGGTGTTTTCGTTCTGGTAGCGTATTGATCGCGGGAACAGACTACATGCCCCCCCCCGTCGTCGAATTGCCCGCACGTTTTGCAACCATGATCGCTGACCTTGCTCACATCGACGACATCTACGACCAAGCTATCCACCTTTTCCTGACCATGGCACGTTGCCAATTTTTCTACGATGTGAACAAGCGGATGGGGCGTTTCATGATGAATGGGCACTTGCTCCAACACGGCTACCCCGCGATTAATTTACCTGCGAAACGCCAACTGGAGTTCAATACGCTGATGCTGGAATTTTATGCATCAGGCGATGAAACTGCGATGAATGCTTTCCTGCGCTCGTGTATGGATGAGCGGGTTTTACGTATCTTTTTGCAAAAATCATCCTGACATAGTGCTGTCAGCAGCGGTAGGTTAAACTGCCAAAACCAATCAATTGATTACCTATCAAAAGAGCCATACCATGAAAGCAAACCCCGTTGGGTGGTTTGAAATCTACGTGCAGGACATGCCACGCGCCAAAGCCTTTTATGAAGCCACGTTGGACACATCCCTCAGCCATTTACCAACAACTGACCCTGAAACATGGCCTGATCTGGAGATGTGGGCATTTCCCATGTCCGATTATGCCGAACCGACTAACGGCGCATCAGGTTCACTGGTCAAAATGGGCGGTTGCCCTTCCGGTGGCAGCGGCACGATGGTGTATTTTAGTTGCGACGATTGCACCGTGGAAGCCGCCCGCGCTGCTGCGAATGGCGGTAGTATTTTCAAAGAGAAAATGCCCATCGGCGAACACGGTTTCGTCGCCTTGGTGTTTGATACGGAAGGGAATATGATTGGTCTGCATTCGATGAATTAAGGTGTTTCCATGCGCCGTGCCGACCGTTTGTTTCAGCTTGTGCAAATTTTGCGGAACAAACGTTTGGTCACAGCGCGGGAACTCGCCGAGAGCATAGGCAGAATAAACCACCTCTTCGGCGGCTCGCAACGGTCACTCTTGCCTGTTCGGCGTCGGTCATTGTCGTCGGAAGGCCGCTCCGACTCGCCCATCAGCGTGCGGATCCGTATCTCTCGCCCCGAATTCGCCCCAGCGACGCCCTCGCCGTGCCGAGGATTCTAGAATCCTCGGTTGGACGTTCCCGAGTGCGCGGTATTCGGGGTGCGGAGAACAAATCCGCCAGGAGCGGATTTGGACCGCCGCAGGCTGGCCCGAAGGGCGAACGCCAAGGAGGGTGTTCGCAACGCGCAACGACGCGGAATGGTTGTTCCATTCCAAGGAGTTGCAACGCAGCCATGCGCCCCGAAGGCCGTGCACTCGGGCACGTAGCGCGTGCACTCGGAAGGTGTAGCTGAATTCACTACGGAATTTTCGCGAATACAGCACGCTACGTACCCAAACGAGCGGTCAACCGAGGAATCTAGGATTCTCGCCTTTATCGAGGAGGTCGAACCCATCAGGCGCATCCTGAGCGCCATTCGGGAGTAAGTAATTCGTTAGTTTTCGCGGTCTATAAAAAGAGCAATCGTAATTTACTTACGGGACAACATTGGGTGAGCGAGCAAAGTTACATCGTAAGGGTATACCGGTGCGACCAGGAGAACCCGGCCACCGTCGTCGGAACGGTGCAGGCCCCCGAAGGAAACACACAGCTGAGCTTCGTCGGTGTCAATGAACTATGGACAGCGATGTTGCGCCTGAGAACCGAGGTCAACGCCTTACCCATCCACCCGCCGTTCGGTCAAGCGGACGACGATTGAGGCGGTTCGCGAGCGGCGAAGTCGGGCACCTGCCAGCGCCCTGCCCGCTCAAAACCGCGCAGCGACCCCAATGCCCGCGCCCCACTCGCTGCTTGCGTCGGTAAATCCACGCATCAGGTAGGGTTGCAGCTTCCAGCGCGGGTCGAGCGGGAGGCTCGCGAACAACGTCAGTTCGCTAAGTGCCGCGCCGTCGGCGAGCACCGGCTGGCGGTAGTCCCAACTGGCGCCGAGTTGGGTGCGCGGAGCGTAGGTGTAGGTGGCGCCGAGACCGCCGAGCCAGCGGTCGCGGTAGTCGAGGGTGGGGCTGTCGCCCATCTGTCTCCAGCCGAGGGTGGCGAAGCGTTGCCAGCGGCCGCGGCTCGAGTTGAAGTCGAGCTGCACGGTGTAGTCGTTTTCGCCGGTGCCGAGCCCGCGTTCGGCGTCCGCAAGCCCAAGCTTCACTTTGCCGGTGAGGTCGACGAGCCAGCTGGTCGCGCGATCGTCGTGCACGGCGTAGCTGGCAGCGACGGTGACATCGCCGGGTCCGGAGACGGCGGTGGGCGCTCGACGGCGTTGATTCGTCGTCGCAATTCCGTCGATCACGTGGGCGGGTCCGCTGACGTCGAGCCAGCTCAAGCCGAGCTTGATCAGGGCGCGGCCGTGGGTGTAACTGAGGGTAAGCGGCAGCTGCCAGACTTCGGTGGCGCGGGTCAGGCCGTAGTCGCCGGTGGTGTATTCGGCGCCGAGGCTGAATCCGAATCGGTCGGGTTCGGCTTCGGCCCGCACCCAGACCAGCGCGAGCAGCAGCAGTACACGGCAGCGTCCTTTCATAACGGCCATGTTATCCATGGGCTGCGCGCGAAGCCTCGGCTCGCGCGCGGACCCGATTATTGCCGACCCTGGCGCTCGGGGCGTTCCACACGGCCCGGACGTTCGATCCGCTCGGCGCCACCCAAGCCGCGTTGCGACGCGCGTCCATCGCTTGGGCGATCGCTGTCGCGCGGTTCCGGCGCGCCGGATGGCGGGTTTTCTTCAGTTTGGTTAAGCCCGCCGGTGGATTGCGCGGCGCCGTCGTGTGCCGCGGCCGCGGGGCCGCGCGGCACGGCACGTTGATCAGCGCTGCCGCGCCCGCCGGTGCGTTCGATTGCGCGGGTGGACGGCTCGATCCGCGCCGGAACGATTCGGCGGTCGCCATCGACGTGGCCGCTGAGGACCACGCGCGCGCCGAGGCGGAGGGTCTCGGCGCTCGCGGCGGTCGCGAGTTCGTCGTCGAGTTCGATTCCGCCGATGCGCACGCTGCCCACGCCGGGCGGGCTCAGCACAAACCCCTCGACGACGACCCGCCGCACCCGTTCGACGAGCAGCCGCACCGGGTAATCGTGGCGGGTCGCGTCGACCAGGCGCTGGCCGTCCCAGCGACCGCGCACCAGCACGTCGCCTTCCTCGCGCGCCGACTCGCCGCCGAACTCGACCGTCAGACCGGCGACTGTCACCCCGGCGCTCGCCACGTCCTTGCGTAGCGGCCCGATGACACTCGCGTCACTGGCCACGTCGGCGACATCGATTCGGGTCGCCACCACTTCGCCGCTGGCATCGCGAAAACCGCTGACGCGCACAAACCGCCCGGAGGTGAGTCCGTTCAAGGCCTCGACGCCACCGAGATAGGTCTCGGCATCGACCCGGATCGGCTGACGCATGACCTGAATCATCCCCGCGGCGACCGCGCTCGCGGTGATCGGCCCTTCGAGTTCGTGAATGACCTGAACGGTGCGCGCAACCGGGCGCGCGGTCGCCGTGTCGGCTTCGATCGCGACTACCTGCCCCAGCGCGAGTTGCGCCAGATCGCCCGCCACCCGATTGATTTCAACCCGCGTGGCGGCATCGAACTCGACCTTCACGCCACTGACGCAGACGCTGCCGAAGCCGGTGATCATGCCGACCACGCCGAGGCTGTCCGCCTCGCGACCGGTGCCACCGATCCCGCCACCCGCGCCGGGGACGCCCAGGCCGGTGCCACCGATCCCGCCGCGTTCTTCTGCGGCGGTGCTGTTGCCGGTCCCGCCGATCCCGCCGGTCGGTTCGACGCAGGCCGCCTGCACGGGGGCGAACGCGCTCCCGACCAGGCTCAGCAGTAACAACGGAGCGAAGTTGTGGCGCGTCATGGGTTGACCTCCGGGGTTGGGTGCGGCGCGTCTGGCTCGCCGTAGAAATAGATGCCGCAGGTAAATCGCTGCGCTGGCAGTGCCACATCGACGCGATCCTGCTGCTGGCATTCTGCCGCGGTTTGGCTCAGGGCTTGTAGCACCTGCGTCCCGAGTGCGTGCGCCTGGCCGTGCAAGCGCGCGATACTGGCCGGCGCCAAGGCGTTGTAATACACGCAGCGCTCCAGCCACGGGGGTTGTCCGCCGAGCAGATTGTGCGTCGCGGCGGCGGCGTGATCGTGCAGGTTATGGCCAAAATAGAACGCCTTTTCCGCGCTATCGCCCTGGGGCACAAAGGCATCGGTCTGGAGCACCACCCGATCCCGCGCATCGATCTGCACCACCCCGAGCCGGAGCCACTCATCCAGCACCGCGCGCGAGCGAATATCCTTGCTGACCCGTCCGACCAGCGCTTCAAACGAAGCCTCGCCCCCCGCGCTGGCAAGCCGCGGCAACGGCAGCGGCCGCCCTTCTCCGTCGTGGAACGGCGCACGCCCGAGCCACAATGCTACCAACTGCCCGCCGAGCGAAACCGACTCCGGCATCGCTTCGGCCGCCGCGTCCGCGCCGCCCCGCAGCCGTCGCACGTCCTTGCGATGCACCCCGGTGATCAAACTCACCCGACTGTCGGTGTTCTCCTTGCCATCGAGCCGAAAATCCTGTTCCGCCACCTCGACGAACAGCCGTTTCAAGTGCTCGCTCAGCATCGGGTAGCTCACGCCGCGCGCCAGCATCAGGCGCACCAACGGGCGCAACGCGCGCAGCAACGCGTCGATCAGGCTGGGGGTCGGACTGGCACAGGTCATCTCAGGCCGTTGCGTGTTAAATCTCGGCCCATTATGACCCGAGCGGTTGACGTGTGCAAATTTCCCACGTATCGTTGGCGCAAGTGGGAAACATTCCCACGCAATAGCCATAAGGATGAAACCACGCGCCCCTCGGCACAAATGCGGAGGCGCACCGATTTCATAGATTTCAAGGAGTAACTGCGATGTTGAACAAAACGATCCCGGTCATCACCGTCACCACCCTCATGCTGATCGGCGGCGCGTTGGCCGCCGACGACCCGAGCACTGCACCCAGTGGCGAGACCACCCAACTACAGGAGCAGATTCACCAACAGGCTCGCGATCAGGCCTCTGGCGCGCCCACCGAGGCGACGCAAGACCGTCTGCGTTTACGCGAAGTCGATCGCGTTCGTGACGGCAGCGTTGGCGGTAACGGCACGCAAACCCCGCAGCAATATCGGCACGAGAACCAGAACCGCCATCAATACGGCGGAGCCGGGGCCGGGATGAGCGCCGGCGGCGGTGGTCAAGGCCGCGGCGGACGCTGACGCCGATTTCCTAAACGGCGCCGCGCCGTCCCCACCGGCGCGGCGCCATTCCCGCCTTTCCTAGCTGCATGAAGATGAAGTCATGAAACACACACCACTGAAAACCCTCCTGCCCCTGCTGCTCGGCAGCGCGCTTCTGATCGGTTGCAACGATTCGGACTCTCTCGTCGCCGACGCGCTCGCGGCACTGCCCGCGGCAGACACGCAGAGCACCGCAACCCCCGCCGACAGTGCGGACAGTGTGACCGGCGATGTTTCCAGTCTCGATCTCGACGCGCTGGCGCAAACCGTGAACGCATTACCGATCGAAGCACTCAGTGCGGAAGAAGCCGCCAGCCTGCAATTTATGCGCGAGGAGGAAAAACTCGCGCACGATGTCTACGTGCTCGCCTATTCGAAGTGGTCGCAGCGGATGTTCACCAATATCGCGGCAAGCGAAAGCAGCCACACCGCCGCGGTCAAACTGTTGCTCGAGCGCTATGAAATACCCGACCCCGCGACCGGCATCCCGGGCGAATTCACCAACCCCGCCCTGCAGGCCGCGTACGACGTGTATACCGCGCGGGTACAACTCAGTCTGGTGGATGCATTGCTGGTCGGCGCGGAAATCGAAGACCTCGATATTCGCGATATCGAAGCGGAAAAAGCACAAATCGATAACGCCGATATCCTGACCGTGTACGATCACCTGCTCGCCGGATCGCGCAATCACATGCGCGCCTTTATTCGCCAATTGACGGCGAAGGGCATGACCTACACGCCGCAGTTCATTTCACAGGAGTTGTTCGACGCGATCATTGCTGAGGAGGTCTGAGCGATTGCGAGACCACGCGGGGCAACGACAACCCCGACACCTTTCGGGCGCAGTGGCACGCGCTCCCCGAGTGATCAGGCCGTTGTGCGGTGGCTTGATCACCCGGCTTGGCGTCTCGCGGTGCGGCGGTTAGGGTCTGAACCGCGCAGCGCGGGAGTGGTGTCGGGGTCTTATTTGTCGCGCGTTTCGTCCGTCGGCACGGTGTCGGGCGCGGGCTTTTCGATCAAGTCCGCGCGCTCGGCCTTGCGAAGCCGCTCCACGGATAACTCCGCGAGCTTGAAGTAAAACGGATGCGCCGAAGATTTCAACACGTAATAACTGGCGTTTTCCGGTTGGCCGTAGCGAAGCGCGATTACTTGCCCAGCAAGGATCAAGTCAATCTGCAATTTCGGATCATGTAGCCCGTAATCAGCGTGCTCGTCGCGACCCAGCACTTCCATAAAGGTCTGGTCGGCGATTCGCTCGACCAGGTGCGCAATCGCGCCGGATTGCGGCGTTTCGTCGTCCGCGCGCGCGGCGAGCGTCCAGCCCTCGGCGCTGCGTTGAAGCGCGATTTCGCCGAGCTGGATCGCGTCGATCTTGCTCGCGTCGAGCTTGAGCAAATCGCGATCGATCCAGTCCTCGGCGCCGGTCGAGGCGTCGAAGCTGTTGAACGCCAGTGCGTAGACTGCGTGCTCGCCGTCTACGCGTGCGTGGCTTTGGCGAAAACCGGGTGACGAGCCAAAATAGAGGCGCGCACGAACCGCCTCTCCGGCGAAAAAACTGATACGCCGCACGTACTCCGAATCGGTCGTTTTGAAACGCTCGGCGGCATCAGCGCTGGTCGCCACCGGCCAGCCGCGCTTGAGCTGCGCAAGCGAATCCATGAACTGCGACACGCGCTGGCTCGTAATCGGAAAATCGTGGAACTGCGGCAAGCGCCAGACGTTACCCTGCCGCACCAGTTCGAGCGGGGGACGTTCCGGTTCCTCGATCGAGATCCGGTCGATTTCGTCCGCCGCCAGCGCGAATAGCCGCGCCTCGGCGTCGTGCACACCCGCCGTCGGCTCGCGCAACGTCAAATACCATGCCAGACCAAGTTGTGCGCCGAGCAGAAGGACAAGAAGAAACAATGCAGATTTCATCGTTTATTCCCTCCCAGCCTGCAACAGCTCCACGTAGCGGCGGGCGGACGCGGCACGCCGCCGGCGCTGCACTAGATAAACGATCAACAAACCGAGCCCGGCGAAGGCGTAGTTGAGATATTCCCACAACACCTGGCTGGAACGTTCGAGCGGAAACAACAGCCGCGAATAGTGCCCACGGCTACGGATGGTCAGCAGACCGCGATCCTCCAGCGACCAATCCACGGCGTTTTCCACCAGCTCGACCGGATTGAGATAACGGGTGCCGGTCGCACTCGTGGCGAGATCGAGAATATCGTCGGTGAGAAACTCATTCGAGCTGAATAGAATGATCCGCGCCGAGTCGGATGAACGCGCGATCTGACCCGCGAACGACGGTTGAGCCGGCACCGCGGGTGGCGAATCGGTCGCGCCGACGTCATCGTCTGTTGCTACTTCAGGTTCGGCAAGCAACGGCGAGGGTCTATCCTTGAAATAGGAATCGAACTGGCCCTCGACCATCACGCCTAACAGCACGCGTTCGCGCTCCGCGCCGAGTGGAAAGCCGTAGTCCCGGTAAGCCTGAAAATCGGGTTGCAAAACCAGTGAGTCCGAAACCCAGGCCTGTGCCGAGCTGTGCAACAACTCCGTCACCGTGCGACCCTGATGGCGTTCGCCATCCAGCGTGATCGGCGAGGCCCAATTCAGGGTCACCTGCGCGATCCCCGCGCTCGGCGCATTGCCCTGCGCCATCCCGTCGGCGCGAATATCGACAAAGTACGGATATTCGACCAATTGAATTTCCTGTACCACGAAGCCGCCCAAATTACGCTGCGTCGGCACCGGGAATTGGGCATTGCGCGGATCGAGCACCAGTTGGTCTTCGATCGTGATGCCGTGATGCGTCAACCAATCCTGCAACCCGGAATCGTATTCCTTGGCGCTCACGCTGCCTTGGGTCTGGATGCCATAGGGCGAGGTCGCAAGCACCACGGTGCCACCCTGCATCAAAAACTGGTCGACCGCGAATACCGCGCGCGTGTCGAGCTGCTCGGGGGCCACCAGCAACAATAAATCAACGTCGCCCGGAACACGCCCGTTGCCGAGGTCCACCCGTTTGACCAGCTGATTGCGCATAAGCTGCTTTTCCAGCAGCTCAAAGCGCTTGCCACTCCCCGGCATACCGAGCTGCGGTAGATTCGGCGTCACCGCCGGCGCATGCAATGCGATCGTCTTGAGCGCATCGCTCGCGAAGCGCTTCAACGCCGCCTCGATCGTGCGCTTGAGCGCGGCCGGATCGAGCTCTTCCGGTAGCGGCACCTGCTCCACTTGTCCCTCACGTTCCAGCGTCATGTAGAACCAGAACTGATTCGGGTCAAGCAGACCTGCCGCCATCGGGCGAAAGCCGTACTGCTGTTCCAGCTCGCGGGCGCGCGCACCGCCCTCGGCCTCCGGATCGATCAGTTCCACGACCAGCTTGTCGCCTGCCTGGGCGCGATACTCCGCCAGCACCGCTTCGAGTTGCGCGCGCAATTCGCGCAAGGGTTCCGGCAAGCGCTCCGGCCCTGAAATAAAGCCGCGGAACGTCAGCGGCGCGGTCAGATTGCGGAACGGATTGGCGCCGCCCTGGTAACCGTAAAGCACCTTCTTGATCGCGCGGGTCAGGTCGTACTCGGGGTTGCGCAGCGCAACGTCGATATCGGTTTCGCCGCGCATCTGAATCTCGATGAGATCGCGAAAACCGAGCGTCTCGTGCTGATCGCCATACTGCACCACGATATCGAAATATGAATTGACGACCGCCGCCTGATATTTGCTCGTGGTTTGGAAAGCGACCGGCTTGATCCCGTATTTTCGCCCCGCCTCTTCTTCGAGCGCCGGGTCTTCGAGCGGATCGATAAACTCCACTCGCACCCGGCCAGCGCTCGCAATCGCGTACTCCCGAATCAGATCGCGCAACTGCGGCACCAGCGGCGCGAGCAGCGGATGGGTGCGCGCGCTGAAATAACCGCGAATCAACAGCGGCTCGCGCGCCTGCGCGAGATAACCGCGGGTCGCCTCCGAAATGGAAAACGTCCGTCCCTGCGTGATATCGGCGCGGACCCAGCCGATCTGCTGCAACCACAGATTGCCGGCGAGAAAATTCACGACCGTAAGTCCCACCACCCAGCGCCAGAGGGTGTGGGACGAACGCGCCGGATTGCCGGCCCAGCGCAAGCGCTCCAGCGAGTAGACATTGAGCGCCATGAACACGCCGACAATCGAGAGGTAATAGTAGAGGTCGCGCAGATCGATCACCCCCCGGGTGATCGACTCAAACCGGGCACCGCTCCCCAGCAATTTAAACCACTCCGCCCCGCGCGTACCGACCAGGTGCGTCAGCGCCTCCGCCCCGAGCAGGTAGAACACACCGCAAATCAGCACCGTGACGATCAGACTTACGACCTGATTATCGGTGCGGGCGGACACGAACAAGCCAATCGCGATATACGCCGCGGCGAGCACCAGCGCCGCGAGGTAAGCGCCAAAAACCGGCCCCCAGTCGAGCGGGCCGAGCAAAGCCACGGTCACCGGCACCGGCAACGTCAGCGTCAACGCGATCGCAACCAGCGCCAAACAAGCGAGGAATTTACCCACGACATACGCCAGCGTATTGACCGGCGCAGTGAGCAACAATTCGAGCGTTCCCATCCGGCGCTCCTCGCTCCAAAGCCGCATCGTCAGCGCCGCGACCAGAAAAATCAGCAGCACCGGCATCCACTCGAACAAAGGCCGGGCATCGGCAATATTGCGCGCGAAAAAGGTTTCCACCCAAAAAAGTACAAACAAGCTCGCCAGCAAGAACACCCCGAGGAATACAAATGCGGCCGGCGACGCAAACAGCGTCGCGAGTTCCTTGCGCGCGATGGTGAATACGTTACGCATGAGGCGCCTCCCCGGTTGCCAGGTTGATTTCGCGAAACACCGTTTCGAGGTCGCGCCGCTCGGTCTGCAACGCCGATAGCGCGAACCCCTGCTCGAACAGCGCCCGCGCGATCGCCGGTGCCGCGGCGTTAGCCTCCACGCCAGCGTCGAGCATAAGCGCGTAGTGCCAGGTCGTGCCGGTGCTCGGCAAAGTTTCCACCGCAGAGACACCCCCCAGCGCAGTCAATGCGTCGCGACAGTGTTCCGGCGCCGCATCGAGCCCGACCACCAAACGCCCGCCTCGCTGCAACTCCGCGAGCGGCGCATCCAGCGCGATGCGCCCGTTGCGGATAATGATCGCGCGATCGCACACTGCCTCAACCTCCTGCAAGATGTGCGTGGACAGGATTACCGTGGTATCGCGTGAGAGTTCGCGAATCAAATCGCGCATGTGCTGAATTTGCGACGGATCGAGGCCGTTGGTGGGTTCATCGAGAATCAGAATTCGAGGCGCGTGCAGGATCGCCTGGGCGACGCCGACCCGCTGGCGAAAGCCGCGTGATAAGGTGGCGATCAGCGCGCCCGCCTTTTCCCCGAGCGCGGTCCGTTTGATCGCACTGCGCAACGCGCGTGGTCGCGCCGCGGAGGCAACGCCATGCAGCGCCGCCGCATAGGCGAGATAATCGACCACTGTCATCTCGGGATAGGTCGGGCAATTCTCAGGCAAGTAGCCGATTTTCCGCTGCGCGGCGCGACGATGACTTGCAAGCCGCTCACCATCGATCACGATATCGCCGGCACTCGGTTCGAGGTAACCGGTCAACATCTTCATGATCGTCGTCTTGCCCGCGCCATTGTGGCCTAGCAAGCCGACGACCTCGCCCGCGCCAATTTCGAAACTCACCTCATCCACCGCGGTGAATGCGCCGTAGCGGCGGGTCAATTGTTCGGTTTTGATCACCTGTCAACGCTCCTGTTTCGTTGCGGTCAACGCGGGTCTCCGCGTCCGGTCCCGTGCGGCATATACCCTGAAAAGGCAGTGAAAACGCAAACGCGTCATGGCGAGGACCAGACGAACCTGGAACCGATGCGGAATCAAGCCGCGCCGCAGCTCATTCAGTCAACGAGGGTAAAAGTGCCCTGCCCCTGCCGGACCGATGCGCGGCGAGACGACGCGGGAATATAGAAAAGGGTCATGCCACTGTCAACGCGAGCGGAGCGAGCGGAGCCACCGTGGACAACTGTCGCCACTCGATTCGTGACGGCCCAGACGCGTTGAGCCCGTAGGATGCGCTGATGCAGGAAGCGCATCATTCAAGTCACTCCCCGCCATTAATCTCGGACTTTCCGTTACCCGCCCAATCCACCGGATATGTCCCCTCCGCCACGAACCGGTGAAAGCTCGAATAAGGCCAATCGACCACTTGGTTCACCCACCCGTGCTTGACCGGATTCCAGTGGATGTAATCCACATGCCGGTTGAAATCCGCCTCGTCCCGAATGCAGTGTTCCCAGAACCGTCGTTGCCAAAGACCACGTTCGCGCCGCTTCGCCCGACTCCGCGAGATCCGTTCCCCGCTCGCGATTGAGCGAGAAAAACGTCCTTTGAGCAGATTCCAGCGCGTGGAGTAATCGGCATCGCCCGGCGGTAACGTCCAAAGACAATGAAGATGATCCGGCAAAATCCCGACCGCCTCGACGCAAAACGGTCGCCGCTCCCGCACGTAGGCAAATGCCTCGCGCAGCGATTGGATGTGCTCGATCAGCAGGCGGTTGCCCCGCCGTTCTGCCAGATTAACCGTGAAGAACCAGGTCGCTCCGGAGGTGTAGGTACGGCGGTAGTCGGTCATCAGTCGGATCGTCAGGGCTCCATTGCGGTCACTCGAACGACCGAAAAATCCGTAGGATGTGCTGAGCGAAGCGAAGCGCATCGACTCGTCCGGATTCCCATCACCACCGATGCGCTTCCTGCGTCAGCGCATCCTACGAATCCTCAAAAAAAACGCGATGGGGGCTGCGCTAGGTGCTCGCACCCCGCCGGGTAGACTTTGTTAAATTCCACAGGCTTCGTAAGTTGAACCGGTTCACAGTTCAAATGCCGCGCGGCGAGGGCTAAGGGCACGGGAAGAACCAGGTCGAACGCGGCATCAGGACGTATCCGGCACTCGCCGGCACGGCGGTGCTGGTGATCGACGACGATTACTGGAGCCGAGCGAGATGGTGAAATCCATTGTCGAAATCTCAGGCCCTACGGTTGGTGTCGCCGCCGGCGCCTTGCGGGCAATCGAACGCCTTCAGTGCGAAGCAGTCGATTTCGTATTTATGGACATGCAGATGCCGGAGATCGACGGCTACGAAACAGTGAGCCAAATACGCGGCATAGACAACATTATACAGCCAATCATCGTCGCCCTGACCGCGCACGCCTTGAAAGGATTAAGTGAACGCTGCCTCGCGGCCGGCATGGATGATTACCTCAGCAAACCCGTCAGTCCGGAACGCCTGCAGGCAGTGCGGCTCAAGTGGCTCGCGCCGGGCAAGCGCGGCGTCAATGACGCCGCGGCGGTTGCCTCCTAATGCTGCGTTATTATGCTGGTTGCCAGGAGCGGGCTTGCCCGCGATGCGACGGATGCAATCGCGGGTATACCCCGCTATCCGCTACGCGGCTTTCGCACCGTAGCGGGCCTTCGCCTCGCGCGCGCGTATGGCCTCCTCCGCCGAATACGCGCGGCCCTGCCACAGCATCGTGTATGCGACTTCCTCGTTGCCGTTTTCGCACAGCGCCAGCACCTCGCGGAACAGCGGTTGGAACGTATCGCTGCGATGCGATGCCTCATGCTGCGCAAGGGACTGCCAAAATGTCACGATCAAGGCCTCGCGGTCCTTCAGCTCACCGCCAACGGGCTGCCCGATCGTCGAACCTTCGTTCGAAACATCGCCGCTGTTCAGCGCCACGAAGCCGCCGACGAAGCCCGTATCGGAATGATAGGTTTTCACGTTCTCGCACAAGACCGCGACACGCTCTTGTAAGTCGTCCACGCTGAACGCGGGTTTCAGAACGACGCGATTGATGGTCACAACCCCGTTTGGATTGAAGTCCGCAATCAAGGTGTTCATGAGTACCTCCACAGGAAGGATTAGTTACTACGGATATAGTTATATTATTTCCTACTTATTTACTCAAGAATTCCTGCGCGCCATCGGGGCTTATCCAATAGCGCGTGCCGATTTGAAAAGCGCGTGGCGAAACCGAACGACAAGCGTACGGTCAGTCGCGCGTGATGAACGATTCATTCCACTGCCGAATCCAGGCGCATTCGCTGCTTGGTATGGTTTCGTTTTTCTAAACGTGTACGCGCGCGGTGGTTCGACTAATCTCACGCATACGCCAGTGGCACTCAGCCGCGATTAAAGGGTTCACATGAAAAACTCGGAATACTTCGCTGACATACGCAAAGGCGCACGACCGGGCCAGTGCGGTGCTCCGTCGCAGGTGCAGGGGGTCGGGTCGTAGCCCAAACGCCTCGGCAATCTCGAGCGTTATTGCGCCTGACTTCGCAGGTATTTGGGAATTGGCCCGACTTTAGGCCTTAAACCGCCGTCCGGCTGACAAACAGCGACTCAGTCACCTCGCCTTCAGAACGATAAATGGCTGTCGTGCCACGCTCTTTGACCAGCCAGACCTCTTTCGCACCCTTCGCGAGGTAGAGCAAAACCTTGTCCTGCATTTCCAGAAATGTATTGGACGGCGAAACGATCTCAATACAAATCTCGGGCGCCTTGGTAAATGGCGTTAAATCTCCCTGTTCGGCAACAAAGGCCGAGCTGCCCCAGGCAACATCCGCCACTTTCACGCCTTTGGGGGTGTCAATCGAACACTCGGTAATCACCCGGCCGGTATCCAGTTGCGAACGTAACAACCAGACCAGTTCGCTTTGCAGATAGCCGTGAAAGTTCGAGGCCGGCGACATTTCGATATGCCCTTTTTCATTCAACTCGATTTTAAATGGCAGATTTTTTAACGAAGGCTCTGCCAGAACATCTGCCCACCGCATGACCGTCTCCAATAATCCCGTCCTCACGCGCTCAGTATAGCGGAGTTAGGCACGGCGGGACGGAGACTGCTGCGATGAAACATGCGTTTGTCCCAGCCCAGTACCCCGCGACCGGAGTCTTGAACCTAGAGCCCTCGGCTGCGATTTGACATTTCCTTGCGCTTCCGCGTGAATTCAGGTGTTTGCGCCAAACGACCCAATCACCTTTTCGGTGAAACGCCGTCTACCACGTAGAATCGGGCATGCCCGATTCTACGGCGCCTTCAACAGCGGAAAGCAGGTTGAATGGCTCAGGCATCTGCGACGTCCTTCACGAATAGCATCGCCAACCAATGAAGGCCGGCGGCTGCTCCCGTATCCTCGCCGCTTGATCGCACAAGTCTGCAAGGAGGCCTTATCATGCGACGCTGTCCCACCGCTTTGTTACTCGCGCTCGCCGGACTTTCCGCCTGCGGCGGTTCAGACGCGCCGGCACCCGCTGCGTCGGACGCGGCCGAGGCGACGGCCACGGTGCCGGCGGTGACCGATCCTTCCGCGCCGGTCGCGCGGATCGTGGCGGCCGCGGCCGCAAGTGAGCGCAACAGCTACCCGATCACGCTCAAGATGGAAAAAGGCACGCTCGCGAGCGACGCCGTGATCGAGGTGTTGACGCAATCCGGCGAACGGGTGGCGGGAACGCTTGCGTTGCCGGCCGATCATCCTCAGGTCACCCGGGGCGACGAGGTCGGCGTACATTTGGTGTTGTCGCAGGCCGCGACGTTGACGGATGCGCTCCTGTCGGCGCACGGCGCCATCGCGAGCTACGCCGATGCGGAGACTCTACTGGCGCCAGCCGAAGCGCCCAAGACGGAAGCCAAGCCCGAAACAGGCGCCAGCATCGGCGGCAAGCCAGTGCAGTTCGCTTGCTCGCTGAACGGTACCGCGCTCGCGTCGGCGGCGTATCAGGGGTTTTCAATGGGGGCGGGGCACGCAGTGGCTTATCTCGGGCAGTCGAGTCGCGACTTGCTCGCTTACGTGGCCGCGGGTGCCCAGGGCGAAGCGTCCTATTCCAATACACCGGTCGAGGGTGCGCGTCCGGCGATCGACGGGTTGCCGCCGGGCGCACTCGTCACCGTGGTGTTGGCGCTCGGCAGTACGTTTCCGGACGACGCCAGCAAAGCGCTACACCTGACGATGGCGCTCAAAGACGTCAGCCTGGATGCGTTGGCGAACCTGCCGCTGACCGTGCCGGTCATCCCGAGCACCGTCGCCCTGACGGCCACGCCGACATCGCCCGGGGCCGAAGTGATTGCGCAGTTCGCGCACAACATGGTCTATGTGGCAACCGGCGGTGAAGTCGTGATCGAGGCGGTCGATCCGGCCCACCGGAGCATCCGCGGGACACTGCGCGCGGATCTCAAGGTGACGGAGGTTGGCGGCGACGGCGAGAAGCTGTTCGGCGCAACGGTGGCAATCACCGACGGCCGCTTCGACATCCCGCCCACGCCGGTGAAAAAGGACACGGGCGCGAAGAAATCGGCGTCCGCCGCGCACTAGGCTACGACCGCGGCGGCGTGCTCGGCAGTGTCGCCGGCGTTCCGGTTGGCGTAGGATTCGGCGCACACTCGAAACTGTCCGGTGCCCTGCCGCCACGCCTGGCACGCCCGAAGCCCACTCGGTATCAACGCCTTATGAACGCCGCTTTGAATCCGACGCCGCCGCCGCCCTCGCCCGCCGGCTTGACACTACGCCCAGCGACGCTTACCGATCTCGATGCATTGGTGCGGATCGAAGCGCAGTGTTTTGAGTCGGATCGGCTGTCGCGGCGCAGTTTTCGGTACATGTTGACCAAGGGCCACGCGGCGACCCTCATCGCCGAGTTCGACGGGACGGCGGTCGGGTATGTAATGGTTCTGTTCAGTCGCGGCACCTCGATGGCACGAATCTACTCGATCGCGGTGTTGGCGGCGTTTCGCCGCCACACGGTCGCGCAGGCGTTGGTGGCGGAGGCCGAGGCGGTGGCTCAGCGCGAGGACCGCGCCGAGATGCGCCTCGAAATCCGGCGCGACAACCCCGCCTCGATCGGCTTGTTCACCCGACTCGGCTACGAATCGTTCGGACTGGTCAGCGATTATTATGAAGACCACATGGACGCGGTGCGCTACCAGAAATCGCTGGCGCCGCAACTCGGTCTCGACATGGTGCGGGTGCCGTTCTACGCACAAACGGCTGAGTTCACCTGCGGCCCGGCCACGCTGATGATGGCGATGGCGGCGCACGAGCCGACCATGATCCTCGATCGCAAGCTGGAATTGCGGCTCTGGCGCGAGGCGACCACGGTGTTCATGACCTCCGGCCACGGCGGCTGCGGCCCCTACGGCCTCAGCCTGGCGGCTTGGCAGCGCGGATTCAGTGTCGAAGTCTACGTCAACGCCGAAGGTGCGCTGTTTCTTGATTCGGTGCGCAATCCGGCGAAAAAGGAAGTCATGCGCCTGGTTCAGGACGACATGCTCGATGAGATGCAGACAGCCCAGATCCCCCTGTACCAACAGGCGGTCGGTCCGGATAAACTGGAGGCCATGTTCGGCCGCGGCGGCATCCCGCTCGTGCTCATCAGCTCCTACCGGATCTACAAGGAAAAATTTCCACATTGGGTGGTGGTTACAGGATTCGATCAACGCTTTGTCTATATGCACGACCCCTATATCGACGTCCGCGAGGGTGAAACGCTCGCCGACTGCATCAACATGCCCGTATTGCGGCGGGACTTCGCCGCCATGGCGCGCTATGGCCGCTCCAACCTCAAGGCCGTAGTGGTGATCTACCCGCAACGACGGCGCTCGGAGTCGCGACGTGCCTGAGCTGATCGTACTGGTCGAGGATCTCGAAGACTGGCGTCCCGAGTATCCCCAACTCCAGGTCATCACCGCCGACGCCTACCTCGCCTCCGACGAGCGCCCGAAAGACCGCCGGATGACCGTGATCAACCTCTGTCACAACCAGAAATACCAGGGGCTCGGTTACTATTGCTCGCTGCTGGCTGAAGCGCGCGGTCAGCGGGTGATCCCGTCAGTGCGCACCGCGCTCGACCTCACCCGTCCACCGCTGTTCAATCCGCGCGACGGCTTTACCTCGGGAGAGCGACGCTACCTGAACGCGTTGACCGTGCGCCGGATCAAGTTTGACATCCTGTTCGGGCAAACCACGGAACCGGCGCTGGCCGGACTTGCGCGCGAGATCTTCGACACTTTTCGTGCTCCACTGCTACGGGTGGAAATGCGACGCAATGGACACTGGGGCATTCATTCGGTACGGGCGTTCGCCTTTGATCGCCTGCGCAAGGATCAGCACCAGCTCTTCGCCGACGCGCTCAATCAATACCTGACCCGGCGCTGGCGCGAGCCCGAGAAGGAGGAAAGCTACCGCTACGATGTCGCGATCCTGCACGATCCCAACGATTCGATGCCGCCGTCGAACGCGCGTGCGCTCAGCAAGTTCATTCAGGCCGGGCGCAAAATCGGGCTCGACGTCGAACTGATCACGCCGAAGCACTTCGGCCGCCTGCTCGAATTCGACGCGCTGTTCATCCGCGCCACCACTCAGGTCAATCACTATACCTATCGTTTCGCCCGCCGCGCCGAGCGCGAGGGCATGGTGGTGATCGATGATCCGCTCTCGATCCTGCGCTGCTCGAACAAGGTCTACCTCGCGGAACTGCTGCAGCGTCACCGGGTTCCGATTCCCACCACGGTGATCCTCACCCCGCGCAACCTCGATGTGGCCGAGGCGCGCTGCCGCTACCCGATGGTGCTCAAGACCCCCGACGGCTCGTTCTCGCGCGGGGTCGCCAAGGTCAACAGCCGCGCCGAGCTGGAAAAGGTCGCTGGCGAGTGGTTCAAGGTCTCGGAACTCATCCTTGCCCAGCAATTCACGCCGACCGAATTCGACTGGCGGGTCGGCGTGCTCAATCAGGAGGCGCTGTTTGCTTGCCGCTATTACATGGCGAAGAAGCACTGGCAGATCGTCAAACACGGTCCGCGCGGCGGCGCCGACGAGGGCGATTCGGATACCGTGCCGATCGCCGCGGTCCCACCTAAGGTGATCGAGATCGCGCTAAAGGCGGCCAAACTCATGGGCAACGGGCTTTACGGCGTCGACCTGAAAGAAACCCCGAACGGCATCAAGGTGATCGAGGTCAACGACAACCCCAACCTCGAAGCCGGAATCGAGGACGAGGTTCTGAAGGACGCGCTCTATGACAAAGTCATGGCGGAACTCCTACGCCGACTCGAAGCGCGCGGCAAAAGCGCAAATAATCAAGGATAGCGGTGCGATACGCGAACGCGCCGGGTCTTGCGCCGCGCGTTGCCCGTATCGCGCGCCAAAAGCCCGGACGCGGCTTGCGCCCCGAAACAGGGCCTTTCCGATCAACGATCAAGCGAGGTGGCCAGGTTGAACACAGCGAGATTCACGCGCTTGGTGCTGGGGGTAGCGCTGCTGGCCGGTCTGGCGGGGGGATGGTGGTGGTTGACCCAGGCCAAGCCGGTGTCGGTCACACTCGCTGAGGTGACGCGAACCCGAGTGGAGGCGGCCGTCAGTAACACCCGCGCGGGCACTGTCGAGGCTTGCCGACGCGCCAAGATGTCGCCGTCCTTGGGCGGGCAGATCGCTCGCTTGCAAGTGCGTGACGGCGCGCGGGTGAAGGCCGGCGAGTTGCTGCTGGAACTCTGGAATCAAGATCTTCAGGCCGAACTGGTGCATGGCGAGCGCCAGGGCGAAGCGCTCACGGCCCAAACTCAGGCGACTTGTTACCGCGCGGCGGCTGCCGAACGCGAAGCGGAGCGGCTTGGCCGGCTCGCGGCAACCAGCGCGGTGTCGGTGGATGCGCTGGACAAGGCCCGCACCCAGGCCCGCGCGGCGCGGGCCGAGTGTGATGCGGCGCGGGTCGGCATTCAAGTCAACGCGGCGCAAATCGCCACCCTGCGCGCCAATCTTGAACGCACCCGACTCTACGCGCCATTCGACGGCGTCGTTGCCAAGATCAATGGCGAACTGAACGAGTACGTCACCCCGTCGCCACCGGGAATCGCCACCCTCGCTGTGATCGACCTGATCGACAACACCTGCTTCTACGTCAAGGCACCGATCGACGAGGTCGACGCAGCGCGGATCGAACCGGGGATGGAGGCGCGGATCACGCTCGATGCGTACGGCGAGCGCGCATTCGCAGGCACGGTGCGGCGCCTGGCTGACTTTGTGCTCGACGTCGAAAAGCAGGCGCGCACGGTCGATGTCGAAGCGGAACTGCGCAACCCCGAAGATCTGCGGCTGATGCTCGCGGGTTACAGCGCCGACGTCGAGGTCATCCTCGAACGCCGTGACGATACGCTCGCGATTCCGACCGAGGCGATCGTCGACGGCAATCAGGTATTCGTCTACCACGCGGGTGTGCTGGCGCGCCGGACGATCGAAACCGGGCTCAGCAATTGGAAGCTCACGGAGGTTCGCCACGGCCTGGCAGCGGATGAACGGGTGGTGCTCTCGGTCGGACGCGCCGGGGTCAGCGACGGCGCGCGGGCGGAACCCGACCCGGAGTCATGATCCACCTCGATCACGTCAATCGCGTCTTCGATGTGGGCGGCCAGTCGGTGCCGGCGTTGGTGGAAATCGACCTGCACATCGGCCCGGGCGAGTATCTCGCGGTGATGGGGCCATCCGGTTCGGGCAAGTCGACGCTGCTCAATATCATCGGCCTGCTCGATCTGCCCGACAGCGGCCGCTACCTGTTCGAGGGGGTGGACACCACGCACATGAGTGACGCCGCCCAGGCTGAGTTGCGCAGCCACCGCATCGGCTTTGTGTTTCAGTCATTTCACCTGATCGCACGGATGACTGCGGCGCAGAATGTGGAATTGCCCCTAACCCTGGCCGGGGTCGCCGCGGCGGAACGCGCCCGGCGGGTTGCCGCGGCGCTGCGCTCACTCGGACTGTCGGACCGCGCCGATCATCGTCCAGACCAGCTTTCGGGCGGGCAACGCCAACGGGTGGCAATCGCGCGCGCGATCGTCGTGCGACCGGCGGTATTGCTCGCGGATGAACCCACCGGCAACCTCGACAGCCGCTCCGGGGCCGATGTGGTCGCGGCACTCGAAACCTTGAATGGCAGCGGGATCACCCTGATCGTGGTGACGCACGACCCGGCGCTCGGCGCGCGCGCGCGCCGCCTGCTGCGGATGCACGACGGCGCGATCGTCCGCGACCAGGCGCAAGAGCGCCCCGCCGCGGCGACCGGCCCGGCGCCGCATGCGGATTAGCGACGCCTTGCGCTACACCGGGCAGGCCCTGCTCGGGTACCCCATGCGCTCGTTTCTCATGTTGTTGGCCATGAGCATCGCCGTCAGCGGGGTGTTGCTGCTCTCGACCCTGGGCGATAGCGCGCGGCTGTATGTCGTGAACCAGTTTGCGGCGCTCGGCACCCACATGCTCTACGTGCTCCCCGGAAAAACCGAGACCACCGGGGGCCAACCGCCGATGCTCGGCGAGATTCCACGTGACCTGACCCTGGACGATGCGGCGGCGCTGCTGCGCAGTCGCGCGGTCGCGGCGATCGCGCCGCTCACGCTCGGCCAGGCGCCGGTGGCTTACCGGGGCAAAAATCGCGAGGTGACGATCATTGGCACCACCGCACCGTTTCTGGGGATGCGCGGCTTGTCGATCGACCGCGGTCGATTCCTCCCGCCCGGGGGTCTGAACGACGCTGCCGCCGTTTGTGTACTGGGCCAAACGCTGGCGCACGAATTGTTCGGTCGCGAATCGCCGATCGGGCAAGCGGTGCGGATCGAAAATCGCCGCTTCCAGGTGCTCGGCGTCCTCGCGGAGCGCGGTCAGGCGCTCGGCCCGGATATCGGCGACCTTGCCATTATCCCGGTCGCGACCGCGCAGCAGTTATTCAACACCAGCACGCTGTTTCGTATTCTGATCGAGGCCCGCGACCGCGACGCCATCGCGACCGCGCAAGCCGACGTGCGCCGGATCATCCAGCAACGCCACGGCGGCGAGGAGGATGTCACCGTCATCACTCAGGACGCGATGCTCGCCACCTTCGACCGCATCCTGCGGGTGCTGACCTGGGCCGTCACCGCGATTTCGGCGATCAGCATGGTCGTCGCCGGCATTCTGATCATGAACGTGATGCTGATCGCGGTCGCCCAGCGCACTGCCGAGATCGGGCTGCTCAAGGCCATCGGCGCCCCGGCGCGACGGATTCGCAATCTATTTTTGCTGGAGGCCGCGCTGCTTTCGCTGGTCGGCGCGCTGTCCGGTTTGGCCTTCAGCGCGCTCGCACGCGCGGTGCTTCAAATGCTGTTTCCAGGCTTTCCGCTGGCGTTGCCCGCGTGGGCGGTAGGGGCGGCATTGCTGATCGCGCTCGGCACCGGAATCGCCTTCGGCGTGGCACCCGCACGGCGCGCAGCCGCGCTCAATCCGGTGCAAGCCTTAAGCGGACGGACGCATTGATCCGATGCGCCTGCGCGACCAACTTTGGTTGATCGGACAATCGCTGGCGGCGCAGCGGCGCCGCACGTTCCTGACGAGCCTCGGTATCACCATCGGGATCGCCTCGGTCGTGCTGTTGACCGCACTCGGCAAGGGCCTGCAACAGTACCTGCTGAACGAGTTCACCCAGTTCGGCACCCATCTGCTCAGCGTAACACCAGGCAAGACCAGTACGTTCGGGATCCCGGGCGCGATCCTGGCGACGGTCCGTCCGCTCACCCTCGATGACGCCCGCGCGCTGCGGAATCTGGCGGGGGTCGAGGCAATCACGCCGGTCATCCAGGGCAATGCGAAGGCCGAATTCGGTCAACGCGGGCGCCGCACCACGGTGATGGGCGTGGGCCCCGAGGCGCTACAGGTGTGGCGATTCAAGCTGGCTTACGGGCGCTTTCTGCCCGCCGACGATCTCGCCCACCCGCGCGCGTTCGCGGTGCTCGGCGCCAAGGTCAGCGAGGCCCTGTTTCCCAACCGCTCCGCACTCGGCGAGAAGGTGCGCGTCGCCGGTGAGAGCTACCGCGTGATCGGGGTGATGGAAGCCAAGGGCCAACTGCTCGGCTTCGATCTCGACGATGCGATCTACCTCCCGGCGGCACGTGCATTGTCGCTGTTCAATCGCGACGGTCTGATGGAAATCAATGTCCTCTATCGGGCCGATCTCGCGCCGGCGCAGATCAGCGCACGAGTCCGCGAGCGCCTGCTGGAACGCCATGGGCGGGAAGATTTCACCCTCACCAGTCAAACTGAAATACTGGCGACGCTGGACGATATCCTTGGGATCTTGACGGCAGCGGTGGCGTCGATCGGCGGGATTTCGCTGCTGGTCGGCGCCGTTGGAATTCTCTCGACCATGGTCATTGCGGTGCGTGAGCGGACCCCGGAAATCGGTCTGATGCGCGCGATCGGCGCCCGGCGCACTCAAATCATGGGCCTGTTCATCGGCGAGGCGGTCGCGATCGCGGCGCTGGGGGGCTTCAGCGGCTTGCTGCTCGGCATCGGCTGCGCCGAACTGATTGCGCTGTTGTCGCCGGTGCCGAGCGAGCTGTCGTGGCTGTTTGTGCTTCTGACCCTCGCTGTCACGCTCCTGATTGGATTGCTGTCGGGCGTATTGCCGGCGTTACGCGCGGCACGGCTGCAACCGCTCGACGCCTTGCGCGACGAGTGAACCGCCCGCCCCGGTAACTGCGGGGCGCTCGCCTAACAGGCAAGGGGTGATGGACTGTCAAAATATCCCCACCGCCGCGAACAACCGGCAACTTTCTGCTATCTTCGCCGGGTTACAAATCGTGCGCTGAATAATCCCGGCGCACCAAACCAGGTCAGTCAAAACGGGGGTACGCGTACGTGGTTCACAATCCGGTTGTCATTATCGGGATCGGCGAAATCGGCGGCGTAATTGCGCGCGGCTGCCTGAAACTCGGTCTACCGGTGGTACCCGTCACCCGCGCCAGCAATCCACACGCGCTCGCCAGCATCGTGCATTCGCCACAAATGGTCATTCTGGCGGTTGCGGAAAAGGACCTCCACCCCTCGCTCGCAAACCTGCCGCGCCCCTGGGTCCAACAGTTGGTTTTAATCCAAAACGAATTGTTACCCGCGGATTGGGAGCAACATGGCCTGACCGCCCCCACCGTGCTTTCGGTTTGGTTCGAGAAAAAGCCCGGACAGGACATCAAGGTCATCGTGCCGTCGGTCGTTTATGGACCGCAATCCCCGTTGGTACAACAAGCGCTCGGCGCGCTCAAGATTCCGACCGAGATCCTGCTCGACGAAGGCCAGCTGGTGTTCGAATTGGTCCGCAAGAATCTCTACATCCTGACGACGAATATCGCGGGGCTAAAGGTCGGCGGTAACGTCGGGCAACTTTGGCGTCAGCACGAAGCCTTGGCGCGCGCGGTCGCGAACGAGGTGATCGACATTCAAAGCTATCTCACGGGGTACAGGCTCGATCACGAGACCCTGATTCAGGCGATGCTGGTCGCGTTCGACGGTGATCCGGAGCACCCATGCATGGGCCGTTCCGCTCCGGTTCGGCTCGCGCGCGCGTTGACCAGCGCGCGCCAGGCGGCTGTGGTGACGCCGACCCTTGATGCGATTTCGCATGACCTCGCCAGTCGTGCGGTGGTCGCATGAAGCAGGTAGATCGGCGCGCTTGACGCCAGCAATTGCGACCAGCCTTCATGCGGCAGGGGCATTCCCCCACGGAAATCAGGCTCGGACCGCACCCATACGATTCTTTCGTCCAATAAAAAAGCCTGATCCGGGTGCCATCGCAACCGGACCAGGCTCGAACGCGAACCGCGTAAAGAACGTCGGCTTAGAGACTGACTTTGAGCGCGTCGAGCGTATCCATCGTCAGGCCACCGCGCGCCAGGCCATTCTTGGCTTGATACTGGTCAACCGCTTGCTTGGTCAACCCGCCGTAAATGCCGTCGATCGGTCCCTTGTAGAAGCCGGCATCGCGTAAGGCCGTCTGCACATTGCGCATGATTCCTGCGGTCATGTTGGTTTCGCAAAGCACCCGCCGCCACTCGATCCGCTCATCCTCGACCTGAACGCGCTTGGACACGGTCTGGAACTTGGCCGGAATCTCGATCGTCTTTTCGGTCGCCGGAGAGACCAGTTTCTTGACCTTGACGGTGGAGTACTCGGCCGGAATCTCGACCCGTTTGGTGCCGGCAGCCGTCTTGGTGATGCGCCGAGTCACAGTCTCGAACACCGCCGGTACTTCGCGCAGGCACAGTTCGTTTCCGGTCGTACGGCCATCCGCCGGACCGGCGCCCTTGGGATACCAACCCACGGTTTCCTCACCCACCTTGGTGGTGCGGGTGATCTCGCCCATCTCGGCCGGGATGTCCTTACGCACTTCGCGCGCCGGCTCGACCAGCTTGCGCACTTTTTGCGTCTTGTACTCAGCCGGAATCTCAACCACGCGGGTCGACTCCGGCGTTTTGACGATGCGCTTGCTCACGGTCTTGTATTGCGCCGGGACTTCGACCAGACACACGATTTCGCCGGTTGTGTTGTCGATCCGCTCGACCAATCCCCGCCCTTGCTTCCACATCGTCGTCGCCGGGGACACCATGACTTGCTCGGTCACGGTGTCGTACTCGGCGGGGACCTTGATGACCTGGGTCGAGGCCTCTTTCACCAGAATCTGCTCGTCGACGACCTCGTAGCGCGCGGGTACGATCTCGACGGTTTCCGACGCCTCCTTCTTCACCACCTGCTGCTTTTCGGTACGGAACTGCGCCGGCGTGTAGTACTCCGCGAAGCAGTCCCCGGGTTGTGCCGAACCTTCGGGCAGACCCACGCCTTTCGCATAGGCGACAACCGACGCGTTAGCCTCGCGGGTCTTGCCGCCGGCGGTCAGGGTCCACGAACGGCTGGACGGGCGGGTCTCGACGCGCTCGGTCACGGTCTCATACTCCGCCGGCACCGGGATCAGTTGCTCGGAGGCCTCCTTGACCACCACCCGTTCCTCGGCCCATTCGTAGTTTGCCGGCACGACCTCGATTCGCTCGGAAGCCTCACTGAGGACGAGTTCCTCCTGCCGGGTTTCGAATCGCGCGGGGGTGACCACCTTGGCATAACACTCGCCGGGTTTCGCAGCCGGCAGGGCATCACGCTCCGCCGCCACGCCGAGGCCGCTGGTAACTAAGGCGGCGCCAATCAGGGTCGCAAGACGTAACTTCTTAAACATGGTTGATGTGTCCTCCAGGAAAAATCTAAGTTCTACGGGATGTTAGATCGCAATGTGACCGCTGTCACAAAGATCCATGTAAACTATCGCTAAATGTGAATCCGCGTTAAAAATCGGAACGCCGCGCGGATGTCCCGTGATCGCATCCGACCTCGATTCGCATCCCGGTGTCGCCGTGGCGGATCCGCAACCGACCCGCGAACGGAATGTGAATGCGGTATAGCGATTCGAGCGGAGCACCGAGCACCGTCGCCAGCGCGACCCGCAGCACGCCAGCATGCGCCACGACCAGCACCCGCGAACCGTCATGCGCAACCACAATGGTTTCCAACGCAGAAACAACCCGCCCGGCAAACTGCTCCAACGGCTCGGCCCCCACCGGCCGCATGCGAACGGGATCACGGTGAAAGTTCGAATATTCGAGCGCCCAATCGCGTTTAAGTTCCGCACGCGTACGCCCTTCCCAGGCACCAAAGCCCACCTCCTTCACCCCGTCGCGCACTTCGAGCGGCAGGTCATGGCGGTCAGCGAGGCGTTGCGCGAAGGCATGACAACGGGACAACGGCGACGTGATCACCGCCGTCCAGGGCGCCGGGTCGTCGGCCGCGACGGCCTGCCACATCTGCGCCCAACCCGCCTCCGACAGCGGGTCGTCTATCCCATGGCCGCGGTAGCGCGAACCGCCGACCGGCTCACCGTGCCGCAACAAGTCGATGATCGTATCCGCCATCTTTATACCCAGCGCAAAAGGGTCAACAGCGCGAGGAGCACGATCCAGACGATCAAGGCCCGCCGCAGCACGATGGCGGCCTGTTCAAGCGCGGCGACCTCGTGTCCGCCGCGGTCGCCCGCCTCGCGCGCACGCCGTTCGAGTTCCACCGCGGCGATCCCCGCATCGCCCAGCAGGCCGCGGTTATCCTCTTGAACGCGCTCGATATACTGGGTAAATCGAGATTTACAGACCGGCCAGATTTGATCGAACCCGGCAACCAACGCCAGGGTGAAGGTCAAAAGGCGCGCCGGTAACCAGTTCAGGATGCCGAACCAGACCTCGGCGTAGGCGCGCAAGCGCACGAGGTAGGCCTGGTCGACCTGATACAGCTCCTTGCTGAGACGGTAGAGCAGCGCGCCCATCGGACCGGCGGCGACGAACCAGAACAGCACGCCAAACAGGCGATGATTCGACTCGATGAACGCGCCGCGAATCAGGCCCTCGACACGAGTCGCCTCCCGCGCCGGCGGCGGGTCGCCGGTAATTTCCTGATAGATCCTGCCACGCGCCGGATCATCGTCGGGGACAGCGAGATAATCAGCGAGCGCGCGATCGACGTCCTTCGGTCCGAGGCTGAACAGCAGGATCGCCACGCTCAGGGCAATCCCGACCAGCCCGAACAACCAGTCGTCGAACACGTCATAGACCCAGTCCGCGACCAGGATCAGCGGCAACAACATCGCAATCAGACCCAACCATCCGTTGAACAGCTGGTACTGGCCCAGGCGCACGTCCAACCACGCGAACAGGCGCTGCAAGCCATCGTGGCGACGCAAGCCCTCGGCGATGTTGCCAAAACGCTCAAGCAATAACGCAATCAACACCGACAAGAACGTCATGATGAATTCTCCTGAGTTTTGATGTCTTCGGCCGTGTGCCACGGCCACAGCTGGGTATCGAGGTCGCGATGCAGGCGCGCCCAATCGAACGCGGGACCGGGATCCGTCTTGCGCTCCGGCGCAATATCGCAGTGCCCGACGATGCGCTGGCGCGACAGCGTCGGATAGGCGTCGAGCAAGGCAACGATGAGCCCCGCGAGGCGCTCGTATTGGGGCTCGGTGTACGGCGTCGTGTCGGTGCCTTCGAGTTCGATGCCGATGGAAAAATCATTACAACGCTCGCGCCCGGCAAAACAGGAACGCCCGGCATGCCAGGCGCGCTGGTGGAGCGATACGTATTGCAGCAGCGCGCCATCGCGTCGGATCAGAAAGTGGGCCGAGACCTCAAGTCCGGCGATTGCGGCAAAGTAGGGATGGGCGCCGGGGTCGAGACCGTTCAAGAACAACGCATCGATATGGTCGCCGCCGAATTCTCCGGGCGGTAACGAAATGTTGTGGACCACGATCAACTCCGGCAGCGCGCCGTCGGGACGCGGATCATGATTCGGCGATGACCGCTGGACGGCGTCGGTCGCCAAACCCGTCAGGGTATCGATTTTCATCTCATGTCAACGCGGGGCTCGTGCTCCGGGTGCGGTGGGAGGGTTCCGGCCCGTGGCCAGGCGCGGCGGCCGGAAACCGCGGTGGCCGGGGCCAGAAACAATCGCTTACGCATCCAAGATGGGTGCCATCGCGACGCCTTGGGCAGTATATCCTGTCGTAAAGCTACTGGCGTGCTTCGCCAGCGGCTAGAATGGCGACGGCCGCGATTGCGTCGCCGGCGGATTTCGCGCTCGCCTTCGGCTGCTACCGGCGCCGCTGCGCTGATACGGCGCGCCGCCCATGTATTATCCTAGATTCCTCGGTTGACCGCTCATTGGAGAACGTAACGTGCTGTATTCGCGAAAAAGCTGAGGTGGATTCGGCTACACCTTCCGGGTGCACGCGCTACGTGCCCGAGTGCACGGCCTTCGGGGCGCATGGCTGCGTTGCAACTCCTTGGAATGGAACAACCATTCCGCGTCGTTGCGCCTTTCCCTGCACCCCGAATACCGTGCAATCGGGCACGTCCAACCGAGAATTCTAGGATTATCTCACTGTCCCAACACCGGTCATCATCGATATCGCATGGTCAAACTGAACCCGCAACAAAAAGCCGCGGTGGAATACCTCGGCACGCCGGTGCTGGTACTGGCAGGCGCGGGCAGCGGCAAGACCCGCGTGATCACCGAGAAAATCGCCTACCTGATCCGCCGCCAGGAGATTCCGGCCCGCCACATCGCTGCCATCACCTTCACCAACAAGGCCGCGCGCGAGATGCGCGAGCGGGTCGGCAAACTGCTTACACGCGACGAAGCCCACGGCCTACACGTCTCGACCTTTCACACCCTGGGCCTGACCATCATCCGTCAGGAACTGGCCGCGCTCGGTTTCAAGCCCGGTTTCTCGCTGTTTGACGCCACCGACAGCACGACCCTGCTCAAGGAGCTCTTACGCAAGGAAAACGACACCGACGCCGACGCCGCGCGGTTTCGCATTTCGCTCTGGAAAAACGATTTCCTGAGCCCGGAACACGCCTTGGCGACCGCCGAGGAGGCCCAGGCGCAACTCCACGCGCGCCTGTACGCGCGCTATCAACGCCAGCTCAAGGCTTACAACGCGCTCGATTTCGACGACCTGATCGCGCTGCCGGTACATCTCTTTCAGGACCACCCCGAGATTCGCGAAACCTGGCAAAACCGCCTGCGCTACCTGTTGATCGACGAGTATCAGGACACCAACGCCTGTCAGTACCAACTGGTGAAATTACTGGCGGGGGTACAGGGCCGCCTCACCGCCGTCGGCGACGACGACCAATCCATCTACGCCTGGCGCGGCGCACGCCCGGAAAATCTAGCCCAGCTCCAGCACGACTACCCTACCCTGCACGTGATCAAGCTGGAGCAGAACTACCGCTCGACCGACCGTATTCTCAGGAGCGCCAACCATTTGATCGCGCTCAACCCGCACGTATTCGAGAAAAAACTCTGGAGCGCGCTCGGCGAGGGCGAAAATCCGCGCGTCATGGCCTGCAACGGTACCGATGACGAAGCCGACCGCGTCGTTTCGGAGATCCTGCGGATCAAGTTCAAGTATCGTTGCGAGTACGCCGACTTCGCGATTCTCTATCGCGGCAACCACCAGGCGCGACCGTTCGAACGCAAACTGCGCGAGCAAGGCATCCCGTATAAAGTCAGCGGCGGCGATTCGTTCTTCGAGCGCAGCGAGATCAAGGACGTCGTCGGCTATCTGCGCTTGCTCGCCAACCCCGACGACGATGCTGCCTTCCTGCGGGTGGTCAACACCCCGCGGCGCGAGATCGGCGCCACTACGCTGGAAAAGCTCGCTGCCTATGCCAACGAACGCCACGTCAGCCTGATCGCGGCGAGCGGTGAACTGGGCCTGACCAGCCGCCTGAGCGAACGCGCGTTGTTCCGCTTGCGCAGCTTCACCGACTTTGTCAGCGCGATCGCCCACCGCGCCCGAGGCGCCGACCCGCAACAGATCACCCGCGAACTGCTGCGCGAACTCGCCTACGAAGACTGGCTGCTCGAAATCAGCAGTCACCCCAAGGCGGCGGAGCGGCGCATGGATAACGTGAACGAGCTGCTGGCATGGATCGGCCGCCTCGGGCGTGACGGCGACAAAGGCCCGGGGAAAGCCCTCCACGAAATCGTCACCCACCTGACCTTGATGGACATCCTCGAACGCAACGAGAGCGACCAGGGCGAAGGGGTTCAACTGCTCACTTTGCATGCGGCGAAGGGTCTGGAGTTTCCGCATGTCTTCATCGCCGGGATGGAGGAAGAGATCCTGCCCCACAAGAGCAGCCTCGAAGCGGGCTCGATCGAGGAGGAGCGGCGCCTCGCCTACGTCGGCATCACCCGCGCGCGCCGTACCCTGACCCTCACCTATGCGCGCAAACGCATGAAATACGGCGAGGAAACCGAATGCGAGCCAAGTCGGTTCCTGAGCGAGATCCCGGCCGAATTGATCGACTGGGACACCGCGCCGAACGGCCGCACCGTCGCCAGCCCGGAGGCTCGCCGCGCCTTGCTCGAAAGCCTGAAGCAGCGCCTCACCGGATGAACACGGCACTCTGGAACCAGTATTTCCCACAGCTCGCGACGGCACCGGATCCGTCCCTGAGCGCATTGCTCGCGGCCGCGCATCGGGTTGAACTCAATGCCGGACAATTCGTCTTCCACCGCGGCGGCGCCTGCGAAAACTATTTGCTGGTGCTCACCGGCCGGGTCAAAGTCACCCTGACTGCAGCCTCCGGGCGCGAGGTCACGCTCTACCATGTTGAGTCAGGTCAGTCATGTGTCTTGACGACCACCTGCCTGATCGGCGCCGAACGCTATCCCGCCGAAGGCGTCACCGAAACCGCGGTCACCGCGTTTGCAATCACGCGACCGAGATTCGAGCAAGCGCTGGATCACTCGCCGCCGTTCCGTCGGTTCGTATTCGACAACCTCGGCCGGCGCTTCGCGGAGGTGTTGACGCGAATGGAACAGGTGCATTTCGGCGACATCGACAGCCGCCTCGCCCGCGCGCTACTGGCATTCTCGTCTGCGACCGCGACCCTCACTGTCACGCACCAGCAACTGGCAAACGAGCTGGGCACAGCGCGCGAGGTGGTTTCGCGCCATCTCAAGGAGTTTGAGTCGCGCGGCTGGGTGCGACTGCTGCGCAATCGGATCGAGCTTCTCGACCCAGCGGCCCTGCGGCGAACAGCGGCGCAGTAACCGCGTCGGCCGTGTGCGTGCGCCGCGTCAGGTCAGCCCTGATCGCCCGCCGTCTGCGTCACCCGAACGCTCGCGACGCGCAGCGTTTCGCACGGTCCACGATAGGCTTCCGGCACGGTGTCGGGGCATTGCCCGCAGCGCTCATTGCCCGGTACCGCAAAATCGATTTTACGCGGATACGGTAGATCCAGACCGTTCATGATCGCGACAAACTCGGCCTCGGTGCGGTTGGCCAAACGCGGATTGCGGCGTTTTTCCTGGCCGATGGTCGTGATTTGACGGTCTTCGTAATCGTGCGCCGGATACACCAGGGTTTCGTCCCGCAAGGTGAAGAACTTCTCGGTAATCGAACGGTAAAGCGCAGCCGGGTCGCCGGACTGGAAATCCGTTCGGCCGCAAGCCTCGATCAGCAACGCATCGCCGGAAAACAGCATCGTATGGGTGCCGGTTTCGACCAAATAGGCGTGGTGGGTCCCGGTGTGGCCTGGCGTAAATAAAGGATACAGACGGAGGCTGCCGACCTGAAACGGCACGCCCTCCTCCACCCCGAGATCGGCACACGCTAACCTGTCCATGCGCGGCACCACGATTTTGGAACCGGTGAGCGCCTTGAGCTTGCGAGCCCCGGTCAGATGGTCGGCGTGCAGATGCGTCTCCAGCGTGTAGCCGAGCTGTAAGCCGAGCGACTGGAATAGCGCGAGGTCGCGTTCCACGGTGTCGATTACCGGGTCGATCAATACGGACGCGCCGGTTTCCTCGCAGGCCAGAAGGTAAGTGTAGGTCGACGAATCGGGCTCGAAGAGTTGTCGGAATAGCATGACGGAATTGGGCATCGGTTTATCACAGAGTGACCCACGCTGAACCAAAGCGCGCCCGGAAGCAAATTATGCGACAGTCCGTACCGGAGTCGACCGAGTGGGCCAATTTGAATGCCAAACGCGCCCGCGTGATACCCCGCCCGGTCGCGGAAAAACCACCCAACGCGGTACCAAGACACAAGTTGACAGAAGTTAACATTATGTTTTTTAAATAGAATTCCGCGCCTTCCAGCCGCTGTCGGTGCGCCCTCGACAACGCCCCTGTCCGCAATACTCGACCGTTTATCGCCCCCACACTTCGTCATTAATCATACGGGAGGGCACGATTTCGATCGCTGATTGGCGACGATTAACGCTGTTTTTATTGGCCTTTTTGCCATTCGCACCACCCGGATACCGCGCTTCCGATCACCCATCCAAGTCGGGAGGCCCCTGATGCAAGGGCCTATGCACCTCGGTTACCTTGCGCGGGTCGAGAAGCGGTTTTAAGTGAAACCACTTAGACCTTATGGATAGTTCAGGGACGACACAGGGACGACCGAGGTGGTTTCATACCATTTCCGCCACGGAAGGCGCAGGGACGCATCTATTGATTTATGACCCATCGCCCCGCACGCAGGATGCGTGAAACGGGCGGTGGTCAGCGCCAGTGGCGCGACAGAACATCCTTCAGCAACGCGTTGCTACATGGCGCATGGGCCGGCCGAAGCGCGCCATCACACGCCGAGCCGCCATCCATTTCGCTTCGGAAACTTGACAGTCCTCGTGCTGCCGTTGCCTCATTCCGCCATGTGAGCAGACCCGAGCCGGTGCTCGCGCATCTGAATCCGGATTCACGCTGAGCGGCCTTTTCCATGCACCGACATGCCTCTACGGTCTCCGATCGCCCAGTCGCGCGCGACTTCGCGCCGCTACGGCAATTGCTCGGTTTCGTTCGCCCCTATAGCGTCCAGGTGGTCGGCGCAACGCTTGCGCTGCTGGCGGCCGCGGCGGCGGTCCTCGCGTTTGGCCAGGTTTTCAAAGGTGTGGTCGACTCGGGTTTCGGCAACGGATCCGAGCAGGAACTGAACGCGGCACTGGCGGGATTTCTGGCCGTGGTTGTCCTGCTCGCCGGCGCGGTGATGGTCCGGGTTTATCTGCTGAACTGGCTAGGCGAACGGGTGGTTGGCGACATTCGCAAGGCTGTTTTTGAGCGCGTCTTGAGCCTCGACGTCGGCTTTTTCGAGACCACTCGCACCGGCGAAGTGATTTCGCGTCTGACCAGCGACACCGCGCTGCTGCAAGTCATCGTCGGCAATACCCTCGCGGTGGCGCTGCGCACCAGCATCCTGGTGCTGGGCGGACTGGCGATGCTCGCGATCACCAGCCCGAAATTGGCGGGTTTGGTGCTGGTTGGTACCCCGCTGGTGGTGGTTCCACTCTGGTTGCTCGGGTATCGGGTGCGCCGGCTCTCGCGCGCGAGCCAGGATCGGATCGCCGATGTCGGCGCCTATGTCGACGACGTGGTGCACGGTATTCGCACCGTTCAGGCCTTTGCCCACGAAGCGGTGGATCGTACACGGTACGCCACCCATGTCGAGCGCGCCTTCACCACCGCGACCCAGCGCGCGCGGGTGAGCGCGGCGCTCAGCGGGATCGCGATCCTGTTCACCTTCGTCGCCATCGGTACCGTGCTGTGGATCGGCGGCCGCGAGGTGTTGGCGGGGCGGATGAGTGGTGGCGAGCTGTCGGCGTTCGTGTTTTACGCGGTTCTGGTCGCAAGCTCGGTCGGCACCTTGAGTGAGATCGTCAGCGAGTTGCTGCGCGGTGCGGGGGCGAGCGAGCGTCTAATGGAGTTGTTGCAGCAACAACCGGCGATCCGCTCGCCAGCGCAGCCGATGCCGCTTGCCACGCCATCCGTCGGTCGCATCCAGGCGGAAAACCTGAGTTTCGCTTACCCCGCCCATCCCAATCTGTCGATCATCCGCGACCTCACGTTCACCCTCGAACCGGGTGAAAAGGTCGCCCTGGTCGGCCCCTCCGGCGCCGGCAAGTCCACCGTTTTTCAATTACTGCTGCGGTTCTTCGACCCACAGGCGGGCGCTTTGCGTTACGACGGCGTGGACCTGCGCGCGCTTGCGCTCACGGATTTACGCCGCCAGATCGCAATCGTGCCGCAAGACCCCGTGATCTTTGCCGACAATGCCTGGGAAAACATCCGTTACGGTCTGACGGACGTCACCGCTGCGGAGATTCGCGCCGCGGCCGAGGCGGCCCACGCCACCGAGTTTCTTGACCGCCTCCCGGACGGATTCGACACCTTTCTCGGTGAACGCGGCGTTCGGCTCTCGGGCGGACAACGGCAACGCCTCGCGATCGCCCGCGCCATTCTGCGTAATCCGAAACTGCTGCTGCTCGATGAGGCCACCAGCGCGCTCGACGCCGAGAGCGAGCAAGTGGTGCAACAGGCGCTCGAAACCGCCGCGCAGGGGCGCACCACTTTCGTTATCGCGCATCGGCTCGCAACGGTGCGCCAAATGGATCGCATCCTGGTCATGGACCATGGTCGAATCGTCGCCAGCGGCACCCATGAGGCCTTGATGGCCGAAAATGGCCTCTATGCCCGCCTCGCAACGCTCCAGTTTCAGCGCGGGTGAGCGACGGCAAACACGCTTGCGACCCGCGCCAGCGCGGCCACCATTCGCCGGACTACCGGCCCGCTCGACGCGCGGATCTTCCCCGCCAACAGACTCGAAAAGCGGCGCCAAGGATGCCGCGATCCGCCAGACTGCCCGGTCAGGCATCGCCCCCACAGCATTTCTTGAATTTCTTGCCCGAACCACAGGGACAAAGCTCGTTCCGTCCGGTCTTCGCCGCCGCGCGACGCGACGGTACGGCGGACGCCTCGTCACGCAACGGCGCAAAATAGGCGTTGAGATCGCGAATCGCGACGGGAATAGCCGCGACTGCGCCTTGCATCGCCAAATCTGGGTTCGGATGTCGCCCGAGGGTCGCGAGACCATCCGTGGTTCCCAGCAGCAACATCGGCGCCAGCATTTCGACCCGCTCAGCACTCGCACGGGCCCAGTAGGGCTCGTAAAAGGCATTCAGACCGAGGATGAATCCCGCGCACCAACCGCCCGCATCGTATCGCTCGCCGCCGGGGCCGTCCGGTTCGATATCGAGCACTGGTTCGTATTTGGCATCGCCAACTATCGCTTGAACTACGGCGTCGTAGTGGCGCAGCAGCAGTTCCATACCGCGGTGGACCTCAATCTCGGAGGCAAAGGCTGGCAAAGCGGTAGCGTGTGCCCGATCCCAGACCCAGCCGAGCCAATCCTCCGCTGCGATAGACGCGGGGTTGAGCGCGAGCGCGGCGAAAAACCCGTCAAGGGATGCGAGGTCCATGGATGATTCCGGCATTGCCTCGTCGAGTAACCAGGCATCCAGTGCATCAAGTTCCTCATCCGTGAGGGCCAGTCGAGCGGAGTTCATCATGGGCGCTAGTCTCTAGAAATCGGTTGGTCTGGGGAGGAATCGGCGGCAACCGTCGGCGCGGTGCGAATGTCCGCTCACGATGTGTCAACGGCATGCTTGCGGTAGTATAAGCCGCTTCGCGCACTCGCCGCACTCGCCACCATCCAGCCATGATTCGTTACGCCGCTCCGTTTTCACCGCCGCGCTCCGCCGGCCGCTCGCACCCGTTCTGGCGGCGCGTGTGGCCACTGCTACTCGCCCTGATGGCGGCGTGGCCTCTGGTGTCCGCCGCGGCGCAAGACAACCCGATTGCAGCCGGTAAACCCGCGCCGGAATTCGACAAACTGGTCGAATCCGAGCGCAGTTCACTGGAGCGATTGCGCACGCAAAAAGCGGCGGAACTGGAGGCATTCGCCGAGAAGCCATTGCCGGCCCAAGCCCTCGACATTGCCGCGGTTGAGGTCGAGACCGAGCAGGTTCGGCTGCAGGGTCTGCAACTGGAACTCGAGTCGCTGACGAAATCGCGCGGTGAACTCGCAACGGAAATCCAGATCCTGGGTGAGAAACTCGACGAACTCGCGCGCACGCGCCCGCCAATCGATCCCGACACCTTGGCGTTGATTCGAACCACCCTGTCCAACACGCGCGACGACAAGCGTCAGGACGAAGCGACGCAGGGCGCGCAACAACGCAATACCGAAGCGATCATTGAGCTATCGAAACGCAAGATCGAAATCTTAAAGGCGTGGCAGAAGGCGCTGAGCGAGCGTTATGCGCAATATCAGGCCAAGGTCTCCGAGAAGAGCTTTCAAGAGAAGCTGCGGGATCTGGACGAGCAACGCCGCGGCCATATTGAAAAGGCGGTTGGATTGCGCAGTCTGGTCTCGAGCGAAGATGCGCCGGCGCGGCAGTTACAGATCCAACTCGACATCCTCGACGCCGAGCAAAATGCGAATAACATCGGTATCGAGATTCGCCTGGCCCGAATTCGCGAGGAAATGCGGGTGTTGCTGCAACCGGTCGCGGCCGACGAAAGCGGCTCGCTGGCGCAGTTCGCCACGCTGGAACAAAAGGGCGCGGCCTTGGCAGCAGAAGTGCAAGCGGTGATCGATACGGTGCCGAGCCGCCAGCAACTCAACGCGAACTACCGCTCGGTGACGGAAAAGATGCCAGTCGACCGGGATTTCCCCGAATCGCAAAAGCGCTCCGAACTGGAGCGGTTGGCGCGGCTCGGCACCGCGCTTGACGAAAAACTCGGGCAAGCGCAACAGCTCGCGACGGAACTCACCCGCATCCGCCAATCGCTGCAGGAGCAAAAGCAAGCGCAACTCAGTATCGAGCTTTCCGAGCGCCACGCCTGGCCGAGTTCGCTGGAGGACTGGGGCAAGATCGTCCGCGATTTCACGTTGACCTTGCCGGCGGCCTTTTTCGTCGGCCTGACCGACATTGTCGATGCGATCCGCGACGCGAGCCTGCCACGCACGCTGGGGGCCTTGGTCATTCTCGGTTTGTTGCTCGCCGGCACCGCCGAGTTGCGCCGTTACCTGACCCGCATCCTGCCGCCGATGGATCGCACCTCAACCGGATTCTCGGTCTGGACCCTGGTGACCTTGGGTTACCTCGTGAAGCACAATCTGTGGACGATCACCGTCATTCTGGTGCTGACGACCAGCCTGCGCGCCCTCAAGGTGCCCTTCGAGTCCTACCAGCCGATGTTGATCGTGGCATTGGTGTTTGTTGTCTTCAAGCCCGCGTTGACACTCAACCGGCTCTTTTTCCAACAACGTTTTGCGGGATTTGAGTGGTACGACCGACCGCTCTTCGAAGGCCTGCGGTGGACCTTCGTCCTCGGCTTCATCATGATCAGCCTGTCGGCGCTGCTGCATCATCTACCGACGCATCGAATCACCGTCGACACCTTCGACCGGGTGTTGCAACTGGCGTTGGTCGCGCTGTCGGTCGTACTGCTCTGGCGCCGAAGCGTGATTCTGAATTTCTTCTCCGAGGGCCTGCGCGACCGGCCACGCACCTTGGTGGTGCTGCGGGTACTGACGCTGGTGATACCGATCGCCAACCTTGTGATGGCCCTGACCGGAATCGCCGGGTACGTCAATCTTGCACGCGAAATCGCTGGCTACGAAGGTTGGTTCTTGCTGGTGCTCTCCGGCTGGTTGATCGCCCGTGGTTACATCCTCGATTTCTTTTCCTGGCTTGGGCCGTGGATCCGGCAGAACGCCGCCAATGGCTGGCTCTGGCAGGAGGCGGTCATTCGTCCGCTGGAGCTCGTCAGTCGCCTCGCGCTGACCATCACCGCGGTGCTCGGTTTGATCTGGCTGTGGGGCGTTGCAGGCGACATTTCGCTGTTCGAACCCCTGCAGGCGCTGATCAAGGTCGAACTGTTCCACATCGGCGATGCCAGTATCCAGATCAAGAGCTTGCTGATTGCAGGTGCGTTGGTGGTGGTGTTTCTGTGGGCGATCCGCTGGAGCCGCGAGATTGCGTACCGCTGGTTCTTTCGCGATGTCGCGGATCGTGGTGCGCGCAATAGTCTATCGGTGTTCACGCAGTACGCGGTCGCGCTGATCGGCGGTTTCACATTGCTGAAGGCGCTCGGGATCAATATGACCGCGTTGACCGTCGCCGCCGGGGCGATTGGGGTCGGCATCGGTTTTGGACTTCAGACCATCGCCAACAACTTTATCTCCGGTATTTTGCTGTTGATCGAGCGCCCGATTCGCAACGGCGATATCGTCAACATCGGCGCGCACGAGGGCCGCGTCACCCGCATCGGGATCCGATCTCTTTCGGTAAGGACCTGGGACAATATGGAAGTAATCATTCCGAACACCGAAACTATCACCTCGGCATTCGTAAACTGGACCCATCTCGACAATATCGTGCGCACCAAGATGATGATCGGCGCTAGCTACAAAGCCGATCCGCATGCGGTGCGCGAGCTGATCAAGGGCATCCTAGATCGTCACCCCGGCGTGGCAAAAGAGCCGCCGCCGAATGTCTATTTGAATGACTTCGGCGACTCATCGTTGTTGTTCCACACCGAGTACCACGTCGATGTGAGCCAATACAGCCGGTTGCAGATTAAGTCAGAGGTGTTGTTTGCGGTGTGGGATGCGTTTATCAAGCAGGGTATCGAGATCCCCTACCCGCAGCGCGACGTCCATCTCCGCATCGACCGCGAGGTTTCGGACGCCATCGCGCCGCTTGGCGCGAGCTGAAGGCGCTCCCGCCCCAGAGGATGAAAGCCGCTCGGGGCCGGCCAGGCGGGAGACGCCGTGAACCCATCCATGGGGGCTCGGCAGCCGCCTCCCTGCGGCCGACGCGCCCGCCTGGCCAACCCGGAGCGGCAGCCCTCGGAATCGGGTTCTTTCACGTCAAATGAAATCGATACAGCGCCCTTTGTACATGATCGGACCGCTAGGCGTATCCAGCGGCGATCCGCCCTTGGGCTCAAAGCTGACGGCAAAGGTTTCGGTGTCGCGCAGCACGCGTTGCCACTCCGGCTGGCTGAAGCGGAACTGCGCCTCCATGCTGTCTCGCGGCACCAGGGCCACCGGCATCGGGCGTTGCGATTCGCGATGTATTGCCCACAGCTGAAGATCGCGATCCTCGGCGAGGGTCGGCATTTCCATGAAACGCACCGTCACCACCCCGGTTTTGCGGTCACCGAGCGTGACCATCATCGGCGTTTGGGTGTCGCTTTCAAGCACCGCGACATAAGTCGGCATGTCCATCCGCGGCGCGATCCGCGGCTGTACCAGCGTGACCGCAAGTAGGATCGAGGCGACCGCCGCGGTGGCCTGCCAGAAGCGGAGCTGCCAGCCACTACGCGCGCGCGAAACCGACTGTAAGGGTTGCGCGGCTCGCAGGCGGCGTTCGATACCGCGCCACAGCCCCGGCGAGGGCTCGGTTTCGGGCAACAACTCGACCATCGACCCCAGCCGCGCCTGCCATTGATCAACCGCGTAGCGCACATAACGATGTTCGCGCGCGAGCCGCTCAAAGCGACGCCGCGCTGCGCCGCGTAGCGTACCGAGTACATACTCGGCCGCGAGACGCTCGTACAACTCTGGATTCTGATAGCGTTTCATTGCAAGCAAGCCCGCAGTTTCTCAACTCCACGTCGCACCCAGGCCTTCACCGTACCAAGAGGCGTATTTAAAAAGGCCGCGATTTCTTCATGGGTCTGACCCTGAAAATAGGCCATGTAGAGCGTCTGTCGTTGGTTTTCCTGAAGGGTTTTCAAGCAGGCTTCGAGTCGTCGCGCTTCTGCGCCGCGGCCGATCTGGTCATCGGGTAGCGGACCCGGTGCGTCGAATTGCACGCCGTCGCCATCAATATCGACCTCCTCCGGGCGCAATTTATTGCTGCGAATCCGGTCCAGCGCGTGGTTGCGAACAATCGTGGTCATCCACGTCATTGCCGAGGCCACCAGCGGATCGTAATGACTCGAAGCACGCCAAATTTTCACATAACCCTCCTGCAACACCTCCTCGGCCAACTCGCGCCGTCGCATCATCCGGTGGCAAAGGCTCAACAAGCGCGGCGCCGTCGCCTGGTAGAGCGCGGCAAACGCCCGCTGGTCACCCTCGGCACATCGGCGCAACAGTCCGTCGAGTTCGGTACGTTCAATCATCTCCAGGAAGCCTTGGTACGGGTTGCCGACGACCGCGTCATGATACCAGAGCCATGCGAGTACGCCTGCTACCGCCTTAACTTCCTGCCTATTCTAAATACGTCGTGACGACGAAATAGGATGCACCCGCCACCGCCCGCTCCAGGCAAAAAAAAGGCGGGAGTGGGTATTGATCCACTCCCGCCCGGAGAGACTAAACGCGGCCGCGGTCAGGCTTCGTCGAGTGCCTTCATGCTGAGGCGAATCCGGCCCTGCCGATCCAGCTCGAGCACCTTGACCCGAACCATGTCGCCCTCGGACAACTTGTCGCTGACCCGCTCGACCCGCTCGTTGGCGATCTGGGAGATGTGTACCAGACCGTCCTTACCCGGCAGAATCGTCACGAAGGCACCGAAGTCCATGATTTTATTGACTCGCCCTTCGTAGATCGCACCCACCTCGATTTCGGCGGTAATCAACTCGATGCGCTTGCGAGCCTCTTCGGCCGAAGCCGAATCCACCGACGCGATGCGCACGAAACCGTCATCATCGATATCGATCGTCGCCCCGGTTTCCTCGGTGATCGACCGGATCGTCGCGCCGCCCTTACCGATGACGTCACGAATCTTCTCCGGATTGATGCGCATCGTCAGGTAGCGCGGTGCGAACTCCGAAATCCCCGAACGGGCGGTGTCGATAACCTTGCCCATCTCGCCGAGGATGTGCAGGCGTCCGGCGCGCGCTTGGTCTAACGCGCGCGCCATGATCTCACGGGTGATGCCGTCGATCTTGATGTCCATTTGCAACGCGGTGACACCGTCAGCGGTTCCTGCAACTTTGAAATCCATATCGCCGAGATGGTCTTCGTCGCCCAGGATATCGGTCAACACCGCGAAGCGATCGGCCTCCTTGACCAGCCCCATTGCGATCCCGGCGACTGGCGCCTTGATCGGCACGCCCGCATCCATCAACGCGAGGCTGGATCCGCAAACGCTTGCCATCGAACTGGAGCCATTGGATTCGGTAATCTCGGAAACCGCGCGGATGACATAGGGAAAGTCCTCGGCTGGCGGCAGCACGGCTTGTACCCCGCGCTTGGCGAGTCGCCCATGGCCGATTTCGCGCCGTTTCGGCGAGCCGACGCGACCGGTTTCCCCAACGGAGAACGGCGGAAAGTTGTAGTGGAACAGAAAATGTTCTTTACGCTCACCCTCGATCGCGTCAATGATCTGGGCATCGCGGGTCGTGCCCAGCGTCGCCACCACCAGTGCCTGCGTTTCGCCGCGCGTAAACAACGCCGAGCCGTGGGTACGCGGTAACACACCGACACGCACGGTGATCGGACGCACGGTCTCGTGATCGCGGCCATCGATGCGCTTCTCGCCCGCGAGAATGCGACCACGCACCAGCTTTTTCTCGAGCTTGTAGAACGCTTCGCAAACATCGCCCTCGCTGGGTGCCCCGGGGTTCGCCGCGTCGACCAGTTTCGCGACCACGGCGGCGCGGATCTCGTCGATCTTGTGGTAACGGTCGAGCTTCTCAGCGATCTGGTAGGCCTGTTCGAGTTCAACGCCACAGAGATCACGTACGGTACCGAGCATCGCCGTATTTTCACTCGGTGGCGTCCAGCTCCACGGCGTTTTTGCAACCTGTACCGCCAGCGCCTTGATCGCACGGATGGCAACCTGCATTTGCTCGTGCCCGAACATGACCGCGCCGAGCATCACCGCTTCGGAGAGGATCTTGGCTTCGGACTCCACCATCAACACGGCGTTCTCGGTGCCCGCAACCATCAAATCAAGTTCGGAGGTCTCGAGTTCGGTCGCGGTGGGGTTGAGAATGTATTGACCCTGGTGGTAACCCACGCGGGCGGCGCCCAACGGCCCCATGAACGGCAAGCCCGATACCGCGAGCGCCGCCGAAGCTCCGATCAGGGAGACGATTTCAGGATCGACCTCCGGGTTCACCGACTTCACGGTCGCGATGACCTGAACCTCGTTGGTGAATCCCTTCGGAAACAGCGGGCGAATCGGACGATCGATCAGCCGCGAGGTCAGCGTTTCCTTTTCGCTGGGACGACCTTCACGACGGAAAAACCCGCCAGGAATGCGTCCGGCGGCGTAAGTGCGCTCCTGATAGTCGACGGTCAGTGGAAAGAAGTCCGAACCCGGCTTCGCCTGCTTGACACCCACCGCCGTGACCAGCACCACGGTATCCGCCATATTGATTAAAACAGCGCCGTCGGCCTGACGGGCAATCTCGCCCGTTTCAAGTGTTACCGTGTGCTGACCATACTGAAAGGATTGCTTTACTACCGTCACTTTATTTACCAACCTTGAATTTCTGAAATCACCGACAACGACTAACGACGCAGCTCAAGCTTCGCGATCAATTCCTGATAGCGCGAGGTATTGCGGTCCTTGAGATAGTCGAGCAACTTGCGCCGCTGGTTGACCATCCGTAACAGGCCACGGCGTGAATGGTGGTCTTTCTTGTGGGTTTCGAAGTGCTTGGTCAGCTCGCGGATGCGCGCGGTCAGCAGCGCGACCTGCACTTCGGGCGAGCCGGTGTCATTCGCCGCACGCTGATAGCTGCCAACGACCTCGGCCTTGTTCTCACTCGTCATCGTCATGTCTAAAGCTCCAAAGTTCGATGAGATAAAAAATCTGGGAAGAGTAGCACGTTTATTGATCAATTTAACCCTACGGTCCGTTCGCCGGGCCGACCCAGCTCAGTAACCGTTGCAGACGCAGGGACACGGCCTCGAATTTAGCGACCCCCAGGAACTCGCCGGAACGCCCATACACGCGTTTCCAGGTTGACGTGGACCGCGTCACGGCGTCGCAGGACGTCATTCCCGGCGGTTGGTCGAGGCGCAAGACACCGTGTACATCGCGGGCAACCCGGTCGCGACGAAACATCACTCAATCACGGTGGGTTTCATCATCAGCCGCGCGTGCGGCCGAGATCAACGCCTCGAGGCGCATGCCGCGCTCGGCGGACTCATCGAAAATGAAGCGCAAAATCGGCGTCTGACGAATATTTAGCCGGTGCGCCAACTGCGACCGCAAAAACCCGCTGGCACGATTCAAGCCGGCTTGGGTTTCGGCACGCGTCGCGTCGCCACCCATCGCGGTGTAGTAGACCTTCGCATAAGACAAATCCGAACTCACTTCGACGGCGCCAACAGTGACCATGCCGACGCGCGGGTCCTTGACCTCCCGCAGCAACAGATCAGAGAGTTCCCGGTGGATTTGTTCACCGAGGCGTTGGGTACGCGAATATTCTTTCATTCCAGCCTGTCGCGAATCCGCTTTAGAGTTTGCGCTGGACCTCGACACGCTCGAAGTTCTCGATCATGTCGCCGACGCGAACGTCGTTATAGTTCTTGACCGCGATTCCGCATTCGGTGCCAGCGCGAACCTCGTTAACGTCATCCTTGTGGCGACGTAACGACTCGAGCTCGCCTTCGTAGATCACCACGTGGTTGCGCAACACCCGGATCGGATTGCCGCGCCGGACCACGCCCTCCACCACGAGGCAGCCGGCAACCGCACCGAACGCGGACGACTTGAATACGTCGCGTACTTCGGCGGTGCCCACGATCTCTTCGCGCAATTCCGGCGCCAGCATCCCGGTCAGGGCCTTTTTGACGTCATCAATAACGTCGTAAATGATGCTGTAGTAGCGCAGATCCACGCCGTTTTCCTGAACTACGCGACGCGCGGCCGCATCGGCGCGCACGTTGAACCCGATCATCGTCGCGCCCGACGCCATCGCAAGATTCACGTCGGATTCGTTGATGCCACCGACGCCCGCAGACACCATGTTCACCGTCACATGTTCACCGGACAACCCAACCAGCGCATCACGCAGCGCTTCGGCGGAGCCCTGAACATCGGCCTTGACGAGCACGTTGAGGATGGCTTTTTCGCCGTCCTGCATCGAGGAAAAGATATTTTCGAGCTTAGCGGCCTGTTGCGTCGCCAGCTTGGTATCCCGCGACTTGGCGCGCCGCAATTCGGCAACTTCCTTGGCCTTACGTTCGTCCTCGACCACGATGAGCCGCTCACCGGCGTTCGGTGTGCCGGACAGACCGAGAATGACGACCGGCATCGAAGGGCCAGCGGATTTAACCTGGCGCCCGGACTCGTCAAACATCGCCCGCACCCGGCCGTATTCGGTACCGGTCAGTACCACATCACCGCGATTGAGCGTCCCGCTCTGCACCAGCACCGTCGCGACCGGACCACGCCCCTTGTCGAGGGTCGATTCAACCACAGTGCCTTGCGCGTTGCCTTCGGCAGCCGACTTAAGCTCAAGGACTTCGGCCTGCAACAGGACGGCATCCAGCAACTCATCGATGCCATGACCGGTTTTGGCGGATACGTTTACAAACATGTTTTCCCCGCCCCACTCCTCGGGAATGACCTCATGTTTGACGAGTTCCTGCCGCACCCGCTCGGGATCCGCCTGCGGCCGATCGATTTTGTTAACCGCAACGACGATCGGCACACCCGCCGCCTTCGCGTGGCGCACCGCTTCTGCCGTTTGCGGCATCACGCCGTCGTCCGCCGCCACCACCAGAATGACGATATCGGTGACTTGTGCGCCGCGCGCGCGCATCGACGTAAACGCCGCGTGGCCCGGCGTATCGAGAAACGTGATCATGCCCTTGTCGGTTTCAACGTGGTACGCGCCGATATGCTGGGTAATCCCACCCGCCTCGCCCGCCGCCACGCGGGTGCGGCGGATATGGTCGAGCAGTGAGGTTTTGCCATGATCAACGTGCCCCATGATCGTTACCACCGGAGGACGCGCTTCAAGGTGTTGCTCGGAATCACTCGACAGATCCTCGATTTCGGACTCCAGATCTTTGATTTCTTTTATCTTTACCTTATGACCCAGCTCCTCGACCACCAGTTGCGCGACGTCCTGATCAATGCTTTGGTTGATGGTCGCCATTACGCCCATCCCCATCAGCACCTTGATCACCTCCGACGCCTTGACCGCCATTTGTAACGCAAGGTCGCTGACCGTGATGAGCGGTGGCAACTCGACTTCGCGTATGACAGGCGCGGTGGGTTTCTCGAATCCATGGCGCACCATTGGCGTCTTGGTTGGCGCGCCTGGACGGCCCTTGGTCCTACGTCGCGCTCCGCGTCCGGCGTCGATATGGAGCTCATTGCGCCCGTAGCGGGTCGGCTCGGCAACCTCCTTTTTCTTCTTGACCTTGGTCGTCTTGCTCTTTTCCCGCTCCCGCCGTGCCGCTTCGGTTTCACCAGCCGCGGTGGGTTGTTCGGCCTTGGCGGATTCGGCCGTCGCTGCCTCGACTACCGGCGCAGCGACGGGTTCGTCCGCGACGGCCGGAACAATCACTTCCACCAGTTCGGTCTCAGGCTCGGGCTGGGCTTCGGCACGGATCGCGGGACTCGGTTGACTGGCCGCGATTGCGGCTTCGCGCGCGTCCTGCTCGCGCTGGCGCGCCGCTTCCTCCAATTGTCGCCGTGCTTCGTCGGTGCGCTGGGTTGCTTCCACCACCGCCCGATGTTCGGCTTCAAGTTGCCGCATCAGCTCGGCGGTTTTGCTCACGACCGGCTCCGGCGTCTCGGCCTCCGACGCGCCTTCTTCACGCTTGACATAGGTGCGCTTTTTGCGCACTTCGACACTTACCGTCTTGGGTCGACCAGCACCAGTGCCGACCTTGATCTCGCTAAGGCTTTTGCGTTTGAGCGTGATCTTCTTGGCACCCGGGTCCGCCCCGGCTTTGCCGTGACTGCGACGCAAGTGATCGAGTAAAGCCATCTTCTGCTCGTCGGTGACCGGCTGGTTCGGATCCGTCACCGCAATACCGGCCTCGCGCATCTGATCGAGCAGTCGTTCGACCGGGGTTCCGACCACCTCGGCAAGCTGAATGACGGTTACCTGACTCATTGCGCTATCTCCCGGAAATTTGACTGTTATGACTGAACTGCCTGCTCACCGTCGGTGAACCAGTGCTCGCGCGCCTTCATGATCAGAGTCGCGGCGGTTTCTTCGTCCAATCCAGGCAAAACATCATTAACCAATTCTTCTACCGACTGCTCCGCAAGGTCATCACGGGTACATATGCCCTTTGCCGCGAGTCTGTGGGCGATTTCGTCATCTATGCCATCCAGGGCCAACAAGTCCTCGGCCGGCTCGCCGCCCTCCAGCCGCTCTTCGCTCGCGATCGCGCGCGTCAGCAGCGCGTCGCGCGCTCGACTGCGCAACTCTTGGACCATTTCCTCGTCGAACACGTCGATTTCCATCAGCTCGCGCTCCGGCACGTAGGCGATTTCCTCGACGCTGGTAAAGCCCTCCTGCACCAGAATCGACGCGACCTCCTCGTCGACATCAAGCTGCACCTGGAACGCCTGAATGAACTCGCGCGCCTCGTTTTCGCTCTTGGAGGTCGCCTCTTCGAGGGTCATCACATTGAGTTCCCAGCCGGTCAACTGACTCGCCAAACGCACGTTCTGCCCATTACGACCGATCGCCTGCGAGAGCTTTTCCTCGTGAACCGCGATATCCATTGAGTGCTTGTCTTCGTCGATGACGATCGAGGACACTTCGGCGGGAGACATCGCGTTGATGACATACTGCGCTGGGTTCTCGTCCCACAGGATGATATCGACACGCTCGCCCGCGAGCTCATTCGAGACGGCCATGACGCGCGAACCCCGCATTCCCACACACGCACCGACCGGATCCAGCCGCGAATCGTAGGAACGCACCGCAATCTTGGCGCGCAGGCCCGGATCGCGCGCCGCGCCGAGGATTTCGATCATGCCCTGCCCGACCTCGGGCACCTCGAGTTTGAACAACTCGATGAGGAATCCGGGATGGGTACGGCTCGCGCGCAACAGCGGACCTTTGTTGTCCGGACTGACTTCCGTCAGATAGGCGCGCAAGCGGTCGCCGTTACGGACATTCTCCCGCGCAATCATTTGCTCGCGCGGGACCAAGACCTCGACATTGTCACCGAGATCCAGAAATACTCCTTTGCGATCACTGCGTTTGACGGTCCCCATGATGAGGGTGCCGACTCGCCCACGGAACGCATCAACGATCTGCTGCCGTTCAGCTTCGCGCACCTTCTGCACGATAACCTGCTTGGCCGTTTGCGCGGCGATGCGACCGGAGAAATCGGCCGACTCAATCGACTCCTCGACATACTCGCCGACCGTGATTTCGGGTTGCTTGAGAATCGCATAGCTGTAAAGGATCTGCCGCTTCGGCGATTCGAACTCGGGGTCCTCGTCGTCGACCACGACCCAGCGTCGGAAGGTCTCGTAATCACCGGTTTTGCGATCGATCGCGACGCGCACGTCCAAATCGTCGTCATACTTCTTGCGCGTCGCCGAAGCGAGGGCGGCTTCCAGCGCCTCAAAAATCACGTCCTCGTGGACGCTCTTCTCGTTCGAGACCGCTTCAACCACCTGCAGTATTTCTTTTCCTTTGCTCATCGTTTCTGCTCTTTGGCGTACTGCTCAAAATCTACCTTGAGTTGCCCGCGCGCAATCGCGTCGAGCGGAATTTCTGCGACCACATCGTTCTCAAGCCGCAATCTCACTCGCATGGGATCGGCGAACTCCAAAACGCCTTCGAAATTGCGCCGCGAATCAACCGGCCTCATCAGGCGAAGTTTAACTCGCTGCCCCAGGTACCGCTGGTAATGTGGGTAACCGAATAACGGTCGCTCGACGCCCGGCGATGACACCTCTAGGGTATAGGGCACACCGATCGGATCTTCCACATCGAGCACGGCACTGAGCTGGTGACTGACGTCCGAACAGTCGTCGAGCGTCACCCCTTCAAGTTTATCAATATATACCCGCAGCAAGGCGTTTTTGTCGTAGGTACGAAATTCGATACCCCACAACAAACATCCGAGCCCTTCGGCAACGGGTTCAATGATCTTTCTCAGCGCTTCCTGTGTGATTTCCGACATTCGCAGAAATAAAAAAAGGGCCTTCGGCCCTTTGTTGTTATACAAGCACCTTGCTTGGATATAATGAAAAGCCCCTGACGGGGCCGCTCATTTGGTAGCGGGGGCAGGATTTGAACCTGCGACCTTCGGGTTATGAGCCCGACGAGCTGCCAGACTGCTCCACCCCGCAACGAGGGAACGGATCATAGACGTAGCGCTCACGGATTTCAAGTAGTGACTACGACGTTAAGGCGGTTTTATCGATAACGCATTGTTATTAATTGGTTTTATCTTATAGCAAAGATGCACAGGGAGAGCAGTGCGCTGGGGAAGATGCCCAGCGCGAGCATCAGCAGCCCGTTCACCGAAAGCGCGATATTGAAATCGAGGCTACTGCCCGGCGCGTAATCGACTGTCGGCTTGTCGAAGTACATCATCTTGACTATCCGCAGATAGTAGAACGCGCCCACGACCGACAGCAGTACCGCGTACACAGCAAGCCAGACGTACCCGTGTTGCACCACCGCCTGAAGGATGTTCAATTTGGCGTAGAACCCGACCAACGGGGGTACGCCAGCCATCGCAAACATTACCAGCATCGTCACGAATGCAAGCCAGGGGTTGCGCTCATTGAGTCCCTTGAAATCCTCAAGATTCTCGGCCTCGAAATCTCGATGACTGAGCATCGCGATGACGCCGAAGGCGCCGAGCGACATCAGCGCATAAGTCAAAGTGTAGAACATGGACGCGACGTAGCCCTCACGGGTGCCCGTCATGACGCCAAGCAGAATAAAGCCGACATGCGCAATCGTTGAATAGGCCAACATACGCTTGATATTGCTCTGGGCGATTGCGATCAGGTTGCCTGCCCCGATCGAAAGCACCGCAAGCAGTACGAGAATATCCTGCCAGCTTGCGTGCAGACTGCCCAAAGCCTCGACCAACAGCCGCATGATCATCGCAAACGCTGCGATCTTCGACGCCGAGCTGATGATCATGGTGACCGCCGTCGGCGCACCGTGATAGACATCGGGCACCCACATGTGGAATGGCACGGCGCCGAACTTGAACGCGATGCCCACCAGAACGAATACCAGCCCGAATATCATGCTGATATCGGTCTGGCCCTGCATTCGCACGAGTTGATTGTGAACGTCGATAAAGCTCAGACTGCCGGTTAGACCGTAGAGAATCGAGATTCCGTACAGCAACATCCCGGACGCAATCGCACCCAGGATGAAATATTTCATCGCGGCCTCGGAAGCGCGGCTGGTGTCACGCTGGAACGCCACCAGCGCGTAGAGCGACAACGAGAGCAATTCAAGTCCGAGATAAAGGGTCAGGAAGCTGTAGGCCGAGATCATGATCTGCATCCCGAGCACCGCGAACAGCGCGAGCACGAAAAACTCGCCATGGAACATATCGCGATCCTTGATATAACGGCGCGAATACATCATCACCGCCACCATGATCGCAAAGATAAAGAGCTTCAGAATATCCGCCATGGGATCGCGAATAAAACTGTCGCCGAACGCCAGTACCACACTGTTGTCACGCGTCAGCATCGTCACGGCGATCGCCCCGATCAGTGTTACCAGCGTTAGAAGGTAGTTGACACCTTTCTGCCGCGGACCAAGGAACAGGTCGACCACCAGCACCACACACGCCATCGTGAGCATGTAGACTTCGGGCAGGATGGTGGAGATATTCGGCATGAGCAGGATCTTCCGTAGCCAGGGTGAACTAGAGTTTCGAAATCAGCGCGTGGCGTACCAGATTTTCAACGCTCGCGTGCATCACATCGAGCAACGGCGCCGGCCACAATCCGAATAGCAAGACCGCCAACGCAAGTAGCGAGAGGATTATGAACTCGCGGTTGTTAACATCTTTCAGGCTGGCAACCCCATCGTTGGCGACCGCGCCGAAAATCACCCGCTTGACCATCCACAAGGTGTAGGCCGCGCCGAGGATCAGCGTCAACGCCGCAGCGAATGCGATCCAGAAACTGGCCTGAAAACTCGCCAGGATCACCAAAAATTCGCCCACGAATCCCGAGGTGCCCGGCAATCCGGCATTGGCCATCGCGAACAGCACCATGAACGTCGCAAACACCGGCATGGTATTCGCGACTCCACCATAATCCTTGATCATTCGGCTGTGCAGGCGGTCATAGAGCACGCCAACGCAGAGGAACATCGCGCCGGAAATGAATCCGTGCGAGATCATTTGTACGATGCCGCCTTCGATGCCCATGACCGCACCAGAGGTATCCTGGGTATTGTCATAGATCGCAAACATCACGAAAAACCCCAGCGTGACAAATCCCATATGCGAGATCGACGAGTAGGCGATCAGCTTCTTCATATCCGCCTGAACCAACGCCACGTAACCGATGTATACGACCGCAATCAGTGACAGCAGAATCATCAACCAGTCCAGTTGCGCGCTCGCGTCGGGCGTGATTGGGAGGCTGAACCGCAGAAACCCGTAACCACCGATCTTGAGCATGATCGCCGCCAGCACCACCGACCCGCCGGTCGGTGCTTCGACGTGAGCATCGGGTAACCACGTGTGAACCGGCCACATCGGCACTTTGACCGCGAACGCAATCAGGAAACTCAGGAAGATCAAAATCTGCGCGGTCAGGTCGATCTTGAAGTCATGCAACTCAAGAATCGCGAACGTACCGGATTCGCTGTAGAGGTAGATCAACGAGATCAGCATGAACACTGAACCGAAAAACGTATAGAGGAAGAACTTGAGGGTTGCATACACCCGCCGCGGTCCGCCCCAAATACCGATGATGACGAACATCGGAATCAGCTGCGCCTCGAAAAAGACATAGAACAGGACTGCATCGAGCGCGGAGAATACGCCAATCATCAGGCCTTCGAGGATCAAAAACGCGGCCATGTACTGGGAGATCTTGAACTGAATGACCTCCCAGCCCGCGATGATCACCAACACCGTAGTAAACGTCGTCAGCAGAATCAACGGCATCGAGATACCATCGACGCCGAGGTGGTAGTTGATATTGAACGCGGGAATCCAGGCGTTCGACTCCTCGAACTGCATCGTCGCCAGCCCCGGATCAAACCCGGTATATAGGGGGATACTCAGCGCGAAGGTGGCCGCCGAGATCAACAGTGCGAGCCGCTTGACCCCCTCCGCCGAGCGCTCTCCCGCCGCTAGCACGAGAAAACCACCGATAATCGGCACCCAGATTAACAGGGTCAATAGAGGCCAATCTGCGAACATCCGAACCTACCTTTGCGCGAAATTCATAACACCACCCGCGGCGCTCAGGCGGCGCGCAAGACGAACCAGCCAAGCAGAGCGATCAAACCGAGGATCATGGCGAACGAGTAGTGGTAGAGATAACCGGTCTGCACCTGCCGAATCACTCCGGAGAACCAGCCGATGATCCGGGCCGTACCGTTGACCATTAATCCATCAATCACGACACGATCGCCGACGTCGGAAAGCGTGTGGCCCAAACCGAGTGAGCCCCGCGCGAAGATCTTCTCGTTGAACTCATCAAAGCCATACTTCTTGGTGAGGATCGCGTACGGGAGCCGGAACCGCTGCTGAAGCTGCCCGGCAAGCGCCGGATGACGCAAATAGATCCACCACGCCAACGCCAGACCCGCCATCGCAAGCCAGAACGGCGGCGCCATCATGCCATGCAATATGAAGCCCAGCGGTCCGTGATAATGCTCGGCGATTACCCGCAACGAGTCGTGTTGCGGCAGGACTTGAATCGCGCCCTGGAAGTAGTCGCCCACCACCACCGGATCGAGCAGGTAACCGGCGATGACCGACGGAATCGCGAGCGCGATCAGCGGCACGGTGATCACCCATGGTGACTCGTGTAAGTGCTCTTTGGTGTGATGATCCATTCGCTCCTCGCCGTGGAAAACCAGGAAAAACATCCGGAACGAGTAGAATGCGGTGACGAACACCCCAATCAATACCAGCCAGTAGGCAAAACCGGCACCCGGCAACTGCGAATGATGCACCGCCTCGATGATTGCGTCCTTGGAGAAGAAACCCGAAAACCCCGGAAACCCGATCAGCGCCAAAGATCCAATTAAAGCAGTCCAGTACGTGATGGGCATGTACTTGCGCAAGCCCCCCATTTTGCGGATATCCTGCTCGTGATGCATCGCGATGATGACCGAACCGGCACCGAGAAACAGCAGGGCCTTGAAAAACGCGTGGGTCATCAAATGGAAGATCCCGGCCGAGTAGGCCGAAACGCCGAGCGCAACCGTCATGTAGCCAAGTTGTGAGAGTGTCGAGTACGCGACCACACGTTTGATGTCGTTTTGCACGATGCCGACCAACCCCATCAAAAACGCGGTCAGTGCACCGATGATCAGAACAAACGACAGCGCAGTCTCAGAAAGCTCAAACAGCGGCGACATCCTTGCGACCATGAAAATCCCTGCGGTGACCATCGTCGCGGCATGGATCAGTGCCGAAATCGGCGTCGGACCTTCCATCGAGTCAGGCAACCAGACGTGCAGCGGCATTTGCGCCGACTTACCCATCGCGCCTATGAACAACAGAATGCAGATCACGGTCAACACCGACCACATCTGGTCGCCGAAGATCTGGATCGTTTGCCCCTCCAGTGCGGAGGCCCGAGCGAAAACCTCAGCGTAATCGAGGCTGCCGGTATACATCAACACAGCTGCGATGCCGAGCAGGAAGCCGAAATCGCCCACCCGGTTGACCAGAAAGGCCTTGAGGTTGGCATAAATCGCTGTTGGCCGGTTATACCAGAAGCCGATCAACAGGTAGGACACCACACCGACGGCCTCCCAGCCGAAGAACAACTGCAGGAAGTTGTTGCTCATCACCAGCATCAGCATGGCGAAGGTGAACAGCGAAATGTATGCAAAAAAACGCTGGTAACCCGGATCGTCATGCATGTAGCCGATGGTGTAGATATGCACCATCAGCGACACAAAAGTCACCACGACCATCATCAACACCGAGAGCCGGTCGATCAGAAACCCAACCTCGAGGTTCAGTCCACCGGTAACGGCCCAGGTGTAAACCGTTCCGTTAAAGGTCTCGCCACCATCCATCACGATATGCTTGAAGGCGATGACCGACAGCACGAAAGAAATCGCTACACCAAGAATGGTCACGGTATGGGCGCCGGTACGCCCGATCATCTTGCCGAACAATCCCGCGACAAGGGCGCCAAACAGCGAGGCGAGCGGGATGGCGAGGTACAGTTGTTCCATGATCGCGGCTACCCCTTCATCTCATCGAGATCCTGAACATTGATCGTCTGGCGATTGCGGAACAGCACCACCATAATCGCCAAACCGATCGCCGACTCCGCGGCGGCTACCGTCAGGATGAAAAACACAAAGATCTGGCCATTGATATCCCCAAGGAAATGCGAAAACGCGATGAAGTTCATATTCACCGCGAGCAACATCAACTCGATCGACATCAACAGAATGATCATGTTTTTGCGGTTGAGAAATATCCCCGCCACACTGAGCGAAAACAGCACCGCGCCGAGTAAAAGGTAATGCGAAAGCGGAATCATGGCTGGCTCTTGGTTTCGGTTCCGCGCGCTATTCCGCGCCAGGTTGTTCGGATTTCATCTTGACCAGGCGGACCCGATCCGCGCGCTGGACCCGTACCTGCTGGGCGGGATCCTGATATTTCGTCTCCGGTCGGCGGCGCAAGGTCAACGAGATCGCGGCAATGATCGCGACGAGGAGAATTACCGCGGCAATCTCAAACGGATAGAGATATTCGGTGTAGAGAACCTCGCCGATGGCCTCGGTATTGCTGTAATCCGCCGGTGCCGGCGTGGGCGCGGGCGCGTCGAACACCTTGGTCATTAGTACCAGCCCCATCTCCACCACCATGATCAGCGCCACCGCAATCCCCAACGGTGCATTCTTGACGTAGCCCTCGCGCATCCGCGTGATGTTGATATCCAGCATCATCACCACAAACAGGAACAGCACCATCACCGCGCCGACGTAGACCAGAACCAACAGGATGGCGAGAAACTCCGCCTCCATCAGCAACCACAGCGCCGCACTGGTCACAAACGCCAACACCAGAAACAACGCCGCATGCACCGGGTTGCGCACCGTGATCATGCGCACCGCCGATCCTACCAGGATGACGCTAAAGGCATAAAACAGGATCATTTGAAAGGTCATCGATTCAGTCTCTCGCCCACTAACGGTACGGCGCATCGGCGGCGCGATCCGCCGCGATCTGCGCCTCGAAACGATCGCCGATCGCCAGCAGCTTGTCCTTGGTCATGATCTGCTCGCCGCGATTCTCAAAGTGATACTCAAAAATGCGGGTCTCGACGATCGAATCGACCGGACAAGCCTCCTCACAGAACCCGCAGAAAATGCACTTGAATAGATCAATGTCGTAACGGGTGGTCCGACGCGTGCCGTCGTCGCGCTGCTCCGACTCGATCGTGATCGCCAGCGCCGGGCATACCGCCTCGCACAATTTGCAGGCGATACACCGTTCCTCGCCATTCGGATAGCGGCGCAGGGCGTGCAGCCCCCGGAACCGATTCGAGATCGGCGTTTTCTCCTCTGGATACTGCACCGTGATCTTGCGCGCAAAGAGATAGCGCCCAGTCAGTTTCAGACCGAGCAGCAACTCGTAGAGCATGAAACTCTTGACGTAGTGCTTGAGCGCGTTCATTTCCTCACCTCCTCACAACCAGGGTTTCCAGCCAAGCGCAATGGCGATACCTTCGCCAAACAGCCAGACGATCGTGACGGGAATCAGCACCTTCCAGCCCAGACGCATGATCTGATCGTAGCGATAACGCGGGAAGGTCGCGCGGAACCACAGGAAACAGAACAGAAAAAAAGAAGTCTTCAGCAACAGCCAGTGGATGCCGCCATCCAACATCGCGCCGAGGACCGGAACCGCGAATACCGAATCCGGTAGCAGGCCCTCAAACGGCGATAGCCAGCCGCCGAAAAACATTAGCGATGTCAACGCCGACAGTAGGATCATATTGGCGTATTCAGCGAGGAAGAACAGGCCGAACGCCATCCCGGAGTATTCGACGTGGAAGCCGGCCACGATCTCCGACTCACCCTCGGCCACGTCGAACGGTGCCCGGTTGGTCTCGGCCACCGCCGAAATGAAATACACCAGCATCAAGCCGAACAAGGGCAGGAAAAACCAGCTCGTCACGCCGCCCTGTTGGGCGCGTACGATCTCACCAAGATTCAGGCTGCCGGCTGCCATCAGCACTCCGACTAAGGCAAATCCCATCGCGATCTCGTACGCGACGATCTGCGCGGCCGAGCGCATCGCGCCGAGGAACGCATACTTCGAATTCGAGGCCCAGCCAGCAATGATCACGCCATAGACCCCGAGCGAGGTCATAGCCAGTATGTAGAGCAGGCCGGCGTTCAGGTTGGCGAGCACCATGGTGTCGCTGAACGGTATCACGGCCCACGCGACAAGGGCGGGCGCCAGCGAGAGAATCGGCGCGATCAGAAAGAGAAATCGATCCGCATTGGTCGGAATGACGATTTCCTTGACCAGCATCTTGACCGTATCGGCAATCGGTTGCAGCAACCCGCGCGGACCCACCCGGTTCGGACCGATACGCACCTGCATGTAACCGATGACCTTGCGTTCCGCCAGCGTGAGATACGCCACACTGAGCAGCAGGATCAGGAGCAGCACCGCGATCTTGATCACAATCAGGACCGTGGTCAGAAGCCAGTCGGGCAGAAAACCCAGCAGTGAGGCAATAAACTCCATCGCTACGCTACGCCTGTTTGATGGTGACCGGACCGAATGCGCGGCCCAGGTGACTGCTGCCATGAGTACCCATTTCCAGGTACACACATCCCGCCGCGAGCGAGGCATCGAGCTGCAACGGCAAAACCGCGCTCCGCACGCCCTGGGTGACGCGCACCGAGGATGCCACCGCGACGCCCAACCGTGCCGCGTCTTCGGGATGCATCACAACGACGTCGCGTTGACCATCGTGCGTGGCCTGGAGTGCAGTCGCGTGCCGCACCAACGGATCGGTGCGATACATCGCGCAACCGGAAAACCGCGTCAATTCGCCCGCGCGCCGCGCGGAGGGCGATTGCGCGCCAGGCTCAAATACATTGCGGGCCGCCAACCGATCCCGGATCAAGGCCAACGCCTCGGCACGCACCTGCTCGGCGGAGACCTGTTCGAAACCCGCCAAGCCCGCGCTCGCACCCAACATGCGAAGCACCTTCCAGGCCGGCCGTGCTTCGCCAACGGGCTTCGCCGCGGCAGCGAAACTCTGAACCCGGCCCTCGCAATTGACATACGCCCCGTCGGTCTCGGCGAAGCTGCCGATCGGTAGGATCACATCGGCGTAGCGCTCCATCCGCTCGGAGGTATAACTCGCCAGACTGACCACGAACTCAGCGTCGGCAAGTGCGTCCAGCGCGAGGCCCGGATCTGCCGCATCGTATTCCGGCTCCACGCCCAACAGGAAATACGCTTTACGCGGCTGCGCCAGCATTTCGTTAGCGTTCAGTCCCGCCGGGGTTACCGCGCTGCCATCGGCGGAGCGATGTGGCAAAACGCCGGTAAGCCAAGCCCCCGCCGTGTTCGCACCGGCGCTGAGATAACCGAAACGGACTGCGCTGTTGGCGGCGATCGTACTCGCCAACGCGCGTAACGTGGCGGCGGCTGGGTGCATCTGCGCCGACAGCCCGAGCAGGATCAAGGCCTCGTCGGTCGCCAGCAAGGCCTCTGCCATCGCGCTAACCGTATCGTCGTCACGCCCGCCATCGAGTGTCGCGGCAATGGCCGCGACCGGTTTCACGCCACCCCGGCGCAATACCTCGCGCGCGACCCCTGCGAGCATCTCAACCATTCCGGCCTCGTCGACCCAGGCCTGGTGACTCAGGTCGAACCGAAACTCGAAATCGCGTGGATTGATCGCCATCATCCGCGCACCGCGCAGCCAAGCTTTGCGCAGGCGCAACGCCGCGATTGGCTGGTCCTTGCGCACATTTGAGCCGACCAGCAACACGCATTGCTGGCGATCGAGGGCCTCGACGTCGATGGCGAGCGCCGGGTAGGCCGGCAACACTGCATCATCCGAAAAATCGCACTGTGCGAGGCGGTGATCGATCGAACGCACCCCGAGCCCGCGCAAGTAACGCTGCGCGAGAAACATCTCCTCCAGGGTCGCCGATGGCGAGATCAGCGCGCCAATCGCATCCGGCGCAAATTTACGCAACCCGTGATTGACCCAACCGAGCGCATCTTCCCACCCGACCTCTTGCCACTGACCTTCGCGCTTGACCATCGGGCGGCGAATCCGCTCGCTGCTCGGGATGCCTTGATAGGCATAGCGGTCACGATCCGACAGCCAGGCTTCATTAATGGATTCGTTATCGCGCGGGACGACCCTGACCGGCGCGCCGTTTTTAGTGTGCAGGAATAGATTGGAACCGAGGCAGTCGTGCGGTGATACCAACGGATGCTGCACCAGCTCCCAAGGCCGATAGGTGTAACGCGACGGCTTCGCGGTCAACGCACCGACCGGACACAGATCGATCACGTTGCCCGAGAGCTCGGAATCCACGCTCCTTTGCATGAAGGTCCCAATCTCGGTGCGTTCGCCTCGACCGACCGCGCCGAACTCACGCAAGCCCGCCAGTTCTTCGCCGAAACGCACGCATCGCGTACACAAGATACAACGGGTCAGGTCAGTTGCGATTAAGGGGCCGATGTCCTTGTCCCGCACCACGCGCTTACCTTCGACATACTGCGAGGCATCACCGCCGTAACCCATCGCGACGTCCTGTAACTCGCATTCGCCCCCTTGGTCGCAAATCGGACAATCAAGCGGGTGATTGATTAACAGGAACTCCATCGTACCGCGCTGCGCGGCGAGGGCCTTGGGCGACCGGGTGTAGACCTTCATCCCTTTAGTCACCGGTGTTGCGCACGCGGGCAAGGGCTTCGGCGCCTTTTCGACCTCAACCAGACACATCCGGCAGTTGGCCGCGACCGAGAGTTTCTTGTGGTAGCAAAAACGGGGGATCCGGATGCCCGCCGCGTCAGCGGCTTCAATCAACATGCTGCCGGGCCGAGCCTCGATTTCCCGGTCATCGATGACGATAGTGACGGTCTCTTCACTCATGGGTGTACGCCTGCTGCCCCGGGCCGGCCGGATGCGCCTGCGACGAGGCTGCGACCATGCTCGATGTAATGCTCGAATTCATGCCGATAGTGTTTGATAAAACTACGCACCGGCATCGCCGCAGCATCGCCGAGCGCACAGATCGTACGGCCCTCGATCTTTGACGCCACATCGTCGAGACGCGCCAAGTCCTCAGGGCGCCCACGTCCTTCGACAATGCGGGTGAGCATGCGATACAGCCAACCGGTGCCCTCGCGGCACGGCGTGCATTGACCGCATGACTCGGAAAAATAAAACTGCGAAAGGCGCTGTAGCACCCGCACCATGTCGGTCGTCTCGTCCATCACGATGACCGCGCCCGAGCCAAGCATTGAACCCACCTTGGCGATCGAATCGTAGTCCATCTTCGTCTCGAGCATAATCTCCCCCGGAACGACCGGAACCGACGAGCCGCCCGGGATCACCGCCTTGAGCTTCCGCCCCTGCCAGATCCCACCCGCCATCTCCAGCAATTCGCGAAACGGAATGCCCAAGGGCACTTCGAAATTGCCCGGGCGGGCGACGTGCCCGGAGACTGAGAATAGTTTTTCGCCGCCGGAGCGCTCAACGCCGAGGCCCGCAAACCAGTCAGCACCTTTGCGCAGGATCGTTGGCACCGAGGCGAGCGACTCGGTGTTGTTGATCGTCGTCGGACGGCCGTACAGTCCGAAGTTGGCCGGGAACGGCGGTTTGAATCGCGGCTGGCCTTTCTTGCCTTCGAGCGACTCAAGCAGCGCGGTCTCCTCACCGCAGATATAGGCGCCGGCACCCAAGGTCGGATACAAGTCAAAATCGACGCCGCTGCCAAGGATATCGCGCCCCAAGTAGCCATTCGCGTACGCCTCCTTCACCGCGGTCGCGAACCGGCGATAGGGCGTATCGAGAAATTCGCCGCGCATGTAGTTGTAACCGACCGTGGCACCGATCGAGTAGCCGGCAATCACCATGCCCTCCACCAGTGCGTGGGGATTGAAACGCAGGATATCGCGGTCCTTGCAGGTGCCAGGCTCCGACTCATCCGAATTGCAGACGATATATTTTTGGCCGGGCGCCGTGCGCGGCATGAAGCTCCATTTCAAACCGGTCGGAAACCCCGCCCCGCCGCGGCCGCGCAGATTGGATCGCTTGACCTCGTCGATCACCTGCTCCGGTGGAATCTTCTCGCGAAGAATCCGCTGCCAAGCCTCATAGCCACCGATCTTGCGATAGCTTTCGAGCGTGTGCGACTCGTCGCCAAACTGGAGCGTCTCGAAACAAACTTGATTGACCATCGGCTTAACCCAATCGGTCAAGAATCTCATCCACCTTTTCCGGCGTGAGATTTTCGTGGTAGACGTGATCAACCTGCATCATCGGCGCCCCGCAGCACGCCGCGAGACACTCCTCCTCGCGCTTGAGGAAGAACTTGCCGTCGGGCGTGCTCTCGCCCAACGTGATACCGAGTCGGCGCTCCAGGTGGGCGACGATTTCATCCGCACCACGCAACAGGCAAGAGACGTTGGTACAGATCGAGATCTCGTGTTTGCCGACGGGTTTGAGGTTATACATCGAGTAGAAACTCGCCACCTCGTATACCGCTATTTCCGGCATCCCGATATAGGCCGCTACCGCATTCATCATTTCGGTGCTGAGGTAGTGGCCCTTGGCATGATGCTGCACCGCCCGCAGCGCACCGAGCACCGCCGACTGACGCTGGTCGGCGGGGTAGCGCGCGAGCCAATCTTCGATCTCCGCGCGCAGTTGCGGCGAGAGCACTTCAGCCCGGGTCGATTGCACAGTCTCGGTCATCAGCGGTCGATCTCTCCAAAAACGATGTCCTGCGTTCCAATCACCGCCACGACATCCGCCAGCATGTGGCCGCGCACCATCGCGTCGAGACCCGATAGGTGGTAGTAACCCGGCGGGCGAACCTTGAGACGGAACGGTTTGTTCGCGCCGTCGGAGATCAGGTAAACCCCGAATTCTCCTTTCGGATGCTCCACCGCGGCGTAAACCTCGCCCTCCGGCACGCAATAGCCCTCGGTGAACAGCTTGAAGTGATGGATTAACGATTCCATGTCCTGCTTCATCTCTTCGCGCGGCGGTGGCGTGACCTTGTGGTCATCGAGCATCACCGGGCCGGGATTGTCGCGCAACCAGCGTATGCACTGCTGGATGATGCGATTAGATTGGCGCATCTCCTCGACCCGAACCAGATAGCGATCATACGAATCGCCGGTAACGCCAACCGGAATGTCGAAATCGAGTTCGCCATAGACTTCATAGGGCTGCTTCTTGCGCAGATCCCATTCGATCCCGGAACCGCGCAACATCGGCCCCGTGAACCCCATTTGCAGCGCCTCCTCGGGTGTCACCACACCAATGCCGACGGTGCGCTGCTTCCAGATCCGGTTATCGGTCAGTAGAGTTTCGTATTCGTCGACGTAACCAGGGAAACGATGGGTAAAGTCCTCGAGAAAATCCAGCATAGAACCCGAGCGAACATCGTTCAGGCGGTTCACTTCGGATTGGCTGCGCCAGCGCGTGACCTCGTACTTCGGCATGCGGTCGGGCAAATCGCGATAGACGCCGCCCGGGCGGTAGTAAGTCGCGTGCATCCGCGCCCCGGACACCGCCTCGTAACAATCGATCAGGTCTTCGCGCTCGCGAAACGCATAGAGAAAGATCGTCATTGCCCCGACGTCCAACCCGTGCGTACCGATCCACAGCAAGTGATTGAGCAGACGCGTGATCTCATCGAACATCACGCGGATATACTGCGCCCGCAGAGGCGGCGCGATGCCAAGCAGCTTCTCAATCGCCAGCACATAGCCGTGCTCGTTACACATCATGGACATGTAGTCGAGACGATCCATGTAGCCGATGCTTTGATTGAACGGCTTGCTCTCGGCCAATTTCTCGGTCGCACGATGCAGCAAGCCGATATGCGGATCGGCGCGCTGAATGACCTCACCGTCCATTTCCAGCACCAGCCGCAACACACCGTGCGCAGCCGGGTGCTGCGGACCGAAATTCAGCGTGTAGTTGCGGATTTCAGGCATGGTGATTGTCTTCGCTCTGGTAGCGGTGATCGTGCCGGATGACTTTCGGCACCAAGACCCGTGGCTCGATCGAAACCGGCCCATAAACGACCCGACCCTGCTCTGGGTCGTACCGCATTTCGACGTGTCCGCTCAACGGAAAATCCTTGCGGAACGGGTGACCAACGAACCCGTAGTCGGTCAGAATGCGGCGCAAATCGGGATGACCGTTGAACAGGATCCCGAACAAATCAAACGCCTCGCGTTCCGGCCAGTTGGCCGAACTCCATACGCCCACCAGCGAGTCGACCACCGGCATCGAATCGTCTTCGCAGAACACCTTGAGCCGCATGCGTACATTCTGGCGGAGCGACAGTAGCTGATATGCGACGCAGAAGCGCGACCTCCGCGTTGACGCCACAGCCGGCGCGTCACCAAACTTCAGATGACCGGCCGTGACGGGTGCTACCCCGCGACTGAAACCCGCATTGGACGCGGATTCGGTGCCCCATTCCGAAACACCGAAACTCAAGTAATCAACACCAGCCACGTCGATCAATTGGGCGAAACCGAACTCATCCCGCAGCATCGTCGCGGCCGCGAGCAACCGCGCCGGATTGACGACGGCAACCAATTCACCGTGCCGGATCTCAACGCTGACGAACCCGGCATCCGGCAGTTGCGTCAAACGTTCAACAAGCAACTGCAATACGGTGCTCATGATGCCAGGCCTCTCAGCGTGCAATGGTATTGGTGCGGCGGATTTTGTTCTGCAGCTGCAGAATGCCGTAAAGCAATGCCTCCGCCGTCGGCGGACAGCCGGGCACGTACACATCGACCGGCACGATACGATCACAACCGCGCACCACCGAGTACGAATAGTGGTAGTAACCGCCGCCGTTGGCGCATGAGCCCATCGAGATCACCCAGCGCGGCTCCGCCATCTGGTCGTAAACCTTGCGTAGCGCAGGCGCCATCTTGTTACACAGCGTTCCCGCCACAACCATCACGTCAGACTGCCGCGGACTTGGACGAAACACGATGCCGAAACGATCGAGGTCGTACCGTGACGCGCCCGCATGCATCATCTCGATCGCGCAGCAGGCAAGACCAAAGGTCATTGGCCACATCGAGCCGGTCCGCGCCCAATTGATAAGCTTGTCCGCCGACGTCGTCACGAACCCCTGCTCTAGGACACCTTCTATTCCCATTCCAGAGCCCCTTTGCGCCACTCGTAGATAAAGCCGATCACCAAAATGCCGAGGAAGATCCCCATGGCAATCAAACCCTGCAAACCGATCTTGTCGAGCACGATCGCCCACGGAACCAGGAATGCGATTTCGAGATCGAAAATGATGAACAGGATGGCGACGAGGTAATACCGGACGTCGAACTTCATGCGCGAATCTTCGAAGGCCTCAAAGCCGCATTCATAGGGAGAATCTTTTGCCGCGTCAGGACGCCGCGGACCCACTACCCTGCCTATCGTCAGCAAGACCGTTCCAGCGACAAGCCCGATGATCGCAAAGATCAGGACCGGCAGGTACTGTTCGAGCATGAGGACCCCATTGTTGCGCGTTCGGGCTTGTTGCGGACCAGCTTCGACCCAACGGTCTATCCAAAACCCGGTTTATTGTCCTACACCGCAGTGTGCTGGGCGGCGTTTTTGTAGTGGCGGCAGTCTAACGGCCATCACAAATCGATGTCAAATCGCGACCGCAGCCGAGGCGCTTGGTCGCGCTAAACATGCAGGCAACCGAGGAGAAACGCGCCGACCGAAGCCCGCTTTTCAGATAGATATGCGCTTGATTATTTTCGCGTCAGCTTGCTGCCGCTTGCGCTAACGAGGAGCAAGAAACCCAAGCCGAAACGTGAGTCGAAGAACTCGACTCAGAAAATGGTGCCGACGGTCGGACTCGAACCGACACAGCTTTCGCCACTACCCCCTCAAGATAGCGTGTCTACCAATTCCACCACGTCGGCTAAACGTGAAAAAGTTGCTACTCAGGTGACGAAGTTTTACCCGGCGGCAAATCGTCCCCTTGACCCCGCAGGTCCGCAGCCGGTGCGTCCGCACCACCTCTCGCCGGGATACCGCTGGTCGCCGGAAGCGGCAAATCGTTCGCGGCAGGCCCCTGCTGAATCAAGGTATCGACGACACTGCCGCTTTTCGGCTGGTGCGCCACAATATACGCCAGCAGCAGGCTGTTGATAAAGAACAGCGCCGCCAAAATCGCCGTGGTATGGCTAAGAAAGTTACCCGAACCACGCGCTCCAAACACCGTCCCCGAGGCGCCGCTACCAAATGCCGCGCCCGCGTCCGCCCCCTTACCGTGCTGAAGCAGGATCAGGACAATCATGCTGATCGAAAGCAAGACCTCGAAAACCAGTAAAATTGAATACAGCATAAATAGCTTTGCCAGTTACCAGCTCACGCCGCCCGGCAAATGGCGAGAAAATCTCCGGCCTTGAGCGCGGCGCCTCCAATCAGGCCTCCGTCGATGTTGGCTTGCGAGAACAACACTGTGGCGTTGTCGGGCTTGACGCTACCGCCGTAAAGGATCTGGACCTTCGCTGCCACGTCCGCATCCTGGGCTGCGAGCCGCTCGCGTATGAAGCGATGCACCTCTTCAGCCTGTTGCGGCGATGCCGTTTTTCCCGTGCCGATCGCCCAGACAGGTTCGTATGCAATCACGGACTGGCCGTAAGCACCAATGCCTGCCACAGCGGTGACCGCATCCAGTTGACGCGCAACGACCTCCTCCGTCACCCCTGCTTCACGCTCGGCAAGCGATTCACCAACGCACAGGATCGGCGTCAGACCGGCCCGAATCGCACCCTGAAATCGCCGCGCGACCATCGCGTCACTTTCGCCGTACAGCGCACGACGTTCCGAATGACCCACGATCGCGTACCGACATCCAAATTCGCCCAGCATCGCGGCGGAAACCTCGCCGGTGAACGCACCCAGGTCTTCGTCGCTCACATTCTGCGCACCGAGTGCAACACGAGTGCCCGTCAGCAGCGACTGCACCTGCGCCAGATAGGGAAATGGTGGACATACCGCAACGTCCGCGGTTACTCCGGGCATGCCCTCAAGGATGCCGCTGATCAAAGCCACGTTAGCGGACAGGGAGCCGTTCAGCTTCCAGTTTCCGGCAACCAGGTATTTCCGCATCAGTGATCTCCGTAGCCGTCGCGTTGAAGGCTGGCAAGCTTAGCGACGGTCTAACGATAAATCAACTACCGAGCGAGTTCGCTTTCATGCGCCGCGGCCGCTTCGCGCACCGCACCGGCAATCTGCTCCGCGAGCATCCGCACTTCACGCTCATTTTCGCCCTCGACCATCACGCGGATCAGCGGTTCAGTACCCGAGGGACGCAGTAGTACTCTGCCCCGCTCGGCCAGGCGGGTTTCCACATCCCGCACCGCCTCATGAACCTGCGGCGCAGTGGCAAGATCAAGACGCTGCTGTAGGGGAACGTTTACCAAGGTCTGTGGAAATTTGGTCATACCCCGCTTGAGATCGTGCAGGCTCTTACCACTGGTTACCATGACATGTAGAACCTGCAAGGCCGCGATGATTCCATCCCCGGTCGTGGTCCGATCGAGGCAAATGATATGTCCTGACGACTCGCCACCGAGGTACCAGCCCTGCTCCTGCATCCGCTCCAGCACATAGCGATCGCCGACTTTGGCCCGCTCGAAACCGATTCCGAGGCGACGCAGCGCCAACTCCAAGCCAAGGTTGCTCATCTGCGTGCCGACGACGCCGCCACGCAAGCTCCCTTCATGGTGCTTACCCTCGGCGATCATAAACAGGGCCTCGTCGCCGTCGACGATTTCACCCTTGTGGTCGGCCATGATCAAGCGATCGCCGTCACCATCAAGGGCGATCCCGACATCCGCGCGATTGCTGAGCACGGCATCGCAGAGACGCTGCGGCGCGGTTGCGCCGCAGTCCGCATTGATGTTCAAGCCATCGGGTGCGCCGCCGATCGCAATCACCTCAGCGCCGAGTTCACGAAACACGCTGGGGGCGCTGCTATAGGTTGCGCCATTTGCCGTATCGACCACCAACCTCATGCCATACAGGGCATCCACGACCGGAATCGTGCTCTTGCAAAACTCGATGTAGCGCCCGGTGGCATCGGGAATTCGCACCGCCTTACCCAGCCGGGCGGAATCGACTACGTCGAGCGGCCGATCCATTTCAGCCTCGATCGCAAGCTCCACCTCGTCCGGTAATTTAAAGCCTTTTTGCGAGAAGAACTTAACACCGTTATCGTAGAATGGATTATGCGACGCACTGATCACGATCCCGGCGGCCGCACGATAGGTCCGCGTCAGATACGCCACCGCGGGCGTAGGCATCGGACCAAGCAGACGAATATCCACACCCGCTGCCGACAGTCCGGCCTGCAGGCAAGATTCCAGCATATAGCCCGAGATGCGGGTGTCCTTTCCGATCAGCACCTGCGCCGCGCCGCTCCCGCCGAGCACCCTTCCGGCGGCCCAGCCGAGCTTGAGTACGAACTCCGGCGTCATGGGCAATTTGCCGACGCGCCCGCGGATTCCATCCGTACCAAAATATTTCCGACTCATCAATCGCTACTCCGTTCCTAATTCATTCATCGCCCGCACCAGGCGGACCGCCTCAACCGTCTCGCGGACATCATGCGCACGCACGATCGACGCGCCGCGCTCCAACGCCAACGCGGCCAAAATCGCGCTACCGGTTACCCTCGCGTCGGCGGGCGCACTCAACACTTGTCCAATCATGGACTTGCGGGACATCCCAACCAGGATCGGCAATTCCAGGCGCAGCAACGCGCGCAACTCGCGCAGCAAGGTATAGTTATGCGCCAGGGTCTTGCCAAATCCGAAACCCGGATCGATCACGATCCGCCGCCGAGAGATCCCCGCCGCCTCGCACGCGCCCACCCGATCCTGAAGAAACGTGATGATATCCTCGATAACGTCGACGTAATGCGGACTGGTTTGCATTGTGCGAGGCGAGCCTTGCATATGCATCAGACAAACCGCCACCTCAGCGTCACGGACCGCGTCGAACGCCCCCTCTGCTCCCAGCGCGGTCACGTCGTTGATCATCCACGCCCCTGCCGCAATCGCCGCACGCATCACCTCAGGTTTGCTGGTATCGACAGAAATCGCGACGTCTGGAAATCGCGCCACGATGGCTTCAAGTACCGGAATGACGCGCCGGCACTCCTCCGCCACCGCGACTTCCGGCGCACCCGGACGAGTCGACTCGCCCCCCAAGTCGATCATATCAGCGCCGGCCGCGAGCATTTGCTCAGTGTGCCGCAGAGCGCCATCGACGGTCATATGCAGGCCACCGTCCGAAAACGAGTCCGGAGTCAGATTGAGAATACCCATGACCCGAGCCGTCGACGGGCCAAGCAGATCCAGAATTCTACGAGATGTGACTACCATCAATGAAAAGAGGCCCTGACGGGCCTCTTCCTCGGTCAACGTTTCAGATAAAGGCCGCGCGCCTCAGGTTTGACCCGCAGCACCACCGAGTTTGCCACCGGCGGTACCACTCTCAACCGGCGCTTTGCCCGAGGGCGTGTTGCGACCTGTTCCGATGTCGTCATCCGACCAACCCGCAGGCGGTCCGGGCTCTTTGCCTTGCATGATGGTGTCGATCTGATCGGCATCGATCGTCTCGTATTTCATCAATGCGGCGGCCATCATATGCAGCTTATCCATATGCTCCGTAAGAATGCGCTTCGCCCGGTCGTAATTGCGGTCAACGATATGGCGTATTTCCTCTTCGATCGCATGCGCGGTCTCGTCGGAAAGGTATTTGGTCTTGGTCACCGAGTGCCCCAAAAATACCTCGCCTTCTTCTTCGCTATAGGCGAGCGGACCCAGTTTTTCCGAAAGCCCCCAGCGTGTAACCATGTTACGCGCAAGATTTGTTGCACGCTCGATGTCGTTCGAAGCACCGGTGGTGACCTTTTCGGCACCAAAGATGATCTCTTCGGCAAGTCGACCGCCGAATAGACTCGAAATCATGCTCTCAAGATGCTGCTTGCTGTGGCTGTAGCGATCCTCCTGCGGCAGAAACATCGTAACGCCCAAGGCCCGTCCGCGCGGAATGATGCTGACCTTGTAAACAGGATCGTGGTCAGGAACCGAGCGGCCGACGATCGCATGACCCGCCTCGTGGAACGCAGTGAGTTTCTTCTCGTCCTCGCTCATCACCATCGACCGGCGCTCCGCACCCATCATGATCTTATCCTTCGCGCGCTCGAAGTCGTCCATATCGACGGTTTTCTTGCTGGCACGCGCCGCGAACAGAGCGGCTTCATTGACCAGATTAGCGAGATCGGCCCCGGAAAAACCAGGCGTTCCGCGCGCGATCAGACTCGGCTTCACGTCGTTGCCGACCGGGACCTTACGCATGTGTACCTTGAGGATATGCTCGCGTCCCCGCACGTCTGGCAGCGGAACCACAACCTGACGATCGAAACGGCCCGGGCGCAACAGCGCCGGATCGAGCACGTCGGGCCGGTTGGTCGCCGCGATCACGATGATGCCTTCCTTGCCGTCGAAGCCATCCATCTCGACCAGTAACTGGTTCAGCGTCTGCTCGCGCTCATCGTGACCACCGCCGAGCCCCGCGCCGCGATGACGGCCAACGGCATCGATCTCGTCGATGAAGATGATGCAGGGCGAGTGCTTCTTGGCCTGTTCGAACATGTCGCGCACGCGCGACGCACCAACCCCGACGAACATCTCGACGAAATCCGAACCCGAGATGCTAAAAAACGGGACCTTGGCCTCGCCGGCAATCGCCTTCGCGAGCAAGGTCTTGCCGGTGCCCGGTGGCCCGACCATCAATACTCCACGCGGAATCTGGCCGCCCAGACGTTGAAACTTGCCCGGGTCACGGAGGAACTCGACCAACTCGGCGACTTCGTCCTTGGCCTCGTCGCAACCAGCGACATCGCCAAAGGTGACCTTGATCTGATCCTCGCTCATCAGCCGGGCCTTGGACTTACCGAACGACATTGCTCCGCGTCCGGCGCCACCGCCTTGCATCTGGCGCAAGAAAAATACCCAGACGCCGATCAACAGCAACATCGGGAACCAGCTGATCAGGATTTCCAGCAGCAACGACCGCTGCGGCGGCGGGCTGGCTTGGATTTCAACATTATGATTAATCAGATCGTTGACCATTTGCGGGTCATCGGGAGTATAGGTGGTGAATTTCTCGCCGGCGGCGGTCACACCCTCGACCTTACGCCCTTCAACGAAGACGCTGCGAACACGACCGCTCTTGACCTCGGCAATGAACTGCGTATACGAAAGCGACGCGGTGGGCACCGTGCGCTGATTGAAACCATTGAAAACCGACATCAGCACCACGGCGATCACGGCCCACAACAGCAGATTCTTGACTAGGTCGTTCAAAAAACAGCTCCTCGCTTAGTTCAGCGTCTCGGCGAACATACTATATTTTACGATTCGTGGCCAAGGCGTAGATCTCACGGCTACGTGGTCGCGACGCCTTCGGTTTGCGTAGAATCACACCCTCGAAGTTCTGACGCAATAATCTCAGGTAATCGTCAAAGCCTTCACCCTGGAACAGCTTGACCAAAAACCCGCCGCCCGGACGCAACACCTTCAACGCCATATCCGCCGCCAACTCCGCCAGATACATCGCGCGCGGGATATCGACGGCTTCCGCTCCACTCATATTGGGGGCCATATCGGACAAAACAAGGTCTGCCCGCCGCTCGGCGAGGAGCGCCGCAATCCGATCCAGCGCCGTGTCCTCGCAGAAATCACCCTGCACGAATTCGACCCCTTCGATCGGTTCCATGGGTAGGATATCGCTCGCGATCACCCGCGCGTTGCGACCCAGCTTGCGCGCCACGACCTGACTCCAGCCCCCGGGTGCCGCGCCGAGATCGACGATCATCATGCCGGGCTTCAGTAACCGATACCGCTCGTCGAGCTCCAGCAGTTTAAACACCGCCCGCGAACGATAGCCCTCAGTTTGGGCGCGCCGAACGAATTCGTCGGAGAAATGTTCATCCAGCCAGCGCCGGCTGCTTTTACTTCGAGCCATGGTTTCAATACTATCAGCGCGCTAGATTTTGGGACTCACCCACCGAGGAAGAGGATTTTGGAGCAACACATCAAAAAGTATCTAAGGGGACTCGGCCACAGACTCCACCCGGTGGTCATGATCGCCGATCAGGGTCTCAAGGAGACGGTCATCACCGCGACCCACGAAGCGCTCGACGCGCATGAACTGATCAAGGTTAAAATCCGCGGCGACGATCGAGAGCGGCGTGCAGTGCTGATCGATGAGCTATGCCGACAGACTGGCGCTGAACTCATCGCGCGCATCGGTTTTACCGCGCTGTTATTCCGACGCAATGCCGATCATCCGAAACTGGATTTGTCGCAAGCGCAGTAGTCTCCGCACCTGCTGACGCATCGCGTCAGCGCGGCACCGGCGGGGCAAGTTCGCGCCCGTAATTACCGGCAACCTGCGCTTATACGTAGCGCACCTCGGCGATCTCGTATTCGATCACACCACCCGGCGCTTGGACTTTCGCGACATCGCCCTCTTCCTTGCCGATCAAGGCTCGTGCGATCGGTGACGTTACCGAAATCAACCCCTGTTCGATATCTGCCTCGTCCTCGCCGACGATGCGGTAAGTGACTTCGGCTTCGGTTTCGACGGCGATCAGGCTCACCGTGGTCCCAAACACCACCTTGCCGGTATTTTCCAGCTTGGTCACGTCAATAACCTGAGCGTGCGATAACTTGGATTCGATTTCCTTGATCCGCCCCTCGGCGAAACTCTGCTGCTCACGCGCCGCGTGATACTCGGCGTTTTCCTTGAGATCGCCATGCGCACGGGCCTCAGCGATCGCGGCAATGATTCGGGGACGGTCCACGGATTTCAGACGTTGCAGCTCCGCCGTCAGCTTTTCCGCCCCTGCGATGGTGAGGGGTACCTTGGTCATTGGCGCACCTCCTGATGCAGCGTTTGGAGACGATAGACCTTGAGGTCGTTGCGAAACTTGAGCGCCTCACAGGTGGCGAGCCCTCCGGCGATCGTCGTCGTATACGCGATCTTGTTCTGCAACGCCTCACGCCGAATCGCGAATGAATCCGCGAGCGCCTGCTTGCCCTCGGTCGTGTTGACGATCAGATCGACCTCGCCGTTGATGATCATATCGACGATATGCGGCCGCCCTTCCATAACCTTGTTGACGATTTCGCACCCGATGCCGGCGGTCTGGATTGCCAACGCGGTGCCACGCGTCGCCACGATCGTAAAGCCCAATTCGGTCAGGCTACGCGCGATGGCAACCGCGCCGTCGCGATCGGCGCCGCGGACACTGATAAAGGCACGTCCGTGGCTTGGGAGATCCTGGCCGGCCGCAAGCTGGGACTTAAAGAACGCCTCGCCGAAGGTGGCGCCAACCCCCATCACCTCGCCGGTGGATTTCATCTCCGGTCCAAGCACCGGATCCACACCCTGGAATTTCAGGAACGGAAACACCGACTCCTTAACCGCGAAGTAAGGGGGGGTGATTGAATCCGGGGTGCCCTGCGCCGCCAGTGTTTGTCCCGCCATGCAGCGCACCGCGATCTTCGCGACCGGCAGTCCGATCGCTTTGGACACGAACGGCACCGTGCGCGACGCTCGCGGATTGACCTCCAGCACGTAGATATTGTCGCCCTGGATCGCAAACTGGGTATTCATCAAGCCGACGACATTGAGACCGTGCGCTAACTTGGCGACCTGCACCCGCAGCCGCGCGATCATCTCCGGCGCGAGCGAGAACGGCGGCAGCGAGCAGGCCGAATCCCCGGAGTGAATCCCGGCTTCTTCGATATGCTGCATAATGCCCGCGACAAACACCTGTTCGCCGTCGCAGATCGCGTCGACGTCAACCTCGATCGCCTTGTCGAGGAAGTGATCGATCAGCACCGGCGCATCGTTCGAGACCCGTACCGCCTCACGCATATAGCGGCGCAAGTCGTCGTCGTGGTAGACGATCTCCATTGCCCGCCCGCCGAGCACATAGGACGGGCGCACCACCACCGGATAACCGATCTCGTTGGCACTGCGCACCGCCTCATCTGGACTGCGCGCGGTCCGGTTCGGCGGTTGTAACAAGTGCAGATCATCAATGAGCTTCTGGAACCGCTCCCGATCTTCGGCAAGATCAATTGAGTCAGGCGTGGTGCCAATAATCGGCACCCCGGCGGCCTCGAGCGCCCGCGCCAGTTTCAACGGCGTCTGTCCGCCGTACTGCACAATGACGCCCTTGGGCTGTTCCCGATGCACGATCTCAAGCACGTCCTCCAGCGTCAACGGTTCGAAATACAGCCGATCCGAGGTGTCGTAGTCCGTTGAAACCGTCTCCGGATTACAGTTGACCATAATCGTCTCGTAACCGTCGTCGCGCAGTGCGAACGCGGCATGGACGCAGCAGTAGTCGAACTCGATCCCCTGCCCGATTCGGTTCGGGCCGCCGCCGAGCACGATGATCTTGTCACGCGCGGTCGGTTCGGCCTCGCACTCCTCTTCGTAGGTCGAGTAGAGGTAGGCGGTGCTGGTCGCGAACTCCGCCGCGCAGGTATCCACCCGCTTGAACACTGGCCGGATCCCGAGCCCATGCCGCTGCCGCCGGACATCCTGTTCAGTCAGGCCAAGTAGCTTGGCCAAACGCCGATCTGAAAACCCTTTCCGCTTCAGCCCGCGCAACTCCGCCGCCGAGAGATCGACCAGGCGCCGTCCGCGCAGATCCTGCTCGGCGCGTATAAGGTCTTCGAGTTGGGCGAGGAACCACGGGTCGATCGCGGTCTGCGAATAAAGATCTTGCAACGACCAGCCGAAACGAAACGCGTCGGCCACATACCACAACCGATTCGGCCCGACCTGCGCGAGTTCCGAGCGCAGTCGCTCACCCGCCTGCGGATCGGCAGGATCTAGCACCTCATCGAGCCCATCCGCGCCAACCTCCAGGCCACGCAGGGCTTTTTGCAGCGACTCCTGAAAGGTGCGCCCGATCGCCATCACCTCGCCGACCGACTTCATCTGCGTTCCCAGAATGGCCTTTGCCTGCGGGAACTTCTCGAAGGTGAAGCGCGGTACCTTGGTGACGATGTAGTCGATACTGGGCTCAAATGACGCCGGCGTCGCGCCTCCGGTGATCTCGTTGCGCAGCTCATCGAGGGTAAACCCCACCGCGAGCTTGGCCGCTACCTTGGCGATCGGAAAACCAGTCGCCTTCGAGGCCAGCGCGGACGAGCGCGAAACCCGCGGATTCATCTCGATAACGACCATCCGCCCGTCCTGAGGATTGATCGAGAACTGCACGTTCGAACCGCCGGTGTCCACCCCGATCTTGCGCAACACCGCGATCGAGGCATCGCGCATGATCTGATATTCCTTGTCGGTGAGGGTCTGCGCCGGCGCGATCGTAATCGAATCGCCGGTATGCACGCCCATCGGGTCGAGATTTTCGATGGAACACACGATGATGCAGTTGTCCTGGTGGTCGCGCACCACCTCCATCTCGTATTCCTTCCAGCCGAGCAGCGACTCCTCAAGCAGCACCTCGCAAGTCGGCGACAGATCGAGACCACGCTTGACGATCTCAACGAACTCGTCACGGTTGTAGGCGATGCCACCGCCGGTACCGCCCAAGGTGAACGACGGCCGCAAGATGGTTGGATACCCGACCTCGGGCTGACGCTCAAGCGCCTCCTCCATCGTATGCACCACCACCGAGCGCGCGCTGGCAAGCCCGATGTCATCCATCGCACGCCGGAACCGCTCACGGTTCTCGGCCATATCGATCGCATCGGCCTTGGCGCCGATCATTTCGACGCCGAAACGCGCCAGCACACCGTTGCGCTCGAGTTCCAGCGCACAGTTAAGCGCGGTCTGCCCACCCATGGTTGGCAATAGCGCGTCCGGGCGCTCCTGTTCGATGACCTTGGCGACGACCTCCCACTGAATCGGCTCGATATAGATCGCGTCCGCGGTATCCGGATCGGTCATGATCGTCGCCGGATTCGAGTTGATCAGGATGACGCGATAGCCCTCCTCGCGCAGCGCCTTGCAGGCCTGCGCCCCGGAATAGTCGAACTCGCAGGCCTGGCCGATCACGATCGGACCGGCGCCAATAATCATTACACTCTGAATGTCGGTTCTTTTTGGCATGGATATCGGACTCAGGCAGCGGCCGATTTGGCGGCCTGGATCATGGCAATAAACTGATCGAACAACGGCGCGACGTCATGCGGCCCGGGGCTTGCTTCAGGGTGCCCCTGAAAACTGAACGCGGGCCGGTCAGTGCGGCGAATGCCCTGGAGGCTATGGTCGAACAAGGAGCGATGAGTCGCCACGAGGTGATCCGGCAAGCTCGCCTCATCCACCGCAAAGCCATGATTCTGACTGCTGATCATGACCCGGCGCGTCGTGAGGTCCTGCACCGGGTGGTTTGCGCCGTGGTGACCGAACTTCATCTTCAGCGTGCGCGCGCCGCTCGCGAGCCCCAACAACTGATGCCCAAGGCAAATTCCGAACACCGGCACCCCGGTGGCAACGATCTCCTGAATCGCCTCGATCGCATACGAACAGGGCTCCGGGTCGCCCGGGCCGTTCGACAAGAACACCCCGTCCGGCTTCAGCGCCAGCACCTCGTGCGCCGGCGTCTGCGCCGGCACCACCCGCACCCGACAACCGCGATCCACCAACATCCGCAAAATGTTGCGCTTGACCCCGTAATCGAACGCCACCACTCGATGCGGCAGTGATTCCGGCGCGGGGCGGGCATGACCAGAACCCAACGCCCAAGTACCCTCATGCCACTCGTACGCGGAGTCCGTGGTGACCGTCTTCGCGAGATCCATCCCCTTGAGGCCGGGAAACTCGCGCGCTTGCGCCAACGCGTGCTCGACATCGATCGCACCGGTCATGAGGCAACCATTTTGCGCGCCTTTCTCGCGCAGGATTCGCGTTAGCCTGCGTGTGTCCAACTCGGCAATCGCAACCACGCCGTGGCGTCGAAGATAATCCGGCAACGACTCCGTTGCCCGCCAATTGCTGACCCGCAGCGATAGATCACGAATCACCAACCCGGCCGCGTGCAACGCGGATGCCTCTTCATCTTCAGGGTTGACCCCGGTATTACCGATGTGCGGATGAGTGAGCGTAACGATCTGTCGTGCATAGGAGGGATCGGTCAAGATCTCCTGGTAACCCGTCATTGCGGTATTGAACACGACCTCGCCTACGGTCGAGCCCTCGGCGCCTATCGAGATGCCGTGAAAGATGCTGCCGTCCGCGAGCGCCAACAAAGCAGGGGTATGCAAACAGGCCTCCAGGTCACACATAAACGAGCGGGATGGTAACCCATCCCGCCGTATAAATTTGATCGAATTCGCAATTATTGGGTCCGCATTCTACCTAAACGGCAGATCGGGTGTCTATTTGTTGCGCCGCAGCAACACAGAGAGTAGATCCGCCGAAAACGGCATGCAACCGCAGCCGACTCTACCGCGACTTCGGCTAAGCGCCCCGGAGCGGAGCCCCTGGCACGGCACCGACGCGGATTGAAAGCCGGCGCGTTACGCAAAGCTCACGCACGCGTCGCATGCGTGAGCCACGGCTTAACACAAAACTCAGGCGAAAATCTTCGGTGCGCCGAGCTGTTCGTGGAGCTGATTGCAAACGTTGGCCGGAATCCCGAGACCCTGCGCCAGTTCGTGGAGGTATTTTGCTTCCTGCTGGGTATCGAGATCGATTGCCATCAGCGACATCGCATAGATCTGCTGCTCCATGCCACGCGGAACGCTGGCGACGAAGGACTTGACGTCGAGTGGCACGCTGATTTCCGTACGCAGCCATTGAATCTCGTCCTGATCCATCTGCCCCATCTTGCCGGTGATCTGCTGCAACTCTTTCTGATCGACCTGACCGTCCGCCTTGGCTGCATTGATCATCGCGCGAACGATGACGGTCGCTTGCTGCTCCGCTTGCGCATCGCTCATCCCGGCCGGCATCAGCTGCGCCGCCGCGCCGGCGGGCGCTCCGGGATTTTGCGATTGCGCGTACTTCGCGACCGCGCCGCCCAGCAGACCGCCGAGTCCACCGCCCTGCCCTTGCGCTTGTCCGCCGCCGAGCAACGAGCCAAGCAAATCACCCATGCCGCCCGCACCGCCGCGTGCCGTTGGCGCTGACTGAGGCTGACCACCACCACCGAGCAGCCCACCGAGCATGCCACCCAGACCACCGCCGCCGGACTGAGGCGCACCACCGCCGCCGCCGCCCTTGAGCAAACTGCCGAGCACCGCGCCCGCAAGGCCGCTGCCACCGCCGCCGCCGGAACCGCCCTGCCGGCCGCCCCCCATCAGACTGCCGAGGACATCCATCATGGGGTTACCGCCGCCTTGACGGCCACCACCACCCCCCAACGCCGCACCGAGCACGCTCCCTAAAGCGTTGTTTCCCGAACCTTTCGAGAGTGCACCACTGGCCAACAGGCTACCTAGAATCTTGACTGCGTCTACCATCTTTGCATCACCTTGTGTCGTGAATGTAACTATCTGAAATTATGATTCTTTCATTAGCTAAAACTCTAGCCCCACTGACCCCTGCGGTCAAGCCGCGGGAACCGGCGGCCGATAGGCGATCGCGACGATCAGGTAGGCCACTGCCCCCGTTGGGGTGAGTACCGTAATCTCGTCGTCGAGCGCTTTACCGAGCATGGCGCGCGCCATCGGTGAATCCATGCTGATCCAGTTGTGCGCAGGTTCGATTTCATCGGCGCCGACAATACGGCAACGCATCTCTGCGCCGTGCTCATCCTCCAATTCCACCTCCGCGCCAAAAAATATCCGCCGGGGATCGTCAGGCCGGGTGTTGATGACCTTGAGATCGGGCAACCGCTTTTGCAAATAGCGCACGCGGCGGTCGATCTCGCGCAGTTCCTTCTTGCGGTAGATGTACTCGGCGTTCTCCGAGCGATCGCCCTCGGCCGCGGCGGCGGCAAGCGCCCTAACGACCTCGCGGCGCCGCGTCCAGAGCGCATCGTGTTCGATCTGCAGCTTATGGAAACCCTCCGCCGTGATATAAGGCGAGGATTTCGGCTGTGGCGGGCGGTAGCGTCCCATCGACTCCCAAGACAAAATAGGTGAATACTGAAAATCTCAGTAAAAGCGAGCACACACTGTGCCGCGACGATGGCGATGTCACGCGGCGCAAACACCCCGTCCGACGCCGCGCGCGGTGCGCACTTAGCGTCGACGAACAGTCCGCAACGAGCGAGCTGGCCGCATCAGGCAACGGTGATCGTCCACGCGAGCCGTCATTCGCCAGACTCACCGCCAACATTACTTGCCCTTCAACGCCTCGCGCAACGCCTGGGTCGCAATCTCCAGCACCTGGATCCGCGCCACGCGCTTATCGTTGCCGGCAATCAGGTTCCACGGCGCGTTTTGGCCGCTCGTGCGCGCCAGTATCTCGTTGACGGCCTCGCGATAGGCATCCCATTTTTCACGGTTGCGCCAGTCCTCGTCGGTGATCTTATAGGCCTTGAACGACGTATTCGCGCGCGCCTCGAATCGCGCTAACTGCTCTTCCTTGCTGATTTGGAGCCAAAACTTCTGCACGATGACGCCAGACTGGGTCAGTTGGGCCTCAAAATCGTTGATTTCGAGGTACGCGCGCGCCCAGTTCGCGCGGGTCGTAAACCCCTCCACCCGCTCGACCAATACGCGGCCGTACCACGAGCGATCGAAGATCGCGATGCGTCCCGCGCGCGGGACGTGACGCCAAAAGCGCCAGAGATAATGGTGCGCCTTTTCCTCGTCGGTGGGGGCCGCGATTGGGATCACCTGGCGCAAGCGGCTGTCGATCGCCTGCGTGAGGCGGCGAATCGTGCCGCCCTTGCCCGCAGCATCCACCCCTTCGAAGACCAGCACGGTCGAAACCTTCTGGTTATAAGCCCGCCACGCGAGTTCGCTGAGTTCGGTCTGCAGCGCAGCGAGACGCTTATTGAACGCGTCGCGTTCAATCGTCGCTGCGAGATCGATCCGGTCGATCAGGGTGACACGCGCCTCCGGTGCATTCGGCAGCAGATCGCTGCCCCCATTGGAGAGCGCCTCGTCCTCCGGGCGCTCGTCACGTGCGGCCCGAGCCAAAGCCTGCTGCGTCGCGTTCAGCAGAATCCGCCCGGTCGTCAGGTCGCGATAGCGACTGTCAGTCGCCTCAATGATGTGCCAGGGCGCGCGCCCGATATCCGTGCTGCGCAAGACGCGATCGGCAACCATTTCGAAACGGCGATAATCCTCGCTGAATCGCGACTTTTTCGGCAGCATCTTCCAGCGGCTGCGGTCGTTGCGCGCCAACGCCTTGAGCCGCTGTCGCTGGATCTCCTCCGCGAAGTGATACCAACACTTGACGATCACCGCCTCGTCGTTGATCAACATCCGTTCCAGTTCGCGAATGCCACGCAGACACTGGTCGAGCTTGGCGTCGTCCCACTCGCCGCTGAAGCGCTGTTCGATCGGGCGCAGGTACCAAGCCCCGAAAAACACCCCGATCTCACCCCGCCGCGGCATCGCGCGCCAAAAGCGCCAGGCGTGCGGCCGTAAACGCTCCTCGTCGGACTCTTCCCAGAACGCGAACACATTGACGCCGCGCGCGTCCAGCCACTCATCGAGCGCGTTGACCACCTCGCCTTTTCCCGCCCCTTCGATGCCGGCAATGATCAGATACACCGGAATCTTGCGCTCACGCAGCGCCAGTTGTGCTTCGAGCAACTGCGTGCGGAGGTCATCGACTTCGGCCTTGTACGCCTCCTTGCTCAACGTGCGTCCGATCTTGGCGGTGGCAAACATGAAATTCCTCACTTGCCGAACAGATCCGGCGTAAACGGGTAAAGGAGCGCGCTGAACTCTGGCGTGCGCCAGATCGCTCCAACCCTTGGCCCGCCCTGACGAACGCAATGCTACCGCGCCTTTTTCGACGAGTAGACCCCCAATTGTAAGTCATTTTGGAACTTACCGACGCTTCGGCCTCGCTCGGCCCACCTCAGGCCGGGCGCTCGCCCCGCGATCATGACGCGGCGCATCACAAGCAGTGCGAGCACATCCTCCGGCGCCGGGACGATACGAACGCGCGCAAACCCAGTCACGGCGAACTATGCTTCGAGTCGAACCCCGCGCGTTTCGACCGAGAACGCCAGCCTAAGGAGGACTCCCGCATGAGCTTTCGTGACGACACGCTCAACCATCCACGCCCTGCCAGCATTCGTACCGACGTCGCACTCCCGCGCCGCGAACGCCACCACCCCTCGCCGGCCGACTGGCGCGACGAGGTGTTGTATTTTCTGCTGGTCGACCGTTTCAGCGACGGCGCCGAGGCGAGCAGACCGCTGCTCGACCGCGCCGCTTTGCCGGCAGCGCGGCCCGCGATCGACGGCGCGCCGTGGCGCTGGGATCGCTGGGCCGCCTCCGGCGCGGACCGTTGGCAGGGCGGCACGCTCGAAGGCGTTCGCTCCAAGCTCGACTACTTACAAGCACTCGGCGTCACCACGATCTGGCTGAGCCCAGTCTTTCGCCAACGCGCCCACCTCGATACCTTTCACGGCTACGGGATTCAGGATTTTCTCGACGTCGACCCGCATTTCGGCGACCGGCGTGCCCTGGTCGAATTGGTGGAAGCCGCGCACACGCGCGGGCTGCGGATCATCCTCGACATCATTTTCAACCACTCCGGCGCCAACTGGGTGTACCCCGGCGGTGTCTTCGAACCGCCCTACCTACCGCCACCGTTGCGCTATCCATTCGGGGCCTGGCTCGACGCCGACGGTCACGAACAGGCCGCCATCGAAGACCCGAACGACGGGGTTTGGCCAACGGAATTACAGGACGTGGAGCGCTACACCCGAGCCGGTAGCGGCAGTCTCGGCGCGGGCGACCTCGGCGATGCCGAAGCCGAACACAAACGCAGTGATTTCCTGAGCCTACGCGACTTTCGCCTCGGCGATGGCGACCTGCTGAACGACCTCGCGCGCTGCTACAAATATTGGATCGCGCTCACCGACTGCGACGGCTTCCGGATCGACACGCTGAAACACGTCTCGTTCGAGGAGGCGCGGAATTTCTGCGGCACGATCAAGGAATTCACCAACAATCTCGGCAAGAACGACTTTTTCCTGGTCGGCGAAATCGCCGGCGGCGATTTCGCCCAGGCACGTTACCTCAACGTACTCGAACGTAACCTCAACGCCGCACTCGACATCGGCGAAATGCGCCTCGCGCTCAACGGCCTAGCGAAGGGCCTGCAACACCCCGATGCCTACTTCGGCGGCTTCGCGTCGGGTGCGGCGGCGATGGGCTCGCACCGCAACCTCGGCGAACGCCACGTCTCGATCCTCGACGACCACGATCACGTATTCGGCGCGAAAATCCGCTTTGCCAGCGAGGCGGCTTCGTCCCATCAAGTTTTCGCCGGGGTCGCGTTGCAGCTGTTCACGCTCGGCGTTCCGTGCCTTTATTACGGCACCGAGCAAGCCCTGGCCGGTCCGGAACTGGCGGAACGCCACTGGTTACCGGACTGGAAGGGTTCCGACCGCTACCTGCGCGAAGCGATGTTTGGCCCCGCGCACCCGCGCCGCGCCGGACGCGATGGCCTCGCAGCATCGCCGCTTGACCCCGCACTGCCAGGCTTCGGCCCGTTCGGCACCGCCGGGCGCCACTGCTTCGACAGCAACCATCCGGCTTACCGTCGTATCGCGGCCGCCAACGCCGTACGCCAAACCTACCCGGCATTACGCTACGGCCGCCAATATCCGCGTCCCACCCGCTTCCTCGACCGCATATTTGCGTTGCACGGGCCCGGCGAACTGATCGCCTGGTCGCGCATTCTCGACGACGAGGAACTGCTGTGCGTGCTCAACCCGCATGGGGTCGAAGCGCGCGGTGCCGATATCCTCATCGACCCCAACCTCAATCCGGCCGGCGGCGCGCTCACCGTGGTCCTGAACTCGGCCCGAACCGACGCCCAGGCGCCACCTAGCGGACACTTGGCGGTTGGCACCCGCGTTGAGAGCCTGCGCGACCCGGATGGCACAAGCTTCGTTTGTCTCCATGGCATCGGCCCGTCCGAACTCGTGATCCTCGCCAACCACCCGGCCTGAGTACAATCGCCGCTGGCAGCGGCCGGATCGGCTCCGCGAGCCGCGCCGATGCGCGGTTCGCACGCCGTGCGTCAACGCTGGGGCAGTATGCCCCCGATGTAGCGGCATACCCCCTTCGCCTGTCCGGCACTCCGCAGCGATGTGCGTCCCCGCGTCCCACCACGACCCGGCAACCGCCGTCACGCCGCCGGGCCACGAAAATTATCCAATTTCAGACTTCCTGATCCCTCGCTCATTGGCATTGGCACCCATTTCGTAGGTTGGGCTGACGAAGGAAGCCCAACAAGCGGGCGTGTGGCTCATGTTGGGCTTCCTTCGTCAGCCCAACCTACAGGTATGATGCCACCACCAATTCCGGATATCGGCTCCAGAAGTAGGAAGGGATCAGGAAATCTGAATTTCGTGTTTGCCACGTACTGGGTCTGAGCGCGCCGGGATTCGGGCCGGCATCCAGTGGTATGCCGCCGCACGGTACCGCAGCCGGTGCGCGTTGACCGAGCGGACCCGGATCGGCGCATTGATCCATACGCCGCCGCGAGGACGTTGTTGCAGCCGTCGCGGCGAAGTGCCATCACCCTGACAGGAGCGAATTGAGCATAAACAAAACCGCCGTAATCAGTCTTACCGTAGCGGCTCTGGCTCTCACAGCCTGCGCCGAGATGCCCGCCCTGAGCGGAAAATCCGCGGCGATCAAGGACGGCGAGTTGACGCTGCCGCGCGATTACAAAACCTGGCCCACCTTTCTGCACGACATGCAGCGTGCCGACCTCAAACAGGTTTGCGACATTTACGTCAACTCAAAAGGCCACACGACGCCCGCGGGCGTCCAATTCCCCCACGGCACGCAGTTCGTCATGGAAAACTACAAAGTCCGCACTCACGCCGACGGCACGCCCGCGATGAGCGCGGACGGCAAATTGGTGAAAGGCGATCTCGCCGCCATCTTCGTCATGGGCAAAGGACGAGGCTGGAGCCGCGATGTTGAAGCCAAGCTCGCCACCGGCGAATGGGTATATTCCGCCTTCAAGCCCGACGGCAGCAAGTCCGACGCCAATCTAAACGCCTGCCGCGAATGCCACGTACCGCTCAAGGACAAGGACTTTGTCGCACGCACGGACGAGTATTTCGCGACCCGCGGCCGTTGAAATCAGCCGAAATTCCGCTCCAAGTAAGCAAAGCAGCAGGTCGAACGAGAATTCCGCGCCGCGATGCGCATCCTTTCGCCCGCGTAAGCGGGCGAAAGTAGAGGCCGGCGCCGGGAACGACCTGTCGCCGATCAACCGCGATCGGGGCGCGCACGGGATAAAAGAAATCCGCGTCGCGTAGGCGGCAGCCTCCATCACGGTGCGAATCACGAGCTGCGCCTGGCGTTCATTGGCGCGCAAACCGCCCGCTTGCCAACATCTCCCTCGCCGCAATATGGCCGGCGTCCGCGGCCTGTTCGGGCCTGTCGCCCGCTACGCTCCAACCCGTCGCTTCCAGACCCAGTACACGGCCGGGATGACAAACAGCGACAACAACGGCGCGGTGATCATGCCGCCGATCATCGGTGCGGCGATCCGCTGCATCACGTCGGAACCCGTCCCGGTCGAAATCATGATCGGGATCAGGCCGGCAAAAATCGTGGCAACGGTCATCGCCTTGGGCCGGATGCGCTGAACCGCGCCTTCGACGATTGCGGCGTAAAGCGCCTCGCGCGTGACGGTGGCGCCGGTCGCACGATGGGCTTCAAGCGCATTGTTGAGGTAAAGCAACATCACCACACCGAATTCCGCGGCCACGCCTGCCAGCGCGATCAACCCGACCGCGGCCGCGACCGAGAGGTTGTAATCTAGCACCCAAAGCAACCAAAGCCCGCCGACCAGCGCGAACGGCAAGGTCGCCATGACCATCACCGCCTGCGCGATACTGCGGAAGGTGAGATAAAGCAGCACGAAAATAATCAGCAACGTCAGCGGCACCACCAGCCACATGCGCGCCTCAACCCGCAGCAGATATTCGTATTGGCCAGACCAGGTCACGGAATATCCCGGTGGCAGACGCACCTGCTCGCGCACAACCTGGCTCGCGGTGTTCACGTAACTGCCGAGATCCACACCCCGGATGTCGACGAAAGTCCATCCATTGAGCCGGGCATTTTCGCTCTGCAGCATCGGCGGTCCATCGACGACCTCGATGCGCGCAACCCGCGCAAGCGGAATCTGCGCCCCGGTAGGCGTGATGACCGGCAACTCGCGCAGCTTTTCCACCGAATCGCGCAGATCGCGTGGATAACGCAGGTTGACCGGATAACGCGCGAGGCCCTCGACCGTTCGGGTTACCTCGATCCCACCAATCGCACCCGCCACGAGGTCATTGATATCCTCGATATTCAAACCGAACCGCGCCGCGGTTACCCGATCCGGTGTGATATCGATATAACGCCCGCCGGTAACACGCTCGGAATAGGCAGATGCGGTACCCGGCACCGCGCGTAGCACCCGTTCAATATCACGCCCAATCGACTCGATCACCGCAAGATCAGGCCCCGCCACCTTGACCCCGACCGGGGTCTTGATGCCGGTCGCCAGCATGTCGATCCGGGTCTTGATCGGCTGCACCCAGGCATTGGTCAAGCCCGGAAACTTAACCGTGCGATCGAGTTCAGCGATGATGCCGTCGAGCGTCATACCCGCCCGCCATTCCGACTTGGGCTTCAAAAGAATCGTCGTTTCGATCATCGTCAGCGGCGCCGGGTCGGTCGCGGTCTCGGCCCGCCCGATCTTGCCGAATACCCGTTCGACTTCGGGGATCGTCCGAATCAAACGATCGGTCTGCTGCAGCAGTTCCTGGGCCTTGCCGATCGACACCGCCGGCAGCGTGGTCGGCATGTATAGCAAATCGCCCTCCTCCAGCTCGGGCATGAATTCGGTGCCGAGTTGGCGCAGCGGATACAGCATCGACAGCGTCAACAGCACCGCGAGCGTCAAGGTCGCCCACGGAAAGCGCAACACCAGCCGCAACACCGGCTGATAGAGCGCGATCAGCAGCCGCGAAAGCGGATTTTTGCGTTCTTCCAGAATACGACCACGGATGAAATAGCCCATCAATACCGGCACCAGCGTCACTGCCAGGCCAGCCGCGGCGGCCATTGCGTAAGTCTTGGTATAGGCCAGCGGAGCGAATAAGCGACCCTCCTGCGCCTCCAGCGTAAATACCGGGATAAAACTCAAGGTGATGATCAGCAGCGAGTAAAACAACGCCGGCCCGACCTCGCTCGCGGCCGTCGCGATCACCCGCCACCGCTCCTCCGCCGCCGGTTCGCGATCAAACTGGTGATGAAAGCGTTCGAGGTGCTTATGCGCATTTTCGATCATCACAATCGCCGCATCGACCATCGCGCCAATCGCAATCGCGATGCCTCCGAGCGACATGATGTTGGCATTGATGCCCTGCTGGTGCATGACGATAAATGCGGCCAATACGCCCAACGGCAAACTGATGATCGCGACAAACGCCGAGCGTAGATGAAACAGGAACGCGAGGCAGACCAACGCCACGACGACGAATTCTTCGACCAATTTTTCCGCCAGGTTCTCGACCGCGCGTTGGATCAGATCGGAGCGATCGTAGGTCACGACGATTTCGACCCCCGGCGGCAAACCCGGTTTGAGCGCTTCGAGCTTCTGCTTGACGCGCTCGATGACCGCCAGCGCATTTTCGCCATAACGCATCACCACAATGCCACCGGTTACTTCCCCTTCCCCATCAAGCTCGGCGATTCCACGGCGCATCTCCGGGCCGAGCTGCACCCATGCCAGGTCTCGCACCAAAATCGGCGTGCCATTCGCATCCACCGCGACCGGTACGGTCTCGATATCGGCGATCGAGCGCAGATAACCGCGGGTGCGCACCATATACTCGGCCTCCGCGATTTCCAGCACCGAGCCGCCGACCTCGTTATTGGCGCGGCGGATGGCATCCCGCAACTGCATCATCGGGATGCCATAGGCACGCAACCGTTCCGGGTCCGCCACCACTTGATACTGCTTGACCATGCCACCGACCGTGGCCACCTCGGCCACGCCTTCCACGGTCTGCAACTCGAAGCGCAAAAACCAGTCCTGCAAACTGCGTAAGTCCGCAAGATCATGTCCGCCACTGCGATCAACCAGCGCGTACTGGTAAACCCAACCCACACCGGTCGCGTCCGGACCGATCCGCGGTTGCACCCCAGCCGGCAACTGCGCCGCCGCCTGATTGAGGTATTCCAGCACCCGCGCCCGCGCCCAATACAGGTCGGTGCCGTCCTCGAACAGAACGTAAACGTAGGAATCGCCAAACATCGAGTAACCACGCACCACCGTGGTTTTCGGAACCGCGAGCATCGTCGTGGTGAGCGGATAAGTGACCTGATCCTCGACCACGCGCGGAGATTGACCGGGATAATTGGTCTTGATGATCACCTGGACATCGGAGAGGTCCGGAATCGCATCAAGCGGCGTATGCTTGAGCGCAACCACGCCGGCGACCGCCAGAAGCACTGACGCCAACAACACCAGAAAGCGGTTCTCGATCGACCAGAGAATTATCTTGCGCAACATGGCGCGCTCCCGAACTTCGAGTTATACGCACAACGTTCTACCGTCACGCCCCACGGCGCAGGTAGGATGCTAGACCCGACACCCCGGCACTCAATGCTGGTGGCCATGCCCACCCCCCGCCGCTGCTGCATCGTCACCGCGGTCCAAGCGCCGAAAACTCGCCTGCAAATTGGATTCCGAGTCAATCAGAAACTGTCCAGAGACAACGACCCGATCGCCCTCACTCAGGCCTTCGAGGATCTCGGCATACTCACTGGTCTGCATACCGGGCTGCACCACCACCGGTTGGTATTTTCCCTCGGAGGTCAGCGTAATCACCCGCGCGGTCCGCCCAGAGAGGATCAAGGCTTCGCGCGGTACGGCCAGCACATCGCGCCGCGGTCCGCCGTAGAGCTTCACCTCGGCGAACATATTCGGCTTCAGCGCACCGTCGTCATTGCGAAACTTGAGGCGGACCTTGAGCGTCCGCGTGCGCGGGTCGAGTTCGGGATAAATATAATCGACCGCCCCCTCGAACACTCTGCCGGGCAACGCCGCCACCGCCACCTCGGCTGGACGCCCGACTTCGACCCATTCGAGCTGATGCTCATACACATCGACCTCGACCCACACACTGGAGACATCGCCGAGCGTGTACAACTCCATCTCCGGGGTGATGTACATGCCGTCACGCAGATTGAGGCGCGAAACTACGCCGTCGGCGGGCGCCAGCAAAGGCACCGTGCGCCGTGTTTCGCCACTGCGCTCAACCTCGCGAATCACCGCATCCGGCACCGCCCATTGCCGGAGCCGCTGACGCACTGTCGCCTCCAGCCCACCCCCAGCCTTCGCCGCGACCAACAGCTCCTGCTGTGCCGCCAGAATTTCCGGCGAGTAATACTCCAGCAGCACCTCACCCTTTTTCACCCGGCTACCGACCGCGTTGACGCGCAAACGCTCCACCCAACCGGCCGCGCGCGGATGGACATGGACGATCGTGTTCTCGTCGTAATCCACCCGGCCGACAGTCTCGACGTAGCGCCACAAAGTCGTACGCTCTACGCGCGCGGTCCGCATCCCGAGACTCTGCGCTACGTGGGCTTGCACCGTGACGGCGGGATACTCCGCACCGTCGTCCACGGTCGGCGCCTGCTTCACCAAATCCATGCCGCAAATCGGACAACTGCCCGGTTCATTGCGCACGATCTGCGGGTGCATCGGACAGACGAAGGTAGGATCGGCGTGTTTCAACGCATGTTCCAGCGCAGTCTCGACGGCTGTGTCGGGGGGAGTCGCGCCGTTGAATAAATTCTGATCACAGGCGACCAACGCCCAGGCCGCCAGGAACGCCCATAGCACGCGTTTCATAATGGCTCCCCCGCCAGATAATGCAGTTCAATCACCTGATTCGCGAGTTCGATCTCCAGCTCGAGTCGCTGCAAGCGCGACTCGACCTCGGCCGCCTCGGCGTCCAACACCGCGCGCAACCCACCCCGGCCCGATTGATAATCGGTCCGACTGACTGCGGTGAGCGCCGCGCGTTGCGACAGGATTTCGGCGTCGTAGAGCGCGATGCGCTCGCTCAAGGCGGCGGCGGTGGCGTGTAACGCGCGCCACCGCGTGACCAGCTCGCGGTCAAGATTGTTAACGGCGTAGTGGGTCGCCAAACGCTCGCGTTCGGCGGCCAACAAGGCGGGATCCTGACGACGGCGAGTGAACACCGGCAGCGCGATGTCGACCCCGACACTGACGAAATCCGTGCGGCCATCGCGAAAGCCATAGCCGGCCTCGATCCCCCAGTCCGGCTTGTAGGCCTCACGCGCCAGATCGGTGGCAACGCTCGCGCCAGCGCTCGCTGCCCGTAGCTCGTGCAGTTCGGGATGTTCCGTCGTGGCTTCGGCCGGCACCGAACGCAACAGGTCCGGCAGCGTACCGTCCCACGCGATGTCCTCCCCCGCATCAAGCCAGCGCGCCAGGCGCGCGCGTGCCGCTTCGCGCTGGCCGCGCAACGCAAGTTGCTGCTCGTTGATCTGTAAATGATCAAGCTGCGCGGCGCGAACTTCCGCCTGGGCACCCTGGCCCGCGGCGTAGGCCGCTTCGGAAACTGCCACGGTGCGTTGGCGTACCGGCCGCAAGGCCTCCAGTAATCGCTCACGTTCCGTTGCCGCATGGCCCGCAAGCCAAAACGAACGGACCTCGCGCAGCACCTCGCGCTCGCTGCGCTGCAACCGGGCCGCCAGCGCGGAAACCTCGGTCGCGGCGCGGTCACGCCGAAGCGCACGGGTGCGACCGGCCGGAAACATCTGCTGCACCCCGAGCGCGACCTCGGTCATTTCCGCCTGATCGAGGCGAAAACTGTCGATCGGCAGATTGTTCAGCCCCATGCGTAAACGCGGATTCGGCAGCTCCCCCGCTGCCTCGACCCGCGCCCGCGCCGCTTCCACTTGCGCGGCGACCTCACGCGGGCGATCGTCGCGCTGCAACGCGACCGCCTCCAACTCACTCAAATTTAACTCAGCCGCGGCCTGCACCGCGACAGGCAGCACCCCACCGAACCCACACAGGGCCCAGCCGACGGACAATAGAAATTTCGACATATCGACTCCACCGCACCAGAGCTTTCAAGCGCCCGAGATTCGGGCGAACCTGGAATCAGGCGCAGGCGCCGCGTGGCGGTCGGTCGATCGAGGACAGTCGGGAAGCAGGGATTGGGACGCTACGCGAATCCATCGCGACCGCTTCGCGGGTCGGGTCGATCGGCGGCGATTCCGCGATCGGTGCAAAACCGAGGCCCACCGGGCACTGGCAAGCCGGATTACCGCAACTGCCCGCGCCATCGCAGGCGTGAAGGACGGGATCGTCACAGCAGCCGTGACTCTCCGCCATTTCGTGATGTCCGGGTCCAGCTTCGGACAGGTGCGCGGAGACGAAATCATCGGCTTGTTGCACCACAGCAGATCCCCAGAGCGAAAACGGCAGCAGGTGCAAAAGCACAGCCAGCACCAACATCAGGGGCAGCGTTTTATGCACACGGGTTCGCATTTTCTTGAGTCTAGGCGACCGCGCCAGTCAACGCCAGTGCGAAGCTCATGGATCGCCGGGCTTCCAGACCCCGAACGCCTCCTGCTTCGGCGCGCTCGGCTTCTGTCGCTGCCGCTCGACCTCCAGCGTCACATGCCCGGCAAACTCGAACAACTGATTCAGCAGATCGTTCTTCTGCTCAGCGTCACCTCCGCGCGTACCAAGGAGAAACCCCATCACCGCCGCTGTATACTGCAGAGCAACAAACTCATCCTCCGCACTCGGATCATGGCGCGCGAACACACCGAGCACATCTCTCACCATCTCCGCGGAAAGCGCGATCTCGTCTGTCATTTCATCCATCCAGTTGGGTCACAATGAGAAACCGTATAAGTAACAAATCCACGCACCGTTGCCCAGCCTCGCCCCATCCCGTGAGGCCATTACCTGGATGGCCTGGGTGGGTTCAGGACACACGATCCAACCATCGGCATCGTCGACCCGTGTTGCGGTTGAATCCCGGGCTCGCCCGTTACGTCATCGAACATGCCCTGGGAGTATCGCGATGGAATGGAGACCGCAAGACCTCGGTGGGCTAACGCGCGGAAAGCCATTGCACATCTTTCGTACGCTTTAGCGCTTGATTACTTCTTCTCAGGCGCCGGTTGCTTGAACACGAGGTTATCCCGGTTCTTCTCCAAGATCTTGGTGCGAACGCCGGGGACCTTCTCCAGGTCCGCGAGATTCTTGAACGGTCCGTAGGCCGCGCGATACTCAACGATGGTGGGAACCTTGGCCGGACCGATGCCATTCAGGCCCGCGGCGATCGCCTGCGCATCGGCGCTGTTGACGTCGACCGGAGCGGCGACAAGCGCGCTGGCCATGCCAAACAACGCCGCGAACGTGATCGCGACGAGTCCCTTTTTCATGCATTTACTCTCTGTATAATTTACGGTTTAAGGTGTTGTGGTTGAGAGAGTTGGACGCGGCGTCGAAACACGACAAACACGGCCAGGCCGGTGAAAAACAGCGGTAGCGTCGCCGGCAGCGGCACCGGGATAGCGGGTTGGGTGCCAATTATAAAATTCGCCACGGCGAGGCGTTCGTTGTAGCCGTTGCCGCCGTCGTCGCCGACCTTCAGCGCAACGAACGCCAATGGGGAGACGAGGTCGCCGTGAAAGGTGAACTGACGTACAGTGTTATTGCCATAGTATTCGGCGGCGCTTAAGTCGAGATGCACAACGTGAACCAGCGATCCGATCGCGTCAGAAATCGCGGCGTAGGCGCTGCTTAAATTGCCACCCTCGAGATCCAGCGCATCGAGGTTAAAGAAACGGGAGGACCATTCCCTGTTTCGATTTACGTATTGCGCGCCACCGCAGACCGATTCGACCCAATTCGGTGTTCTACGCCGTGCATCTGCGGCACGACAGGCATTACCGGATTTCTGCGCCGCGGCTCTGCCAACG
>CAZUJU010000005.1:96461-97897 GCA_964620675.1 uncultured Thiotrichales bacterium | reverse complement strand
AGGGTGATCCATGGTTCGAGCGGTGCAGCGCTGACAACATAGCCGTTCAGTCGTGCATGGGGGTGAGAAGATCGAATTCCGATCCCGCCCGCGCGTTTGTGTGGGCGGCGGGTTTCAACCGGTGCTCCAGGCGCGCGGACGGCGCATGCCGGCGATCTTGCAGGCTTGCAGGACGTAGCCGTAAGGAAACAATCTGAACAGGCGTTCCTTGGCGTGCGTCTTATCCAGATCCAGCTGACGCGCGAGGTGTTCGATCACGTGACGCGCGTCGGGCGCGATGCGATGTTCACTCCAGTACTGGCGCATGAATGCGAGTACCCGGTGATGATCCGCGCTCAAGGTGATGCCCTCGTGGTCCGCCAGGGTCTGCGCGACGTCTTCGTTCCAATCGTCCGGTTCGATCAGATAGCCTTCGTTGTCGAGCGTGTAGGATGTTGTGATCGTCATGGGTTTGCTCCGATTTGCCTAGCCTCTGCGCCACTATAGCGTCGCGGGTGATGCTGCTCAAACGATATTATTTGGACTATGATATCGATATTCGCGATATAAATCCGGTGTGTCATGGATATCGATCAAGCCCGTACCTTCCTGGCGATTGTGGCGCATGGGAGTTTTCTGGATGCGGCGCGGCACCAGCATTTAACTCAGTCGACGGTGAGCGCGCGTATTGCGCGTCTGGAAGAGGCGCTGGGAACGCGGCTCTTTGTCCGCAACCGCGCCGGCACCAGCCTTACCCCCTCCGGGCGGCGTTTCCTTGTGTATGCAAAGCGTCTGGTTTTAACCGCGGATCAAGCGCGGAGCGATGTCGGTCTGCCGCAGCGCTACCGCGCGAGCTTGCGCATCGGCGGACGCATCGCGCTGTGGGAGGGATTTTTGCCGCGTTGGGTCGGCTGGATGCGCGCCCGCGCGGGCGATGTGGTCGTTCGCAGCGAGATTGGGTTTGAGGAGGATCTGATGCGACGTCTGATCGAAGGCACGCTCGATATCGGCGTCATGTACACGCCGAGCCATAGCCCGGGTTTGGTGGTCGAGCACTTGTTCGATGAAGCGCTGGTGTTGGTGAGCACCCGCGCGGACGATACGGGGCCGGCCGAGGATTACATCTTGGTCGAATGGGGGCCGGGATTTCAGGCGCTGCACACGCAAAGTTTTCCCGACCTCGAAGGTCCACCGCAGATTGTGAATATCGGGTGGTTAGGCATTCAGTTAATGCTCGAAAATGGCGGCAGTTGCTTTTTGCCGGCGCGGATGGCGGCGCCATTCATCGCTTCTGGCGCACTCCATCCGGTGCGCGATTCGCCTGTGTATGCTCATCCGGCCTACATGGTGTATCCGCGTGAAAGCGACAATCCGGTGTTGAACCAGGCGCTCGGGGGTTTGCGTTCTCTCGCGAGTGCTGAGCGCGATACGCGGCGTTAGCTTTCATGGCGAGGGCA